>JAIUOT010000035.1 GCA_020161015.1 Actinomycetota bacterium | reverse complement strand
GGGCGTGGTCTACGAGACCCTCCAGATGAGCCAGCTGCGCGCGTACAAGACCGGCGGCACGATCCACCTGGTGGTGAACAACCAGGTCGGCTTCACGACCGCGCCGATCGAGTCCCGCTCGTCCATCTACGCCACCGACGTGGCCAAGGCCGTCCAGGCGCCGATCTTCCACGTCAACGGCGACGACCCCGAGGCGGTCGCCCGGGTCGCGCAGGTCGCCTACGACTTCCGCCAGCGCTTCGCCAAGGACGTCGTCGTCGACCTCGTCTGCTACCGCCGCCGCGGCCACAACGAGGGCGACGACCCCAGCTTCACCCAGCCGCTGATGTACGACCTGATCGAGCAGAAGCGCAGCGTCCGCAAGCTCTACACCGAGGCCCTGATCGGACGCGGCGACATCTCCACCGAGGACGCCGAGGGCGTCATCGCGAAGTTCCGCGACCGCCTGGAGAGCGTCTTCCGCGAGGTGCGGGAGGCGACGGACGCCGACGACGACGACTACCGGAAGGTGCCGTACTACCCCGCCAAGCTGGGCAAGGACCGCGGGACCGCGATCACCGCGGAGCAGATGGAGGCCGTCGCCGCCGCGCACCTCACCTTCCCCGACGACTTCACCGTCCACCCCAAGGTGCTGCCGCAGCTCCAGCGACGCGCCGACAGCATTCGCAACGGCCCCGTCGACTGGGCGACCGCGGAACTGCTGGCGTTCGGGTCGCTGCTGATGGAGGGACGGCCCGTCCGCCTCACCGGCCAGGACAGCCGCCGCGGCACCTTCAGCCAGCGGTTCGCCGCCGTGATCGACCGCGTCGACAACCGCGCCTACGTGCCGCTGAAGCACCTCTCGCCCGACCAGGGCAAGTTCCACGTGTTCGACTCCCTCCTCAGCGAGTACGCCACGATGGGCTTCGAGTACGGCTACTCGGTCGCCGCCCCGGACGCACTGGTCTGCTGGGAGGGCCAGTTCGGCGACTTCGCCAATGGCGCCCAGACCATCGCCGACGAGTTCATCGCCTCCGGCAATGCCAAGTGGACGCAGAAGTCCGGCGTCGTCCTGCTGCTCCCCCACGGGTACGAGGGCCAGGGGCCCGACCACTCCTCGGCCCGCATCGAGCGGTGGCTGACGCTGTGCTCTGAGGGCGCGCTGGCGGTCTGCCAGCCGTCCACGCCGGCGAGCTACTTCCACCTCCTGCGCACCCACGCGTACGTGAACTGGCACCGGCCGGTGGTGATCGCCACGCCCAAGTCGATGCTGCGCTCGAAGATGGCGGTCTCGCCCCGCTCGGAGTTCCTCGAGGGGCGCTGGCAGCCGGCGATGGGCGACCCGACGATCACCGACCCGACCACGGTCGAGCGCATCGTGCTGTGCTCGGGCAAGATCCGGTGGGAGCTCGTCCAGGCGCGTGCCGAGGCCGGGCTCGACCAGAAGGTCGCGATCCTGCCGCTGGAGCGGCTCTACCCGCTGCCCGCGCGCGAACTGGCCGCGGAGCTGGCGAAGTACCCCCACGTCAGCGACATCCGCTGGGCGCAGGACGAGCCGGAGAACCAGGGAGCCTGGTGGTTCCTCCAGCTGCACCTGCCGGCGGCCGTGGCGGCGTTCCTGCCGGGCTACGACCTCCGGATGACCGGGATCACCCGCCCCGCGGCGTCCGCGCCCTCGGTGGGCTCGGTGAAGGTGCACCAGGCCCAGGAGGCCGACCTGCTCGCCCGGGCGCTGGACGGCTGATGTACTTCACCGACCGCGGCATCGAGGAACTCGCCGACCGGCGCGGCGAGGAGGAGGTCAGCCTCGCCTGGCTGTCCGAGAAACTGAGCCTGTTCGTCGACCTGTACCCGGAGCACGAGAATGCCGTCGAGCGACTGGCCACCTGGCTGGCTCGCCTCGACGACGAGGAGGACTGACGTGCTCACCGACCAGGCGGCGGACGCGTTCCGCACACTCACCGGCACCGATCCCGTCGGGGTCTGGTCCGGCCCCGGCCGGATCAACCTGATCGGCGAGCACACCGACTACAACGACGGGTTCGTGCTGCCGTTCGCCCTGCCGCAGGCCGCCTTCCTGGCCGCGTCCCCGCGCACGGACGGGCGCTGGCGGCTCCGCTCGGTCGACCTCGACGACACCGTCGAACTCGGCCCGGACGAGCTGGTGCCGGGCACCCCGGGCTGGCACTCCTACCTCGCCGGCGTGGTGTGGGCGCTGCGGGAGGCCGGCCACGAGGTCGGTGGCGCTGACCTCGTCCTCACCTCCGACGTGCCGCTCGGCGCGGGCCTGTCCTCCTCCGCGGCCATCGAGTGCGCGGCCCTCACCGCGCTCGCCGACCTCAACGGCCTCAACATCGCGCCGATGGACCGGGCCAAGCTCGCCCGGGTGGCGGAGAACGCCTACGTCGGCGCGCCCACCGGGCTGCTCGACCAGGCGGCGTCCACCCTGTGCGTCGCCGACCACGCCCTGTTCCTGGACTGCCGGACCCTGGAGACGCGGCAGGTGCCGCTCGCGGTCACCGCGGCCGGGCTGGAGATCCTCGTGATCGACACCCGCACCCGGCACAGCCATGTGGACGGCGAGTACGCCGCGCGGCGGGCCAGCTGCGAGGAGGCGTGCCGCCTCCTCGGCGTCCCGGCCCTTCGTGACGTCACCGACCTCGACGACGCCCTGGCCCGCCTCCCCGAGCTGACCGGACGGCGCGTCCGCCACGTGGTCACCGAGAACCAGCGGGTGCTGGACGCGATGACGGCGCTCGCCGCGGGCGACTACCCCGGGCTGGGGCGGCTGATGACGGCGTCGCACGCGTCCATGCGCGACGACTACGAGATCACGGAGGCGAGCGTCGACCTGGCGGTCGAGGTCGCGCTCGCCGAGGGCGCCCTGGGGGCGCGGATGACCGGTGGCGGCTTCGGTGGCTGCGTGCTCGCCCTCGTGTCCGCGGACCGGGTGGACGCGGTGTCGGAGGCGGTGACCGCGGCCTTCGCCGCCGCAGGGCTGCCGCAGCCCGTCACCTTCCTCGGTCGTCCCTCGGCAGGGGCTCGCCGGGTTCGTTGACCGGGCCCGGCTCGCGCCGCAGGTGCAGGGCTGCGCTGGTCGCGGGGAGCGCGGCGGCGACCGCCGTGACCGCCGACACCGCGACGCCCAGCCACAGCCACCCGGACGAGCCGGTGAAGGTGACGCCGGCGGCCAGGTTGAGCAGCGAGAAGGCCACGACGGGCCCCCGGCCGAACAGGCTCCGGCGCCACAGCCCCCAGGCGGCGGCCAGCATGGCCGCCCCGTAGGCGAGGAGCACCACGCCGACACCACCGCTGAAACTGCCGTGCCCTGCGGCGAGCGAGGCGATCGCGAGGACGACCAGCGCCACCCCGGCGAGGGCGGCGCCGACCACTGCGACCACGAGGGGCAGCGGGCGTTCGGGAGCGGTGCCGGGCATGCGCGCCAGCGTAGCGCCGGGCTCCGGGTGGTCCGTGCATCGGGGCGAGCCACGCCGCGGCACATGTGCAAAAACACGCGGGGATCTTGTGCTGGCAAGCTACAGTTGTCAGTCTGGACGCCGGGCGTGTGCTTTGTCGCAGCGCCCGGTGAGGTCTGCATCGGGCCTACCGCCGTTTTCCGGCCCACCTACTCAAGGAGTGTTACTTCATGGACTGGCGCCACAGGGCTGCCTGCCTGACCGAGGATCCGGAGCTGTTCTTCCCGATCGGCAATACCGGACCCGCCTTGATGCAGATCGCCGAGGCCAAGAAGGTCTGTCGACGCTGCGAGGTGCGCGAGGCCTGCCTGCAGTGGGCGCTGGACGCCGGACAGGACCATGGTGTGTGGGGCGGGCTCAGCGAGGACGAGCGCCGCGCCATGAAGCGCCGCGCCGCGCGCATGCGCGTCCGCAACAGCTGACCACTCCCGCGCCCGAGCGGCGCCCACACCGGCCCGCGGAGCGGGCCTCTCAGATCAGGGGAACCCGGACCGTCGCCGTGGTGGCGTCGTCCTCCGAGGCCAGTGAGAACTCCCCGCCCAGGTCGGCGACCAGGGTGCTGACGATCGACAGCCCGAGGCTGGTCGAGCTGGTGATCCGGAAGCCCTCGGGCAGCGGCTCCCCGTGGTTGACCACCTCCACCACCAGCTCGCCGTCCTGCTGCTGCGGGCGCACCAGCACCTCGCCCGACTGGTCGCGCAGGCCGTGCTCCACGGCGTTTTGGCACAGCTCGGTGAGCACGAGCGAGAGGCTCGTCGCCACGTCCGCCGGCACGTAGCCGAACGACCCCTGCCTCACCATTCGCACCTTGCCGCCGGTGGCCGCCACGTCGCCGACCATCCGCAGCAGCCGGTCCGCCACGTCGTCGAACTTCACCGCGGAGTCGAACGCCTGGCTGAGGATCTCGTGGACGACAGCGATGGCAGCCACCCGCTTCATGGCGTCGTTCAGCGCGCCCTTGGCCTCGGGGGAGGCGATGCGACGGGCCTGGAGTCGCAGCAGTGCGGCCACCGTCTGGAGGTTGTTCTTCACCCGGTGGTGGATCTCGCGGATGGTCGCATCCTTGGTGACGAGCTGCCGCTCGCGCGAGCGCAGTTCTGTCGTGTCGCGGCACATCACGAGCAGCCCGTCCGGCCCGTCGCCGGACGTCAGCGCGAGCACCCGGAGGCGGACGTTGGCCGTGCTCGTCTCCAGGTCGAGTTCGGACGACCCGCGGCCGACCAGCGTCGCGGCCAGCGGACGGTCCACCGGCGTCCGCTCCTTCAGCAGCGAGCGGGTGACCGCGACGAAGTCCTCGCCGTACAGGTCGCTGGCCAGGCCGAGGCGGCGGTACGCGCTCAGCGCGTTGGGGCTGGCGAAGACGATCTGGCCCGACGGGGCCACCCGGATCATGCCGTCACCGACCCGAGGGGACACCCACGGCACCCGCCGGTCCCCACCGAGCGGGAACTCGTGCCGGTGCACCATGCCGGCGATGACCTGCGCCGCCTCGAGGTAGGCGTCCTCGAGGGCGCCCGGTGCCCGCACGCCCATCTGGTTGGTGTGCATCTCGACGACGCCCAGCACCTGGTCTCCCTTGATGATCGGGATGGCCTGGACGTCGACCGGGATGCCGGCGTGGAGCTTGTTGCCGCTGGTGTGGCTGATCTGCTGGGACAGGAACGCCTCGGTCACCAGGTGCTCGGGGTCGTAGGCGATCTCCTCCCCCACCACATCGTCCTCCAGAGAGGTCGGGCCGGTGGTCGGACGTACCTGCGCGCACGCCCAGAAGACGTTCGGGTCGTTGTCGGGCACCCACAGGATCAGGTCGGCGAAGGCCAGGTCGGCCAGCAGCGACCACTCGTCGACGAGCTGGGTGAGCCACTGGCAGTCCTCGTCGGTGAGAACGCAATGGCGCCTGATCACCTGCTCCATCGTCTCCATGCCCGCCACCCTACTGACTCCGGTTGGACCGTCCGGGCAGGGGCTGGCAGAATGGGCCCTCGCGTCGATCGACGCGCCGAAACGTCGACTGCTAGGAGACCACGATGGGTAAGGGTGGCCGTAAGCGCCGTTCCCGCAGGAAGAGCGCTGCTAACCACGGCAAGCGCCCGAACGCCTGAGGATCGCCGCCGGAACGTCGAACCCCCGCCCGTGGGCGGGGGTTTCGTCATTCCCGGGCACGCGAGCCGGCGGATCCGCCGCGCTCAGTCGGTCTCGGTGATCACCACGGTGCGGGTGTAGGTGGCCTGCACGCGCAGCCGGAGGGTGTCGGGCGCCTTCTCCTCCGAGCAGCACTTGCGGATCAGCAGGCGCATCGCGTCCTCGACCTGGTAGTGGTCCAGGCACGGCTCACAGGCGAGCAGGTGGGCGCGGATCTCGTCCGCCTCCTCCTCGGTGAGCTCGTGGTCGTGGAACTCGTAGAGGTGCTGCAGCACCTGTGTGCAGTCCTCGAACTCATGCATCATCGCGGTCACCACCGATCAGGCCGTGCTCACGGGCGAAGTCGGCGAGGGAGGCACGCAGCTGGTTGCGTCCACGGTTCAGCCTCGACATCACCGTGCCGATCGGGGTGCCCATGATCTCGGCGATCTCCTTGTACGAGAAGCCCTCCACGTCGGCCAGGTACACCGCGAGCCGGAAGTCCGGCGACAGGGCGTTCATCGCGTCGGTCACCGCCGAGTGGGGCATGCGGTCGAGCGCCTCCATCTCGGCCGAGCGGAGCCCGGTCGAGGTGTGCGCCTCCGCGCGGGCGAGCTGCCAGTCCTCGACCTCCTGCCCGGACGTCTGCGGCTGGCGCTGCTTCTTGCGGTAGGTGTTGATGAAGGTGTTCGTCAGGATCCGGTACAGCCAGGCCTTGAGGTTCGTGCCGGGCGTGAACTGGTGGAACGAGGCGTACGCCTTCGCGTAGGTCTCCTGGACGAGGTCCTCGGCGTCGGACGGGTTGCGCGTCATCCGCAGGGCGGCGCCGTAGAGCTGGTCGAGGTAGGCGAGGGCCTCGCCCTCGAACCGCTCGGCACGCTCCTGGTCGGTCTCCGGCCGGTCGAGGTCAGTCGCCTCGGGCATGGTTGGCAGGTTCATCACGAACGAGCCTAGCGGGTGCTCACGACGGGTCCCGGGGACGGCGAGGCGGGCGGCCGGGTCCAGGGTGTCGATCACGCCCTCCTCAACGGGTGTGACGGCGGCGGTTATTCCGCCAGCGGCACGATCAGCTCCGGCCCGTCGTTCGCCACCTTGTTCACGGCCATCGACACCGGGTGGGCCTCCAGCTGCGGCGCGGGCACCGTCAGCAGGCCCCGGGCGTCCCCGGCGAAGGAGGGGTCGAGCCAGGCGTCCCAGTTCTCCCTGGTCACCGCCAGCGGCATCCGGTCGTGGATGTGGCCGACCTCGTCCGCGGCGGAGGTCGTGATCACCGTGGCGGTCGTCAGCCACTGCCCGTCGGGCGCCTTCCAGAACTCGTAGAGCCCGGCCATCACGAACAGCCCACCTCCGGCGGGCCGGATGAAGTAGGGCTGCTTCGCCGGCCTGCCGCCCACCTGCACGGGATACCACTCGTAGTAGCCGTCGGCGGGGAGCAGGCACCGCCGGGACGCGAACGCCTTGCGGAAGGCGGGCTTCTCGGCGACGGTCTCCATGCGGGCGTTGATCAGCCGCGCCGCGCCGGAGGCGTCCTTCGCCCACGACGGCACCAGTCCCCAGCGCACCCCGGCCAGCACGCGGGCGCGGCCGCCCGGCCGGTCGCGCTCGAACACCGCCGGCACCGGGTCGGTAGGGGCGATGTTGTAGTCGGGGCCGGGGAGGGGGCCGGCCACCTCGTCGATCTCGAAGTACTCCTCGAGGTCCTCCCCCGCCTGCGACAGCGCATAGCGTCCGCACATGGCACCGACCCTACGCCGTGCCCCCGACACCAGGCCGGTCCGGCCCGGACGCGCCCAGGGCCTCCCGGACGCGTCCGGCCAGGCGCGGCGGCACGACCGAGTCCGGGTCGCGCAGGCCGCCCAGGGCAGCGGTCACCCCGACGATGCCGGCGTACAGGGCGGGGCAGGTGGGGCAGCCGGCCAGGTGCGCCTCGAGGCGGGTGCGCTCGCGGGTGCCCAGCTCGCCGGCCAGGTAGTCGTCGATGCGGCTGCGCGCCTGCCAGCAGTTCAGCGGCACCCCGGTCAGCGCCGCCCGCCGCTCGGCGCCGCGTGCCAGGGCGGAGACGAGCATCTCCCGTCCCCGCCGGATCCGCTGCTTGGACGCCGCCAGCGAGACGCCCTGCACCTCGGCCACGGCGCGGGCGGTGAGGCCCTCGACGTCGTGCAGGACGACGGCCGTCCGGTACGCGACGGGCAGGCGGAGCAGGGCGTCCCGCAGCTCCTCGCGCTGCTCGGCCCGCTCGATCACGACCTCCGCGGCGACCGTGTAGGCGTCGTCGCGCCAGGCGGCCTCGACCGCGTCGACCAGTTCCTCCTCCGCCCGCAGCTCGGGCGCCGTCCGACGGGTGCCGTCGACGAACCGGGTGAACATGATCCGGTGCAGCCAGGTGGCCACCGACGCCTCCCCGCGGAACTGGTCGGCGCGCTCCAGCGCCCTGACCACCGTGTCCTGGACGAGGTCCTCGGCCGCCTCGCGGTCCCGGGTCAGCAGGAGGGCGTAACGCAGCAGACCCGGCACCTCGCCGGCCACTCGCTCCCCCAGTTCCTGCACGGCTCGAAATCTAGCCGTCCGACGGCGCGTCCTCGCTCACTTCGCCGAAGGGACCTTGCAGGTGTTCACCCCGAACAGCCGGTACAGGGGGCAGAAGCCCACCAGGGCGGTCACCAGCAGCACGCCGGCCACCACGAGCAGCAGGATGCCGCCCACCGTGCCCGCTCCGGTGAGCACGGCGACCAGTGCGGCGACCGCCGCCAGGCCGATCCGGATGATCTTGTCGGTGCTTCCCACGTTGGTCGTCATGACCGTTTCCTCTCCTCGGGTTTCCTCACCAGCACTGACGCGCCGGCGGGCCGAAGGGATACACGCGATCGGGACGCGCTTGGCACCCGGTGTCGATCGGGGTAGTAATAGGGCATGAGTCTTCTGCGCTTCGTCGCCCGGTCGATGCTCGCCAGCTACTTCGTGATCAACGGCATCAAGGCGATCCAGCACCCCGAGGAGCTGGTGCCCGCCGCAGAGCCGGTCGCGGACAAGGTGCTGCCCCTGGTGGCCTCGACCGTCCCCGAGTCGGTGCGGGGCTACCTGCCCGAGGACACCGCCGGCCTGGTCAAGCTCACCGGGGCGCTCCAGGTGCTCGGTGGTCTCAGCCTCGCCACGGGGCTGGGACGGCGCTGCGGGGCGGGCATCCTCGCCGCCACGATGGTGCCGCACGTCCTCGCGACGAACCCCCTGAAGGGGCCGGACAAGGCCACGACCCGGGCCCTGCTGTCCAAGAACGTGGCGCTGCTCGGGGGCGTGCTGCTGGCCGCCCAGGACACCGAGGGCAAGCCCACGCTGGCCTGGCGCCTGCGCACCCAGAAGCAGCTGCTCGCCAAGGACGCCGCCCGCCGCAAGGCCGAGCTCGAGCGCGACGCCCGCGGAGCGGCCGAGGACGCGGCACGGATCGCCCGCCGTTCGGTGCGCAAGGCTCGCAAGAGCGTGGAGGGCGTGCTTTCTTGATCCCCTGGACGGCCCCGGTCGCCACGTCCCCGCTGCGCGGCCACGTGGTCGTCCCCGGATCGAAGTCCGCGAGTGCCCGCAGCCTCCTGCTCGCCTCGCTCGCCGACGCCCCGTCGCTGATCGACGGCGTGCTCGACTCCCGCGACACGGCCCTGATGCGCGCAGGACTGACCACGCTGGGTGCCCGGATCGAGGACGTCTCCGCCACCCGGGTGCGCGTCGTCCCCGCGGACGCCGTGACCGGGGGTGGCACCGTCGACTGCGGCCTGGCCGGCACCGTGCTGCGGTTCCTGCCGCCGGTGGCGGCGCTGTCGGCCACGCCCACCCGCTTCGTCGGCGACGAGGCGGCCTCCGCTCGTCCGGTGGCCGGGCTGCTGGGAGCACTGGCCGCGCTCGGTGCGACCGTCAGCGACCCGCCCGCGCTGCCGTTCACCGTGGGCGGGGGGATGGCGTTCCGCGGAGGAGCGGTCACCCTCGACGCGAGCCCGAGCAGCCAGTTCGTCTCTGCCCTGCTGCTGGCCGGGGCCCGGTTCCCCGACGGTGTCACCGTCACCCACGCCGGCGGCCCGCTCCCCTCGCTGCCCCACATCGAGATGACGTGCGCGCTGCTGCGGCGCCGCGGCGTCCGGGTCGAGCGGACGGAGTCGTCCACCTGGCGGGTCGAGCCCGGGCCGATCGCCGCGGTCGACGAGACCGTCGAACCCGACCTCACCAACGCCGCCACGATCCTGGCCGCGGCGCTCGTGACCGGCGGCGAACTGACGACCGCCTGGCCGGAGGCGTCCGTGCAGGCGGCGGACGAGCTGCTGGAGGTGCTCGCAGCCTTCGGCGCACGGATCGGCTTCGACACCACCGCCTCCGGGGAGCGCCAGGTGAAGGTGTCCGGCGACGGTGTGCGCGGCGCCGACGTCGACCTGCACGCCGTCAGCGAGCTCACCCCCGCCGTGGCCGCGCTGGCGGCCGTCGCCGACGGGCCGAGCACGATCCGCGGCGTGGCCCACATCCGCGGGCACGAGACCGACCGGCTCGCCGCGCTCGCCGCCGGGTTGTCCGGGCTGGGCGTCGGCGTCACCGAGACCGCGGACGGCCTCCGGATCACGCCCGCGCCCCGCCACGGCGGCACCTTCGCCACCCACGCCGACCACCGCCTCGCCCACGCGGCGGCGCTGGTCGGGCTGGTCACGCCGGGGGTCGAACTCGACGACGTGGGGTGCACCACCAAAACGCTCCCGGACTTCCCCGGCCTGTGGGCCCGCCTGCTGGGCGGCGCCGCGTGAGCCGGGCCGGACGGGACGGGATCACCGACGACCCGCACGACGGCTACGAGCGGCCCGGACGCCGCTCGCGCCCGCGCACCAAGGACCGTCCCAGCTACGACCGGGCCGAGGTGGCCACGGTCATCACCGTCGACCGGGGCCGGTACCGCTGCCTCGCGGCGGAGGACCGACCGCTGGTGACGGCCACGAAGGCCCGGACGCTGGGCCGCACGGGCGTGATCGTCGGCGATCGTGTGCGCCTGGTGGGCGACACCTCCGGCGACCAGGGGACGCTGGCCCGGATCGTCGGCGTCGAGGAGCGGCGGACGGTGCTGCGGCGGACGGCCGACGACGACGACCCCTTCGAGCGCCCGATCGTCGCCAACGCCGACCAGCTGGTGATCGTGGCCGCCCTGGCCGACCCGCCCCCGAGGGTGGGCATGATCGACCGCATCCTCGTGGCCGCCTACGACGCGGGGCTCGAGCCCCTGCTGGTGCTCACCAAGGCCGACCTGGCCGACCCCGACGGGCTGATGGCGACCTATCGCCCCCTCGGCCTCCAGGTCGTCGCCGTCGAGCCGGGCTCCGACCTCGGCGAGCTCCGCGACGCGCTCCGGGGCCACCACAGCGTGCTCGTCGGGCACTCGGGGGTCGGCAAGTCCACGCTGGTCAACGCCCTGATCCCGGGGGTCGACCGCCAGGTGGGCCACGTGAACGAGGTGACCGGCCGGGGCCGGCACACGTCCACGAGCGCCATCGCGCTGCGCCTTCCCGACGCCGACGGCTGGGTGATCGACACCCCCGGCGTCCGCTCGTTCGGGCTGAGCCACGTCACCCCGGACTCGATCGTGGCCGCCTTCCCCGACCTGTCGGAGATCGTGGAGGACTGCCCGCGCGGGTGCCGCCACGACACGGCGTCCCCGGAGTGCGCTCTCGACACCGCCGTCGCCGAGGGCCGGCTGTCGGCGGAACGCCTCGAGTCGTTCCGCCGCATGGAGAAGGCGTTCGGGTAGCCCGCCCGGCGGGGCGCGTCCGACGGATCGGGCACCCGGCCACTAGATTGCTGGGCATGCCCGACCAAGCCCTGCTGGACGACCTCCGCCTTGCCCACGTCCTGGCCGACCAGGCCGACGCGATCACCACCGCCCGGTTCAAGGCGTCGGACCTGAGGGTCACGGCCAAGCCCGACCTCACGCCGGTGACCGACGCGGACACCGCGGTGGAGGACGCGCTGCGCACCATGCTGTCGCGCACCCGCCCGCGGGACGCCGTGCACGGCGAGGAGCGCGACGACTCCGGGTGGGGCCCGCGGCGCTGGGTGATCGACCCGATCGACGGGACGGCGAACTTCGTGCGCGGCGTCCCGGTCTGGGCCACCCTGATCGGGCTGATGGTGGGCGATGAGGTGGTGGCGGGCGTGGTCTCCGCTCCCGCGCTGTCGCGGCGCTGGTGGGCCTACTCCGGCGGTGGCGCGTTCACCGGCCGGACGCTGCTCCAGGGCCAGCCGGTGCGCACGTCGGCGGTGTCGTCCATCGAGGACGCGTCGCTGTCGTACTCCTCGATCAACGGGTGGGTCGAGTCCGGGCGCGGGCAGCAGTTCGTGGACCTGATGCGCGACTGCTGGCGCACCCGCGCCTACGGCGACTTCTGGAGCTACATGCTCGTGGCGGAGGGCGCGGTCGACCTGGCGGCCGAACCGGAACTGGCGCTGCACGACATGGCCGCGCTGACCGTGATCGTCACCGAGGCCGGCGGACGCTTCACCAACCTCGACGGCCGGGACGGCCCGCACGGGCCGGGAGCGATCGCCACCAACGGCGTGCTGCACGACGAGGTCGTGGCCCGCCTCGCCATCGACGCCGACTGAGCCGGTGGGAGCCGGCGCCTCAGGCGACCGGCGAGGGCTCGGTGTGGGTGGTCACCCACAGCCGGGCCGTGACGGCCAGGCCGAGCACGAGCAGCCCGGAGGTGAGTACGAACGGCCAGGTGCGGTCCATGCCGGACAGCCAGCCGGAGATCCAGCCGAACGGGGCGGTGACCAGCATCACGCAGGTGCGCTGGATGGCCATCACTCGTGAGCGCTCGTGCTGGTCGACGTGCAGGGCGACCAGCGACTCGGCCAGCATGAACAGGATGCTGCCGCCGAAGGCGTCCAGCAGCAGGCAGACGCCGAGCAGGGCGTAGGTGGAGAGCGTCGCCGATCCCACGGGCGCGGGGATCGTGACCAGCAGCACCTGGCCCGCCAGGTAGACCGCGAATCCCCACAGGGTCGGACGCTGGAGGTGCCGGGCGTGGGTGAGCCGCGGGATGATCGTGAAGAAGAACAGCACCGACAGGATCGAGCGGACCATCGGGAAGAACGGCAGCAACGGGTCGGGCACCAACAGGTGCTGGTTGATCACCACCTGCCAGAACGTGCCGTTGACGAGGGCCACCGCGCCCACGATGGCCGCGATCGCCAGCGAGAACAGCGTCCCCTTCGACGACACGATGAGGCCGAGCACACCGCGGTACTCGCCCAGCAGCCGCCAGGTGCTGACCCCGCGGGTCTGCTCGCGGCGCAGCCGTCCGGTGGCGGTCTCGGTGGACCAGCGGTAGAGGATCACGATCTTCGCGGTCATGATCACGAAGGCGTTCAGGTAGAGCAGGCGGACGGCAGGCTCGAGCCCGAACCGGGAGACCAGCAGTGCGGCGATCGGGGCGAACAGCGCGGAGAACTCCCCCGCGGCCTTCACCAGCGAGTACACCTTGGTGAGCTCGGACCGGGACACGTCCTCCACGAGCAGGCAGTCCCAGGAGTTCTGCGTGACCTGCCAGGCGCCGTTGATCACCGCGGCCACCAGGAAGTACCAGAAGTTCTGCGCGAACGCCCAGATCAGGCACGGGATCGACCAGGCCACCACGTCGAAGACCGCGGTGGTCAGCCGGCGCCCGAGCTTGTCTGTGATCACGCCGCTGAGCAGGCCGAACACCACCTGCGACAGCATCGAGATCGTCGCCAGGAGGCCGATCTGCTCGTCGTGCACGCCCAGCGCCAGCATGAACACCGAGGCGTACGGCAGCACCAGCATCATCGACAGGCCCCACATGGGCTCGGTGTAGACGCACGC
The DNA here is from genome assembly GCA_020161015.1 of Actinomycetota bacterium. Lineage (GTDB taxonomy): Bacteria > Actinomycetota > Actinomycetes > Propionibacteriales > Propionibacteriaceae > Propionicimonas. The sequence continues at coordinate 11,445 of JAIUOT010000035.1, read as the reverse complement.
GCGCCCGTTCCCGCGCAGCCCGAGCAGGCTGCTCACGAGGCTGCTGGACGAGCGGGGCACCGGCTCAGTAAACACCGTCGCGGACCCGCTCCGCACACCGGCTCAGCCGCGGCTGGTCCGGATCCTCGGGACGGCGTCCAGCAGGGCCCGGGTGTAGGCGGTCGCCGGGGTTTCGTAGACCGTTTCCGTGGCCCCTTCCTCCACGATCCGGCCCTGCCGCATCACGACCAGGCGGTCGCACAGGTGGCGTACCACCATCAGGTCGTGGCTGACCACGACCAGCGTGAGCCCCTGCGAGGCCACGAGGTCGGTCAGCAGGTTCAGCACCTGGGCGCGCACCGAGACGTCCAGTGCGGAGACGGGCTCGTCGGCGATCAGCACCTCCGGCTTGGGGGCGAGGGCGCGGGCGATCGCGATCCGCTGGCGCTGCCCGCCGGAGAACTCGTGGGGGTAGCGGCGTCCCGCGTCCTCGGGCAGGTCGACCGCTTCCAGCACCTCGGCCAGGCGGTGCTGGTGGTCGGTGCCGGCCGGCAACTGGCGGCGCACGAGCCGCGAGCGCAGGGGCTCGGTGATGATGTCACCGACGCGCATCCGCGGGTTCAGCGACGAGCGGGGGTCCTGGAAGACCATCTGGACGGACGCTCGGAGGACGCCGAGGTCGCGCTCGGGCAGGCGGGTGATCTCCGTCCCCTCGAACCACACGCGGCCGGACGTGGGCCGGTCGAGGCCGGCCAGGAGCCGGACGAGGGTCGACTTGCCGGAGCCCGACTCCCCCACGATGCCGAGCCGCTGGCCCCGGTCGAGGTGGAGGTCGACGCTGTCGAGGGCGAGCACCTCCCGGCCGCCGTCGCGGTAGCGGCGGGTGAGTGCCTCGGCCCGGTACAGCTCGCCCGGGGTGGCGGTGTGCTCAGCCATGGTCGCCTCCGGCGTAGAAGTCGTCCACGGTGGGCAGCCGCTGGCCCGGCACGGTCAGGTCCAGGCGCGCGGTGGCGACCAGCCCGCGCGTGTAGGGGTGCTCGGGGGCGGTGAAGAGCTTCTCGACGGTGCCGGACTCGACGATGCGCCCGTCGAGCATCACCAGCACCTGGTCGCAGACCTGGGAGACCACGGCGAGGTCGTGGCTGATGAACAGGCAGGCCGCGCCGCTCGCGTCCAGCACCTCGTCCAGCTTGGCCAGCACCAACGCCTGCACCGTGACGTCCAGCGCTGTGGTCGGCTCGTCGCAGATCACCAGGCTCGGCGAGTTGATCAGCGCCATCGCCAGCACCACCCGCTGCCGCTGCCCGCCGGACAGCTGGTGCGGATAGGCGTCGGCGATCCGGTCGGCGTCCGACAGGCCCACCTCGGCGAGCATCGCGACGACACGCTCGCGCGCCGGGCCGGACTCCGCGCCCTGGTGCAGCCGCAGCACCTCCGCCACCTGCCGGCCCACCCGCATGGTGGGGTCGAGCGCGGTCATCGGCTCCTGGAAGACCATCGACACGGTGTTGCCCCGCAGCCGCGCCAGGCCACGCTCGGCCAGGCCGACGATCTGCTGCCCGTCCAGCACGACCGAGCCGGCGACGTGCGCGTTCTCCGGCAGCAGCCCCATCACCGCAAGGGCGGTGACGGTCTTGCCCGAGCCCGACTCGCCGATCACGCCGAGCCGCTGCCCCGCGTCCAGGGAGAAGTTGACGCCACGCACGGCCGGGATGTGCCGGCGACCGAAGTCCACCTGCAGGTCGCGCACGTCCAGCAGGCTCATGGCACCTCCCGCAGCCGGGGGTCGAGGTAGTCGCGCAGTCCGTCGCCGAGGAGGTTGAACCCGAGGACGGCCAAAGCGATCGCCAGGCCGGGCCACAGCGCCTGCAGCGGCGCGACGAACAGGAACTGCTGGGCGTCGCGCAGCATGTTGCCCCACGTGGGGTTGGGACGGGGCGTGGCCAGCCCGAGGTACGACAGCGCGGCCTCGGCGAGGATCGCCATCGCGAACCCGACGGACGCCTGCACGCCGATCAGCGGGGCGATGTTGGGCAGCACGTGGCGTCGCGCGATCCCCCAGCGGGACGTCCCCGACGCCCGCGCGGCGAGCACGAAGTCGCTGGCCATCACCTCCAGGGTGCCCGCCCGGGCCACCCGGGCGAAGGCCGGGATCGTGGCCACGCCGATCGCGGCCATCGCCGTCAGCGTCGAGGCGCCGAAGACCGAGGCGAGCAGGATCGCCAGCAGCAGCGCGGGGAACGCGTAGACGATGTCGGCCAGCCGCATGACCACCTCGTCCACCCAGCCGCCGGCCTGGCCGGCGAGCAGCCCGAGCGGCACGCCGACCACCGCGGACAGGCCGACCGAGATGATGCCCACGAGCAGCACCGTCCGCGCGCCGACCATCAGGCGGCTGGCGATGTCGATGCCGAAGCCGTCCGTGCCCAGCACGTGCGGCCAGCCCGGCCCCAGCAGGCGCTGGCCGGGCACGACCCGGATCGGGTCGAACGGCGTCCAGAACACGGCGACGACGGCGGTGAGCACCACCAGCGCCACCAGCACCAGGCCGGTCAGCAGCTGCGCGCGCTTCATCGCGCACCTCCGGCGGTGCGCTGGCGCGGGTCGATCAGCAGGTAGGACAGGTCGACCAGCGCGCTGATCAGCAGCACCGCGAGCACGAGGAACATCACGGTGCCCTGCACGACCAGCAGGTCGCGCTGGCCGACGGCGGTGATCAGCAGCGTGCCGAGGCCGGGCAGGGTGAACACCGACTCCACCACGATCGCCCCCACCAGCACGCTCGAGACCTGGAGCCCGAGCACGGTGACCAGCGAGATCGCGGCATTGCGCATGCCGTGGCGCAGCAGGGCACGCATCGGCGTCCACCCGATCGCGCGGGCGGTGCGGTAGTAGTCCTCGTTGAGCACCTCGAGGAAGGCCGAGCGCACGTAGCGGATGAGCACGGCCGCCTGCACCCCGGCGAGGGTGAGCGCCGGCAGCACCAGGTGGGACGCCCACTGGGCGGGGTCGCGCAGCAGCGGGACGTACCCGTTGGCCGGCAGCCAGTGCAGCCAGACCGCGAACACCAGCACCAGCATGATCCCGCCCCAGAAGACGGGGATCGCCATGCCGACCTGCGCGGCCGCGCTGATCGTGAAACCGGGCCAGGAGCGGCGCTTGAGGGCGGCCACCATGCCGGCCGGGACGGCGATCAGCAGCGAGCCGAGCACCCCGAACAGCACCAGCCACAGCGTCACCGCCAGGCGCGGTGCGAGCAGGCCGAGCACGGGCTGCCCGTTGAGGTGGGAGCTGCCGAAGTCGCCGACGATGAGGCCGCCGAGCCACTGCAGGTACCGCACGGCCAGCGGCTGGTCGAGCCCGAGCTGGGCGCGGAGCTCCGCGAGCGCCTCCGGGGTGGCGTCCGTGCCCAGCAGCACCTGCGCCACGTCCCCGGGGAGGGCGTTGGTGACCAGGAAGATCAGCAGGGACGCCCCGAGAAGGCTCACCAGGAACACCCCGGCGCGCCGGGCGAGGCGCAGGGCGAGCTGCATGTGGGGACCCCGCCCGTCCCTAGCGGCTGGTGATCGTGGTGAGGTCGAAGCTCAGGGTGGTCGCGTTCTGGGCCACGCCGGAGATCGTCGCCTTGGTGATCACCAGGTTGGGAAGGGCGAACAGCCAGATCGCGGCGGCGTCGTCGGCGAGGTAGCGGACGGCCGCCTTCATGCCGGCGTCCGCCTGCTCCTCGGTCGGTGCCTGGTCGGCGGCGTCGTACAGCGCGGCGAACTTCTCGTCCCCGTAGTGCCAGTAGTACTTCGGGTTGGCGAACTTGCCCAGGTCGCGGGCCTCCACGTGGGCGACGATCGTCATGTCGTAGTCGCCCTTGGTGAACACCTCGTCCAGCCAGCGGGTGAAGTCGAGCTCCTCGATCGTCACCTTCACGCCGACGTCGCGCAGCTGGGACGCCACGAACTGCGCGGACTTCACCGCGTACGGCACCACCGGCACGCGCAGCCGCAGGCTCAGGCCGGACGAGTAGCCGGCCTCCTTCAGCAGGGCCTTGGCCGCGTCGGGGTCGTAGGCGTTGGTGGCGCTCAGGTCCTCGTACCACGGGTCGGTGGGCACGGCCATGCTGCCGATCAGCGTGCCCTGGCCGTTCCACACCGTGTCGAGCAGGGCGCGGCGGTCGATGGCCCGGGTGAGGGCCTGGCGCACCTCGAGCTTCGCCAGCGCCTTGTTGTCGTGGTTTACCCCGAGCACGACCTCGCCGTTGGTCGTCCCGCTGATCGTGGTGAACTGCGTGGTGTCCGCGAACTGCGACAGCGCGTCCGGCGCCTGGAGGTTGGAGATCACGTCGAGGTCGCCGCCCAGCATGGCGGCGTTCATCGCGTTCGGATCGGTGAAGTAGCGGAAGGTGACCTCGTCGAAGCGCGGCGGGTTGCCCCAGTAGGCCGTGTTCGCCGCCAGGACCACGCTCTGGCCCTGGTTGTGCGCCTTCACCGCGTACGGCCCGGAGCCGGCGCTGGTGGTGTTCAGGTCACCGGTCGCGGAGGGGTCGAGCATCATGCCCAGCGTCGACGACATGTCGTAGAGCCACATCGTCGAGGGACGCAGCAGCGTGATCTGCACCTGGTTGTTGCCGGAGGCCTGTGCCCCCGCCACCACCGCGAGCTGCGCGCGCAGGGTCTCGGTGAGCCGGGTGTCGCCCTTGAGCCGGGTGATGTTGGCGACGACGGCGGCGGCGTCCACCGGCGCCCCGGAGGCGAACTTCGCGGCCGGGTTGAGGTGGAAGGTGTAGACCCGGCGGTCGGCGCTGACCTCCCACGCCTGGGCGAGGAGCGGCTTGATCTCGCCGTTGGTGTCGACCTTCACCAGGGTCTCGTAGACGTTGTAGAGCAGCACCTGCGGGATGGACGCGGCGGTGTTGTGCCACGGGTCCATGGACGCGGGTTCGAGCGTCGCGCCGACCGCCAGGGCGCGCAGGGGCTTCTCGGTGCTCTGCGGGCTGGACGGGGTACACGCCGCCAGGACGATCGCCAGGGCGAGGCCGAGCACGGCCGCGAGGGCACGGATCGGTCCGCGGTGGGGACGCCGGGACGAAACGGCGTGCATCATCTGCCTCCACTGGTGTCTCGCCCCGCGACGCGCGAAGGCCGCCAAGAGTCTAGCGGAGGGGCTCCCGGGGCCCTCCGGAGGCACTCTCGGCCCCTCCCGATTTGGGGATCGTGGGACTCTCGCCTAAGCTGGTGAAGCCGACGCGGGGTGGAGCAGCTCGGTAGCTCGCTGGGCTCATAACCCAGAGGTCACAGGTTCAAATCCTGTCCCCGCTACGAAAAGAGGCCCTGACTAGATAGATAGTCAGGGCCTCTCAGCTTGTTCGGGCTCGTTGGTTGTCGAGGCTCGTTCGCAACCTATTAGCAGGCTATGACGCAGGAACGAGCCGCAGAGATCCCAGGCCCCTCGCTCCGATGCGACTGAGTCCAGACTCGTCGTCAAGACAAGGACGGGCCAAGTGGTGAGGAAGCCAGCGCCAATCCCCCGGTGGCCGGCGGATGTGGCCACACGCACCGTTCGAGGACGCCAAAAGGTTACGCGGGGGGTAGGACTACCGCTCCATCTTCCGCATCATGGTGGCCAGGAATAGCGTGATTGCATCAGGTCCGGATTCACGTCCCGTCCTGGACCACCGCACTCGTTCAAGGGGGAAATGGGATGCACAGGCTCATCACGGCAGGACTGGGTTCGTTGATGATCGCAGGATCGCTTCTGGTGGCAGCGCCCGCACAAGCCGTCACCCAACACTGCGACACGTCCTTGTTCCCGAACAAGGTGGAAGTCAGTGGCGACAGCGCCACCGTTCCCACCCATCTCGACCTCGGCACCTACGTCTGCCTCAAGGTGGGCACCAAGGTGACCTACGACTACGTCGACTACGACGGCACTGTGAGCAACCGCGACGTCTACAACCAGAAGGGCAACCTCCAGGGCATCAGCTACTACGCCTGGGGATACAAGCCGTCCTGACGACGGCAAGGGTCTCGACCACCGGCGGCCGCGGGTACTCCGCGGTCGCTTGGTGTCCGGGCTCTGCACGCGATGGTCCGCGGGCTACGCGGAGACGTCCGGAAGAATCGGGAGGACACCGGGAAGCGTCACTTCTACCCGGCGCCGCCGCCTCACATCCCCGCCAGCACTTAGGGCGGTCGCGCTCAGGCTCCAGCCGGCATCTGCCCTCGCACACCGCGACAGGATCGCGCGATACCAGACTGGTATCATTCGTGAATGGCGATGACCCTGCGGTTGACTCCCGAGGACGAACAGGCACTCACCCTGCTGGCCGAAGCTGAGGGTGTGAGCAAGCAGGAGGCGACCGTGCGCGCGATCCGTGAGGCCGCTTCCCGTCGGCTGCGCCGCGACAAGCTCACCGCGCTCTCGGCGGCAGCGCGGGATCGTTACGCCGATCTGCTCGATCGTCTCGGCCAGTGATCGAGTACCTGAGTCTTGAGGACGTCCTGAGTCTGATCGAGGACCTGCGGGTGGGGCCGATCCGCGACATCGGGTTACTCGACTCGGCAGTGCACCGGCCCCAGGTCAGCGTGTTCGGTACCGATGCCTACCCCGGTGTCGACAACAAGGCTGCGGTTCTGCTTGAGTCGCTGGTCCGCAACCACGCCCTGGTCGATGGGAACAAGCGGATCGGCTGGCTGGCTACCGTCGTGTTCTACGGACTCAACGACATCACCCTCGAAGCCCCCGACGACGACGCCTACAACCTGGTCATCGCAATCGCCAGCGGCACCACCACCTACCAGCGAGCAGCCGAACTCCTCGCAGAATGGCACTAGCCGACTGCGGCAGAACGGTGCGTTACGAAGACCGCTCCTTGCCCTCTGCCGAAGCCCCCGTGAGCTTGCCTAACGGCTCACCACGCTCACGCCGGTCGCGGCATATCCGGATGATCCCCTGTCGTACGCACAGGCCAGACGAACGTGCCATCCTTGGCAATATGGGCGAGGATCTTGGACCGCTACTGCCGACCGGAGGTTGGAACTTCCTGATCCTGATGGTCGTCGTCTACATCGTCCCGATCGGTGCCGTCGCACTCGCCACAATTCTCGGGATCGCTCGGTACCGCACCAGCCATGCACGCCGCAGGCCGACCGAGCGGGCCGCGGCAGCGCCCGTGCCGATCGAACCCAGGCTCACGGAAATCGACGCTCTCCTCGCCGCAGGTCGCATCGACCAGGACGAGCATGCGGCATTGCGTTCCCGAATCCTCGACCTCCAGTAGGTACCCGCGCGCATCGTGCCGCGCTCGTTGCGGCAGGAGCGGGGGTTCAGCGCTAAGGCACGAACCCGGGATTGGGAGTGAACTCGCCGGTTATGCGACCGTGAGAATCGACCTTCCATGCGCCCTTGATGGCCTCGGGTGGGACGGCGTCGTGTGGACCGTATGAACCCTAGATCTCGTACACCCAGCCATCTGGGAATCGCTTGGCCTCCTCAACCAGCTCGAGAGGTGGCATTCGTCTGGTCGGTGAAGTCGACGCTTCGCTGGAGCGTTTGAACCAGGAGGGCATGGCACAAGCATGGATGTTGGGCCGGCCCCCGCGGCAGATCGAATGCGGATGTGACGGGCGCTGCCTGAGGCATGTCAGGGAAATGGGCGACGGCCCGGCGCCGCGAAGGGACCTCCTCTAGCTGAGTTCGTACCGAAGCAGACGGACCTGCTCGGCCAAGAGCTCAGCGTCCGACACCCGCCCCACGGCAACCCCGATCTTGAAATCGAGGCCATGGTTCTCGAAAGACTGGTTGGGCTCGGTCTTCACGATGACCGTTCCCGTGCCGTCGCGACGAAGTCCCTTCACCGCAACCTCTTTCACGTGGCCGCGTTCAATCCAGACTTCGGTGGTCGGTTTCGCCAAGCACAAGCCACCCAGGCGATCGGAGGTCAGCACCCACCAGGTTCGGCGTCTCCGGCGCGCGCGGCGAATGGGTGGGCCGGCAAGTGTGACCCCAGCTAGCAGCGTGAGGATTCCGCCGACTGCGGCGGGCACAACGTTCGGGGGGTTAAGGCCCACCACGATGAACAACGCACCAAACATTGCGAGGGTCGTACCGACGCGAAGCCGATACCAGTCCAAGCCCTGCCTTGCCGGTCCGACGGGCCGCCCCACCCAGACCGGCACTTCTCTCGGTCGAAGGCGATCGGTCAACTCTGTGGGCAACGCCTCACCGGCCCAAGGGGCTGGCGGGGGAAGGAGCAATCCCGGCTGGGCGCCATCCGGCTGCGTCGGGAAGAGAGGCCACTGCACGAATCCCACCGTACGGATGATCTCGGCGGCGCACCGATGAATGCACCATTCCGGCACGACCGGTGTCGTGAGACCTTTCGCCCCCACGTGGGGTCCCAACAACCACGCGGCGTGCGGCATGTCCGGATGCATCTCTCCGGGGGAATGCGGCGGGGGTTCTCGTCATGCTTTTGTGATCTCGTTCGAAGGGATGTGGGTCTATCGCCTTCGCGTGTGGTCTGTTGTGGATAGCTTTTCCTCGACGGATGCATCCCACCTTGGAGAGTTGACACTCATGCTGCGCCGACTTGTTGCCTTGGTTATGGTTCTGGCTGCCGGGGCGGTTCCGCATCTTGCGACCCCGGACGCGGTCGCGCAAGCCGCGTGCGGCCCTGGCGTACTCGGTGATTTCGACTGCAACGCGGTGGCTGATCTGGTCGTGGAGGCCCACCGGTACTATCCCGACGGCCCCACGACGATCTATGACGTGATCCGGTACCCGGGTGGGCAGCGACTCAGCTTGGGGAGGCGCAACATCGATCCGGATGGTTCCGCGGGTGAGCTGGTGCAGGCATCCTTCGGCGATCTGGACAGCGACGGCTGTGCTGATCTTGTGCTGGCGGCTCAGGAGTACATGGTTCCGGGAAGCGCCCGTTTGTACCTGGTTCCGGGATCTGAAGAAGGGCTCGTTCCCGAACGGGCCAGCCGTATCGAGCTGCCTGCTGACATTGTTCAGAGGGTAGCGGTCCTGCCTCATGCGCAGGGTAGCCAGATCGCTGTCACCACCAGGTCAGAGCGAGCCGATCAGGCCCTTCATGTTGTAACCCTCGACGGGTCGTTCCAGCCTGTCAACGTAACCACGGTCACGGCTGCGTCGTTGGGGATTACTCCTTACTGGAATCCCCGCTTTGGGTTTGGCATGTCCTTGGCGGCGTCCGGCCGCACGATCGTGGTTGGCAACCCGAATGAGAAGGCGGGACGGTTCGTCGTCGGGGCGGTTCACCTGTTCACCTCGACCGACGCCAACCCGACGGTCTTCCGGCACTCGCGCATCACCGAGGACAGCGCCCACATCCCCGGCAGGGGGCTGGACGGGTCCTCCTTCGGTGCGGCTGTGGACTACCTCGACGGACGCCTGATCATCGGCGCTCCGGACAAGCAGGTCGTGAGGTTCAACAACTACGCCAACAACGCCGGCCAGGTGTTCCTCCTGCGATGGAACGAATCCACGCGCAAGTACACCTACCTTCGCGCAATCAACCAGAACACCAAGGGAGTGCCCGGTGTTGCTGAGCCGTGGGACCAGTTCGGATACACGGTGCTTCTGGCGCGCGGGTTGTCCACCGCCAACTCCTATGACTTGGTCGCCACGTCGAGTGAAGGAATCGGCGCAGCACGAAACGCGGGCTCGGTGCTCGTCACCACCTTCGACACCCGAAAGGGCTATCTGAACCTCACGCAGGCAAGCCCCGGGGTGCCCGGCGACATCGTCGCCCAGCACAGATTCGGCCACGCGTTGGCCCGACGATCCGGCACCTCATCCGACGTTCTGGTGATCGGAGCAGCAGACCGCCAAGAGCCTTGCGGCAACGGCGGCTTGCTCATGCAGACATCAGGAACACCCCTGGCCTCCACCACCTGGGCCGTGATCCCCGCGCAAGTCGACGACAGCCCATGCCCCAACTCATGGCCCTACACGCTGCCCAAATAGACACCCACCAGGCACGGACTCGCGGTGCGCGGCGGATCAGTGCAGTTCAGGGATTGCCAGTTCACCAGGGTTCCTGCTCTCTGGCCGCATCGCGAGTGAGTCCTGAAGGGCGGCATGCCTCTGCGGGTCCGCGAACTCCAAATCGGGTCCCGGGTTTAGCGCGGACGCCACGGCACGCGACCGCGGTCGATAAGGTCGGCCTCACCGTCAACCATTATGGCCGCAAGGATCGCCGTGTCGCTCACCCCCGAATGGCCCCAGCCATTCCCGCGCAAACAAGAAGTAGAAGAGCCAACTGGAAAGGTTCCGCCGCTTCCGGCCGACGAAGCCGGGTCCGTGCCAGCGGGGCCGGATTTCGCGCCGCCGCGCCTCGACCTGGAAGCCGCCTCATCGTGGCGGTTGGGAGCGGCGCCGGTTCAGTCGTGGAGCTCCCCAGCGGCCGCCCCCAGCGGGCCGGTATACATAGGTCAGAGGTTTCCCTCGCCAGCATCGGCACCCGTCGCACCACAGCCGTTCATCGCACCCACAGCCCCGGCCAGCCAGCAGGGCGGATACAGCCAACCCGCATCGTTCGGCCCGGTCAATCCGGCATTCCCGCCAGGCCCATTCGTGACGCCCGGTGCATATCCCCAGCCGCACATCCTTCCGCCCTCTGCCGAGGTGGTTCTCCCTGGTGGCCTCAAGATCGCCTCCTACGGACATCGCGTAGTTGCCCGGCTGATCGACGGCGTGCTCATGGTGGCGATCATCACCAGCCTGAACTTCGCCATGGGCGACAGCTTTGCCAGGGTGATCACCTCGACCTCCCCCGGTCGGTACAACTCGACCTACATGCTCACCCCGTTAGGGGCGGCGCTCACGCTGCTGATCACCGTCGCCCTGGAGGTCGTGGTGGTGAGCCTCTTCGGTGGCCAGGTCGGGAAGCTCGCACTGGGGTTGCGGATCACCAACGCCGAGAGCCTACGTTCGCCGATCGGCTGGGGTTGGGCCTTCGGGCGCTACCTGATCATCAATGTCGCCTTCGCTGCCTGCTTCGTCCCGGGGTTGTTGTTCTACTTGTCCCCGCTATGGAACCAGCCCCTCCGACGCGGATGGCACGATCGCATGATGAAAACGATGGTCACCCGAAAGGCCACCGGATAACCGCACCCCGCCACACGGGCGAGCCTCCAACCCGCCCCGCGAGCGGAGCAACTACATCGGCGAGACCGGCCGCGCTGCGCGGCAGGTCCCGATGTTGCCCGGCGCAAGACCGGGGCCCACTTCCAGCCCTTCTCGAACCCTCGCGGGACGACCCGTGTCTTGCCTTAACGGCTGTTCGGCCGCGCAAACGAGCGTAGCGATCAGCGGCAGATGAGGTCGCGGCCGGGCAGCCGAAGGCTACCGTCCGCGGCGCGGCAGATGAGGTCGCGGCCGGGCAGCCGAAGGCTACCGTCCGCGGCGCGGCAGATGAGGTCGCGGCCGGGCAGCCGAAGGCTACCG
>JAIUOT010000034.1 GCA_020161015.1 Actinomycetota bacterium | reverse complement strand
GTCGACGGTCTTCGGCGTCGGGTCGAGGATGTCGATGAGCCGCTTGTGGGTGCGCATCTCGAAGTGCTCGCGGCTGTCCTTGTACTTGTGCGGAGAACGGATCACGCAGAACACGTTCTTCTCGGTCGGCAGGGGCACGGGGCCCGCGACCTTGGCGCCGGTACGGGTCACGGTGTCGACGATCTTCTTCGCCGAGCTGTCGATGACCTCGTGGTCGTAAGCCCGGAGTCGGATCCGGATCTTCTGTCCCGCCACTGGTTCGTCCTTCTTCTCGTCTTTCCCCCTCCGGCTGCATCTACCGATGGAGGTGTCTCTCCGACCCCCGGGGTCGGGCGTGTCGGGCCGTCTCTGGGCCGCACATGACCGATCTTTGAAGGGTCGTGGTAGGGCCCGGCACACGAGCGCCAGACTTGCCGGGAGGCCGCCAGTGCAGGCGTCCTCGTCGGAGCAACCTGTCGATTCTTTCATGCTGGGCGCTGCCTTGCCAAATCTGCGGACTCGGGCAGCATTGCGCGGGTGACCAGCTCCTCGCACGGCCCCGCGGCGCCCGTTCAGCCTAGCCGCATCGGGCTGGGGGTACTGCTCGGGCTGGGCGCCTCACTGGCCTTCGCGACCTCCGGCGCGTTCGCGCGTCCCCTGCTCGACGCCGGGTGGACGCCGGGTGGCGCCGTGTTCTGGCGGGTGGTCGGCGCAGCGGTGCTGATGCTCCCGATCGGCCTGTGGGTGATGCGGGGACGTCTGCGCGAGGTCGTCGCCGAGTGGCGGACGATCACCGCCTTCGGGGCCCTCGCCGTCGCCACGGCCCAGCTGATGTACTTCGCCGCCGTCGACCGGGTGAGCGTGGGCGTGGCCCTACTGCTGGAGTACATGGCTCCCGTGGCGCTCGTGCTGCTGGCCTGGGTGCGCCAGCGGCACGCTCCGTCCCGCCTCGTGCTGGCCGGGACGCTGACCAGCGTGCTCGGCCTGTTCTGCGTCCTCGACCTGGCCGGGGCGAGCCTCGACCCGCTCGGCGTCCTGTTCGGGTTCCTGGCGATGTTCGGCGCGGCCGCCTACTTCGTGCTCGGCGCGCGGCCGACGACGCTGCACCCGCTGGCACTGCCCGCGTTCGGGCTGCCCGTCGGGGGCGCGGTGCTCGGCATCGCCGTGCTCACCGGCGTCCTGCCGTACGCCGCTCCGCTGGTGGACGTGACGCTGATGGGCGCGAGCGTGCCCTGGTGGGTTCCGCTGTCCGTGGTGGTGCTGTGCGCGACGGCGCTGGCGTACGGGCTGGGCGTGGCCGGCATCGCCCTGATGGGCGAGCGCCTGTCGTCGTTCGTGAGCCTGTCGGAGGTGCTGTTCGCGTCGCTGCTGGCCGCGATCGTGCTGGGCGAGCTGCCCACCGGGCTCCAACTCGCCGGCGGGGGGCTGATCATCACCGGGGTCGTGCTGATCCGGGCTGCGAGCGGCCGGGCACCGGCGGGGCTGCCGACCTTCGTCGACGAGCTCGAGGCCGCGGAGAGCGACTGAGCGCCCGGCTCAGACCAGCCTCAGGGCGAGCCGCGGGCACCCGGCCACCGTGCGCCGGGCAGCCGGCAGGAGTTCCTCGGGGACCTCGCCGGCGATGACCGGGAAGCCCCACCGGTCGAGCGAGATCAACTCGGGCAGGAGCTCGTGGCAGAGCCCGCGCCCCTCGCACGAGGGCCAGTCAACCCGCAGCCGCGAGGACGCCATGTCCGCACTCCTGTCGTTGGTGGAGGGCGAGCTCGTCGCCGAACCAGCGCCGCAGCGAGACCACCAGGCGCGCCGTGCCGTCCGGGTGCGCGCACGCGCCACGCCCGCGCACGGTCGCGGCGAGATCGTCCACGAGCGCGCCGGAGCCGACCCCGCGATCGATGTCGTCCAGCGCTCGCGCCAGGGCGGGCAGGCCGAGCCGGCACGGGCCGCAGCGCCCGGCCGACTGGCCGGCGAGGTAGTCGACGATCCGGACGGTCTCGTGCACCGGGCAGGACCCCTCGGGCAGGGGCAGCACCACGCCGGCGCCGAGCGTGGCGCCCAGCCCGGCGAGGTCCTCGCCGGCGATGCGACGGTTCGCCAGCGCCCCAGCCGGAACCCAGACGCCGTGGTAGCCCCCCAGCAGCACCGGGCGGGCGAGCTCGGCCGGGCTGAGCACCGCGTCCCACCGGCCGCCCAGCACGACCTCGAGGACGCGGGGCCGGTCGGTGTCGCCGGCGCGGGTGATCAGCATGGTCGCCGGGTCCGGGCCGTGCGCCCAGATGCTGGCCAGCTGGGCGAAGGTCTCCGCGTTCGACAGCAGGGTCGGACGGCCACGGTAGCCCGAGACCGCTTCCGGGACCCAGGCGGTGACCGGGAGGTTGGGCCGGCCCGACATGAGTTCGATCACCGCGCGCGCCTGCCCGCTGACGAAGCCCGCTGCGGCGGTGTGGACCTGCCAGGACACCCGGTCGGACGACCCGCGCTCGGCCAGGGCGGCGCCGATGCGCTCACCCACCGCCGGCGTCTCCCCGGGCAGGACGAGGTGCACCTGGCGTGTCCCCAGCGCCATGGCGGCCAGCACGGCCCCGTCGAGCACCAGGTGGGGGCGCAACTGCCCGAGGGCCTCGTCCTTGTGGCTGGCCGGTTCGCCCTCGCTCAGGTTGACCACCACGACGGCGCGCCGCCGCGCAGCGGTGCGCAGCTTGGTGGCGAAGGGGAAGCCCGCACCACCACGCCCGCGAAGGTCCGCGGCCTCGGCCGCCGCCGCGAGCCGGTCGAGCGTCATGTCCGCCGGCGCCGGATGGCGGCGACGGTGGTGCACCAGCTGCGGGCCCTCGTCCAGGTGCGCCAGCAGGCGCGGGCCCTCCTCCACCAGCACGCTCATGCGCGCACCGCCCGGACGACTGCCCCGCCGACCCGGACGGTGCCCGCCACGACGACGGCGGCGATGCACAGGCCGGTCACCACCAGCGACCACCCGGCGGCGCGGTCGGTGCCGATCCCGAGACCGTGGACCATGGCGATGGCCCAGGCCGGGTAGCTGGCCAGGTGGATGACCCTCCACAGGGCACGGGGCATCCGTGTGCGCAGCGCGCTGGTGATCGCGATCGCCACGGTCAGGTCGAGGGCGAGGGCACCGAGCCCGAGCCATACCGGCTGGTAGAGGCCTCCCCACGGCACGAACGCGTCCCACCAGCGGATGTCGACGTAGGTGTCGACCACGGCGGAGACGACGTGCACGGTGAGCATGGTCATGGAGAGGACGGCGACGTTGCGGTGGACCACGCCACGGACGAAGCCCGGCGTCCCCCGGCCCACGCGGGAGCGCGCGCTGAGGATGCCCAGCACCACCGACAGCGTCATCAGGACGAGGAGGACCACCCCGGTCGCCCGGTTGAGGAACCACAACTCGGGACCGTTCATTCACCGTCTCCTTCCGCCGGCCACCCGCCGGTCGTCGTCACGCGGCCCTCGATCGAGACCAGTCGTGCCGCCACGCCACGCGCGGCGAGCCAGCCCACGGCGTCCTCGCCCAGCACGACCGCCGCGGTGCTGGCGACGTTCGCCGCGGTCGCCGACGGGCCGGTCGCGCTGACGGTCCGCCAGCAGGTGCGCGCCGGGGCTCCCGTCCGGGGGTCGACCACGTGGTGGTGGTCGACACCGGCGACGGTCCAGCGGCGCAGCCGCGTGGACGAGGTCGCCAGGCCCCCGTCCTCGATGGCCACCTCGGTGTCCGCCGCGGCCTCCGGGTCGTCGTGGATGCGCACCGGCCAGGCGGTGGGCCGGCGTCCCCCGGTCGCGACCGCCACGTCCCCGCCGAGGCTGACGATGACGTTGGTGCGGTCCTCTTCGGCGATGGTGGCGCTGATCAGGTCGCCCGCCCAGGCCTTGGCCGTCGCCCCCAGGTCGAGGGCCGTGCCTGCGGGGATCTTGATCGCCTCGTCCTCGTATTCGATCGCCCGCCAGGCGTCCAGCGGCGGCGGGTCGACCCGCGTCCAGGAGGCGCGGCCCGGCTGGAGGTCGGTGAAGGTCCTGTCGTAGCCGAGGCCGACGACCACGCGACCCAGAAGGGGGTGGACGAGCCCGTCGGTGTGGCCGGCGGCCTCCACGGCGGCCGTGGTGGCCGCGACGAGCAACGGGTCGGCCCGGACCCAGGTGCCGGCCCCGGCGTTCACCCGGGCGAGGTCGGAGTCGGGCCGGAAGCGGCTGCAGGTCCGGTCGATTGCGGCGAGCAGGCCGCGGGCGCGCTCCTCCGCAGCGGCCACCGCCGCCGCGTCGGAGACGCTGAGCTGCACGTAGGTCCCCAGCGCGCGCCACTGCACCTGCACGGGCGCGTCCGCGGTCACGACCCGGAGGAGGTGGTCGGCGGCTTGGACGGCTTCTTCGTCGACCGGGTGCCCGTGCCCGCCTTGCCACCGCCGACGCGGATGACGCGGACGGCGGGACCGGGCCCCGGCTTGGTGACCGTCTTGATCCGGGTCACCGTGACCGCGGGTCGTTCGAGCTCCTCCAGGATCGGCTGCGCGTCGATGGCCCGCTGCCGGGCGACGGCCTTGTCGTGCTCGCGCTGGGAGTTCGCAGCGGACGCCGTCCCCATCACCGCCCCGGTGCCGGCCACGCACGCCGCGGCGACGGCTCCGGTCACGACGGAGGACACCGCGCGGTAGCGATCCCGGGTACGGGCGGAGTAGGCCATGTCGAATCCCTTCAATGGTTCCAGCCAACGCTCCCGGGACCGGCGGCAAGCCTTCCTCATGACGACGTTAAGCCCTCCTTAAGTGGGGTGACGCGCGGGCGGCGTGCCGGAAGACTGGCCCGCGAGTGAAGGAGTCACGCATGCATCTGCTCAACCCGGCCGTGGCCGTGGTGTCGGCCGTCCTGGGCACGGCGGGCGCCGCCGTCGCCTACGACGCGCTGGACGTCGCACCGATCGTCCACCCGCAGCCGGCGGTCACGCCGGAGCGCTACACCGTGTTCCTCCCCTGCGAGGCGCCCGCCGTCCTGAAGGACGGGGCCTGCGTCACGACCGTCGTGAAGACGGTGGTGAAGACCCCCGAGCCCCGGGTTGTCATCGTGGACGTCCCCAGCCGCCCGAAGAAGGGCGGCGGTTCCTCCGACAAGGCGTCCTCACGTCACCACGACGACGATGACGACCACGAGGACGAGGACCACGAGGACCACGAAGAGGAGGAGGACGGCGACTGATTCCGGCTACCGGGGCAGACGCCGCCACAGCGCGCGCGGCACCAGCCGCGCGATCGCGAACATCACCCGCAACGGCCAGGGAATCCACAGCTCGACTCCCCGGCCGGCCCGGATCCGGCGCACCACGGCGTCGGCGACCTGGTCGGGGGTGGAGGAGAACGGGGCCGGCTCCATGCCGGCCGTCATGCGCCCGATGACGAAGCCGGGCCGGGCGATCACGAGGTGCACCCCGCTGCCGTGCAGGGCGTCCGCCAGCCCGGAGGCGAACCCGTCGAGTCCGGCCTTCGCCGAGCCGTAGACGTAGTTCGCCCGGCGGACGCGCGCGCCCGCGACCGAGGAGAACGCGACGAGCGTGCCGCTCCCCCGCGTCCGCATGCGGTCGGCGAGGACGGTGAGCAGGGCGGCCTGGGCCGTGAAGTCGGTGTGCAGGATGGCGGCCGCGGCCTGGGCGTCCCGCTCGGCGAGCGCCTGGTCGCCCAGCACCCCGAAGGCGAGGACGGCGACGTCGATCGGCCCCACGAGGCGCTCGACCGCGTCCACGACACCGGGCTGGGCGGCGACGTCGTCGGCGTCGAAGTCGATGGTCTCGACCCGCGCGGCGCCTGCCGCGCGGCAGGCGGCGACGGCCTCGTCCATCGGGCCCCGTCGGGCCGCGAGCACGACCGTCGCACCGGCGGCGAGCCGGGTGGCCACCGCCACCCCGATCTCGCTGCGGCCCCCGAAGACGGCGACGACGCTCACAGCAGCCCGAGCAGTCGCCTCAGGCGGGCGATGCTGGAATCGCGGCCCAGCAGCTCCATCGACTCGAACAGCGGCGGCGAGACGTTCGAGCCGGTGATGCCCAGCCGGACCGGGCCGAAGGCGAACTTCGGCTTGATGCCCAGGCCCTCCACCAGCGCGTCGCGCAGCGCGGCCTGGATGGTGTCGGTCGTCCACTCGCCCAGGTTCGTGAGGGCCGCCAGCGCGGCGTCGACCACGCCCGCCGCGTCCGGGCCGGCTTTGGCCAGGGCGTCGGGGTCGATCACCAGGTCGGCGTCCGCGGTGAACAGGTAGGACAGCTTCGGCACGGCCTCGCCCAGCAGCACCAGGCGCTCCTGGACGAGCGGGACGGCGCGCCGCAGCAGGTCCACGTCGGCCGGGGACGGCTGCGTCCACTGGCCCTCCCGGACGGCGTGGGCGACGATCCGGTCGGCGAGCTCGGCCGCGTCCAGGCTGCGGATGTAGTGGCCGTTGAGCGCGTTGAGCTTGGTGAGGTCGAAGATCGGGCCCGTCGTGTTCACCTTCGCCCAGTCGAAGGCAGCGACGAACTCGTCGAAGCTCGCGACGTCTGTGCCCTCGTGCACCGGCGGGTAGGCCAGCAGCTGGAGGAAGTTCCGCAGCGCCTCCGGCAGGTAGCCCTGCTCGAGGAACCATGTGAGCCGGGCGGCCGGGTTCTTGCGCTTGGAGATCTTGGACTTGTCGGTGTTGCGCAGCAGCGGCATGTGGGCGAACGCGGGCGCCGTCCACCCGAGCCAGCGGTACAGCAGCAGGTGCTTGGGGGTGGAGGAGATCCACTCCTCCCCGCGCACGACGTGGGTGATGCCCATCAGGTGGTCGTCCACCACCACGGCGAGGTGGTAGGTCGGGAACCCGTCCGCCTTGAGGATCACCTGGTCGTCGGGACGCGGCGCGCTCACCGGGCCGCGGATGAGGTCGGTGAACTCCAGCTCCACGTCGTCGGGGATGCGCATCCGCACCACCGGAGTCTCGCTGAACCCGGGCAGCGCCGCGCGCTCCTCGCGAGTCCTGCCCAGGCAGAGCCGGTCGTACCCGGTGTCCGAGGTCCGGGACGCCTGCTGCTCGGCCCGCAGTGCCGCGAGCCGCTTGGTGGAGCACCAGCAGTAGTAGGCGTGGCCGTCCGCGATCAGCCGGTCGACGAAGGGACGGTAGGTGTCGAGCCGTTCGGACTGGCGGTAGGGCGCGTACGGCCCGCCGATGTCCGGCCCCTCCGTCCAGTCCAGGCCCAGCCAGTGCAGCGTGTCGAAGATCTGCTGCTCGGAGCTGGCGACATAGCGGGCCTGGTCGGTGTCCTCGATCCGCAGCACGAAGGCGCCGCCGGTGGCCCGGGCGTAGGCGAGGTTGAACAGGGACATGTACGCCGTGCCGACGTGCGGGTCGCCGGTCGGCGACGGCGCCACGCGGAGGCGGGCTGGGCTGGCAGTCATAGCCGGATCAGCCTACCGAATCACCACCCGCCCACCCGTCCCGCGTCCCCCCGCCCGCACCCCGTCCCGTTCCTGCCCCCGATCGTCACTCCCGCTACCGGAATTCCGGTGGCGGGAGTGGCCATCGGGGGCAGGAACCGGGTGGGCGGGACGGGGGTGGCAGCGTGCTAACTTTTCGGCCATGACCGAGCCAGTTGCCGCCAACGACTTCATCCGTGACATCATCCGGCGCGACAACGAGCAGGGCACCTACGGCGGACGCGTGCAGACCCGGTTCCCGCCGGAGCCGAACGGCTACCTGCATATCGGGCACGCGAAGGCGATCACGGTCGACTTCGGCACGGCAGAGGAGTTCGGCGGGCTGTGCAACCTGCGCCTCGACGACACCAACCCCGACACCGAGGAGACCGAGTTCGTCGAGTCGATCGTCGCCGACATCGAGTGGCTGGGTTTCCGCCCACACCGGCTGTTGCACGCGTCCGACTACTTCGGGCAGCTCTACGAGTGGGCGGAGTACCTCGTGCAGCAGGGCCTGGCCTACGTCGACGACCAGGACGGCGAGACGATCTCCGCCCAGCGCGGCGGGTTCGGCAAGCCCGGGGTGGACAGCCCGTTCCGTGACCGCGGCATCGAGGAGAACCTCGACCTGCTGCGCCGGATGAAGGCCGGCGAGTTCGCGGAGGGCAGCCGGGTGCTGCGCGCGAAGATCGACATGAACCACGAGAACATGGCGCTGCGCGACCCGGTGATGTACCGCATCCGGCACAGCCATCACTTCCGCACCGGCGGCGACTGGTGCATCTTCCCGACCTACGACTGGGCCCACGGCCAGAGCGACGCGATCGAAGGGGTCACCCACTCGATCTGCACGCTCGAGTTCGACACCCACCGTCCGCTCTACGACTGGTACCTCGAGCACCTGCCGCTGCCGGGCGACCAGCCGCGGCAGATCGAGTTCGCGCGCCTGGAGTTCACCCACACCGTCACCAGCAAGCGGCGCCTCGCCAAGCTCGTGGCCGACGGCACGGTGGACGGCTGGGACGACGCCCGCATGCCGACGCTGCGCGGGCTCCGCCGCCGCGGCTACCCCGCGAGGGCCATCCGCGCCTTCTGCACCGAGATCGGCACCACCCGGACCAACAGCCGCCAGTCGATCGAGGCGCTCGAGGCCTACGTCCGGCGCGAGCTCAACGCCACGGCCCAGCGGCGGATGGCCGTGCTGCGCCCGCTGCGCCTGGTGATCGACAACTGGCCGACCGACGCGTCCGGCGCGCCGGTGGTGGAGTACTTCGAGGTGGCGAACAACCCGGAGAACCCGGCCGACGGCACCCGCCAGGTCGCCTTCAGCGGCGAGCTCTGGATCGAGCAGGACGACTTCGCCGAGGTCCCGCCGCCGAAGTACTTCCGGCTGAGCCCGGGACGGGAGGTGCGCCTGCGCGGCGCGTACCTGGTCACCGCGACCGGCGTCGACAAGGACGAGGACGGCACGCTCACCGCCGTGCACGCGACCTACGACCCGGCGACCCGGGGTGGCGACGCGCCGGACGGGCGCAAGGTGAAGTCGACCATGCACTGGGTCTCGGCACCTCACGCCGTGGACGTCGACGTCGCGCTCTACGAGCGGCTGTTCACCGCCCAGGTCCCCGGTGAGGCCACCGGCGAGGCCCTCGACGACCTGAACCCGAACTCGCGCGAGATCGTGGTCGGCAGGGCCGAGGCCGCCGTCGCGGACGCCGCGCCCGGGCAGGTGCTCCAGTTCGAGCGGCTCGGCTACTTCGCCGCCGACCCGGACACCGCCGGGCTGTTCCACCGCACGGTCGGCCTGCGCGACGAGTGGGCGGCGATCCAGAAGCGACAGGGCTGAGCGTGGCCGCCCGGCCCGTGGTCGGCGACCGCCTCCCGCCGCTGGCCCTGCCCGACCTCACCGGCCGGCGGGTCGTGGTCACCGGCGCGAGCGCGGGGATCGGCCGGGCGACGGCCACCGCCCTCGCGGGAGCGGGCGCCGAGGTCGTGCTGGCGGTGCGCAACACCGGCAAGGGGGAGTCGACCGCCGCGGAGATCCGTCGGGGGCACCCCGGCGCGCAGGTGGTGGTCGAGGAGCTCGAGCTGGGCTCGCTGGCCGGCATCGCCGCGTTCGTCGCGCGGGTCGGCGCGAGGCCCGTCCACCTGCTGGTGAACAACGCCGGCACCAGCACCTCTGACCGTGACGCGCGCACCAGCGACGGCTTCGACCTCCAGGTCGGCGTGAACTACCTCGGCGCCTGGGCCCTCACCGCGGGCCTGTGGCCGTCCCTGCGCGCCGCCGGCGACTCCCGGGTCGTGATGCTGGGTTCGATCATGGCCACCCGGGGCCGCATCGGCCCCGACTTCGGCGGCCCGGGATCGACCTACCGGTCCTACAGCGACTCCAAGCTGGCCGCGGTCGTCCTCGCCGGAGAGCTGCGCCGCCGCTCGGCCCGGGCGGACGCGGGGGTCAGCGCGGTGGCCGCCCATCCCGGCTGGTGCCAGACGGCGATCTTCGACACCGCCGGCCCGCCCGCCTGGGTCGAGACGGCCGGACGCGTCCTGAGGGCCATCCAGTCGCCCGCGGACGGCGCCCAGCCGGTGCTGCTGGCCGCCACCGACCCCCGTCCCGCCGCGTACTACGGGCCGACCCGCCTCGGCGGCTCCGCCGGCCCGGCCGGACCGGCGAAGCTGCCACCCGGCGCCCTGGAGCCCGGCGTCGGCGATCGGCTGTGGCAGGTTTCGGCGCGGCTCACAGGAGTGGGGTTCGAGCCCTAAGGTATGGCCATGAACTCCCCGGTCACCGTCGTCGGCGAAGCACTCATCGACATCGTCATCCCGCCCACCGGCGACATCGTCGAGCACGTGGGAGGGAGCCCCGCCAACGTCGCGATCGGGCTCGCCCGCCTCGGCCACGCCACCCGCCTGGCCACCCACATCGGCACCGACGAGCGCGGCGCGCGGATCTCGGCCCTGATGGACGCGGAGAACGTCGAGCTCACCGCCGGCAGCACGGACGCCGCTCGCACGCCGACCGCCGCTGCCCGCCTGGACGCGGCCGGGGTGGCGACCTACGAGTTCGACCTCGAGTGGCGGCTGGACCCCGCCCAGGTGGTCGTGCCCCGCGACGCTCACGTCCACACCGGCTCGATCGCGGCCACCCTCTCCCCCGGCGGCGACGCCGTACTCGAGATCGTCCGCTCGGCACGCGACCACGCGACCGTCTCCTACGACCCGAACGCCCGGCCGACGCTCATGGGCAGCCCGGACGCCGCCCGGCCGGTGATCGAGAGGCTCATCGCCCTCTCCGACGTCGTGAAGGCCTCAGAGGAGGACGTCCGCTGGCTCTACGGGACCACCCCGGTGACCCAGGTGCTCGCCCACTGGGCGGCGATGGGCCCGTCCGTGTGCGCGGTCACCCAGGGCGGGGACGAGCTGGTCGTGCTCGCCGGCGGCGAGCTCCAGCGCTTCCCGACGCTGCCCACCCGCGTCGTCGACACCGTGGGCGCCGGGGACTCGTTCATGTCCGGCCTCATCTCCGGCCTGCTGGACGCGGGACTGCTGGGCGGGCCGGACGCGCGGGAACGCCTGCGGTTCGCCGAGTGGCCGGCCATCACGGCCGCCGTCGAGCGGGCCCTGGCCTGCGCGGCGATCACGGTGTCGCGCGCCGGGGCGAACCCGCCCACCCGCGCCGACCTCGAGATCGAGGTCTGACCCCTCGCGTCAGCCCAGCCGCGGGTAGCGCCCGCGGTGGTGGACCAGCGGTGCGCCGCCCTCGCCGGTCACGACGTGCTCGACGACGCAGGTGACCAGCTGTGACCACCCGACCTCTGCCGCCGACTCCAGGCGGACGCCGGCCCACGTGACCGCACCGGTGGGCACCGGGCCCCATTCCGTGTCGCTGAACGCGGCCTGCCGGAAGGCTCCCCCGGGCGCGGGGGCGTTCCCCCCGAACACCTCGGCGAGCCGCTCCTGTCCCTGATCGAGGACGGTGATCGCCGCCCGCCCCGAGGACGCGAGCGCGTCGGCCAGGTCCGACAGCGGGTCGATCAGGGCGAGCACCCGCGCCGGCGTCCCGTTGGCGACCATCAGCGACGAGACGGTCAGCCCCGCCGGCCGGCGCTCGCCCATCGCCGTCCACAGCGTCACCGCAGAGGCGAGACGGCCGCGGAACGCCCGCACCGCGTCCCTGGCCGAGGGCGGGTCCGCGAACGGGTGGGAGGAGTGGATCGTCACGTCCGGCAGGCTACCCCCACCCGTCGAGGGCCAGCCTTCGCGCCGAGGGCCCGTCCCTGGGGTGGAGCCCTCGGCGATAAGGCTAGCCCTCGGCGGGTGGGGACGCGGAACGGCCCCTGCCGCGGGGGCAGGGGCCGGCGGGTGGGGACGCAGAACGGCCCCTGCCACGGGGGCAGGGGCCGAACTGGGGGATCTACGAGTGAGTCAGCTCACTTGATGATCTTGGTCACGCGGCCGGCGCCGACGGTACGACCACCCTCGCGGATGGCGAACTTCAGGCCGTCCTCCATGGCGATCGGCTTGTTCAGGTGCACGGTCATGTCGGTGTTGTCACCGGGCATCACCATGTCGGTGCCCTCGGGCAGCTGAACGACGCCGGTCACGTCGGTGGTG
>JAIUOT010000033.1 GCA_020161015.1 Actinomycetota bacterium | reverse complement strand
GTGGCCAGGGTGCCCATGAACGCGGGCACGCCCTCGGCCCGGTGCGGGCCGCGGCCGATGCCCCGTTCGTTGTCCCAGATCAACCGGCGAGGAACCCCGCCGAGTTGCTGGAGCAGCTGCCAGGTGCCGAGCAGCAGGTCCTCGGTCGTCTTGGTCGGGATCATCCGGGCCAGCACGAACCTCGAGTAGGCCGCGGTCATCACCAGCACCGGCAACAGGGTGCTCATGCCGTTCTCCAGCGGGATCTTCTTCGGCGGGAACCACAGATCGCACTGAGCCGCGTCGCCGGCCTCCCAGGTCAGCCGGTCGGCCGGATCGACCCGGCGATGCTCGGGCCGCAGCCGGGTCACGTTCTCCCGGAACCAAGTCATCGATCCGGTCCAGCCGACCCGCTCCGCGATCACCGTCGCCGGCAGGTCCGGGAAGTCCTCCAGCAACGCCCGCACCCGCGGCTCGAACGCCACGAACGACGTCGCTGCTGACCTGCGCACATACCTCGGCGGCGCGTCAGAGGCGACCGCCTTCACCACAGTTGTCCGCGAGATCCCCAACCGCCGAGCGATCGCCGCATGCGGCTCACCCTCCGCAGCCAGCCTCCTGATCAGTGCCCAGTCCTCCAAGGTGATCACTCTCCGATCGTCGTCGAGTGTTCACTTTTCACCCCGTCGTTTCGGCCTCAGATTCGGCCGTCGCCCACACCTCGTGGGCAGTGCGAGGTCTTCCGGACCAGGCCAAACGAAGTCACACTTCCGCAACCGAAGGAGTGGGTGTCTCGCCGTCATCTTCCCGCCCGCTCCACCGGGCGGGAAGATGACCAGCGTCGTTCCCTCTTCAGCAACCTGCTCGTCGCGACCGGCCTACGGGATGTCGGACCGTGCCGCCTCCCGGAACAGCAGGCGGGCGTCGTCTGCGGTGAGGAAGCGCTGCCTCTGCAGCGACTTCAGGTCTGCACGAACGGCCCGGACGTACACACCGTGGTTCGGGTACAGGGCCTCGATCGTGGACTGATCGAACGGCACCTCGTAGCCGGCGATGAAGCAGAACGACGCGCCCGTAGCCGTGCCGTTCCAAGTGCTCACCGGGACGTTGAGGTAGGACGAGCGCAGCCCGCCCTGCACGTTGCCGTACTGGTCAAGGACGGGCGCGCCGCCCTCGACCAGGATCGGGTCGGCGTGCGGCGGAGCGATGCCCTTGCGCACCCAGGCGTCGAGGTTGCGCAGCGCGGCGTCGAAGAAGATCCAGCTGGGGAACCGGCTGCGCGGGCCCTCGTTGCAGGACATCGGCGGCACGGTGCGGCCGGCCTTGACGATGTCGTCGGACGTCGCGGAGTAGTACAGCTCGTCCGGGGTGGCATGGCCGGCGCCGGCCATCTCGTAGTGCCGGTACTGGTCGCCGACGACGTCGCTGTCCGGGCGCCGGGAGCCGATGCCGCGCAGGTAGTCCGACTGCGACATGATCCGCATGATCGGCACCCCGACGTTGCTGAACTGCCGCCGCGCGTCGGTGGCCGGCGGCGCAGACTCGCACTGGTTCATCGGGTACGCGCCGGCGAAAGCCCCGCCGGCGACCGCGACGATGTACGCGTCGTAGATGGGCTTGCCGGCGGCCTGCACCACGAGCGGGTGGACGGCGTTGATGTAGTTGACCAGGAACCCGCCGGTCTGGGAGTAGCCGAAGCCGTAGGCATGCTCGACCTGGCTCTTGCGATGGTTGTACCGCAGCGGGTTGGACGCCGCGGAGCTCTTCAGCCACGCGCCCACCTGGCTGTAGATGTCCCAGATCAGGCCGTTCTCGGTGGTGCGGGAGCTGTCCGCCGCGACGGTGGTGCAGTTGCGCGGGTCGTCCAGCGGCAACGGGTTCGCGAAGGAGAGCGCCGCGTACCGGGTCGGGTCGAAGTTCTTGAGCGCGGCGATCGCGATCGGCTTCGCGGTGATGCCGACCCAGGCGTCCCCGTTGGCGATCATCTGGCGGTGGGCCATCGCCCAGCCGATGTTGAGGTCGAACAGGTTGGACGGGTTCAGCATCTCGACCACGACGTTGCCGCTGAAGTGCTGACCCTTGGCCGGCATCCGCACCAGCACGCGGGTGGTGTACGGCGCGTCGGGCGTCCGCACCACCGCCGGGCCCGTGGCCGGCCAGGTATAGACATTTGCTGTCCCGCTGACCAGGTACTCCCGCTCGGTGTAGTGCTCGCGGGCCAGGTTCTGCGGCACCAGCTGGTGGTCGGCTGCGCCGAAGGGGTACGACGTTGCCGTGACCGGCAGCGGGCCGGTGACCTCCGGAATCGCGACTCCCTGGCTGGTGTTCGGAGCGGCCGCTGCGGAGGTCGCCGCGCCGGACACCGCCACCATGCCGGATGCCACCAGGGCAAGGGTGGCGAGCACCCCGGCGGCTCCACGGATTCTTCTCATGAGTCCTCCTTCAATCGACAGCACTGGCGATCCGCCCGGCAGAATGCCGCGTCTGGATAACCGGCCAGCCTACGCCTCGGGGAGCAGCCCGTGAAGGTGCTGCGACACCCCTGCTAGCCATGTCAGCGATCCGCACCCGTTCCTCCTCCGAAAGGAACCGGGGCGAGATCGGACGAACAGCAAGGGGTTCCAGCGCAGGCACGACCTTGACCGTGCCATCCTTCCGGCGAACCGTCGTGCCGTTCTTCCAGATCTGTGCAGCGGACCGGCTGACGCCCACCTCGATGGCAGCGACTCGCAACGGCACGCCTTGGGCAAGCAACTCCATGAACCGCTGCCGAGCCAACGACTTCGGCCGCCGGCCAGGCCCCTTCGGGATACGACGAGTGGACAACGAAGACCTCCAAACACAGGATCACGTTGCATCGATCGCTGGAAACCACCCCGTCGAAACTGTTCAGTTTTCGACCGTCGCCGACAGGGCACACGGCCGGCTTGTTGATCAGGCCACCGCCGGATGCCGCCTAACCACCTGGAACGCAAACAGCGAGTCGTTCGGTATCCACGGGAGGACTCTGAGTGACTTGGGTGTCTAGAACGCCCCCAGCGCCTCATGGATCTCGACCGGCCAGGGAATCCGCTGGCTAGAGCCGGCTGTTGCCGGGACATCCTCAGGGGGGTCCAGTCACCTGGGGGCTGGATAGTGTTCGGCAACGCACCGCTGCTGCCTTGGTCTTGGAAGTGGCGACGCGTCCACCGCTACGCGCCCTACACGTGACCAAACCCACCCGTCGCGGCATGGCAGTGAGTTAGGTCCTCGCAAGTTCGCGCAGCCTTTGCAGACGGGGCCACAGCTCATCCGGAGGCGGCGTTGAGTGCGCGGCACGATTCGAATCCTCCTGCGCGATCGCCTTCACCACGAACTCACGCACACCGGGCTTCTCAAACTGACCGCGGGAGATCCAGCCGGCCACCATGCTGTCGACGTAGAAGAGGTCCGTAAGCAGGTCCTCGTCGCGGTCAGGGTCGAGCGTGTCGGTGAAGTCCCCGAGCCATCCGTAGATGTCGACTACCTCGTCGTAGCGCGCACGAACCGCCCTGTCTCTCCGCCAGCCCGCCATGTCACGATTCTGGCACCCCGCGAGAAGCGAGCACTCGGCAAGTTCACCTCGCCGCTTGCGGCAAATCAGGACGTTCGCAGGTCCAAGGCTCGGCACGAGGTGGATAACGATGGGGTTCCGGATTTCCCGCGACCGCACTCCTGATCTCGCGCAGCCGTAGGCTCGCTGCCGTGTCCACCGCACGAGGCTCCGCCACCAGCCCGGGCTGCCTGATCATCGGCATGATGTTGCTTGTCCCGGCAATGTTTGTCGTGGTTTGGCTGACGACCCTGGGCAGTCTCGTCTATTACGGCGACCGGGTCCCAACCTC
This sequence comes from Actinomycetota bacterium, assembly GCA_020161015.1. Lineage (GTDB taxonomy): Bacteria > Actinomycetota > Actinomycetes > Propionibacteriales > Propionibacteriaceae > Propionicimonas. The sequence continues at coordinate 101,898 of JAIUOT010000033.1, read as the reverse complement.
GCCTCCTACAGACACCACCGCCTACGTTGGGTTCGCTCGTAACGCCTTCTATGTCGGAGTGACTCGGGTGGCCGATGGGCGGGTTCAATGGCTGCGCAGCGAAGACGGCGGGCTGACGTGGATCGAGGGTGATGATCCGGGCGGTATCGAAGCCCTGAGCGGCAAGGACGACTCCTGGACGGCCTGTGCGGAGGATGAAAGCTGCTATCGCGTCAGCAACAAGAAACGCCAACCCGGGCTAGGGAGTTCAGACGCCTTCTCCCGGCTTATCGAGCGCATGCCTGCCGGCGGGAAGTGGACGAGCGAATTGGCACTCGACGACCAAGCGGCCTTCGAGGGACTTGCGGTTGATAGCCAACACAGTGACCGAGCAATCATCCTTGAGTCGCAGGGCAAGGTGCTGGTCCGCATGAGACCCGGCGATTGGCGGACTATCAACGTGAGGGCTGTAGCGGACCAACTGCAGGCAGCCACTGCTGTCGCCACGGACTCTCCCACTCGAACTAGTCCACGACCCACCAACTCATAGCAGCAGACTGGTGCGGAGGCGAAGGTGCGAACCAAGGTTGCGCCGTTGAGAATCCGGTCTAGGCGGCGCGCCAACACGATCCGGTCATCGGCAGATCCGGATGGATCCGAGTTGACGGCAGACCGACGGCGAGCTTGCTCGGCATGGAGTTCGCGACGGCGCCGAGCTGGTTCACCGAGCGATCCCGCGACTGGGGGGCGTCAGAGCCGTCGGCGATCTGGGCCGTGGGGATCTATTCGGGGCTGAGACGGTCTCCCATCGCGGTCCCTGGCCTGGCGTTGCCGCCGTGCTGGTCCCCGGCGGGTGGTGGAGCTGGTCGAGTGCGGTCTCCAGGGCTCGCCCGGCCTGTGTGCAGGCGTCGAGCAACGCCTCGCCGGCGCGGGTTGCGGGGTGGGGTACCCAGTCGGAGCGGCTGGCTCCGGGATGGTGGGTGAGGTAGGTCGGCCCGAGAGCCTCAACGCTGATCCAGAGGTTCCTCCTGTTGATGACCTGGATCAGCGCTGACTTGTGGCACGCCGCGACCTTCTCGGCAGCGCGCAGCGCGGCGCGCATCGCTGCTTGCCGCGACGGGGCTCCTGGGTGCCCGAGTCGGTGTGTGGCGAGTGCTTGGTCGAGGTCTTGCGATCGGTGGCGCAGTTCGGTGGTGCGGCCGCCGAGCCGAATCTCGGGTGGCCAGTCGGCGGCACGCTGCCATGCCTGGGACGCCTTGGTGAGTGGCGCTGATGCTGCGACTTCGAAGGGCCGCTCGCCCGTCGGTTCAGCGAATGTGGCTGCTGCAGTGCTGCAGATGGTGGCGATCGTGGCCGCCGTGCGTTGGAAGGCGTACGACGTCACCCGGGTCGGGCTGTGCAGGATCTCGATCGCGGCTTCGGCCCACCGAGCGACCGCCTGGTCAAGGCCGCCGGGACTCTGTCCGAGCGCGAGCAGCCCGATCGGCTCGTGGAGATCTCCTTGCGGGACGTAGGAGGCCGCATTGGTAGCGTCAGCGAGATCACGAATCAGTGCCGGACCCGAGAAGGCCTGGTCGACGGGACAGGCAGCAAGGCTGACCGTTGCGACGTGGTGCAGTGTGGCAAGGACTTGGGAGCGCAGTTGCCCTCGGTCAGCATGTCCGGTGTTCCTCACGGTCTCCGGGTTGGCGTTCAGGGTGTCGGCGAGAACCCCCAAGGTGTAGCCGATTGTTGTGATCGGGGAGTTGACAGGTTCCTCTGCGGGCTCGGCCTTCGGCATTGCTTGCAGGATCGTCATCACGTCCGGTGGGGGGTCAATCAGGGCCAGGATTCGGATCGCGTTTCCGACCACGCGGCTGAGTCCGGAAATCTCGGTCGTGGACGGCATGGACGGTTGTGCGCTCAGGTCGAGGGTCCGGTCGTGGAGCGCGGCGAGAAGCGCGTTAACGGCGGCCACGGTCGCCTGCCTGGACGAGGACCGTCTGGAGGGCGGGCCAGATCTTGGATGGCACGATGTCGGGCCGCCGGCCGAGGAGCCGGCCCGCCGTAGCCAGGGAGTCGGCCGCGGTCTCCGCGGCAGGCACAAAGGCCGGTTCGATGTCGAGTTCTTCGAGGAGGTTCTCGATGTCGAGGATCTGGCTGGCGAGCGCCAGCGCCTGCCCGGTCGGGTCGGGCTCGGCCAGCAGCTGGTGGGCTGCGTGGCGGAGGTGCCCGAGGGCATCGGCGAGATCATGCTTCGCGTCCGGCATGGGTTCTACCTCGCCAGCCTCGGCCCGCTGCGTCCGCGGGATCGGCTTGCGGAGGCCAGGACCTCGCCGCGGGGGCGTCCCGTAGCGGTCACGGTCTCCCACACCCGGGGTGACGGCCGGACGACGGGCGTGATGGCCTCGCCAATCGGCATGTCGTCGATCGGCTCACTGGGGGTTTGGGTGTGGGTGAGGATGCGGTGGGCGGCGGCGATGACGCGCTCGCCGGTGGTCCGGACGATCTCGTCGAGGCTGCGGAGGTCCTTGTCTCGTCCGGCGGCTTCGATGGCCCAGCCGGCGACGTAGTTGAAGGTGTACTGACTTGCATCGAGTCCGTGCGCCTGGGTGACGAGGTAGGCGGTTGACTCGGCGATCACCTCGAGGGTGCCGCGGCAGTGCTGGCTGCCGTAGGTGGCGATGTCGGCCGGGTCCATGGTGAGCACGTGGGCGGCTTCGTGGCACAGTGTGCGTACCGATTGGGCATCGTCGACGTCGGCCCGGACCCGGACTTCTTTGGTGGCGAAGTTGGTGTAGCCGTTCGCGCCGCCGCAGTCGCCGCGGGTGAGCCTGAAGCCTTCGTCGGCGACGAGCTGGGCGAGGGAGTCCCACAGCCCTGGTGGTGCCTGGCCGGCGAGCAGGGAGGGTTGTGGACGTTCGGTCTGTGGTGTGGGGTCGACCTGGCTGGCATCGAACACGTGCGCGACGCGTACTCCGGTCATCTGGCGGCGGGTGATCGGCCGGCCGTTGGTGTCGAGGACGGGGTTGCCGTTGGCGTCCTCGAGTGGCACCAGTCGGGTGACGGGTGCGAGGATCGCGATCGCCTTCTCCCCGCGGCGTACCTGGTGTCCCTTGGCCAGCCAGGTCCGGTAGCCAGCGACGAAAGTGGCGTCTGGCTTGGCCATATAGATCAAGCAAGAATTCGAGAACGAGTACTGGTGGAAGCCGCTGGCGAACTTCAGCCAGCGCTGCCAGGCGTCTCGGTCGTCGAAGGATGCCAGCTTCGCGGCGAGGTCGTGGTGCATCTGCTCGATGGCTTCCCTGCGGCTGGCCTCGGCGGTCTCGCGCTGCTGCGGCGTGTAGTTGTCGGACTTCGGCATCGCTGTCCCCCGGGTTGATGGGCTGCTGACCCACTAAGCCGAAAACCGGGGTGCGATCCGGACAGCCGGGAGAAGATCTACCCGCCGGACGTCGCGCCGGCCGACCGGGGCGAGGGCCGGACGCGTCCGGCACCCCGTGGCGACTGGACGGTTCAGGCTGGAGGCGGGGCGGTGGGTTCGCGGCGGAGGTCGTAGATACGACGGGCGATGAAGTCGCGGCGGGTGTCGTTGACGAGCTTCAGGCCGGGCATGTCGTCCAGGTAGAGCCGGCTTAGCTTCGGGACTCGAGTTTCGGTGACGATGACGACCTGGAGCCGGTCGGCTTCGCTGGCCAGGTGGTCGAAGACGCGCCGGCGGAACGGGGCGGCGAGGCCGCGCCCGCGGTGGGCGGCGACGTGGTCGGAGAGCAGCCACGCACCCTCAGGGGTGGGATGGACGATCATGGTGGCGGTGGCGTCGAAGTAGCCGACCACCCAGCCCTGGCGACACCAGCGTCGAATGCTCCACCGAATGCCGAACGGCAGCAGGGCAAGCGGGACGAGGAACACGACAACCGTGGCGATGACCGCTCGCATCGGGTCGAGGGGTAGCCCGTACGGCAGCCCGCCGACGAGCCAGAGTCCCCCGACCAGGAGTGCCGCGGCGGCGACATAGGCCAGGAGCCCGGGATCCAGCTGTCGCCGGGACAAGCGTCCGAGGAGGCGGACGGTGGTCCGCGTCAGGGGCTCGGTTCCGGGCAGGGGCGAGGGTTGCGGCGGGAGCGGCGCTTGGTGGCGGGGTGGTGTCACCATGGAACGACTGTGCCCGCCTATCCGGGTTCAGGCCATGGGTAAAGACTGCCGAGCCTGCTGAAGCTCAACCGGGTGCCGTCACTTGCCCGGTAGCGGCCTTCCGGATCGGGCCCGAGCGGGACGCTGTGTTCGTGGCTGCCGCTGGCGTGCGCGATCGCGGCCAGGACCAGCTGGACATGGTCGCGATCCAGCCCGGGAATGTCCTGGTACAGGTTGACCGGTCTCCCGCCGAGCAGGGCCGCGGCGATGCGCAGCAGTCGGGTCTCGCCACCAGAGTAGGCGGCCAGGGCGTCCTCGGTGAGCTGGTCGACATCAACCCACCACCATCCCGGATCCTCACCGGCCCGGATCCAGGGCAGGACACTGCTGGCGAAACGACCGCCGCTGGTACGGATCAGCAGTTCGACGCCCGCCTCGAGCGGATAGATCCCTTTCGCCCAGACCCGCAAGCCTGATGCGGTCTGCTCCACCGTGGCGTTCATCGACATGCCCGCTTCTTGACGACTGGCGCGGGATCCCCGGCAGCACCGCTCGGACGCTCCAGCACGCTGGCGCGCTCGAGTGAAGCGACGTCCCGTGCGCCGGCGCGGATCACCGACGCGAGTGCCGGACCGAGCCCCTCGGCGATCACCTGCCGGTCACCAAGATCGCGCAAGGTGTCGAGCCAGCGTCGCCGCAGGGCCGGTGTGGTGCCGCTGAGCACGGCAGCGATCACGACGACGACCAGCGCGTTCCACCGGGCTGCCTGGACGTTATCCACGATCGCGACCCCGAACACCATCCAGCGGATCTTCCACGACGCCCCCATCAGGCGGGAGCCGCCGGTGGTCATGCCGAACACCACGGTGACCATCTCGACCAGCCTCCACGGCACGCAGTAGACGTCCACGACGGCGACCAGTAGAGATCCCCACACCGGCCGCTGGCCCAGAGCATGGCTGACCAGGGCTGAGGTGTGCTCGTCGTTCAGCTCGCCAGCGACGATCCGGCGGACCACAGAAGGACTGACCACCAGATCAGCCGGGGTCGGAACGACCGCCCCGCCCGGGCCGGTCCGCGTCCCGATCCAGATCCTGGGTTGGTGACGACCCCGCAGACACGCGATCGGCACGATCGCCGCCTGAACCCGTTCCCGCTCGAACGCGCTGGCCGGCCGGGCACCGAAGCGCCACCACAAACCGACTCGAGTGTCGCGAACCAGCAGGCACACCACCCCAACGGCGATCACGGCCAGCGCCGCCGTCAGGGAGAGGCCAGCCACGACGAGCCAGACCACGCTGGAAAAGACCAGACCGGTGATCTGTGCCCGCAGCCACACTCGACGCCAGGTCATGGTCACTCCCCCACCGGGACGAGCTTCGCCAGACGCCCGACTTCCCGGACGTCCAGGACACCGGCACACAGCTCGGCAATGTCGGCAATGGTGGCGCCCTCGGCGACCATCGCGCGCACCGCGGCCGCTGCGGCCTGCTCGGCCTGCGCCACGGCCGCATCCCGTCCCGCCACCACCGTCAACAGCCGCACGGCATGGTCCCGGATCCGCTTCTCCCGCGCCTCCCGGTCACGCTGTCTGATCAGCAACGCCTCGTTGACCCGTCGCCGGGCCTCCTGGCGAAGGTTCTGCTGAGTGCCGCCCATGACCACGGCCTCCTTCCGATCGGCTCCTCACACCACTAAGCCGAAAACCGACCCCCGATCCGGACAACAACAACCCACGAATCTCAACCCACGCCACCGACACCGCAGCCAAACCCACCCGCCCGACGATGTCCCCCCACCCGAGACAGCTGATCCCATGTGCGACACACCTCTTGCACGAGCTGGCCAAGGATCGCGAACAGCCCTTCCGGAAGGGCTGCGACAAGCAGCGATCCCGTTTGGCGAGACTTCGCAATCTCTGTTGATCGTCGGCATTGGCGGGCGGCAGTCGTTGGTCATCGCCGCTCCCAACCCGCAACCAGGCCGGCGGGCTAGTTCGATACCGGTGCTCAACGCGCGCGGCCCGAACGCGAGAGCGAGTGGCAAGACCTCCGGGCCGCTCGTGCGATCTCAGTTGTCGCGTGGGAGACGGCTGAAGTTCTCCGGTATGCCGACACGCGCGAATAGTTCTGCGCGTGCGCGCTCGAAGAAGTCCTCTAGATCGTGCGCCAGCCGCGTGAGCCAGTCGCTGTCCCAGGTACTCACCGTGAACGCTCCGGCGTACGATCCTCCACGCGAAGTACGCACCATCTGGCGATGGTTCATGTCGGCAGACCAGAGGCCATGGACAACATCGTTTCGTTGGGAGTGGAGCGCCAAGTACTCGTCGGCCCACTGGGCGGCGCCGGCCTTGCGAAGTGCGTCCGCGAGGCGCGTCCCGCTTTCACCCGAGAGTCTGCTGCGATCCACCTCGCCAACCGCGCGTTGATACTCGGCGGCAAGATCGGCGCAGATCTCGTCGACCCAGACCGCGCGCACGACAATTCGCCCCAGTTCGAGTGCAAGAACGTCGGCCATCACAGGGTCGGCTACGCCATCGTCCACAGCTGGCACGCTACCAACCCTCGCTAACTGCCGAAGCGGTTCGGATGGGCTCCACCGCCTGGTTATCGAGAAGGGCTAGCTCGAGTCCTGCCTCGCCAAGATGCGATCGCTCAGCTCCACGGTCGCGAGGTACCAGTGGAAGATCCAGTCCAGGAACGCCTCGTCATAGTCACCCTGCTGATCGGGCTTCCGGTGACGCAGGTCGAACTCGTTGGCGAGTGTGAACAGCGCGCCTTCGTCCTTCCGCAACAGGCTCGACTTGAGCAGCTCTCGCCGGTTTTCGAGGACGCCCGCGAGCGTGACTATCGCGCTTCGCTTGGCACTCACGTCCGCGTCGCGGGCTCGAAAGAGCGCGATGGCATGCGCCACCTCATCGACCATCGTGGTGTCTGCGCGCCCCGCCATCCGCGCTAGCAGCGCGCTCTGGGCGCCTCCCGGATCTTGAATCACCCGACCCACGTCCTCGCCTTCTTCGGCCAGCACCACAGCGAGTTCCGTCCGAGCGAGGATCCTGTTGATCGACCAGCGATAGATGCGCTGGCCGGCTTCCGTCGACCATTCCAGTGCGTGCCAGCCACAGTTCATGAAGGGGTGGTACCAGCCTCGTAGTGGAAGGGCACAGATGTCATGGATGGCTTCGATCGCATCGATCAGTGGGTCGGGATCGCCTTCCCCCGCCCGCTTCGTGATCTCGACGTCTCCCGATCCGGTCTCGAGTTCGAGCCAGCCAACGAGGTCGTTGTCCCTGGGGTCATCGACACAGTTGCTGCCCAGGCGCCTGTCGAAGTACCCGCGAGCATCGAGGTCGCGGACAAGTCCTATGAAGTCCTTCGCGGCCGCGCTCAGCGAGATTGGGCCCACCTGGCTGTTCGACAGGCGTTCGGACCAGTAGGGCCTCCTTGCCTGCTGCACGGGGAGATGATCGGCATCGGCAAGGAGCGATCGCAGATACTTCTGTGCGGCGGTGAGTGAGCCTGCGTGGTCGGGCGGCATAGTGTCGGCCGAGCGGGACTTGTACTCCTCGAACGGAACCCGAGTGACGAAGGCGTCCTGGAGTAACTGGTCGACCCTGGCGTCCCAGTCTCTCAGGGTGTTCCGATTGTTCAGCAGCCCGACCAACTGCGTGCGAAAGATGTCCACCGGCCAGCGGAGTTCGTAGTCTCGACCGCGCATTCATTCCTCCGCGACCCACCGCACTGAATCGCGGAGCCAACCCGGCGTCGCGTCACGGCTGAGTCTCTGAGATTACCGGCCGGATCTGTCCGGATCGACCCCCCGAATCCGGCTTAGTGGGTTGTGACGATGAGCATGAAGCGGATCACCGCGGGGTCGGGCTATGACTACCTGACCCGGCAGGTCGCCGCCATGGACTCCACCGAGAAGGGCTACACCGGGCTCGCGTCTTACTACACCGAGAAGGGCGAAACCCCCGGCACCTGGATCGGCACCGGCCTGGCAGGCGTCGACGGACTGAACCCGGGCGACATCGTCACCATCGAAGAGATGCAGGCCCTGTTCGGCGCCGGTCTCCACCCCCTCGCGCAGCAGCGCAGTGCCGCCCTGGAAGGCACTGACGCCACCGAAGCCGACTACCTGGATGCGACCCGGCTCGGGCAGCCGTTCCGGGTGTATCCAGACGATGTGAGCCCGTTCCGGATCGAGGTTGCCCGTCGGCTCGAACAGCTCAACAGCTCCCGCGGCCTGTCGGTGCGGACGGCGAACTCGATCGAGGACCGGGCCCGGATCCGCACTGAGGTGGCGCTGGAGATGTTCCGCGAACAGTACGGACGCGAACCCCTGGACCAGCGTGAACTGGCCGGCCACATCGCCAAGTTGTCCAAGCAGAAGACGACCGCGGTAGCCGGGTTCGACCTCACCTTCTCCCCGGTGAAGAGCGTCTCCAGCCTGTGGGCGCTCGCTGACCCGGCCACCGCAGCAGCGATCGAACGTGCGCACCACGCCGCCGTCGCCGAAGCCCTCGCCTTCATCGAACGTACCGCCCTGTACACCCGAACCGGGGCGGGTGGGGTGAACCAGGTCAACGTCCGTGGACTGATCGGAGCCGCGTTCGTGCACCGCGACTCCCGTGCCGGCGACCCCGACCTGCACACCCACGTCGCGGTCGCGAACAAGGTCCAAACCGCCACCGACGGACGCTGGCTGTCCATTGACGGACGGGTCCTGTTCAAAGCGATCGTGTCCGCCTCCGAGACCTACAACACCGCCCTCGAGCAACACCTCACCGCGACCCTGGGCGTGCGGTTCGCGGAGCGAGCCAATCCCGACCGGCGCAAACTCCCCGTCCGCGAGATCGTCGGCATCGACGACACGTTGAACAAGCGCTGGTCACAGAGACGCCAAAGCATCGAAGCGCGCCGCCGCCTCCTGGCCGCCGCGTTCCAGCGCGATCACGGCCGCCCACCCACACCGGTCGAGGGAATCGCGCTGGCCCAGCAGGCCACCCTGGAGACCCGCGAGGACAAGCACGACCCCCGCACGCTGGCCGAACAACGCACCACCTGGCACACCCAAGCGCTCGAGGTTCTCGGCGGCGAACCCCAGCTCCAGACCATGATCGGCCAGGCGCTGCACCCCGATCGCCACGCCCGGCCTGAACTGGATCGGGAGTGGTTCGACCGGACGGTGGAGGCGATGATGGCCCGGATGGAGGCCAACCGGTCGACCTGGCAGGAATGGCATCTGCGGGCCGACGCACTCCGCCAGGTGAGGGCCGCCGAGGCACCCCCGCAGCACACCCGCTGGTGGGTCGACCACCTCGTCGCCGCGGCCATCGCCCGCTCCGTCCCCATCACGCGAACCACAGATGGGGTCGAGGAACCCGCCCCGCTGCGCCGCGCCAACGGCGACAGCGTCTACTACGTCGCCGGCTCCCAACTGTTCACCTCCGGACGAGTCCTGCAAGCCGAACAACGCCTCGTCGCCGCGGCCGGGCAACACGGCGGGATGGTCGCTGACCCGACCTCGATCGATCTGGCGCTGCTGGAATGCGCAGCGAACCGGGTCCAGCTCAACCCCGGCCAAGTCCTCCTCGTGCGCGAAATGGCGACCTCCGGGGCCCGGGTGCAGCTCGCGATCGCGCCGGCTGGATCGGGCAAGACCACCGCCATGGACGCCCTGTCGATGGCCTGGACCGCGTCCGGGGGCAACGTCATCGGCCTCGCCCCGTCCGCCGCCGCGGCAGCCCAACTCGGCACCCGGATGGAGGGCCACCACGACACGCTCGCGAAGCTCGTCTGGGACATCACCCCCGGCCTGGGCGACCCCACCAGCTGGAACCAGCGCATCGGCCCCAAGACCCTGGTGATCATCGACGAGGCCGGCATGGCCGACACCATCTCCCTCGACCACGCCGTCATCTACATCCTGCAACGCGGCGGCAGCGTCCGGCTCATCGGCGACGACCAACAACTCGCCGCCATCGGCGCCGGCGGCGTCCTGCGCGACATCCAAGCCCACCACGGCGCCCTGCGGCTCACCGAACTCCTCCGGTTCACCGACCCCGCCGAAGGCTCCGCCTCCCTCGCCCTCCGCGAAGGCCAACCCGCCGCGCTCGGCTTCTACCTCGACCAACACCGCATCCACGTCGGCGACGAAACCACCATGGCCGACCACCTGTTCGACGCCTGGACCACCGACCGCAACAACGGCCGCGACACGATCATGCTCGCCGGCACCCGGGAACGCGTCGCCGAACTCAACCAGCGCGCCCGCACCCAACGCCTCAACGGACACACCCCGCAGACCGAGGTAGATCTCGCCGACGGGAACCGGGCCAGCATCGGCGACACCATCATCACCCGCCAGAACAACCGGCTCCTACGGGTCGCCACCAACGACTGGGTCAAGAACGGCGACCGGTGGACCGTCACCGGCACCACCCGCGGCGGCGGCCTCCAGGCCCGGCACACCCAATCCGGACGGCACGTCACCCTGCCCGCCGACTACGTCGCCGAACAAGTCGAACTCGGCTACGCCTCCACCATCCACACCGCCCAAGGCATCACCGCCGACACCGTCCACGGCCTGCTCACCGGCACCGAAACCCGCCAGCAGGCCTACACCATGCTCACCCGCGGCCGACACCACAACGCCGCCTACCTCGTCGTCGTCGGCGACGGCGACCCCCACACCGCCATCAACCCCGAGACCATCAACCCGCCCACCCCGACCAACATCCTCGAAACGATCCTGACCCGCGACGAATCCCCGATCTCGGCCACCACCCAGCTCCGCGACGCCCACAACCCGGCCCTCCAACTCGCCCCGGCCGTCGCCCGCTACAACGACGCGCTCAGCTACGCCGCCGCCCACATTGCCGGCGACATCGGCCTACGCGGCCTCGAACGACGCGTTGAACAAGCCCTCCCCCGGATCACCCACTCCCCCGCCTGGCCCAGCCTCCAGGCCGAACTGCTCCTCGTCGAAGCCGACCGGCGCGACCCCATCCAAGCCCTCGCCCGCGCCGCCGCCGACCCCATCATCGCCGGCACCGAGCCCGCAGCGATCCTCGCCTGGCGCATCGCCGACCAACGCACCACCCGCAGCCACGGACCACTCCCCTGGCTGACCGGCATCCCCACCGAACTCGCCCAACACCCACTGTGGAGCGACTACCTCACCGCCCGCCAGAACCTCATCCGCGACCTCGCCGACCACATACGCAACGATCAGAGCCAGCCCGCCTGGGCCGCAGGGATGGCTTCCGCACCACCGGCCAGCCTCATCGCGGACGTACAGGTGTGGCGCGCAGCCAACGGTGTCCCCGACACCGACCTACGGCCGACCGGCGAACCCCAACACGCCGCTGCCGCAATCCGCTGCCAGAAGCGCCTCGACCACCAGCTCCACGCCAGCCAGACCGCAGCCCTCGACGAATGGCACGACACCCTCGCCGCCATCTCCCCGGCACTCCTGGCCGACGACTTCGCACCCACCCTCGCCGGCCGCCTCGCGCAACTCTCCAGCAGCGGCATCAGCCCCCGAAGTCTCATCGACCCCGCGGCCACAGAGGGGCCGCTACCCGACGACCACGCGGCCGCGGCACTGTGGTGGCGCCTGGCCCGACACCTCACCCCAGCCGTCGTCGAAGAAGCGGACACCGCGCACCACCTGACCACCGACTGGCTCGACCAGTTCACCCAAGCCATCGGCCAGAATGACGCCCACAAGCTGAGCGGCAGCCCATGGTGGCCAGCCCTCGTCACCACTATCGAGCACGGACTGGCACGCGGCTGGCACCTCGACGCCCTCCTCGACGACGCCCGCCACACCCCCACCAACCCGCGCCTCGACACCTGCCAAGCATGGGTCTGGCGACTGTCTCTCCTCACCGATCCCGCAGCCAACCACGACGATCCCGGCCTCATCGAGGACGAGCCACCCGCCGACATCAACGACGGCTACATCCCCGCCACGCCGGTGCTCCAGGCCATGCCCGACCGGACTCCGATCCAGACCGAACTGCTGGACACCCCACACTCGGACGAGGATGACATCGACCTGGACGTCGATCAGGCGCTCGCCCTCGAAGCGATCGTGCGCCGCGGCCTGCCAGCCCCGGAACCCACACCCGCCGACGTCCGAGCAATGCTCGACCGCCGCGACATGTGGCACGACGCCCCGCCACCGGAGCGACTCATCCGCGTCAACCAGCTCACCGCCGACTACTACCAGCACTGCTACAACGACAGCTGGGCCAGCCGCTACGTCACCAAACGCTTCGGCCAAGACCTCACCAACACCGACCTGCGACCCGGCTACGCACCCGACGGCTGGACCAGCCTTGTCACCCACCTACGCCGCCAGAACGTCACCGACGATGAGATGCTCGCCACCGGCGTCGCCACCCGAGCCAGCACCGGACGACTCATCGACCGCTTCCGCGACCGCGTCACATTCCCCATCACCAACACCGACGGCAACATCCTCGGCTTCGTCGCACGACGCAACCCCACCCACGGCGACGAAGACGGACACGGTCCCAAGTACCTCAACACCGCCGAAACCGCCCTGTACCGCAAGGGAGACGAGCTCTACATCGCCGGGGAGCTTCGTCCGGGGAGCATCCCTGTGCTCACCGAGGGCCCATTCGACGCCATGGCGGTCACCCTCGCGACGGGCGGCAGCCATGTCGGGGTCGCCGCACTCGGTACAAGCCTGACTCGCCAGCAAGCGGCGCGGCTACGCCATGGTGGCCAGCAGCCGATCGTGGCCACCGACGCCGACGCGGCCGGCCGGGCCGCCGCCGAACGCGACTACTGGATCCTTGCCGCCGCAGGCCTGGATCCCCGGTTCGCTCGACTGCCCGACGGCGCTGACCCCGCCGACCTCATCGCCAAGGACCACAGCACCCTCCTCGCCACAACGCTGGACGGCGCGGGCCATCTGGGCAGCGACCTCATCGACGAACGGATTCGCCATCTGCCACCGGAACAGGCCGCACTCGAGGCCACCAGTGTGCTGGCAGCGCAGCCGCCCGACGGCTGGGCCTCGGGCGTCGACTACATCGCAGACAAGACCGGCGTTCCCTCCAGCCTGATCCGCGCCGCCCTTGTCAGCCTGGCTCACTCCTGGAACGCAGGGCCACGCGAAGCGGCCGACTTCCATGTTCGCCGCAGCACGGAGATCAAGGATCGGCTCGCGGCGGGTGGCGTCGTATCCGAGCCATCGGCGATGTACGAGTTGGCGAAGGAACAAGTAGTACACGCGAGAAGCGAAAGTCGGCCTTCGGCCAGGGTCCACCACTCACGCACGCCTCCGAGATAGCCGTTGGGAGGCCCCGGGCTCACAGGTCATTCAGTGCCGCGTGGGTCCGGGCCCGCTATTCGAGATCTGGCTCCGATGGTGATCGCTGCTGCCAGTCCTCTGCAATGGCAGTCCAGTCGACCTCCCTGGTCACGGCTTCCCCATGGTCGTTGTGACCAGACCAGACGTGCCAGAAGTCGGGGTCGTCCGAGCGTGGCTGGTGTTCTCGGGGCAGCTTTCTCACTTCTACCGCAACAGGTAGCTCGAATGCCCACCCGAGGAGGATCGCGTTCCTGGAGGGTAGCGAAGGAAGGTCGCGCAGCAGACCCCTCATGTTGTCCGGCACAAGTCGATGGACCAGGTCTTGGTCGGTGTGGTTGCTCAGTCGGTGGAGAAGGAAGGTGTTGCACTGCGAAAGCACGGTCGGGGACAGCTCGCTGGGCCGTTGCGACGACAGGACGAGGCCGAGACCGAATTTGCGCCCCTCTCTGGCGATCTTCTCGAATGCGTGGGAGCAGATCTCGTTCGACGACCTGATCTCGGGGTCGGGGGCGTATCTCCTGATGAAGGTGTGTGCCTCCTCCATCACGAGGACCGTTGGAAGGGTGTCCCCATCGTGCAGTTTCCGGTATCGCTGGAGTGCTTCAAGTGTCATTCGGGCAACCACAGCGGTGATGATGTGCACCACTTCTGCAGGCACCAGAGACAGATCGATTACGGTGACGCCGCCTGCAGAGTCCCCGCCGATGTAGGTATCAAGCCAGCCGTCGAGGTCGACTCCGCCCGCGTCGGACATCACCGACCGCAATCGAGAGTCAGCGAGGAGCGTACGGACGCGCATGATCAGGGTTTCGACATGCTCGGCGACACCCAGCAGCTCAGCATGTGCCTCAAGGCTCCGAATGAGTTGATCGCCTGTGAATGGCCGAGGTACATCCGCGTCCATGAGGTCCGTATCGGTAACGAGCCCGCCAAACGCGAGGTGAGCCTGCGACGCCTTCGCTACGAGTTCCTCCACCTCCCGCTTGCTGAAGTCGTAGTTCGGGTACTGGCCGCTGCGGGCATCGATCAGTTGCTTAGCGAAGACCGCCAACGCTGCGAGCGCCTCGTTCTCAGGACCGCTGAACGCGGTGTTCGTAACGAAGTCGCCGCTCAGCTTCTGCAGCTTCTCGAAGAACGCCTTAGGTTTGGGGAAGTTGCCCCATGGGCTACCCGATCGATACTCGACCTGGAACACCGCGGTAACTGTACGAAGGTATCGGCGCATGTCATGGCTCGGGGCCACTTGTGAGTCCAGGTGCCCGTCCCGCAGCGCGCGAAGGGCGTGCACGAGCGTTGGCCGCTGAGTCTTCGAGGTGGCCTGCGTGAAGGCGGACCATTCGTCAAGGTTCCAGAACCACAACGGGAGGGTGAGCTGCTCGGCACCATCACTCGGATCAACCGAGAACACCTTGGCGCCGAGATCCTGGAACGTCTGCGCGTACTCTCCGTTCGGATCGAGCACGATGAACCTGGCGTTCGGAGGCTCGGTGACCGCACCGGCAGCTCGGTTGAGGCGCGCCGCGTCGAAGGACCATCGGATGAGGCCGGCGACGGAACAGGACTTGCCGCTTCCGGTGTTGCCCAGTACCGCCAGGTGCCGTCCGAACAGGCGGTCTGGGTCGACCCGGACCTCGGCATCGGCCGCCAGTGGGCTCGTGCCGATCATCACGCGGCGGTTGTCGCCGGACTCGACGATGGACTTCAGTTGGTCTGTGGTGGGCAGCAGAACCGGGTCGCCGACGGTGGGGAACGACTGGATACCGCGCCGGAAGGAGTACGGGTCCGCTTCATCCTTGGACGTTGCGGCGGACAGGATCCCGACCGGGGTGAGGCTCATCTTCCTCATCGGGTAAGGCATGTCGACGAGGCCGAAATCGCGCATTCCTTTGCGCTGCGGGTAAGGCGAGCGCTCGACGCTGATCCACTCGACTTGTCCCACCGCGAAGCCGCCTTCCGTGGGAACCAGCACGTAGCCGTTGACCCGCGGAAAGGCCCGCGGCGAACCAGTGTTCAACGCGACAGCGTCGGGTGCTTCGATGTCGAGTAGCACCTCGAATCTGTCGGGTGAGATGTACTCGATGCTGCCGATTCGCAGCGAATCAGCGAAGGCCATCGGGGTGACGCTCATGCGGGGCTACCACTCGTGCTCGGGGTGGTAGTTGAGGGAGCCGGTCCGTAGCGCTGCCGAAGGAGGTCGCCCATTCGGCGAGTGGCCAGGTCGATCGAGGGCTTGGGCAGGTAGTTCGATGTGAGAGAGCTGAGTTCGGCGAGTTCGGGGCCGATCAGTAGCGACATCTGTGCCGGATGACCCC
Source organism: Actinomycetota bacterium (assembly GCA_020161015.1). Lineage (GTDB taxonomy): Bacteria > Actinomycetota > Actinomycetes > Propionibacteriales > Propionibacteriaceae > Propionicimonas. Next base: position 86,143 of record JAIUOT010000033.1, on the reverse strand, counting down.
AGCTCTCGAACGCGCGCATGATCCGACCGGGCTCGTCGTCGAACGAGATGATGACCAGATGGGTTGACGGGATCGTGAGAGCGTCCTGCAGTACACGATTGATGTGCTCATCGCCGAAGCTGTATCCGTACGTGACCGTGACGGCATTCGGACGGGCAACCGCTGCGGCAAAGTCGCGGAACAGTTCCACGTAGGGGTACTCGGCGGTCTCGCGGTCCTTGCTTGCGTTCGGGTAGATCATCAGGCTGTTGGCCTTCGCTTCGGATAGCCCCGGTGCGTCGAGGTAGGGCTCGATCTTCGCGGCGCCGAAGGGCAGGCCGAACCGACGGATGGACTCGTCGACGTTCGCCCAATCGAGTGACCCGTGGAGCTTGGTGAATCGCGCGACGCCCTCCACGAACCGCGGTTCGCCGCGGATCCCAGGCGGGTTGTAGTGGAGGTCCAGATCCATGCGTGACGATCTGAAGATCGGCGACACCGTGCCAACGAAGCGGTCGAGAAGATGCAGTCCGGCCAGCTCGGCGCCAACCTCGAGAACGCGGTCGTAGTTCGTCGTGAAGAGCCCGAGCCGGTCGCGGATGCCCGTCCTGCTGGCGAAGCTCATCAGGAACGATACGAGTGCGTTGAACGCCTGCTCGCGCTTGGCCTCGTCGGCGCCAGCCAGCGCGAGCTCCGCCGCAAGGATCGAGTCGGCGAAGTCCTTGAGAACCGTGCGCAGATCTTCTCGCAAGGCCCGGGCTTCGGATGTCTTGCCAAGGATCTCCAGGCCGCGGGCGAGTTGATTGGCCGTTCGGATCTCGTCCTCGATGTTCGCCTCCTTCCGTCCGGCAGCGACAGCCGAAGCCTTTGCGGCGGTGGCGATCTCGTTGGGGAACTCGGTGAACTTGCCCCCAGCCATGCTCGAGCCAGCGGCGGCCTCGGCGAGGTACTGAACTCCGCTAGTGAGGCCGGAGCCAACGAGGAGGTTGAGGTGGTCCGCCTGGAACAGCGCGGTGAGCCACGGTTCGATCCTTGTTCGAAGCGCCGATCGATTAAGGTCAGCGACCGCGGCCCAGGACGGGACCGGGGACGAACTGATCTCCACGTCCGCGTCGTTCATCGTGAACCTCACCGGCGCGACATCCTCGCGAACCTTAAGGACGTTCTCTGGTGAAGTGGTGGTTGTGCCTGATGACATGGGGTGATGTCCTTACTGGGATTCTGCGGCTGAGATGGCTAGAGCGGAAGTGAAGGCAGGTTGTCGACGATCTTCATCGTCTCCACTGACACCCGCGTGACACGCTTGACCAGATCGACGACGTAGCGGGGTTCGTGGTGTTCACGGCACCAGTCGTTCGGGTCGTTCTTGATCCCGGACGCCTTGTCGGTCTTGACCTGATAGCGGTCGATCAGCCACTCCAGCGCCGAGCGGGAGCCGAGCATGTACCGGTGCGCCTCAGCGGGGATGTCGCCGAGGGTGACCTGCTTGTTGTAGACGATCGCCTTCTTCGTGTTCTTGTTGGCCCACTTCATCTTCTCGACCCGGTACGTCGTCCACGGGTCCATGGCGTGCAGCGGTGCCTGCTCGGCCAGCGGGTATGGCTCGACCGACTCGTAGTTCACGTGCAGATCGGCGAGCTTCCGGCCGGCCTCGGTGAACGCTTGGAAGTCGGCGACAGTCGCGGCGAGCGGGATCCTCGGCAGCATCCGTTTCAGGTCCGCGGCGAACGTGGTCCGGTACTGCTCCGAGTGCAGCACCCCGTACACGTAATAGAAGACGTCGTCCTTGCTGACCTGCGGCCCGAACTTGCCCTGGTAGAGCTTCAGGATACCGTCGGTGATGTTGTCGACCCGCCGATACCCCCACTCATCGACGTCGCCAGAAGTATCCAGCAGAGAGCCCTGCTCGACGTCGCTGACCTTATCGAATGTCCAGCGTGGGTAGAACTGGCCACCACTGCCCGCGCCGGTGGTGTGGTAGTTCGGGATCGAGTCCGTCATTAGGGCCGAGAACGGGACGGCGGTACCCATGCCCACGACATAGAAGCCTAGGTTCGTATGACCTTCCGTCGGGAATAGCTGCGGCAGCTTGTAGACGGAGTTGTTCATCTCGCGGTTGGCGTAGACAGCGAGCTTCTGGAATGGTCGGTACAGGCCGATGCGGACGCTCTCGGAATCGAAGCGGTACTCCCGACCCTGCGGAAGGCGGGACCGGTCAGCACGGTCCCAGCTAAAGAGCTTCGGGTCAGAGTTCGCCCAAGACTGAACCGGTTGATGCGGCCGCTCAACTCGATATCGGTCCACCTCGCCGTTATAGAAGTTGATCGCTCGATTGACGTTGGTCTGGAGCGCGCTTGAATTGAAGTTGTAGCACCACGCGTCGCGAGCTGTAGACAGACCTGACGTGTAGAGGTTCAGCAAGGGTTGACCAGACGGCTCATCCGAACGAGCCGCCAGCGGGTCGAGCCTGGAGAAGACCTCCGCCCGCTGGTTGACCCAATCACCAGCATCGTTGGGCGAGAGGATCTCCCAAGGAATCGAGGTGAGTGTGCTCGCAGCGATCGCGGATAGTTTCTCCTCAGCGGTCATGTAGTCAGCCACGCTGAAGTAGCGGAGCCTGCAAGCCTTCGGCTCACTGGCGAGCTTCACGCCGAGCAGTACCGAGACACCGGTGCGCGAGCCTGAGCCGAAGACCTTCCCTCCCTCTTGCCGCGATAGCTCACCCGCCGTGCGCTGGTTCCCACGGAGGTTGTAGATCCAAAGATCGCTGAACTCAGAAGCAAGGGCGATCCTCAGTCCATCTGCGCTGTTGCTATCGAGCCATCCGTTGTTGGAGACGAATGCGATGACTCCCTGCGCACCCAAGCGATCGCTTGCCCACCGAAACGCACGAATGTAGGAGTCGTACAGACTCGCCTTCCGAACGCGTGAGGATCCTGCCGCATAGGTCTCGGCGATCCTCGCGTCGAGAGTCGCGTACTTCAGGTTGGCGTTGTTGTCGTTTGCCGAGCCCTGGCCGGCACTGTAGGGCGGGTTGCCGATGATGACCTTGATGGGTGCGGCGAGTTGGGCTTCGATGCGGTCGTTGTTAACGGGGATGAGGCTGGTGTCGGCGCGGTCGCCATCCTCAGTGATCTGGAAGGTGTCGGTGAGGGTCGCGCCAGCGAACGGCACGTACGGCACATCCGCATCCGGCTGCTCACCGCGGACGACGGCTTGGTAGGTGGTTTCGATGTTGACGCAGGCGATGTAGTAGGCGAGCAGCATGATCTCGTTCGCCCACAGTTCGCTGGCGTACTTCCGGGCCAAGTCTCCGGGTTGGATGATGCCGGACTCCAACAGGCGCACGATGAAGGTGCCGGTGCCGGTGAATGGGTCGAGGATGTGGACGCCTTCGTTGGTAAGGCCGTAGCCGAACTCCTGGCGGCACACCTGGTCTGCTGCGCGCAGGATGAAGTCGACTATCTCGACCGGCGTGTAGACCACACCCAGGCTGCTGGACTGTTTCGGGAACGCCTTCTTGAAGAAGTTCTCGTACAGCTCGTGGATCACGGCCTGTCGGCCGGCGGGGGTCTCGATCTGGGAGGCACGTTTCCGGACGGACTCGTAGAACTTGTCGAGCTTGGCTGTTTCGGCGTCCAGGCCGTGGCCGGCAAGCGCGTTCACCATGCCCTGCATGGTGATCGAGACCGGGTTGTGGGCGGCGAAACCGTCGTGTTCGAACAGGGCGTCGAACACCGGCTTGGTGATCAGGTGCTGGCTGAGCATCGAGACGGCGTCGTCGCGGTCGATCGAGTCGTTCAGGTTCGCTTTGAGCCCGTCAAGGAACTGGTCGAACTCCTCAGTCAGCGCCGCGCTGGCGGTGCGGAGGATGGCGTTGATGCGGGCCGTCTGGTTGGCGGTGATATCGACGACGTCGTCGGCCCAGGCGTCCCAGTACTCGCGGTCGCCGCACTTCTTCACGATCCGTGCCAGGATCGAGTCCCGCCACTCGGCCAAGCTGAACAGGGGCAGCTGAATGCCGGTGTCGGCCTTCGACGCGACGGGTTTGCCTTCCTCGTCATCGGTGGGGCCGCCCTTGCCGATGATGTCGATGCTGATCTTGCCCTTGGTGTTCTTGTCCAGATCGATGCTGTTGATCATGGCGTTGAACCGATCGTCGTGAGACCGCAGCGCGTTCAGCACGTCCCACACGACTCGGAACCGCTTGTTGTCGTTCAGCGCCTCCTCCGGCCGGAGACCGGCGGGGATCGCGACCGGCAGAATCACGTAGCCGTAGTCCTTGCCTGGCGCCCTTCGCATGACCCGTCCGACAGACTGGACGACGTCGACCAGGCTGTTGCGGGGATGCAGGAACAACACTGCGTCCAGGGCGGGCACGTCGACCCCTTCGGAGAGGCAGCGGGCGTTCGACAGCACGCGGCACTCGCCCTCAGGGATCGGCGCCTTCAACCAGGCCAGCTTGTCGGCGCGCTCGAGGGCGTTCATGGTGCCATCAACATGCTCGACATCACAGTCCAGGTCAGGGCCCCGCTCGTCACCCTCATCGGTCAGTGCGTCGACGATGTCGGGGAAGGCCTCGGCGAAGCCCTTCGAGGATCGGATGTCACGCAGGAACGCCACAGCCCGTTTCATCGGGACAGGGTTGGGCCCGAAGTCGGCGTCGACGGTGTGCTTCGCGAGGCCGTTCCAGCAGCCCACGATCTTCGCCGCATCATCCAGGGACAGCTCGGAGTTCGCGTCCGCGAGGCCGGCCTGTAGCGGTTCGGCGATCGCGTCGCCCTCCACGACCAGCACCATCACCTTGTAGTCGGACAGAAGGCGCTGCTCGACGGCCTCGCCGAAACCGAGCCGGTGGAACTCCGGGCCGAATAGGTCCTCGTTGTCCATCGAGGTGAGGATGGCGGCGGCCTCGTCAGCCTTCTTCTTCGCCGCGTCCCCATAGATCCTCGGGGTTGCGGTCATGTACAGCCGTCTCGCGGCGGGCAGGAACGTGTTGTCATGGACCTTCACGAACGCCGACTCGTCCGCATCGCCGGGCAACTTCACCCCGGTGGTGCGGTGCGCCTCATCACACAGGATCAGGTCGAACTGCTGCGACGACGATTTCTGAGCCTGTGCGACCACGTCGATCGACTGGTAGGTGGAGAACACCACAGTCATTCCGCGCATCCGCTTCCCGACCGACGCCAGGCCCTCCGCGAGCTTGGCGATGTTGGTGGTGGGGATCGGGATGTCGTGGGTGGTGATGTCCTCGGCCTGCCGGCCGGCCTTCGTGTCGGAACACACGACGAAGGGCCGGATGTCGGTCTGTGACTGAGCCATCCACTCCCGCAGCGACTGGGACACCAGCGAGATCGACGGCGCCAGGAACAAGACCTTCAGCTGGCCACCGTTCTCGCTGCAGAGTTGCTCTGCCAGCTTCAACGACGTGAACGTCTTGCCCGTGCCGCACGCCGAAATCCACTTGCCTCGGTCATGGGTCGCGAAGCCAGCGGTGATCTTCGCGATCGCTTCCTTCTGGTGCTTCCGTAGCCCGTACTTGACCGCCTTCTTCAGCTCGAAGTCCAGCCCGCCCGGCACCAGCCGCATCCAGTCGATCGGGGACTCCGCGATCTCCGCGAGCCCGATCCGCTGCACCGGGATCGCCTGGTTCACCAGCGCGTCCTCGGCGTTCTTCGACCACTTGTCGGTCGTGGAGATGATGATCCGGTTCGTGAAACTGATCCCGTCCCACGACTTGCCCGACGCGGTGAAGAAGGAGTCGATGTCGCCCTTCACCAGGGTGTGCTTCGGGTCATAGAACTTGCATTGGATCGCCGTCCACTCACCGGTCAGCTTGTTCCGCGCGACCAGGTCGATCCCCGTGTCGTGGGTGTTCTCACGGTGTGGCCAGTCCGGCCAGCGCTGCACCTCGTCGTATTCCACGCTCAGGGTCGGGTCCAGCCAGAAGTAGTCGACCATCAACTTCTCGAACTTCGTGCCCGCCTCCACGTTCGAAGTAGCGCGGAACTGCTCGATCACGTCATGGACAGCTGTCTTGGTCGCCAACGTTGGCTCCTTCTACGGGTGCAGACGACAGGCTATAGCGACCCGCTGGCCTAAACGGCTCCCTGGTAGCTGAGCCGCTCCAGGTGGCGCAGCCCCTTCAACTGTTCGAGGAACGTCGGGTAGTCGTCCAGGTTCTTCAGGGGATCCGTCGCGAGCTTGAAGTCGCGCCGCATTCGCGCCGTGCCAGCCCGCACGACGTCTCCAGCCGATGTGTCATCAACCGCAGCATCGATGCGCTTCAGCGTCGTCGCAGCACGATCGCGGGTGCATCCGTCGGGGTAGTCAGCACTGAACGCGTCAATGATCCGTTCCAGACGTTGACTCCGTCGCACTTCGTCCTCTTGCTCCCGTGCAAGGACGAGGAGGTCCACCAGTCGTTGGATCAGACATCCGAAGTTGTCGTCGAGCGCCGGTACGCCGGCTGGTCTGTGGTTCGCGTCGCTCTCGGCTAGGAGCGCGATGAGTTCCTTCGCAAAGCCGGCCTTGCCGATCTGGGTCTCGAACGTCGCCTCGAACGCCCGGGAGAGAGCGTCCCAGAGGCTGCCGTTGGCGGCGCTCAGGCGTCCGGTCAACGCGGCTTCGGTGAGCCTCTTCGTGGTCGCTTCGTCGGAACCCAAGAAGGTGCGGGCGTACCGACGAGCTGCGGCAACGGCGACCCCAGCGGGGATGAGGTCCTCCGGCTCCCGGACAACCACTCCGTTGGTGATGTTGACCGGGGCGTTCGCCGACCATTCCGAGATCACGAGCACCAGGTCGTCGGTGACGGTGGGCTTGCCGTGAGCACCGCCTCTCCGAATCTGCTTTCGCATGATCATGCCAGCAGTGTCGCCATCCAGAAGGACCGCGCAGGCTGGCTTGACCTGATCGCGTCCACGGGCGAGATAGAGCATGTATGGGATGTTCGACCCGCAGGCGACGATAGTCACTTGGTTGAGATCGAGGCACTGGCTGGGAGGAGCGCCAGCCGCAAGAAGGCGCGCGTTCATCTCCGACAAGAGGATCTGGTCAGCTGTTCCTTCAACAAAGAGGTTGTCGCCACCAATGAAGGCTGTCTCTGCGACGTACGCGCCAAGCGATGTCCTCAACGGCTCGTAGTGATTGCGTGTCGCGTCCTTCACGAGGCGGGTGCCCTCATCGCGGGACCCCTTGTCCACGACGCGAACCCGCTGCCCGGCATTGCGGTTGATCAGGAAGGGCGAGTGAGTTACGTAGACTACTTGGTCTTCGCGGTCGGAGTCCTCAGGGCGGGCGTGGTGCTCGAGCACTCTGAGTAGGTCTTGTTGTCCCGATGCCGACAAGTACGCGTCTGGCTCATCCATCAAGAGCATCTCACGCTTATCCGCCGGTCGGTCGTGGGAGAGGAGCTGAACGTAATAGCTGAGGAAGTACCGGAGACCGCGGCTTCGTTCAGTGAAGGAGTAGTCGGTACCAGTTCTGTCCCTAATGGTGAAGACCAGTTCCTGTTCTCGCGGCGAAACACGCAGCTGAAACTCGGAGTCCTGCGTCCACCAGCGAGCGACGTTGAGGTGCCGGGCGATTGAGTTGTTCATCTCCTGAATAAGGCCGTTCACGAGACCTTCGCGCTCGTCGGCGATCGCGGCCTGAAGTTCCTTGAAGCTTGAGGTTTCGATGCGGGCGACCTTGGTGAGTAGGTCGATCCCCAATTGATGTGCCGCTGACCTCTCTTCGCCTGCCTGCCCGAGAAGCGCGAGCAACGCAGCCGATTGTCCGTTGACTTCCGTAGCCGTGGTGAACTGCGAGAGCATGGCCCACAGTCGCGCTCGACTCTTGCGGCTGGTGACTCGAGCTCCGTCACGGGCGAGTGCTGCAATCGAAACAGAGTCTGGCAACGCAACATCGGTCTTGAGTTCGTGCGGGTGCGGGAGCAACGCTTGTAGAGCCTCGGCCTGAGCGGTGGAGAGGGTCTGTCGGCGACCATCTCGATCAACAGCCACAGTGACTCCGGGCTCTTGGCGAAGGAAGAGTAGATGCCCGTTCTTGCGTCGAGGGATGCCCGCGGAATCGATCTTGTCGACGTCTTCGGGATCGAGGACAACGGTTGCTCCCACCTCAGGGTAAAGCCTTGATCCCTGTTCAACCGAGAAGAGAGACGAGTATCGGCAGAAATCGCGTTGTAGTAGGCCGTCTCCGGTGAGGACGATCCGAATCGCATCCAGCAGGTGCGTCTTCCCGGACTCGTTGGCTCCCACCACTGCGGTTGTCGATGGTTCAATCGGGATGCGCACATGCGGCAGCCATCCGTCTGGGGTGTCTTGCCAGGGTTGAGATGTGGCGCTCGGGTTCGCCTTCAGTTCGTAGTCGAAGTTGAACGACTTGTAGAAGCGAATCCAGACCTCGTGAACACGCACGATCCCCCTCAATTCTGGCCGCTCTGTGCGACCAGTACGAAGCATATTGGTCGCGGCTGACACAGCGACCGCGGGCCTTTGCCTGTGCGCGGCTCGACCCGATCACTCAGTCAGGCAGCACTTCCCCAGTGACGCTGTCGATGTGGTTTCCGTAGCCGTCGACAAGGTGGAGTCTTGGGCGGACGGCCTCGGTTTCGTTGACTTCGGCGACGTCTGCGTCCAGCTCAGCGACGTCCTGGGCAAACGCCAACTGGCGGTCGTGTCTCGCGGCGTTGGTTGTGTTGCGGCTGTGGCGGGATCGTGCCGGCCAGGGCTTGTGTTCTTCGTCGCAGAGGGTCCGGGTTCGTTGTTTGAGGCGTTCGGTGAAGTCCGGGACGGTGTAGCGGTGCCATTCTTCGAGGCTGTTGCTGGTGAGGTCGATGCCGGCGCGTCGGCGTTGGTCGGCCAGGGATGCGATTTCGTGGACGAGGTGGGGGTGGAGGGGCCAGCAGGCGGGGATGATGGCTCCGCCGGTGTGGTCCCAGACATATTCGGTGTTGAACCAGTCGACGACTTTGTCGAGCCAGTCCCACAGTTCTTGGCGGAGTTTGGGGTCGATGCAGCTGGGTGGGTCCCAGGGTCGGGGCAGGACGGCCGGGTCGCGGCCGATCCTGGTGGCAACGCCGCTGGCAGCGGCGTAGAGGTCGTCGTAGGCGGCTTTCAGCTTCGGCGTGTCCGGTAGCGGGAACGGCTGGGCCAGGAGCCGGCTCATGGGCGGTCTCCGTCCGGGTCGGGCTGTTCGGCGCGGGCGCGGGCAACCAAGTCACGCGCCTGCACCGAGACTTGGTTGCCCCGCTTCCCAGCGAGTGTTTCCCGGGCGCTCCGCTGCTGTTCGAGGAGTTGTCGTCCGGCCTTGCCGTCGAGGCAGCGGTGGAGTCGGGCGAGGATGGGTCGGGTGTTTTCGGCGACGATGAGGGCGTGGCGTTCGGGGAGTTGCCGGATTTCTTCGGGCCTGAGGATGGCGATGTCTTCGCCGCTGGCTGACCGGCCGCCGCGGCCGCCGGTTTGCCAGGTGGTGCGGGCGATTCGGACGGTGCCGACGAGGTCGGAGATTTCGCGGTTGAAGTGGACGTCTTTGCTGCCGCCGAACATGACGAGGATGTTGGTGAGGCCGATGAGGGCGCGGGCTTCGGTGTCGCCGAAGATCGCGACGAGTTGGGCGCGGGTTTGTGCGGCGTAGATGAAGCCGATGCCCAGGGCCCGTTCGTTGGCCATCCGGGTTCGCAGGGTGGGTAGGGGTGCGGTGGAGGGTAGTTCGTCGAGGCAGGCGAGCATGGGTGGGCAGAGTCGTCCCCAGGGGCTGTTGTTGGCGAGGGCGAGTGCGGTGTCGAGGATGTCTTCGGCGGCTGCGGTCATCAGGGGTGAGGCGGAGGCGTAGGGGTCTTCGCGGCCTAGCAGGTAGATGGTGCCGCCGCGGCGGATCAGGTCGGCGATGTTGGTGGCTGGCCGGCCGGGTCCGGGGACGCAGCGGCGGCGGGTGTCGGGTTGGAAGAACAGGCTCATGGCTTGTTGGGCGGTGGTGATGGTGTTGCCGGTGGTGCGTTCGTCGCCGGTGATGGCGCCTTGGAGGAGGCCGTGCCAGAAGGGTGCGGCGTGGGGGTGGCTGAGCAGGATTTCGGCGGGTTCGGGTGACCCGGTGGGGTTGGCGACCCAGCGTAGGACGGTGTCGAGGGTGGCTCCGGTGAGAGCGGCGGCGTGGAGGTAGGCCATCAGCACTTTGGCGGCTTCGGCGGCATAGAAGCGGGCGGAGGCGTCGCCGGAGTCTCCGGTGGTGGTGGCGTGGATGGTGCCGGCGGCGAATGCTTTGGCTCGGCGTTCGGCGGTGATCGGGTCGGTGCAGCCGCGGATGGGGTCCCAGATGAGTTCGGGTAGCCCGACGGCGAGCCCGAACGGGTCGAGGACGGCGACGGGACGCTCGTGGTCTTGGCGGGCGGTGAGGCTGAGGAGCAGGTCGTCGGTCTTGGTGAGGGTGACCAGGGCGGCTCCGGGTGCGGACAGGAGTGCGGGGGTGAGGACGTCGAGGGTCTTGCCGGAGCCTTGGGGTCCGATGACGCCGGCGGTGCGGTCCCAGGGGCACCACAGTTGTCCGGCGCGGGGCTCTGCGGCGGTGCCGATCCGCCAGCCGGTGCTGGCGGGGTCGAATCTGGTGCGCATGGCCGGTGTTCAGATCGCGATGCCGGGGGCGGGTGGTTTGCGTCCGCGGATGGTCGGGTTTGGTGGGCGGCGCACGTCGGGCCGGTCGACGGTTTCCCACAGGGGCGGCTGGTTCGTGTTCCGGGTGAGGGTGTCGCGGACCTGCGGTTCGGCGTGGTGGAGGATCTGGTCGCGCATGTCGGGCCAGGCCGAGGGTGGCACGACTTGGTCGATGAGGGCGTCGAGGAGCCCGGACACCTGCCGGTCGGAGCGGGCGGAGGCTTGGCTGCGTTCGAGGGCGACGACGGCGCTGGCTCCGTCGCCGGTGAGCCAGGCGGCCATGCCGGCCAGGAACAGGGGTGCTTCGGCGATCACGTTGGGGGTCTGGTTGACGACGTCGCGCCACAGCCGCAGGTGTTGTTCGGCGTTGTTGCCGGTCATGGACAGCAGGGCGAGATCGCGGACGGCCGGGTTCTGGGTGACGACGGCGAGCTGGAGCGCGGCCTCGGTGTCGATCCGGCTAGTGGTGCGGCCGGGGTTGGGTGTGGGCAGTTGCTGGTTGATCAGGTCGGCGGCGAGCCTGATGAGGGCGGGGGTGTCGTCGTGGGCGGGCAGACTGGCCAGCGCGGGTTCGACCTGGGCGAGGAGGTCCCCGGTGATGGTGGCGCTGGCGAACCGGGCGTCGAGTTCTGCCCGGCTGGGCAGCACGGGGAGCCCTTGGAGGGTGGCTTCGGCGGCGAGTGGCCCGTAGCGGTCGACGGGTCCGGTCTGGCCGTCGGGGGTGTGCCACGTATCGCCGCTGACCAGCATCAGGCTGGTGTCGGTGCGCGGACCGAGGTGGGTCTGGCAGCGGCGCAGCAGGTCCCAGCCGGTGCGGGGCTGGTTGGTGTAGGCGATGGCGAGCGCGTCGGCGTCGGGGAACCGGGCCCAGATCCGGTCGATCAGGTGCTCGGCCTGGTCGGGTGGCTGGGCGGCGTCGATGTCGATGCGGGCGGTGACCTGGATGCGGCCCTGTTCGAGGACGAGGATCACCAGCGATTCCTCGGGTTGGAAGCCGAGCAGGTGCGGCACGACCTGGGCGACCTCGCCGGGCTCGGTGATTCGCAGGACTGCGGGCTGTTCGCTCATGACCGGTTGTCCTTCCTGGTGCGGTTTCGGCGGCCGCCGCGGCGGCGCGGCCAGTGGGTGGGCCGTCCCGGGTAGGGACGGGCCTTCTGGGGGGCCGGGTCGAGCCGTTCCCACGCCTCGGCGGGCTGCTCGGGGCTCGGGTCGGGTGCTTCCGATCGGGGTCGGGTGAGGATGGTGAGCGGGATGCCGCGGCTGGTGGCGTGCCCGCTGACGGTGCCGGTCAGGTCGAGGTGTTGGCCGGTGCGGACCTTGTAGGCCCAGCCGGCGATGGTGACCGTCTTGGCGCGCCAGGTGCCGCAGTCGAGGATCAGCAGGGCGCGGGCTTTGGCGTTCCACCGGTTCGCCGGCAGCCGGCCGGCGGTGATCACCATCCCTGAGGCGGTGAGGGTCTGCCCGACCTCCCCCACCTGCACCGCAGCGGGTGGGGAGGGTTGTGGCTGGACGGGTGGGGCGGCCGGGTCGGGTTCGTGTTCGTCGCCGTGGATGGTGCCGGTGTAGAGGCTGAGCAGGCTGGCGGGTGAGAACTCGTCTTCGATGCGCCAGTCGCAGTCGACGATCCGGTCTTCGTCGAGGTCGTCATCGTCGTCCCAGTCCTCGTCGTCGGGCCAGCCGTAGCCGTCGTCGTCCGAGTCGGCGTCGGGGTTGTAGTAGAGGTCGGCGGTGTCGAACAGGTGGATCATCGGGATGCTGGGGATGCGCAGGTCGGCGATCGGGTTGGTGAGCTGCACGGTTCCGGTGGCTCGGTCGAAGCGGTGTCCGATGCGGCGCAGCCCGGCGTCGAACATGTCGACCAGGGCGGTGTCGGTGGGTGCGTAGTGCTCGGCTGTGGCGTTGATGTCGTCGTAGATCTGGCGGGGCAGCCTGTTGGCGGCGGCGGCGCGTTCGGCGCCGAGGACGTACCAGTAGCCGCCGTCGCGCCGCTCGAGACTCTCCGGGGTGCGGGACAGGCACCAGTCCACCAGTGTCTTGACCCAGCGGGCGTGGTCCTGCCCAGAGTATGGCCGGGGCGGTTGCCAGCGGATCGGTTTGGGGGTGGTCATGGCTGTCTCCTTCGGGTGGGTGTGGGCGGGTACAGGTCGGGACGGATCAGGGGGGCGTTGCGGCGTAGCCGGGTCAGGCCGAGGACCTGTTCGGCCTCGCCAGGGCTGGCCATGCCTTTCATGCGGCCGGGACCCCACCGCCGGGCCGCCCACAACAGGCCAGCGGCGTAGCTGGCGAGCAGGATCAGCTGGGTGGCGATCAGCCAGCCGTACAGGGCCGGGGTGTTGGCTGTGGGTCCGGTGGTGGTGATGCCGGCGGTGGGGTTGCCGGCGAGGACGGTGGGCAGGCTGGTGTACAGGGTGCGTCCGGCGGGCCAGGTCCAGCCGCCGCCGGCGGTCCAGTTCGCGATCGCGCGGGCGAGGTGGACCCCGAGTGCGGCGAGCAGGAGCCCGCCGGTGAGGATGGCGACCGGGGGTTCCCAGGTGTAGGGGTAGGGGTCGTGGCGCCGGTCGGCTTGCAGGATGGTCATGGCGGGGTCCCTAGTGGTTGAAGAAGCTGACGTGGACGTGGTTACGGTGGGCGAGGGTGGGGTTGGTGTTGCCGTAGGGGTGCCGGTAGGGCCGCCAGGCGCTGCTGACCGTGGGCACCCACTTGCGGGCATCGAAGATGATGTACTTCACGCGCAGCGCCTTGGCGTGGGTCTGGACCCAGTGCGCGACCCGCCAGCCGTAGCTGTTGCCGGTCCGGGTGTTCCAGCGGGGGATCATGAAGTCGACGGCGAGTCCGGTGCAGTGGTCGGAGAAGCTGCAGGTCGGTGAGGAGGCCGCGCGTCGCCCGCCCATGGAGCTGATCGCCGGGAACGCCTGTTTGACGCACCGAAGGCCGTGAAGGGCGCTGGCCTGCAGGCCGTGTTCGGCCGCGGAGTGTGAGGGTGGGCAGCTGTCGTCGAAGCCGGGCAGGGTGCCGTCGACGGGCAGGCAGTCGTCCGCCTCGCCGGCCTGCACGACGACCCCGCCTTTGCCGGCGTAGGACCAGGCGTAGTAGATGACGTCGTTGCGGTAGGCGACGGACCGGTTGTAGGCCCACAGGGCCCGTATGACGCCGGCCTGTCCGGTGCGGACGCCGGAGTGGACGAGGTAGTTGGCGGCGGAGTAGATCGAGTCTGCATCAGAGTGGATGTCGCGGCGCCCGTCTCCGTTGCCGTCGACCCCGTACGCGGCGAACGTACCGGGCATGAACTGCATCAGCCCCTGCGCCCCGGCCGAGCTGGTGGTGTTGTTGCGGCCATGGCGGGTTTCGGCCATCCCGATCCCGGCCAGCAGCTGCCACGGCACCCGGTACTTGTTCGCTGCGGTCACGTAGAGGGTCTTGATCCGGGCGGGGACGGCCTGAGCGGGGCTGCGCAGCGACTGGTAGCGCGGACTCCCCCACTTCGGCAGGCCGAAGCTGGCCGTGTCGCTGGTGGTGGCGGAGAGGGTGGTGGCGGTGTCGTAGGCCGAGCACGGGTCGAGCCGGACCTGTTCGGCGACCGCGTGAGTGATCGCGACAGCGCCCATGGTGATGATGCCGATGGGGATCCCCCCGAACACGATCAGGGACAGGATGAGAGTTGCCGGAAGCCAGCGCATGGCTCACCTGGCCCCGAGGAGTTTCTGGCTGGTGAAGGTGAGGTGGCGGCGTTCGAGGGGGTGGAGGATCGTTTCGACTTTGTAGACCCATTCGCCGACTTTCCAGACGGCCCGGCCGGGGGCTTGGCGGCACCAGTCGGTGATCCAGTCGACTTCGATGTCGGACAGGTCGAGAAGTTCGGCGAGGTGGTGGGCGACGGCGGCGTCCTGGCCGTGGAGGATCTTGGTGTCGGCCAGGTGGAGCAGGTCTTTGGCGATCTGGGCGGCTTGGGAGCCGGCGTCGGCGACGCTGTCCAGGTCGGTGGGTTTGTGGCCGATGGCGTACTGGATGTCGCCGTCGCGGCGGCTCAACCTGAGGTCGGCGTCGAGACTCTTGACCGCGTCCAGGCCGAGCCGCATGATCTTCCACACCTCGTCGCGGACCACGATCCGAAGGTCGCCGGGTGCTGCGGTCTCCCGCATCGCCCTGCCCCAGCTGTTGAGGCACAGCAGCGCCATGCCGGTCGCCTCGTCGCCGAGGCCTTCGAGCCGGGACAGCGACAGCGACTGGATGGGGGCGGCCCAGTCCAGGGCGATGCTGGTGTGGTCGTCGAACAGGCCTTTGAGGGTTCCGGAGACCATCTTGCCGAGGGCGTCGCGCAGCAGCCGGGTGGAGTCGAGGAAGTGGCGTTGGGAGGCGTACCGGCACACGTCGATGAGCTGGTCGGGGGGTTCGTCGAGGAGGCGCCACAGGGTGGGGATGGTGGTTTCTGCCAGGTGGGTGTGGCCGTCGGTGTAGCCGGTGAGCATCTTGAGGGCGGCGTCGACGACGACTTCCTCGCTGGGCCCGAACGGCACCGGCAGGGTGCCGATCTTCTGGGAGCCGACCAGGCCGCGGATCAGGGTGGTCCAGCGGGCGAAGACGACCTTGGCCCGTTCCTGCGCCTGGGCGGGGTCGAGGTGTTCCCAGCCGAGTTTGAGGGGGCCGAACTCGAGCGGGTTGATCCGGGCGGTGAGGCCTTGGCCGATCGCGATCGGGGTGACCCCGACCGCCCGGCACAGCGGTTCGTACTCGTCCTTGACGTCGCCGAGGATGAGCGCTTTGTAGCCGAAGCCGAGCATGCGCAGCAGGAACGCCTTGACGGTGGCCGACTTGCCCATTCCGGGTTTGCCGAAGGTGATCATGTTCGGGTTCGACACCGGGATCGTCTCGTCGAGGACCCAGCCATTCGGGTCGACGTGGAAGCTGCTCCGCGACAGGTAGTCGATGCCGATCTGGGCGCCGCGGGGCGGGATCGCCGGGCTGGTCACGAACGGCCACAGCACCGGCGCCTGGTCCGAGGTCATCCGCCACACCGACACCGGCGCCGAGGCGGGCGACCAGCCCCGGTCCGGCCGGCGCGGCCCGTGGCGCGGTGTCGGCGGGAACAGGCGCGGTTCGCGTTCGACAGCCGGGGTGGTGGGCACGGTCGGGAGGGGGTGGCCGAAGTCGGCCAGGAGCCGGCCCACTCCCCTGCCGTCCAGGCGTAGGTGGCGGCTCATTGGTCGCTGCTCCGGTCCAGGCCGACCCCGAGCGGGATGGTGGCGGCGGCGAAGCCGGCGTCCTGGGCGAGGTCGAGCCGTAGCGGCGCGAACCCGGCACGCCGGATGGAGGCGTCCAGCCGGCGGCCGAACTCGGCGATCCGCATCGTGGCCGGCACGGTGGTGCATGCGACCGCGTAGGGGCGGACCAGCGCGTTGCCGGAGGCGAGTTTGGCGTCCAGCCCGCGGGTGCGGGCGATCGCGGTGGCGTCCTTGGCGCGGGTCTTGACCCCGGCGTGGCTGCGCAGCGCTTCGCCCATGTCGGCGGCGGTCTCGGCGTTGAGGGCCTGCCGGTCGGCGGTGGTGGCGGGCAGGATCGGGAAGGCGACCAGCATGGAGCGGCGCTCCCCCGGCTCGGTGGGCACCAGCACCGGCGCGAGCGCCCCCAGCACCGCCCCTTTGGCGGGGAGCTTGAGGGTGGCGGTGATGCTGTGCCAGGCGTCGTGGACGTAGTGCCGGCTGGTCGTCTCCGCGCCGGAGGGGCCGGCCTGGGCCCACGGCACGTCGGCGTTCACCGTCGGGTCGGCCTCTCGGGCGGTGAGGGCTTCGATGATGCCGACCCGGTCGGCGGGGGCGAAACCGGTGCGGACGGCCGCGGCGAGCTGGGGTGAGGTGAGCCACTCGACGCTGCTGATCCGCATGCCGGTGCGCAGCTGGGTTTCGACCTCGGCCATCAGCATGGTCATCGCCCGGGCCCGGGCGTCGATGCCGCGACCGAACTCCCGTGCTTCGCGGGCGAGCCGGGTTTCGGGGACGACGATGGTGCAGAACGCTTCGGTGCGGACCCCGGCCAGGGTCAAGGTGGCGGCCATCTGGGTGTTGACCAGCCGGGCCAGCTCCGGCGCTGTCTCGGGCTGGTGGGTGGTGAGCCATTGTTCGCGTTCGGCGCCGTCGTCGGGCACCGATCGGATCAGGAACTGGACCTCGCAGATGAGTTCGGTACGGGCGCAGGCGTTCAGCAGGCCGGCCAGGCCGCGGCCCTGGCTGTCCCGCTCCGCAGTGTCGGCCAGGGCGAGCCCGGGGTGGCTGATCGCCGCGGTCGCCGCCCAGACCCGGCCGGCCCGGTCCTGGATGAGCGCGAACCGGGTGTTCGTCGGGCCGGTCGGCGGCCCGTCATGGACCCGGATCCCGGACAGCACCCCGGGCAGGTCCGGCACGCCCAGCTCCTCGGCCCGGCCGGCAGCGGCACGGGAACGCCACCGGGCCCAACGCAGCGCGACCCCGGCCGCGTGGGCGGTGGCGGCGAGCAGCCAGCCGGTCGCCGAGCGGCCACGGACCGGGACGACGACCAGCACCAGCAGGACGGCCCAGCCGAGCGCGAGGCCGGCGAACAATCCCCAGCGTTGGGTCTGGACCGCCCACAGTGCCGGGGCGGCCGCTGCGGTCAGGATGCCGAGCTGGACCCCGGTCAGGCCGAAGAACATGCCCACCCGGTCCCGGGTGTAGTCGCTGTACACAACCGCCATCACCGTCTCCGTTCGTCTCATCCGCCTACAGGGCCACCACGGCCACCTCGGCCACCTCGGCCGTCGACGCACCACCCGCCGCCCCGCCTCCGGCGGTGCCGCCACCGCCGGAGGTGCCCGCTTCGCCCGAGGCCGTGGGTGAGCCGGTGGGTGCTGGCGGGTTGTCCGGGGTGACGGGCTGCCCGCCGGACGGTGTTCCGGCCGGCGGATCGGTCGGCTCGTTCTGGGTGGCGTTGGCTTCGCGGTTGGCGCGGGCAGCCTGGTCGGCGTAGCCGCCCTGGTAGTCGGGCTGGTAGGTGTTGTGGCCGACGCCTTCCTGGTTGGTCATGTCGGTGAGCAGCGAGGTGCCCTGCGCGCCGACCCGGGCGACCATGCCGAGGCCGGCGGCAAGCCCGGCCCCGACCGGGCCGAGAACCTGGCCGGCCTGCTGCATCACCCCGGCCACCCTGCTGGTCGTGGCGGCGTCCGCGGTCGCCTCCCCCGCCGACTGGCCACCGCTGGTCGAAGTTGCGGCAGTGTCGTCGCCGGCACTGGTGGCGGGCTGGCCGTGGAGCAGTCCCTGCACGCCGCCGACGGCCGCCATCCCGGCCCGCATCGACGCCCCCGATGCGGTGCCGGGGTCGACGAACGCCAGCAGTTTGAACAGGGCGACCGGGGAGATGACGGCGATGCAGATCAGCACGATCCCGGGCAGCATGGTGCCAACCGAGGCTTCCGCCGTCCCGGTCTTCCCGGCCGCCACGCCTTCGGCCAGTTTGGCGCCGACCCCGGTCACGACCACGACGAGCAGCGGGGTCGCGACCGCGGCGTGGAACCAGCGGAACGCCTTCCAGAACCAGGCCCGGGTGCCCTCGTTCACCAGCCCCGCGGCGGCGATCGGGCCTGTCGCGACCAGCACCATCAGTGCGGCGTCCCGGGCCAGGATCACCAGCAGGTGCCCGATCGCCGCGATCCACATCAACAACCCGAGCAGGCCCAGCACGGTCGCCAGACCGGCGTCACTGATCTGCTTGGTGTCCAGGCCGGTCCACGGCTGCCACGAGTTCAACGACGTCACCCCCAGCAGCTGCTCCATCACCGATCGGGTCAAGCCGCCGACAGCGACGGTGACCGCGACGGTGTAGGCAAGCCAGCCGCCGGTCAGGACCGCGAACTGGGCCAGACCGATCCCCGCCCGGGCCAGGCCCCTGCCGTCCCGCCGGCCGGCGGCGATACCGAGCTGGACGACCAGCAGGACCACCACCAACACCCCGGCGATCCAGAACGTCACCTGATACAGGTCATGGCCGGGCCCATCCGCGGACAAGTCCGGGGTCAGCCAGGCGTCCATCCACGACAGGACCAGCCGCAGCACCCACAAGCCGGCGTTCCACACGCTCAGCCAGGCTGCAGTCCAGGCGTCGGTGACGATCTGCGCCGCCGTCGACGCCAGCTTCGTGAACGGATCCCACGGCATTTCTAGCGCTCCAGTTCCTCGGTCCACGACAGCCAGCCGGCCGCGGCCGCCGCTCGCGAGCCGGGCCACGTTGACGGCGCGGCCGCGGGCTGGCTGCCGGCGGCGATCAGCCAGCGCTGCTCGGTGGGGCTCCACTGCATGCGGGCGCAGAAGCCGTAGCCCATCCGGGCATCGGTGCGGATCGCGACCTGGACGTCCATCAGCACGCAGGCCACCACCCAGTCCGGCCCGTCCACTCCTTTGAGGATCGCCGCGGCAGGGGTGGCCGACACCAAGGTGGTGACATCCTTCGCCTGGCCGCCCTGACGACCGGCGGCCAGGAACGCCTCCACATCCCGGGTCAGCTCCCAGTCCTCGACGGCCGGTCCGCCAGGCTGGACCCAGGCCTGGTGGATGTCGCGGGCCACCGGAAGGCTCATCGACTCCAGAACCGTCTTCTCGATCGCCGCCAACTGGCCCACCGCACCCTGCGGCGTGTGAGGGAACCCGGCCGGGACCCCCGCCGGGCCGGCCTCCACGGAGGCGACCGGAATCAGGATCTGCCGGATCTGCGTGGTCGCGGGGTCGGGGCTGAACGCCGCGTCCGGGTCGACGCTGGCCATCGGGGCCGCCGCGATCCGGTCCCGCACCGACCCTGCCCTTCCGTCGGGCTGTTTCACCGTCGCCGCCGGCGCTGTCGGGGCGGGTTCCACGACGGCGGACCACACCGCGATCGCCAGACCGGCGAGCAGCACACACAGCGCGACGCCAATACCGGCCAGCATCGCCAGCAGCCGGTTCCGGCTCCACGGAACGTCAGCCCTGCGGGAATAGCGGCTAGACCTGATGGGCATCAGATGCAGCCGTTTCCGAGGATGCTGTCGACGATGCCGGGGGCGACCACGAAGGCGATCGCCGCCAACACAACAACGAAAATGCCGACAATGCCCGCCTTGCTGGCGTGCGGCATGTTGAAGATCCGGCCGGCCACAATCGCGCCGATCGCCACAATCACCCCGACCGCGAACAGGATGATCACCGCCCACAACACATAGCCGGTGATGTCATCGGCATACTGCTGCGCACCCGGCGGCGCCTTCGGACAGATCTTCAACGGAATCAACGCCGGCGCGAGAGCAGTGCCGGCCAGGTGGGTGAATGTCATCGGAATGTTCCTCTCAAGCTGTCGAGAACGGGAGCGACGGCGGCCAGCAGCGCGGCCGGCAACGGATCAGTGGTGATGCCCTCGACGGCGAGCTGGGGATCATGTGGCACCCCGGTGAGCCGGCCCGAGGTGCGGAGCCGGCGGCCGTGGCCGCCGAGAGCCTGTTCGAGTGGGCGGGGCCAGCGCTTCGGTGCGCCGACCACCACGGCGTGGACACGATCCGCGCCCAGACCGGAAATCGCCGCCTCCAGCCGTCGCAGCCCCGTCCCGGTGCCGCGGGTAACCACCAGCACGACGGCAGCCGTGCGGGCCAGCGCGCCCAGCCAGCCGGAATCGTGAACCAACAGATCGACATCCGTCGGGCAGTCGAGGACGGTCAATGGTCGGGCGGTGACCGACGGTGCCGGCATCACCGCGATGCTGGCCACCCGATCGGAGCGACGCTCGATCAGCACGGTGTCCCGGGTGCCCTGCACCCAGCCGTCCGCAGTGACACCCATCTCTGCGGTGCTCGCCCCCGCCAGGCCCGAGGCCGCTACCGTGCAGCACTCCACCACCCGCGCATCCCCGGCACACGTCGCCAGACCCAGTGCCACCGTGGACGCGCCCGCACCACCACAGGCGCCGACCACCAACACGACCTGCTCGCCCGCGCTCGGCGACCAGCCGGTCGCCACGGGATTGGCGGGAGTCGGCCGTACGCGGTTCGGATGGCGGAACTCGCCGGCAAGCGCGGCACGGTAGGCGCGCCGCAGATCCTCCACCGACACGACCGGGCTCATCGTGGTAGTCATGGCCGCAGCACCTCGGCCCGCTCGCGGAGCCCGGCGCGCAGCACCGTGCTCGGCAGCACCGACAGCCGCTGTTTGGCGGTCTGGATCGCCTGCAACGTCGCCAACGCATCAGCCAGCGCACGGATCGCGGCCGGCTCCTCACCCAACAGGGCGAACAACTCAGCGATCTCGGCAGTCGACACATCACTCATCGGGCTGAACACCTCCTCCACCCACTAAGCCGGGAAAGCACCCTCGATCCGGACACATCCGGCTAAGCAATCCGGCGAAGAACAGCTGCGCGGCCCTCACCGGCCACCGCACCGGCAAGAGTGGTGATCGCCTGTCGGGCATGGCGGCGGACCGTCCGGCCGCTCACCCCCCAGCGGGCGGCGACCCGGTCACACACGTGGTCGCCCAGCAGCGGAATGCTGTCCGGGTAGCCCTCCCGCCACGCCTCCGCCGCCGCCACCACATCCACCAGCAGGCGTGCATCCGCGTCGGTGATCAGGTCCTCATCGCTCGCCCACGCCAGCACGGCCGCGAGTTCCTCCCGGATCGTCAGATCGTCAGCATCAACACAGGGCTCCGTCGAGGTGACGAGGTCGTCGTCGAGGAACGTGCGGGCCAGCGTCTTGTCGCCATGGCTGTCGATCCGGGCCCGGTCGCCCAACTCCATGAACACCTGGCGCCGCAGCCGCCACGCCAGACTCGCCGCCACCCGGGCCGTCGGACGCGAAGCGACAGTGCGGACCTCGATCCACAAACATGCCGCGATGTGTTCATCGATGTCGGGATCGGCATCGGCGAGTACCTCCGACAGCCGGACAGCGGCCGGCATCATCAGCCAGGCGAGCACTGCCGCGGCATCCCGGTCATCCCCACCTTCGCGGGCGGCTAGCTCCGCCAGCCCGTGCAACACCCGATCGACCACGTGCGCCGGCGCCGCCCGCCGCCATACATCGATCGAGGACGGATCGGGCAGCAACGCCAAGTCCGGCGCCTGCCGGCACCAAGCCGGCCAGCGCCTGACCAGCAGGTCCAGCACCTGCGAATCCTCCAGGCCCATCGCCTGCATCACGCCCATCGCCGGCTCCTTCTCTCCAGGTCCCTTCCGACCAGAGAAGGCCAGCCCAGGCATGTGGCCACAGATGTCACCACCACATCTGTGGACAACCCCCAGTTATCCACAGATCACGACAAAACCCCTTGACAAACCCATGTCCCCCCATGTCCCCCCTTCTCTCGGAGCAGGCGGTTGCCGGGCCGAGCGGTGACGCCCGGCGGCTGGGGACGGGAGCTCATCGCTCGGGCGTTGGCCGTACCAGTGGGACGTGCTCACTCGCCCGTGGACGGCGGCCGAGCAAGTGGGTCAACTGGTCAACCTCTGGGGGCGCCGAGTTGCGTGGCGGCCCCACCAGCGCATCTTCACCACCTACCGTCGGCCTCACCGCGAAGGGAGTGGCGGCAGTCCACCCGAGACTCACGACGCCTTCCTGCTGGCACCGCTCCTGCGCCACAACGGCACGCCCAGCTTCGTCGTCCACGACATGACCGACCCGAGAGAGTGGGCCCCGATCGACACCATTCTGAGGCGAGCACCAGACCCGGCCTGCGGCGGATGCTCCCCGGGCGCCGACCGGTGTCGTTCGCCATCTGGGTGGGTCAAGACCGGCGCAGGCTGCCTTATAGGAGAGCGTCGAGGGCGTCTGCGCAGGGCTGCCGATGAAGCGCTGGAAGCACGGTGTCACGCAGGCTGACGAACAGCTGGGGCGTGCTAGGCACCACCTGGACAAGAGCTTCTTCGATGACTTCAGCCAGACTCGAGTCAGCCAACGCGGACCGAAGACCCTCCAGTTCCACCTCGGTGGCGCGTGCACAAGGGCTCGCGAGTGTCTTGATAGTCGCTGCCGACTGCTGAAGGAGTTGCCGAGTATCGTCCGTCGCGTAGACAGTGACGACCTCGTCAAAGTCTTGCCATCCGTCTGCGGGTTCGCTCGGAAGTGATCGGGTGGGATCTCGACGCACGGACGCCAGGCTCAGGACGTTCGGTTCGAGATCCAGCTCCTTGGAGATTGCAGCGATGAGTTCCTGAATCGCCTCCGCAGTCTGTCTGACAACCGCCACGCCACCCCGAGCGTCCCGGAGTGCACCACTGATGATCGAGCGAGCATCGCTAGCGGCAGCCGTCCTTGCGAGTGTCCGCGCGAATCCGAGTGGGTCTTGAGGCAGGGGGCGTCGCAGTGCGCCGAGACCGCGGACGAGCAGCTGATCGCGCCATCGGGGTTTCGATGCCGCCATGCCGTCGTCAATGAGATCCCAGGCCAATCCTTCGCCGACCGGTACGACGCGTCCAAGACGCTGTGGTGCTGATTCGTCAAGGGTCTGGACAAGTTGGGTGATCGCGTCGCGCTGGTGGGGCTGTGGGTCGGCCATGCATCTGCCCGCGGCGAATACCCACGTGTGCCTCCAGTGTGGCGAGGGCGCGAGTAGACGAAGTCTCGCAAGAACCTGTTCGAACGGGCCCGTGGTCAGTCGTCTCGCTGCCATCATCTCCTGGAGAGAACGGACATCGAACCCGTAGCCCTCGTCGCCCCGTGGAGCGAGCAGCACTAGCCGGTGCGTCGCGGCATTGAGCAGGCTTTCGAGCAGGCGTGCATGTGCGCCACCTGGCTTGTGTCCAGAGTCCTCCAGGACGCTCCACGCGACAGCGCGAAGTTCGTCTTGCGTCAGCACAGCAGTTGCGCCGTCCGCGGCCTCGGCCCGCATCTGAAGTTCCAGGCCGACGCGTTCATGAAGGTCCAGGATGTCTGAACTGTGATCACGCAGCAGCTTCGAGAACCCACCCGTCTTTGACTGTTCACGACGATCAATCGTCTCGTAGTACCGCCAGAAGAGGGTGTAGCGATCGGGCGCGAATTGGCCGGCCGACTCGGCGATGGTCGTCATGATCGCGACCTGAAGTGGGGTACGGAGCAGGTGTTTCAGAGACTCATTGTGGGACGCTGAGTCCAACAGGGTCATGACTTCTCGCGCTCGATCAGGGTCGTTTGCCAGCCGCATCCGAGTGACAAGTTCCCCGTAGTGAAGCGCCTCCGGGATTGTCAAGCCGTCCAAGTCAATTCGCTCAAAAAGCTCGGCCGACAGGTCATCGACATAGCCCATCGGACGAGTTGTGGCCACCACGAGTACGTCCCAGTCTTCGGCCTCAGCCGTTGTCACGAACTCATGAATGGCCTCCACCAGCCGTTGCCGCACAGTGGGCTCTGAGACTTCGTCCAATCCGTCGAGAACTATGAACGAGGGCCACGTTCTGAGCCAGGACCTGAGCATCCATCGCTTCAAGGACTTCGTGTCTGAGCGGGCATCGACTTGGCTCGCGAGCCACTGCACCAGTGTGGCGTCCTGACTTGTCCCGTGCTCGTCGGCATAGGCAGCGAGGTCCACTCGTATCGCCCATCGACGATGTCGGGGCAGATCTCTGCCAAGTCGCTCAAGCGCTTGCCGGCTTCCTTTGATTGCGCCGCGGTGGGTGTCCGAGAGACTGGTTGCGCCCTCGGCGAGCATGGCGGCTCGGTAGGCCTGAACAAGGAATCTGGAGATTGTGGTCTTGCCGTTTCCGGGCGCTCCGGCGACCACGAGGTGTCGTGGCTTCGTGAAGGCCGAAGCGCTTGGTCGAAGAAGCCTGTCGCCACGATTCAGGACGTACCTGATACATCTCGCATTGAGCGACTCGTCGTCTGACCGTCGCACAAGGACTGGAAGATCGACGACGATGCGCTCAACGGGCATGCCCGGGCCGAAGCCGCCGGCTTCGTTGAAGTAGACGTTGCGTTCGCGGATGAGTGCGGCACGGGCGTGCTCTTGCAGGGCCGGTCCGAGTTCGTCGACCGGCAGCGTGTCGGACACTTGCGAGATGCTCGCAAGAATGTCGCCCGGGGTCAGAAGTCCCGCGCTTGATCTCCGGACGCCGTCGTGGGCATCAAGGAGGCCCACGATCTGGTTTCCATCCCAGATTCGCCACTTCCGGAGTCTGCGCATGCGGCGGCGCTGCTCAGCGTGCTGACCGCGAAGGACTGCCGCGCCGGCGAGGTCGCCCGCCTGTTCTATCGCGAGAATGGCCGAATCGTCGGCGAGGTCGGCGAGGAAGCTCGCGATCTGCCTGTCGATGACTGCCAGTCCGCCAGTCTCGGGGACAGGTGTCAGGGGGACATTCGTGATGAATACGAGGTAGTCAGGAACGTCGCCGCGGCCAGACTGCGTGGAGGCCCAAGCTCGAAGTTCCTCCTGTATCTCCTGCCAGAACCACGCTACGTTCCTGCGGTTGTCCTCCAGCCGGTCGTGGTGCTTCACCTGGAAGACGGTGTGCCCATTCCACACTTCTCCAGGTTGGCCGTTCGCTCCCGTCCAAGTCAGAGTCCCCCGACACTCCATGTCCCGCCCGCCATCACGTCCGCGGCCCATGCGAGTGACCTGGGGACCGAAGTCGGCGATCGCGAGTGCGGCGGCGATGTCCTGGAAACCGTACGGCCCAACCCGCTCCAGGTCGTACTTGAGTGACGTCACCGTTATCCCCTCCCGGGTGCATTCTTGCCTAAGGCTGGGACAGCAGAGCCCGTGACACACCCCGTCTGAGCAGAGCGGTTCCGCAAGGCGTAGGGGTGTGGCTGCACGGTGTTTCCGCTGTTGCTCAGGAATCTCTTCTCGCTCAGCCGGCGTATTCGGCGGGTTCGAGCCAGCGGTGGGTGCGGAGGATGCGGTCGGCTCGTTCGGGGAGTTCGAGGGGTGGTTCTCCGGTGTGGTCGGTCCAGTCGTTGATGGTTCTGATGAGGGTGGCGGCTTCGTCTTCTCGTCCTTGTTCGATAGCGACGTTGGCGAGGTCGAGGGCTGGGGTGGTTTCGTCGGGGGCGATGAGGAGGGCGAGTTCGGCGGCTGCTCGGGCTTGGTGGAGGTCGCCGGCTTTGAGGGCGATGCTGGTGACGAGGTGGGCGACGTCGACGACGGCTGTTTGGAGGTGGATGTCGGGTCGGCGGTCGGTGAGCCAGGGTCGGGTGTGGCGGTTTCGGTCGGCGTAGGGGGTTCCGCGGACGAGGCGGAGTGCGGCGAGGAGGTCGGGTAGTCCGTCGGTGCCGCGGGTTTCGCCGCGCAGGCGTAGGCGGCGGAACAGGTCGGCGTCGTCGAGGAGTTCTTCGATCACGTACAGCCCGACTCCTTCCCGAACGGCTCCCATGTTGCTGGCGGCGTCGGGCAGGTAGGGGTCTTTGGTGCCTGGCTTGTCGCCGAGCCAGTCCCGCAGCAGGTGCATGTCCTTGCGGACCCTGCCGGCGGTTAGGCCCATGGCGGTGGCGATCTCGTCGGTGGTGGCCCCCCGGGTCAGCGCGAGGTAGGCGGCGATGTTGGTGTAGTAGGGCCGGCGTCGCGCGACGGAGGCGGGGTCGCCGCCTGGCCCGACGCGGAGCCGCATCGGCCCGAACACGCTGAGGCGTGGCCGGTCGCAGGTCTCGGCCGCCCACGCTTCCAGTTCGGCGTCCAAGGCCGGGTCGGCGGTTTCGGCGGCGTGCCGGACCTCCACCGGGACGAGTGGCGCGATCAGGGCGAGGTCTTCGACCGTGTTCGCCGTGACCTCCACCCAGTCCTCGTCGTCGCCGGGCAGAAGGCTGCTGGCCTCAGTGTCGGTGGTGGTGTGGCGGTCGAGGGTGTATTCGGGGCGGAGTTGGCCGGTTTCGTCGCAGAACTCCTCCCAGGGCTCGGTGGGTGCCTGCGATGTCGGGGTGGCGGTGTCGTCGAGGGCGTCTGCGGCGGCGAGGACGGCGGTGCACCCGACGGCTTCGGAGGGGGTAAGTCCGTTCGCGATGAGGTCGAGGCCGAGGCTGGGGATCTGGACGCGGCCGCCGTCGTCAACCTGGATCTCGACGCCGGTGGCCGCGGTGTCGTCGCTGACGAGCATGACCGTGGTGGCGGTCCGTCCTGGTTGTTGGGTGATCAGGTCGGTGAGGACGGGGAGGTCGGGCAGGTCGGGTGTGGTGATGAGGATGCGGCTGTCCCAGAGCCGGTCTTCGGCCTGTGCGGCGCGGGCTTCCTCGAGCCGGTCTCCGCCGGTCCCGGCGAGCCGGTCGTGGGTGTCGACCGCGTTGGCGACGGTGGTGGCGAGAATGCCCGGATCGGTGTGGTGGCGGACGCGGGCAGGGTTCAGGCCGGTGACTTCCTGGCCGATGCCGACACAGTCGATGCGCAGGTCGCGGGCCCAGGGCGCGACGGCGAGTTCGGCGAGGAGGTAGCGGGCGAGGTCGGTGCTGTAGTCGGGGTCGCCGGTGAGGGTGATGACGCCGAGTGCTTCGAGATTAGCCAACTGCCACGCGTCGTGGTCGTCCATGCCAATGGTGGCCATTTGCGGCCAGGCCGGCGGATCGTCCGGGTCGAGCGGTCCGGTCTGGTCGATCACGGAGCGTTCGACCTGCCACTCGGCTCCGTCTGCGAGGGGCTGCCACGGTTCGGGCAGGGTCACGGTGTCGGCGAACCGGGCCGTGAACTGGTCGGTCGTGACGCTCAGCACGGTCAGGGTCGGGATCGGTTGGCCGCCCGCGCGGAGGGCGGCGACGAGTCGGCGTAGTCCTTCGTCGATGGCGGTGAGGATGTCTGCGGTGGGTGCGCCGGTGTGTTCCAGGGTCTTCTCGATGGGGGCGTATCCGGCGGCGGGGACGGTGATGCTGCGGCCGGGGCGGCGGGCGCGGAACTGGGCGCGGCGTCGGCGTTGCAGCAGCAGCCACAGTGCGCCGGCGAGCAGACTGCCGGCGCCGGCCAGGCCCGCGACGAGCCAGGCGGGGGTGACCTGCTCGTGGTCGGCCGGGGTGACGTCGGAGGTGGCCGTGGGTGGGGCTGGTTCGGCCGTGGTGGCTGTGGCTGGCGCGCCCCGGGTCGGGGTGGTCGCGCCGGGTTCGGGCGGCGCCGTGATGTGCCGGGTGTTCGGCTCGTGGCGTGTGGTCTTCTGCTGGTGCTTGTCGGGCTTGGTGGTCGTCGGCTTGGCGGTGTGCTTGCCGGGGATGGTGAGTTTCCAGCCGGGGATGATCAGGTCGGGGTCGGTGAGGTGCCGGCCGTCGGGCTGCTTGGTGGCTTTGGAGGCGTTGAAGATGCGCGGGTAGGCGTATCCGTCGCCGAGCTTGTCGAGTGCGATCTCGGAGAGGGTGTCGCCCGGTTTGACCGTGTAGGTGCGCGCGTGGCTGGTGGTCTTGGCCGGCGGGTGCAGGGGCGCGGTCGCGGCCATCGGGGCGGCGAGGGCGGTGGCCGGGGTGGCCGGGGCAGGGTCGGTGGCGGCGGTGTTGATGGTGTTGGTGGCGATGAAGCCGGCCAGGACGGCGGAGACCAGGCCGCGGGCGAGGAGTTGGGGCCAGGCAAGGCCGCGGAGCTGTGGGACGGGGAGGTGGCGGGCGCGGCTGGCGATCTCGATCCCGATGCTGGCGGTGAGGATGGCCCAGGAGATCCAGCCGGCGACCTTCACGAGGCTGACGAGCAGGGTGCCATCGTCGGGTGCCAGGAGTGCCTGCCACAGCCCGTTCGGTGTCCAGCCGAGGTGGGGTGCGGCGACGTCGGCGGTGGCGATGAGCAGGGTGGGCAGGCCGATGATGATCGCGGCGAGTCCGAGGGCGGCGAGGATGCCGGTGAGTCGTCGTTTCATCTATCGCTCCGTTCCGTTTTCGACGCGCAGGATGCGTACCGAGCTGGTTGCGGTGACTTCGATCGGGCCGGCGCCGATGCTGGACAGGAACAGTGGCTGGTAGTCGGCGCGGGCGGTGACGATCAGGGTGGTGCCGTCCCGCACGGTGGTGGTGCCGGTCATGCCGATCGCCTTCAGGTAGTCGAGGGCGGCGGTCTTGGCTTGTTGGGTGCGGACCTCGAGCCGGCCGGTGTTGAACAGGGTGCCGGTGGACAGTTGCTGGCCGGCTTGCCGAGCGGCTTGGGCGGCGGCGTCGGCGGCGGCCTGCTTGGCGCGGACGAGACCGGACAGGTCGACCGCCACCGCCAGAACGGCCACCATGGTGACGGCAATCACGGCCGTCCATACCGACACGACCGCGCCTCGCTGATCGTGGGTTCGGCGGCGCGCGCGGCTGGTCATCGGCGTCTCTCCCTGTAGGTGTCAAGCGGACTGGTCATGGAAGCGTGGACGGCCATCGAGCCGGGGATGCCGGGCAGCGCGGCGAGGTCGGCGGTGTTCAGGTCGCAGCTGATCTGGACGGTGACGGTGGCCGGCGTCCCGACGGGTCGGGAGAAGCCGGCGGTGTCGATGTCGATCTCGGTGTGGACGCAGTCGACGCCCTGGTTGCTGAGGCTGGTCGCGGCCCACTGCCTCGCTTGGGTTCGAGCCACGGTGGCGGTGCGGGAGATGGACGCCGCCCGGGCGGCGTCGGCGGCGGCGGTCTGCACGGCCTGGTTGGCCAGAGCGATCCGGCCGCCGAAGATGATCAGCCAGATGAAGCCGGCCAGCAGGGGTGCGCACACGACCATCTCCACAGCCATCGCCGAGCCGCGCTGGTCATGCCTGCGCCGAGGGCGGGTCATGTCGGTCTCTCCACGGGCGCGGCGGCGCGTTGGGACACCGGGTTCTGCCAGCCGGGGAAGACGCTGAGGGCTTGTCCGGTGACGACCGTGGTGGCCCGGGTGGCGGTGCGTTGGCAGCTGACGTGGACATCGGTGATGGCATCGCCGATCGCGGCCCGGAGGGTGGCGGCCGCGGCTTGGCAGTCCGCGGTGGTGCCGTGTTCGGCGGCTGCTGCGGCGGCGCCGGTCTGGGCGATGCTGATCGCCGCGCTGCGCCCGTAGTAGTACAGGGCGGCCTGCATCGCGGCCAGGAACAGGCCGATCAGCAGTGGCATCAGCACGATCATCTGCACGGACCCGACCGCGCCGCGCTCCCCGCGCCGCCTGGGGCGGTGTGGGCTGTGCGAGCTGGGCGGGCTGGGCATGGTCCGGGGTTAGTGGAGGGCGGCGAGTTTGCCCTGGATGTAGTCGGCGACGGCCGGGCCGACAAGGGCGAGGACGGCCAGGACGATGATGATCAGGCCGAGGAGTTCGGCGGAGTTGATCGCGCCGCGTTCGCCGCGTTTCATGGTTCGGGTGTCGTTGATGAACGTCACCATCCAGCCGGCGGTCTTGTTCCAGAGGGTCAACATGGCGGGCTTCCTTTCGGGGGTGCGGGTGGGGGTTAGCCGGCGAGGAGCCGGAAGACGGCGGCCATGACGACGACGCCGATGAAGGCGGCGACCATGACCAGGGTGGGCAGCATCAGGGAGTCGCTCTTGGCGTTGATCTCGGCCCGGTCGGTGGTGGTGATCGCGTTCCGCAGCGCGGAGGAGCGGGCGCGGAGGGTGGTGAACACCTGGGCGCCTTCCTCGCCGGCCAGCCGCAGGGTGTCGGCCAGGTCGTCGAGGTCGGGCAGGCCTTGCTGGTTGGCCATGTCGGCCAGCGCGTCCCAGGGTGGGACGCCGGAGTAGCGGCTGCGAACCACCACCTGGCTGATCCGTTCGAACGGCCAGGACCGGCCCAGCCCGGCCGAGGTTTCCATCGCTTGCCGGGTGCCGATCCCGCCGGCTGCCCGGCCCAGGGCGATCAGGTCGATGTAGGCGCTCAGCGCGCGCCGGAACTCGGTCCGGGCCTTGGCTGCGGTTCTGGCGATGCGCCGGTCGGGCAGCAGCCAGGCCACCGCGGCGATCATGAGCGTGGCCAGTGCGGGCACCGCCCACGGCAGGCCGACGCGGGCCGAGTACAGGCCGCCGACCAGCGGGATGCCGACCAGCACGACCAGCACCGCGGAGACCTTCTCGCCGTAGTAGGCGCGCAGCGGCATGTCCAGCAGCTGGAGGTCCTTCTCCGGCACGGCCCGCCACCACGAGCCGGGCAGATGGGCCATCGCCCACATCCCGAGCCGGTCCCGCAATCCCTGTGGCCCGGTGGTGTCGTCAACCGGGGCTGGCGCACGGCCGGGTGCGAGCCGGGCCAGCACCTGGGCCAGGTCGGGTTGGGCGGGCTGAAGCCACCACACGAGCAGGGCGATCCCGCCACCGACTATCGCTCCGGCCAGGACCCACAGCTGCAGCGCGCCGGTCATCGTGGCACCTCCCGGACCGGCAGGAATCTGGGGGGCGGGTCGTCGGCCACCATCCGTCGCAGCCAGGCGAGTCCGGCGATGAACATCGCGGCGAGGCCGGCGAGGACGAGTTGTCCGATCGGGGTGGTGTAGGGGGTGAGGAGGTCGCCGGAGAACGCCAGCAGCGCCATCCCGCCGACGGCCAGCAGGGTGATCAGCCGGGCCGAGCCGCGGGCCTTGTCCCGGTCGGCTTCGATGTCGCGGCGCGACCGGACCTCTTCGGCCACCGAGTCGGACAGGCCGGTCAGCACCCGGGACAGGCCTTCGCCGCGGTGCCGGGAGCCGATGATCAGGGCACTCACCACGAGGTCACCGGTCGCGTCGTCGAGGTCGTCGGCGAACTTCAACAAGGCGTCCTCGGTCGACCAGCGGGCCCGTAGCCGGGCGACCAGGTTGGTCACCTGCGGCCGGATCGGTGCGGGGGTGGCACGCAGGCTGGCGGTCAGGGCCTGTTCCAGGCTCTGACCGGCGGTGATCACCGAGGCCAGGTTGCGGGTCCACTCGCTGATCGCATCCAGCCGGGCGATCCGCCGGCCCCCATCCGAGGTGACCAGCAGCACCGGCAGGCCGAGCACCGCGAGCGGCAACACCACCGCCACCATCACCGGTGCCCCGAACGCGATCGCGACGAGGCCGGCCAGCACGGCGGCGAGCAGCGCCCGGCGCTGCCAGCGCGGCATCCGGGCCCACCGGCTGATCCATGCCGGTGCGGGCCGGTGGGGTCGTGGCGGCGGCACGGGGCGGCGCTGCAGCCCGTAGACGCCGAGCAGCAGGCCGCCGGTGATCATGGCTCCGGCGAGCATCGACAGCACAGCCCCGGTCATCGCGGGTTCCCGGTGGTGCGGTACTCGGCGGCTTCGTGCTCGAACGCGGCCGCGTCCATTCCGGCGGCGAGCAGGTCGTCCCAGATGCTGTCCGGGCGGGTGTCGGCCACCCCGGGTTGGCCAGGTAGGCGGCGGAACACGGTGGTGAAGGAGATCCCGCGGGGCCACTCCCCCGGGGTCACCTCGACGATCTCGGAGACGAAGCGGCGTTTGTGGGCGACCTGGCCGAAGTCGTCGATCGGGGTGATCTCCGAATGCATCTGCACCACCAGGTCCAAGGTGGCGGCCAGCTTCGCGGCGACCAGGTCGTGGCTGACGTGCGGGCCGGCCTCCATCGCGCAGGTGATCAGCTTGTGCACCGCCAGGCGGGCGTTCGCGGCGTGGGTGGTGGAGATCGAGCCGGTGCCGGACTCCATCACCTTGATCATGTCCATCGCTTCCGCGCCGAGGACTTCGCCGACGATCTGCCGGTCGGCGCGGAACCGGAAACTGCTGGTCACCTGTGATGCGGTCGTCCGCTGTCCGGCCATGCTGCCGTCCTCGCTGCGCTCCCCGGAGCCGGCGCGCATCTCCCAGTCGAACACCACCGCGTGCTGGCCCTCGATCTCGGGCAGGAACAGTTCCCGTTCGGACTCGAAGGTGCCCACGATCTCCATCCGCGGGATCTCGGCACACAACGCCCGCACCAGGGTCGTCTTGCCGGCGCCTTGGGCGCCGGAGACCACGATCGACTTCCGCGCCCGCACCGCGGCGCGGAGGAAGTCGGCCATCACCTCGCTGAGCGAGCCCCACTCGACCAGGTCAGCGAGTGTGACCCGGCGGATCCGGTGCCGGCGGATCACCAGCGACACCCGGCCGGTCTCCAGGGAGGCGGCAAGCCGGGAACCGTCGGCCAGGGTCAGGTTCAGTGACGGGTGGGCCGGGGTGAACGAGCGCGGGTTGTCCGCCCTCGAGGCGACGAACGCAATGAAGTCGACCAGGTCGGCGTCGCTGTCGGCCACCGCTGGCAGCTGGCGCATCGACCCGTCGGCGTACTCCACCACGACCCGGTCACACCCGTAGACCAGGATGTTCTCCACCCTCGTGTCGTCCACCAAGGGTTGCAGCCGGCCCAGCCGGAACACGCTGTCGAAGATCGCCTGCGCCAGCCCTTCCTGCGCCGCGGCTGAGCGCAGCTCACCGGTTCGGGCCACCGTCGCGGCGGCATCCTCGTCCAGCAGTTGCCGGATCACCGACCAGCCCTCGTCCTCCTCGCCGGCCCGGTCCGCCGTAGCGCCGACCCGGCCCGGCAGCCGCTTGGCGACCTCGCCCCGGAACCGGGCCACCTCCGCCCAATCCACCCCGCCCGCCGGCGCCGCCGGGGGCTGTTCGCGACGGATCGGCACGACCCGAGACACCGCCGGCGGCGGCTCGGGTATCGGCTCGTCGGGGGCGCGGAAGCCGCCACGGACCCGGCCCGGCCGGCGTCCCGGCACGGTTCGCTGGCTGTCGAACATGGGCAGTCCGAGCAGGTCCTCGCTGTGTTCAGGCTCGCTCACCGGCCTGCCTCCTCTCCGCTGGCCTGCGGGGCGATCCACCGGGCCCGATCCCGCTCCGACCGCTCCACCACCGCCCGCAGCGCCTCACCCGCGGCCTGGACGCTGCGCTGATAGCCCGACGCGGCGAACGCCGCCCTGGCCGCCCCCGGCCCGCCCCGCAGACGCCGCAGACCACGCGGTGCCGGCAGCGGATCACCGTGGGAGAACACCCCGGCCCGGGCCGGGTCCCAGCCGATCGACCCGACCACCCCGACACCCAGCGCCCGTGACACCTCGCCAGCGCTGTACGGCCGGCCCGCACCGACCAGCAACAGCCGCACCTCATGTCCCGGGCCCGCCCCCTCCTGCAACGACAACGCCCACGAGCGTGCCCCGGCGACCGCCACCAGCGTGCTGCGGGCCACCAGGACAGTGACATCGGCCTGGCCGATCAACGGGGCCGGTGAGCCCTCCAGTCCGAGCCGCCCGGCATCCACGAGGACGTCCTGATCGCGGGCGGCGAGATCCCGCAACACCTGGGTCAGCGGCTCCCACAGCCGGGACAGCCCGGCGGCCTGCTCGTGTGACCGGGAGCCGATGATCACCGACGCCTGAGTGCCCTCGACCGGCATCGCCATCCGCAGCAGCGCGTCAGCCAGCACGCCGGCCCGGTGCGCCTTGACCAGGTCGACCACCCCGGTGTGGTCACGGGTGCCGCGCCAATAGCCCGCCAGCAGCGCCGACGACCCGGACGGGTCGGCCTCCACCAGCAGGCACCGACGCGGCCAGCACCCGGCCAGCGCCAGCGCGGTCGTGGTCACCCCCGGCGCCCCTGAGGCCGAAGTAAGTGTGATCAGGGCCACTGCGATCAGCGCTCCCGGCTCGCCAGCACCAACGCCAGGTTCCCCGACGCCGCCCGAGCGGCCAGCTCCCCGGCCCGGTTGTCGGCCACCAGCACGTCCACCACCGTCTGGGTATCCCCCGGCGTCACGTTCAACACCGTCGCCGTGATCTCGGTCGGCGCGACCGAAACCTCACCGCCCTGCGCCGGTGCCTGCACCAGACGCACCGTGTCACCCGCCTTCAACGGCTCCGCCGGGATCAGACCGGGCGCGATCGGCACCGCCACCACCGCCACTCCCGCACCAGGCACCACCACATCGCTGACCTGATCCGGAGACACCAAGGTGCCCACCGCAAGATCGGTCACCGCACGCTTGCCCACCAGCGACTCCCGGGCCGTGGCCGGAACCGTCCGCAACGAGGGATCCAGCGTCACCCGGACCGTCATCAGGTCGGTGTCGGTGATCAGCTGGCCGCGCTCGACCGGCGCCTTGACCGCGACCACCTCGATCGCCGACGACGACGAGGTCCACAGCCACAAGCCGGTCAGGCCACCCAGGCAGACCAGGACCACCGCGAGCACCACGGTGAGCGGTCGACGCTGGAGTTTCGTCACCTCGGGCGGCTGCAGCGGCGCAGCCGTCGGTTCGGCGCCGGCGGCCGGCTTGGTCTCCACAGTCTTCATCGGTGTGCTCCCTACCTGCGCGTCACGACCACCTGGATCTCGCCCACCCGCAGAACCCGGGTGGAGTACAGATCGAGCCGGATCGTCCCCGACTCGCCATAGCCCTGCCAGTCCGCAACCCAGTGCGCCACCGCTCGCACCGTGTAGCGGCCCTGCTGGTCATACACATGCCCACAGGTCGGGGACTCCCCCACCAAACCGTTGCGATCGACCATGCCCGGCCGCCACTCGGTGCCCTTGCCGCACCGCAACCACGTGCCATCCCCCATCACCCAGGACACCGACGACACCCGCGCGGTCAACGAGATCCCGCCAGCCGTGATCGACGCCGGCCCCCAGCTCGTCCGCGACGGGTTGTCCACCCACAACCACACCGGAATCCCGACCGCGGTCATCACACCCGGATCCAACGGGGTCAAACCGATCTCGACCGGCCTCAGCTGCAACCGGGCGATCGCCGCCCACGCCAACTGCTCCGCGCTCGCCCGCGGCGGCACCCACAACCCGATCGTGTCCGCGTCGTTCGCCGACAGCCGGCACTCCACATACACCCAGTCATCCGCCGGCGGATTGTCCGGAACCCCACGAGAGAACGCAGAACACAGTGGCGGCTCCGGAGACTTGCTCTTGCCACCCCCACCGCCGTTGCCGCCGCCACCCCCATCTCCGCCGTCACTGATTTCGCAGTACTCCGAGGTCGGGTCGCACTTCGCATCCGCGTGCGCCGGAGTTGCGACTGCGGACGCAACCAGCGCCATGATTGCCAGAATGAGAGCTGCGGATCGCGCGATCAAGGACATGGGTCACCAAACCCTTCCTTCTCGCCGACAATGCGGAACCCCGAGGTGGTGTTCCGAACCTCGAACTCGCGAATGGCCGGCTTGATCTCGGCGAGCACCTTTCCCTTGCGGTCGACCAGCGTCCTGCCAGTGGAGTCGCGGCATACAGTCACGTTCACGGATTCGCCGGCGCCGCTGCCAAAGACGCCGGAAGCTGCAGTCCAGGCGAGCCGCGCAGGCCCCTCGTACCGCTCGCCAGCTTCCTTGAGCTTCGCGAAGAACTTGACGTAGCCGTCGAGCATGTTGTCGGCTGCGTACGGCTGGAGGGATGACTTCGCTTGCGCCTTGGTGAAGTGAGATGGATCTGCGAACAGCAAGTCTCGTGCCACGAAGTAGTCCTCGACGACCTTGATCGCCGTGGCCTGAGTCGGGTTCCAGCTGCTCGTCGGGGTGGGCGTCGACGTCTCTGACGCTGTGGCTGAAGGGCTCGACGCGGCGGGGCTCGCCCATGTGGAGGGCATCACGGTCGTGGCTGCTCCAGGTGTGCATCCGGCGAGCAGGGCGAGCGCGATCATGCAACCGGTCAGGCTGAGCCGGCGGGGTTCGGTCATAGGGGCACCCTTCTTCTCTCTAGCCCACTAAGCCGATGAAGAGGGGTCGATCCGGACAAAACAGCAAGATTGCTACATCAGAAGTAGACCGGGGAGCACGATCGCGGCTTCAGTTGTAAGCCCGGCTCCGACGGGACAGGAGAACCCGAGAACGGCCGATCAGCCCGAGGGGGTGGGGCAAGACTCAGGATAACGCCGCTTGTCCACGGCCCCGCAAGCCTCGCGGCCACGGAAACTCTCCAGTTGCCTCCCCCGCACTTCGGGGATCGCCCTGCGCACCATCGGTCCTCGCACGGCATCCTTGGTGATCAGCATTGCAGAACGTAACGGTTTCTGTGACGATTGTGAACATGGATCATGTGATGGAGGACCGTGTGCGCGCTCCGGAACTGGCGGACTGGGCGCTGGCCCATGGCCGTGGCTCCCTGACGTCGGCGGAGGTCGCTGACCTGCTCGGCGTGAGTGAGGACCAGGTCCGGCAACGTTTGAACGCGCCGGCTCGACGCGGCGAATGGGTCCAACCAACCAGGGGCCTGTGGGTTCCCGTGCCCCCGGAGTACCGGACCTGGGGCGCACCCCCGGGAATCGAGATCATCGATGCGATGATGCGCCACCGCGGCATCAGCTACTACGTCGGATGGCTCAGCGCAGCCGCCCTGTACGGGTCGGCACATCAGGCCCCACAGGCCCTCCAAGTTGCGGTCAATCGACACATCCGCGACCGGGTCGTCGGTCGCACCCGATTCTCCTTCGCCCAGCGCGATGTGGCCTGCATTCCGAGCATCGACCACCCCACCCGTGACGGCACCGCAAGAGTCTCCACCGTAGCTGCGACCATGCTCGATGTCGCTGACGACCTGCTGCTCGCGGCAGGCATCGACAACGCCGCGACCGTCATCATCGAGCTGTCCGAACACGACTCCTTCGAGATCGGTCAACTGGTGAAGCTCGTGTCGTCGTTCCCGGCCGCAGCCAGCAGACGCGTTGGCTGGATCCTGTCCGAGTTCACCGATCGCGACGACCTCGCGCCGCTGGCCCGGACTGCCCGCAGCGCCATCGCCTCAGCCTCGCGGCTCGACCCGCACAACGCAGACGGTGGACCGATAGACAACCGCTGGATGCTGTCCATCAACCGCGAACTGGAGCCCGAAGCATGATCCCCGCCAACGCGGTCACCGCGTGGAGCGTCGACCACCCCTAGCCCACCCGCGAACAGGTCGAGCAGGACCTGCTGCTGTCGCGGGCCATCTGCGCCATCGCCCAGGACGACTACCTCAGCCACGAACTCGTCTTCCGCGGCGGCACCGCACTGCACAAGCTCCACCTCAAACACCCCTACCGCTACAGCGAGGACCTCGACTACGTCCGCAGCTCAGCGACCGGCATCGGCCCCCTCACCCAGACGCTCAACCACCTCGGCGCCGACCTCGGCTACACCGTCAACACCCGCGTCAGCCAACACCCCAAGGTCTACTGGCGGACGACCGCGACCACCGGCGTCCCACTGCGGATCAAGATCGAAGTGAACACCCACGAACGCTCACCCGCCATACCCCTGATCCAGCGCACACACAGCGTCGACTCACCCTGGTGGAGCGGCACCGCCGCGGTGCGAACCTTCGCGCCAGCCGAACTGATGGCAACCAAGATCCGCGCCCTCTACCAGCGATCCAAAGGCCGCGACCTGTTCGACCTGTGGCTCGCACTCGAACAGCTCCGCCTTCCGGCGCCGGCGATCCTGGCGGCCTTCGCGCCCTACCGACCCGACGGACTCACCGCGACACGAGCGCGGGACAACCTCGCCAGGAAGCTCCAGGACCCACTCTTCCGCAACGACCTCGACCCGTTGGTCACCGCCTGGCCCGACAACTACCACGTGGAAGCAGCAGCCGCCCAGATCAGCGACCAGATCCTCGACCACCTCGAAGACTAGCGACTCGACCCCACCAGCAAAGGCCCGCCGACGCCTTATGTCGATAGCTGCCGGAGTGTCGCGATCTCGCCCATAATCGAACAGGTGTTCTACGCTGATGGTGTGTCCGAACGGCTGTACCCCGCACCCCTCAATGCGCTCGGACCACCCCATGGACCCAGCAAGGACAAGCTCTACGAGGGACGCAGGCTCGTCCTGATCCGGCTCGTCTGGCGCACCCACACCGAGATCCGACCCGGAGTCGCCCTCCACCGCGACCAAGGCAGGATCTGCGTCGAATGGAGTCCCGGCCGCGGCGTCACCAGATACACCTGGCTACCCGAGACCGACGTGCGACCCCGGCTCAGGTACCGGGCCTGAGGCGCCGACCAGACAACCCGGCGGCTACCCCGAGCCGGAGCGTGAGGAGGGGCCCGGCGCCGCAAACCCACCCCCAGGCGCGACAGCCGGGCCCCAATACGTCAGGCTACGACCTTGCCCCCCGGCCCGCCACGCCCAGGGTTCAGGCCAACAAGGCTGGCACTGAAAGGCGGCAAGCCGTTGCGAGGGTGAGCGAGTACCCAAGAGTGAGTAGCTGGTTTTGTCCGGATCGAGGGGGTGTTTGCGGCTTAGTGGTTCAGGAGCACTGCGATCCCCCAGGAGGATGTCATGACCGCCAGCTATGAACCCGCGGACAACCTGAATGACCTCGGCGGCGGCCCGTATGGAGCGTCGTCCGATGGCGCCCACCCGAAGGTCGCGTCCCTGGGCGAGGACGCCCTCCTGACGACGGCTGAGGTCGCCCTGATGCTGCGGACCCCGGGTGCGACCCTGCGCACATGGAGGTACCAGGAGATCGGGCCACGCTGGTTCCACCTGGGCCCGCGCGGAGTCCGCTACAAGCGGAGCGACGTCCTCGCCTGGCTGGATCGCCAGTACGACGGCCCGCGTTGACGTTCTGAAGCACACGGGCGCAGCAGAGGATGGGCACGATCGACAAGCGGGCCAACGGTCGCTACTACGCGCGCTGGCGGACGCCGGATGGCAAGAGCCGCAGCAAGGCATTCGCACGCAAGCGAGACGCAGAGGCCTATCTGAGCGGCGTCGAAGGCGCCAAGACCACCGGCGGCTACGTCGATCCCGCGCGCGGAAGAGTCAAGCTCGGGCCGTGGGCGGACGATTGGCTGGCCGGGAAGACCAACCTCACTGCGAAGACTCGTGACCGCTACGAGAATGCGATCCGGGTCCACATCAAGCCGCGCTGGGGAGACTTCGCGATCGGCAAGATCACCCATTCTGACGTCCAGCTGTGGATTGCGGGCATCGACCTCGCGCCCGCCAGCGTGCGAAAGATCCATCGCGTGTTCTCCCAGATCCTCGCGACCGCGGTCCGGGACGGCCGCATCTCCCGCAACGTGGCCGAGGACATCTCCCTGCCCCGGGTGCATGCGACGGAGAAGCGGTTCCTGACCCACACCCAGGTCGAGGACATCGCGCGGCTGGTCGGACCCGACTGGGATCTCCTGGTCAGGTTCCTGGCCTACACCGGGCTCCGGTGGGGCGAAGTGGCCGCGCTGCGCGTGATGCGGATCGACCTTGCACGCCGGCGGGTTGTGGTCGCCGAATCGGTCTCGCCGATCAAAGGCGTCATGACCTGGGGCGCCACCAAGGGCCACGAGCGACGCGAGGTGGCGATCCCTCACTTCCTGATCCCCGAGATCGGGGCAGCGATCGACGGCAGGGCACCCGATGACCTGGTGTTCATCGGGCCGCGTGGCGGAGTCCTTCGCGCCCAGACCTTCCAGCGCGCCGCCCTGGTCCCGGCCGCCGAGGAGATGGGACTCTGCGTTCGCAAAGTCGACGCCGAGGGCCGACCGGTCAGCGTCAAGCGAGGACGCGTGGCCGTGCCCGTGTACACCAAGCACTTCCACCCGCACGAGTTCCGTCACACCGCGGCGTCCTTGGCGATCGCGGCCGGTGCCGACGTCAAGGTCGTCCAGCGGATGCTCGGCCACAAGTCGGCGACGATGACCCTGGACCTGTACGGCCATCTGTTCGCCGACCGCCTCGACACGGTAGCCGACGCGATGGACGCCGCCCGGCAAGTGGAACTCGACACCACTCGCCCGGGGCGGTCGGCGGAGCGGATTGCATCGGTCGCGAACCCCGATCAGGCACCAGCCGAGGACCGCCTTCGAAGGCCGCGATAGCGGCCTCCAGAACCTCCTCAGCGCACGTCATCGTGCGGAAACTGTGTCCAAATTGTGTTCAAACGGCCCCAACCCGGGCTTCGGACAGAAGAAACCCCTTGCCAGAGTTGCCTCTGACAAGGGGTTTCACCTTGTAGCCCCGACGGGATTCGAACCCGCGCTACCGCCTTGAGAGGGCGGCGTGCTAGGCCGCTACACAACGGGGCCCTAGCTGTCGCTCGAGAGCGACGTCAGCGAACACTACCAAACCGCGCCGGGCGACTCGGAATCCACTGCGTTGGGGTACTAGGACTCGAACCTAGACTGACGGAACCAGAATCCGGCGGGCTGCCAATTACCCCATACCCCAGGGTTTGCCGGCCACGAGGGCCGAGCAGAGACTCTACTAGACCGCGGCCGGGGCACCAAACCGGGCGCCGGGGGTGGTCGTGGCGAGCCGCATTCGGCGGGCGATCCACAGGGCGACAGCGGCCGAGGCGGCGAAGCCGCCCACCGCCCAGGCGAGGCTGGCCCATGTTGCCTGGCGGTCGCTGAAAGTCTCGACCATCGTGCCCGACAGTGCCGCGTACCCGAAGGTCAGCAGGTTGTTCACCACGTGCAGCGCGATGCCGGCCTCCAGCCCGCCGGTCCGCATCGCCAGCCAGCCCGCGATGAGGCCGAAGGCGAACGCGTAGATCAGGGCCTGGCTGTTGCCAGAGTGCAGCAGGGCGAACACGGCCGAGGAGCCCACCACCGCGAACCAGGGGCTGGTCGGCGCGGTGGTGTGGATCGCCTGCATCAGGTAGCCACGGAAGAAGTACTCCTCGGCCGCCGCCTGCAACGGGGCCGTGAGCAGGATCGCGACGACGTAGCCCCAGAAGGCGGGCTCGGGAGCCACCACCCACGGCTCGCCGATCCGGGAGACCACCCACACCCCGCCGAAGACCAGCAGCGACGCCCCGCCCGTGACGAGCGCGTAGCGCCAGCGGAAGCCCGGCTGCACGGAGGTGAGCCAGCGCGGGTGGAACCGGTGGACGAACAGCACCAGCGCGAAGCTGATCGGGATCAGCGTGGCCAGCGCCAGGTGGGTGGCCACCATGCCCGCCGGCAGCCCGAAGGACGCCGCCTGCGCCGTGTAGGACATCACGTCGCCTGGGCTCCCCGCGAGGGACCACGACGCCCTGATGATCGCGAACGCCACCAGCGGGGCCAGCACCATGTACGTGGCCAGGCCGAGCAGCGCGCCGCCGACCCCGAGCATGACCCGCCGCCACGCCGGCACGGACGGGTCGTCGACGACCAGCACCTCCGGGTAGCGGACGCCCGGACGCGGCGCGTGCCGGACCCACGCGTCGACGCGGGACCGGAGAGCGTCCGCCCGGGCCACCTCAGGCCTCCTCGGAGACGACCGGGTTGGTGAGGGTGCCGATGCCGGAGATCGTCACGCTGACCCGGTCGCCGGCGACCATCGGGCCCACGCCCGCCGGCGTCCCGGTGAGGATGACGTCGCCGGGCAGCAGGGTGGTGAACGAGCTGACGTAGGCGATGAGGTCGGGGATGGAGTGCACCATCTCGGAGGTGTTGGCCGTCTGGACCGGCTCGTCGTTCAGGCTCGTCAGCAGGTCGAGCCGGCCGGCCTCGTCCATGCCGAGGTGCGTGGCGATCCACGGACCGAGCGGGCAGAAGCTGTCGAAGCCCTTGGCGCGCGTCCACTGGCCGTCCGCGGCCTGGAGGTCACGACAGGTCACGTCGTTGGCGATCGTGTAGCCGAACACCACCTCCGCCGCGCGCTCGGGCGGCACCCGGCGGCAGATGCGTCCGATCACCACGGCGAGCTCGCCCTCGTAGTGGAGGTTGGACGTCTCCGCGGGGTAGACGATCGGCTCCCCCGGTCCGATCACCGACGTGTTGGGCTTGAGGAACACCAGCGGCGAGGACGGCACCGGCGCACCCTGCTCCGCGGCGTGCTCTGCGTAGTTGCGCCCGACGCCGATCACCTTGCTGCGGGGGATCACCGGGGCGACGAGCCGGACGTCGGCCAGCGGCAGACGCTCGCCGGTGTAGTGGACGGGCCCGGCCAGCGGGTCGCCCGACACCGCGGCCACCGTCTCGGGATTGGGTCCCTGGTCCTCGGCGAGCTCGACCACACCGAACGTCGGGTCGCCCTGGGCGACGAATCTGGCGATGCGCATGGGCGTCAGACTAGCCGGGCGGGCTCCTGCTCAGGCGACGATGTTCGCCAGGGGCTCGCCTGCGGCGAACCGCGCGAGCTGCTCCCGGACGAGCCGCAGCATCCGTGGCTGGAAGGCGGTGCTCTGGCCGCCCACGTGCGGGCTGATCAGCACCCCGGGCGTGCGCCACAGGGGATGGTCGGGTGGGAGCGGCTCCGGATCGGTGACGTCGAGCGCCGCGCGGATGCGACCCGTGGCTGTCGCGGCCACCAGGGCCTCGGTGTCGACCACGCGACCGCGCGCGACGTTCACCAGCAGGGCGTCCTGGGGCATCGCCGCGAGTTCCGGGGCCCCGATGAGGTGCTCTGTGTCCGGCGTGAGCGGGGTGATCACGAACACCACGTCGGCCTCCGGCAGCAGCGAGCCGAGCTCGCCGATCGCGTGCACCGGCACCTCACCCGTGCGGGCCCGGCGGGCGACCCGGGTGACCGAGGCCACCTCGAACCCGGCGAGCCGCCGCTCGATCGCCGCGCCGATGCGGCCGTAGCCGACGATGAGCACCCGCCGGTCGGCCAGCGACGTGCTGAAGTCGTTGCCCCAGGTGCCGGACGGCATGTTCCGGGCGTAGGTGTCGAGGTGCCGGTTGCTCGCCAGCGCCAGGGCGACGGCGAGTTCCGCAGTGCTCGCGTCGTGCACGCCGGCGGCGTTGCTCAAGGTGACGCCCTCGGGAAGGAAGGGCAGGAAGTTGTCGTAGCCGGCGCTGAGCAACTGGACCGCGCGGAGGCTGGTCATCTCCCCCACCCGGCCCATCACCGCGGGTGCCGGATGCATGTACGGCGCCACCAGCAACTCGACCTCCGCGATCGAATCCGGCCACGTGCCGTCCGCGAGGAAGCAGTCCGCCACGAGCCCCTCGGGGAGCGGTCCGACAGCGTCCAGGGCGGTCTCGACGTCGGGATAGGGCAACCAGATGCGTCTCGCCATGCTCCTAGCCTAGGGTGCCGTTCATGAGCACCTTCGACGCCGTGGAGCTGATCAGGACCAAGCGGGACGGAGGTCGCCTCAGTGACGAGGCGATCGACTGGCTGATCCGCAACTACACCGACGGCGTGGTCACGGACGAGCAGATGTCGTCGATGGCCATGGCCATCTTCTTCCGGGGGCTGGACGGCGCGGAGCTGAGCCGCTGGACCCACGCGATGATCGCCACCGGCGAGCGGATGGACTTCTCCAGCCTGTCCCGTCCGACGGTCGACAAGCACTCCACCGGGGGGGTGGGCGACAAGATCACCCTCCCGCTCGCCCCGCTCGTCGCGGCCTGTGGCGCCGCCGTCCCGCAATTGTCCGGACGGGGGCTGGGCCACACCGGCGGCACCCTCGACAAGCTGGAGGCCATCCCCGGCTGGCGGGCCAGCCTGACCAACGCGGAGATGCTGGCCCAGCTGGAGTCGGTCGGAGCAGTCATCTGCGCGGCGGGCTCCGGGCTCGCGCCGGCGGACAAGAAGCTCTACGCGCTGCGTGACGTGACGGCCA
Source organism: Actinomycetota bacterium (assembly GCA_020161015.1). Classification (GTDB taxonomy): domain Bacteria; phylum Actinomycetota; class Actinomycetes; order Propionibacteriales; family Propionibacteriaceae; genus Propionicimonas. Next base: position 42,231 of record JAIUOT010000033.1, on the reverse strand, counting down.
CCGTCGAGTCGATCCCGATGATCTCCGCCTCGATCATGAGCAAGAAGATCGCCGAGGGCACCGCGTCGCTCGTCCTGGACGTCAAGACCGGCGCCGGCGCGTTCATGAAGACCTTCGCCGACTCGAAGGCGCTCGCCGAGACGATGGTCGGTATCGGCACCGCCGCCGGGGTGCGGACGGTCGCCCTGATCACCGACATGGACGCCCCGCTGGGACGCACCGCCGGCAACGGGCTGGAGGTCGCGGAATCGGTGGAGGTGCTCGCCGGCGGTGGCCCCGCCGACGTGGTGGAGCTCACGGTGGCGCTCGCCGCGGAGATGCTCGACTGCGCGGGGATCGACGCCGACCCGGCCGCCGTCCTGGCCTCGGGCCGGGCGATGGACACCTGGAAGGCCATGATCCGCGCCCAGGGGGGCGACCCGGACGCGCCGCTCCCCGTCGCGCGGCACACCGAGGTCGTGACGGCCGGCGCGGACGGCTACCTCACCGGCCTCGACGCCATGGGCGTCGGGCTCGCCGCCTGGCGGCTGGGGGCCGGAAGGGCGAAGCAGGGCGATCCGGTGCAGGCGGCGGCCGGGGTCACCTGGCACGCGGGGATCGGCGACCGGGTCAGCGCCGGGCAGCCGCTGTTCACCCTGCACACCGACACACCGGAGCGGATGGAGCGGGCGAAGGAGGCCCTGGCCGACGCTGCCACCATCAGCACGGAGCCGGTACAGCGCCGTCCGCTGGTGCTCGAGCGCGTCAGCGCGCGCTGATCGCCCGCTGGCGACGCTGCTGCCTGCGCAGGCGCCACCGGTCGAACCGGGTGGCGTGGCGGGCCTTGAACGTGCCCATGTTCAACGACCCGCGGACGATGAACACCGGGCACCCCGCCGCCGGCACTCCCGGCACGGTGACCTTCAGGGTTCCCATCCCCTTCACCACCTGGTCGACGTTCACCGCCCACCCCTCCGGCACCACGAGCACGACCGTGCCCAGGGTGGCCTCGACCAGCAGGTCGATCACCTCGGCGGCTGCGCTCGCCTGGAGGCAGTCGATCCGGACGGTCTCGATGCCGGCCCGGGCGATCATGAACGGTGGCACCGTCCACGACCCGCTGCGGCTCTCCCCCGACACCCCGGCGTTGAGCACGAGCGGGTCGTCGGGACGGTAGCCGACCCGGGCGAGCGCGGCGAGCGCCTCGGCGGCCGTCGGCAGCCGCACCGGCATCGCGACCGCGCCGGACGACCCGAGGTCGGCGAGCAGGCGGGACAGCTCGTCGCCCGTGCGGGCCGACCGGGCGCGCGCGGTGCGTTCGTCCAGCTCCTCCGCGCTCAGGCGCCCGTCCTCGGCGGCCCGGCGCAGCTCGGCGACGGCCCGCTCGCGGTCGTCGTTGCCCACCCTGTACGCGCCCCCGCTGGTCATGGCCCAAGGCTAGCGGCGCGCGGCCGTACGGTTCAGGCCTCGACGGCCTCCTGCTGGAGCAGCCCCCACCGGTAGCCGTCGTAGAGCGCCTCCCACGAGGCCTCGATGACGTTGGTGCCCACGCCAACGGTGGTCCAGGTGCGTTCGCCGTCCGACATGTCGATGAGGGTCCGCACGATCGCGTCCGAGCCGTGGCCCTGGTCGAGGATGCGCACCTTGTAGTCGGTGAGCTCGAAGCCGTCGACCTGGGGGTAGGCGTGGATCAGCGCCCCGCGCAGCGCGACGTCGAGGGCGTTCAGCGGGCCGTGGCCCTCCCCTACCAGGTTGGTGGTGACCCCCTTCGCGCGCAGCTTCACCGTAGCCTCGGAGTCGCCCTCCGGCTTCACCTCGTGGCCGGTGAGCACCCGCCAGCTGATCACCTCGAAGAAGTCCTGGAGCAGGCCCAGCTCCTCGCGCAGCAACAGTTCGAAGGACGCGTCGGCGGATTCGTAGGAGTAGCCGTCCATCTCGCGCTCCTTCACCTTGTCGGTGACCTTCGCCGCCAGCTCGCGGTTGGACAGGTCGTAGCCGAGCTCGGAGCCCTTGATCTGGATGTTGGCGCGCCCGGCCATGTCGGAGACGAGCATGCGCATGTCGTTGCCGACGAGGGTCGGGTCGATGTGCTGGTAGAGGTTGGCGTCCACCTTGATCGCCGAGGCGTGCAGGCCGGCCTTGTGGGCGAACGCGGACGCGCCGACGTAGGGCTGGCGGTTGTTCATCGGCACGTTGGTGACCCCGGAGATGGCATGGCTGATCCGGGTCGCCTCCGCCAGCGAGGACGGCGGCAGCAGCGGCCACCCGTACTTCAGCTGGAGGTTCGCCACCACGGTGATGATGTTGGCGTTGCCGGTGCGCTCGCCGTGGCCGTTCATCGTGCCCTGGACGTGCATCACGCCGGCCTCCACGGCGGCGAGGGTGTTGGCGACGGCGCACCCGGTGTCGTTGTGGCAGTGGATGCCGAGGTCCACGCCGACCTGGGCCGCGGCCGAGACGATGTCGCCCATCCACGACGGCAGAATGCCGCCGTTGGTGTCGCAGAGCACGACGACCTCCGCGCCGGCCTCCGCGGCGGTGCGCACGACCTCGAGCGCGTAGTCCGGGTTGGACCGGTACCCGTCGAAGAAGTGCTCACAGTCGACGAACACCCGGCGCCCGCTCGCGACGAGGTGGGTGACCGTGTCCGCCACCATCGCGAGATTCTCCTCGAGCGTGGTGTGGAGGGCGCGGAAGACGTGCTCGTCGTGGCTCTTGGCCACGATGCAGACGACCTCGGTCCCGGCGTCGATCAGCGCCTGCACCTGCGGGTCGTCCTCCGCCCGCGCGCCGACCCGCCTGGTGGCGCCGAAGGCCACCAGCTTCGCGTTCTTGAGCTGGAGCTCCCCGGCGGCGGCCCGGGCGAAGAAGGCGGTGTCGTTGGGGTTGGCGCCCGGCCACCCGCCCTCGATGAACCCCACCCCGAGGTCGTCGAGGTGGCGGGCGATCTTCAGCTTGTCGTTGACGCTGAGCTGCAGGCCCTCCTGCTGGGCGCCGTCGCGCAGGGTCGTGTCGTAGACATGGAAGGTGTCCGGAGCGAGGGGAAACTGGGTCACCGGGCGATCCTGCCGTGCGCCTTCGAGGTTACGGAGAGGTTTCACGGCCTGAGACGATCAGTCCCACCCTCAGGACGGGAGTTGACGGCGGGTCTACAACGGTTGCATGGCAACCCTCCTCCACCGCGGCGTCCCCGTCCACAGCATCGGCGACCTGCCGCCCGTCGGCAGCACGCTGCCGGCCTTCACCCTGACCGGCTCCGACATGGAGGATTTCGGCCCTGAGGTGGCCGCCGGCCGGCGGATCGTGCTGAACATCTTCCCCAGCGTCGACACCGGGGTGTGCGCGATGAGCGTCCGCCGGTTCAACGAGCTCGCCGCGGGCCTGGCCGACACCGTGGTGCTGTGCGTGTCCGCGGACCTGCCCTACGCGCAGGCGCGCTTCTGCGGCGCCGAGGGCATCGGGAACGTCGTGATGGGCTCGAGCTTCCGCTCCGGCTTCGGCGAGGCCTTCGGGGTCACCCAGGTGGACGGCCGCAACCGCGGCCTGCTCACCCGGGCGGTCGTCGTGGCCGACGCCGACGGCACGGTGCTCTACACCGAGCACGTCGAGAACATCAGCACCGAGCCCGACTACGACGCAGCGCTGGCCGCGCTCGCCTGATCCTCGCCCGGGCGCGGGCCGCCGTCCTGCGGGACGCGTGGTCAGACGACGCGCCGCAACCAGCCGTGCGTGTCCGGGACGCGTCCGTACTGGATGTCGAGGATCGCGTCGCGGATCGCCATGGTCGTCGGCGAACCGTTCCCGGGAAGCCGCCACTCCCCCGCGCCGGACTTGAACGCGCCGATCGGGGTGACCACGGCGGCCGTGCCGCAGGAGAACGCCTCCACCGTCGTGCCGTCGGCGATGCCGCCGAACAGCTCGTCCGGCGTCACGCGGCGCTCCTCGGTGACCAGGCCGAGCTCGCCGGCGACGGTCAGGATCGAGTCGCGGGTGATGCCCTCCAGGATGGTCCCGGTGAGGGCCGGGGTGACCAGGCGTCCGTCCGAGGTCACCAGGAACACGTTCATGCCGCCCAGTTCCTCGACCCGGTCCTTGTCCGCGGCCTCGATGAACAGCACCTGCGAGCAGCCGTGCTCGTAGCCCTCGTACTGGGCGATCAGGGACGCGGCATAGTTGCCGCCGCACTTGGCCGAGCCCGTGCCCCCCACGCCCGCGCGCGCCCAGGTGTCGGTGACCCAGATGTCGACCGGCTTGACGCCGCCGGTGAAGTACGGGCCCGACGGCGAGGCGATCACGCTGAAGGTGACCGTCTGGGCCGCACGGACGCCGAGGAAGACCTCGGAGGCGAACATGAACGGCCGCAGGTACAGGCTCCGCTCCCCCTCGGCACCGGGCACCCAGCGGGCGTCCACGCCGACGAGCTCCGTGACGGCGCGAACGAAGTCCTCGACAGGCAGCTGCGGCAGCATCATCCGCGCGGCGGAGGCCTGGAACCGGCGGGCGTTCGCCTCCGGGCGGAACAGGTGGATCGAGCCGTCGGCGTGCCGGTAGGCCTTCAGCCCCTCGAAGATCTCCTGCGCGTAGTGCAGTACGGCGCTGGCCGGGTCGATCTGGAACGGCCCGTACGGCCGGATCTCGTCCGCGCCCCACCCGCCGTCCTTCGTCCACGTCGCGACCGCCATGTGGTCGGTGAAGTGGTCGCCGAAGCCGGGGTCGGCGAGCACCCGGGCGACGTCGTCGTCGGTTGCCGGGGCCGGGTTGCGATGCAGGGGGAACGTCAGCGCCATGAGGGGCATGCTATCGCGCCCCGTGAGACGGATTCGTCCAGCCTTCGACCGACCAAGTACCCTCGCGCGGGTGAGCGAAGCAGCAACCGGCACGCCCGTCATCTCCGTCATCGCCGGCGACGGCATCGGTCCCGAAGTGGTGGCCGAGGGCCTCAAGGTCCTCACCCGGGTCGTCGGCGACGACGCCTTCGAGTTCGTCCACCACGACCTCGGCGCGGAGCGCTGGCAGCGCACCGGAGAGGTCCTCCCCGACGCCGAACTGGAGCAGCTCGCCGCGAGCAGCGCGATCATTCTCGGCGCGGTGGGCGCGGCCCCCGGCTCGACGGCGATCCCGTCCGGCCTGCTGGAGCGCGGGCTGCTGCTGAAGCTGCGCTTCGCGTTCGACCACTACGTGAACCTGCGCCCGTCAAAGCTCTACCCGGGCGTCCCGACGCCGCTGGCCGATTCGGTCACGGGGCGCGGGCCGATCGACTTCGTCGTGGTCCGCGAGGGCACCGAGGGCCTGTACTGCGGCAACGGCGGCGCCTTCCGCGCCGGGACGCCGTTCGAGGTGGCCACCGAGGTGAGCATCAACACCGCCCACGGCGTCGAGCGGGTCATCCGGGACGCGTTCGTCCGCGCGGAGAAGCGCCGCAGGAAGGTGACGATGGTGCACAAGCACAACGTGCTGGTGAACGCCGGCGGGCTGTGGAACCGGTTGTTCCAGTCCGTCGCCGCCGAGCACCCCGACGTCGCCACCGACTACCTGCACGTGGACGCGGCCACGATCGCGTTCGTCCAGGACCCGCAGCGCTTCGACGTCCTGGTGACCGACAACCTCTTCGGCGACATCCTCACCGACCTGGCCGCCGCCGTCACCGGTGGCATCGGGCTGGCCGCGAGCGCCAACATCAACCCCGACGGCACGTTCCCGTCCATGTTCGAGCCGGTGCACGGCTCCGCGCCGGACATCGCCGGCAAGGGCATCGCAGACCCGACGGCGACGATCCTGTCGATGGCCCTGTTGCTGGACCACCTCGGCCGCGCGGACGACGCCCGCCGGATCGAGGCTGCCGTCGACGCCGACATCGCCGAGCGCGGCGCGAGCCGCCGGCCGACGTCGGTGATCGGCGACGACATCGCTGCGCGGCTGTAGCCCGTACAGTCGGGTCCACGGCGTCCCGTCCGGGCGCCGACCCGGCGTCCGGGAGGCTGCCTCGCAGGTGGCCGGCTACCGCTCGCCCAGGCTCCCGAACAGGTGCCGCCGCTCGCCGGTCAGGCGCCCCGAGACCCACCAGATCGCCTCCACCAGGACGACCGCGACCAGGCCCACCCAGGCGGCCGTCGTCATCATGGCGAGGTTGCCCGGGTCGAGCTGGGGGTCGAAGCGCTTCAGGAACGGCCAGGCCTGCACCCAGCCACTGACCTGGTAGGGCAGCCAGAAGATCACGAGGTAGGCGGCCAGCGCGCACAGCGCGATCATCAGCAGCTTCCACCACTCGTAGGGACGCGCGGTCGCGATCATCACCCACGCGCCGCCGATCATCAGCGTGAGCAGCGCAGCCGTGGACGCCTGGCGGCCCAGGGACGGATCGGAGCCGGCCGGCGGCATGATCAGCAGGTAGCTGACGAAGGTGGTCACCGCCACCACCACCCCGGACGGGATGGAGAAGCTCATCACCCGCTGGAGGAACCCCGGCCGGGCACGCTCGGCGTTGGGGGCCAGCGCGAGGATGGACGCAGGGATGCCGATCGTGAACCAGCCGACGAAGGAGATGTGGATCGGCATGAACGGGAACTGGAGTCCCCACAGCGCCACCAGCAGGGCGAGGATGATCGAGTACATCGTCTTGGTCAGGAAGAAGTTCGCGACCCGCTCGATGTTGCCGATGACGCGGCGTCCCTCGGCGACGACGTGGGGCAGGGTGGCGAAGCTGTCGTCGAGCAGCACGAGCTGGGCGACCGACCGGGTCGCGGCGGCGCCGGAGCCCATCGCGACGCCGAGGTCGGAGTCCTTGATCGCGAGCACGTCGTTCACGCCGTCCCCGGTCATCGCGACGTTGTGGCCGCGGGACTGGAGCGCCGCCACCATCTGGCGCTTCTGCTGCGGCGTGACGCGTCCGAACACGCCGGCGGACTGGACCCGGTCGGCGAACTCCTGATCGTCCTCCGGGAGCGTGCGGGCGTCGACGACGTCGCCGGTGTCGACGCCGAGCGAACCGGTGACCGCGCCGACCGAGGTGGCGTTGTCGCCGGAGATCACCTTCACCGCCACGTTCTGGGCAGCGAAGAACGCGAGGGTGTCGCGCGCCTCCGGGCGCACCTTCTGCTCCAGCACCACCAGGGCGCGCGGGCGCACGTCTCCGGGCGCCTCCGGGTCGTCGACCGGACGGTCGACCTCGCCCAGCAGCAGCACCCGGCGTCCGGTCGAACCCACCTGCTCGGCGCGGGCCGCCGCGGCGCTGTCACGGCCGGCGAGCACGTCGGGGGCGCCGAGCACCCAGTGGCCGTGGCCGTCGAACGACATCCCCGACCACTTCTTGGCCGAGGTGAACGGCGCCATCGCGGTCACCGTCCAGCTGCTGTCGGAGGGCGGCAGCGCATGGGCGAGCGCCTGCACCGAGGCGTTGGGACGCGGGTCCGCCGCGGCGAGCTGGGCCAGCGCCTCGGCGACCTCGCCCTCGTCACCGTCGAGCACCTCGCACTCGCCGAAGCGCAAGCCGTTCTCGGTGAGGGTGCCGGTCTTGTCCGCGCAGACGACGTCCACCCGGGCGAGGCCCTCGATCGCGGGGAGTTCCTGCACCAGGACGTTGCGCTGGCCGAGCCGGACCACGCCCACCGCGAACGCCAGGGAGGTGAGCAGCACCAGGCCCTCGGGAACCATCGGCACCAGCGCGCCGGCGGTGTAGAGCACCTTCGACTGCCACACCCCCGGCTGGTTCCACTGCACCCAGATCGTCGCCAGCCCCACCGGCACGAGCAGCCAGGTGATCAGGCGGAGGATCTTGTTGATGCCGGTCTGCAGCTCGGACTTGACCAGGGAGAACTTGCTGGCCTCCATGGTCAGCCGGGCGGCGTAGGAGTCGTGCCCGACCCGGGTCGCGCGGAACGCGCCGACGCCGGCGACGACGAAGCTGCCCGACATCACCTCGTCCCCGGGCTGCTTCAGCAGGGGGTCGGACTCGCCGGTGAGGAGTGACTCGTCCACCTCGAGGTAGGACGCCTCGACGACCTCCCCGTCCACGATGACCTGGTCCCCGGGACCGATCTCGATCAGGTCGTCCAGCACGACCTCCTCGCGGGGAAGCTGTCGCGCGATCCCGTCCCTGCGGACGGTGGGCTTGCCCTCGCCGACCACGGCGAGGTTGTCCAGCGTCCGCTTCGCCCGGAGCTCCTGCACGATGCCGATGCCGGAGTTGATGATGATCAGGAAGCCGAACAGGGCGTTCACGATGGAGCCGGTCGTCAGCACCATGATGAACAGCACCATCAGCAGGAAGTTGATCCGCGTGAAGACGTTCGCCCGGACGATGTCCCAGGTGGTCCGTCCGGAGCGGGGAGGAAGGTCGTTCGTCAGCCCCCGCCGGACGCGGTCGGCAACCTCTTCAGCGGTGAGTCCCGGGGCGGTCGGCGCGGCGATCGTCATGCCGGAAAGCTTGCCAGACCCCGCAACCATCGCCGCGGCGCCGCTCTGCGTCCTGCTCCCTCGCCGCCGACCGCGCGGCGTCCTGCCCAGTCCCCGTCGACCGCGCGGCGTCCCACCCAGTCCCCGTCGACCGCGCGGCGTCCCACCCAGTCCCCGTCGACCGCGCGGCGTCCCCCCGGTCCCACCCGTCCCATCCGCCGCGGTCGCTGCCGAGTGCAACGCTCGCTACCGGAATTCCGGTAGCGAGCGTTGCACTCGGGGGCGGGAAGGACCGGCGGGCCCGACCGGGCGGAGAGGGAACTGGCGGGGATGGGCGCCGACCCGTCCGTAAGCCGTCGAACGGACGGCATCGCTCAGGACGCGAGTCGGCCGCGGGCGGCCAGCGCGAGGGCGCTCTCGATCCGGGAGCGGAAGCCTGCGGGGTCGCCCAGGTCGGTCCACGTCCAGCGGACGACGGACCACCCGGCATCCCGGATCGCCTGTTCGCGAGCCTTCTCCCGCATCACCGTGCGCGCGACCTCCTCCGGCGTCCCGAGGTACTTCACGCGTCCGTCGAACTCGCCGATCACCCATTGGTCGAGCCAGCCGAAGTCGGATCGGGCGATCCAGACACCGTGTCGGTCGTGCAGATCCACCTGGAGTTCCGGTGCGGGCAGCCCGACCTGCGCCATCAGGACGCGGCTCAGCGACTCCCCCACGCTCTCGGACCGCCCGTCGGCGAACCGCAGGGCCGCGCGCGCGATACCCACGCCGTGGCGGCGGCGGGCGTCAGCGACCACCGCGGCCAGGGACGCCGGGTCCGCCCCGAGGTGGAGCGCTGCGTCGAGCGTCGCCACCGCGCGGTCGAACCGCAGGACGCACGCCTGGTCGATCGCCGTACGTTCGAGGCTGGTGGTGCGGTAGCCAGCGCGCTCCACGACGTCGCCCGGAGGCAGTGCGGCCACCCGCACGTGCAGGAACCGGCCTTTCCTGCCGTGCCCACCGTCGGGTCGTACCGCGGAAACGCCGGCCAATTGGGCGTCCCAGGTGGGCAGCCCATGCAGCACGGCGGCGCTCGCATGGCTGAGGACGGTGTCCGGCCCGAACAGTGGCCACGTGGCCGCGATCAGCTGGCGATGCCGCTCGCGGACGTCGTCCACCCGGGTGTCGACATACCCCCCGTGCCTGATCCGCACGATCCCGCCCTGACGCACCTGCCTCGTCAGGCTCATCCGGTCCTGGCCCCTCGCCGCGAGCGATGCGGCCCTCGAGACATCCATGCCAGAACGCTGGACGAGGACGGCGTCCTTGCGCCACCCCTCCCGCCGAACCGACAACACCACGCCGCAACCGACAACACCACGACCGCTCACGCGTCCCCCGTCCCACCCCGCCCCCGGGACCCCGCCACGACGAGCCCCACCGCGTCCCACCCATCGCGTTCGCCACCGATCGCAACCCTCGCTACCGGAATTTCGGGAGCAGGCGTTGCCTTCGGCAGCGAACGCCACGGGTGGGACGGATGGGATAAATGGGACGCGCGGGACAAGTGGGACGCGCGGGGCTAGTCGGACGGGCGAAAGGGTCGGACGGCGGGCGACAACGTCGGCGGAACGCAGCGACGCCCCGTCCGTCGGACGGGGCGTCGATACCGGAGCGTCAGCGGGCGGCCGTGCCCTCCACGTAGTCGTCGTCGTGGGACTTGACCCAGGCCATCAGGCCACGGAGCTTGCGGCCGGTCTCCTCGATCGGGTGCTGCTCCCCCTTGGCGCGCAGAGCCTTGAACTCGGGAGCCCCGGCGTCCTGGTCGTCGATGAAGCGCTTGGCGAACGCGCCGGACTGGATGTCGGCCAGCACGTCCTTCATGCGCTGCTTGACCGACGCGTCGATCACCCGCGGCCCGGACACGTAGTCGCCGAACTCGGCGGTGTCGGAGACGCTCCAGCGCTGCTTGGCGATGCCGCCCTCGTACATGAGGTCGACGATCAGCTTGAGCTCGTGCAGGCACTCGAAGTAGGCGACCTCCGGCTGGTAGCCGGCCTCGGTGAGCACCTCGAAGCCGGCGGTCACCAGGGCGGACGTGCCGCCGCACAGGACGGCCTGCTCACCGAACAGGTCGGTCTCGGTCTCCTCGGTGAACGTCGTCTTGATGCCACCGGCGCGCAGGCCGCCGATCGCCTTGGCGTAGGCGAGGGCGAGCGGCCAGGCGTTCCCGGTCTCGTCCTTCTCGACCGCGACGATCACCGGGACGCCGCGTCCCTCGGTGTACTCGCGGCGGACGAGGTGACCCGGGCCCTTCGGCGCGACCATGCACACGTCCACGCCCTCGGGCGGGGTGATGTAGCCGAAGCGGATGTTGAAGCCGTGCGCGAAGAACAGCGCGTCACCGGGCACCAGGTTGGGCTCGATGGCCTCCTTGTAGAGGTGCCGCTGCACCTGGTCGGGAGCGAGCACCATGATCAGGTCCGCCTCCTCGCAGGCCTGCGCCGGGGTGACGACCCGCAGGCCCTCGGCCTCTGCCTTCGCCCAGCTCTTGGAACCCTCCCGCAGGCCGACGCGCACGTCGACGCCCGAGTCGCGCAGGCTCAGCGCGTGCGCATGGCCCTGGCTGCCGTAGCCGATCACTGCGACGTTGCGACCCTGGATGACCGACAGGTCGGCGTCGTCGTCGTAGAACATCTCTGCCATCTGGTTTGCTGCTTCCTTCTCGCTACGCCAGCCGGGCGGCCGGACGGGTCTTCTCGATCTTGGCACGATCGCTGAGGGAGCGTCCGCCCCGGGCCAGCGCGACGAGGCCGGACTGGACCAGCTCCCGCACGCCGTAGGGCTTCAGCATCTCCAACAGGGCCTCCAGTTTGTCAGGAGAGCCCGTCGCCTCGATGGTCATCGAGTCGTTGTGGACGTCCACGGTCTTGCCGCGGAACAGCTGGACGATCTCGATGATCTGGCTGCGGCTGGCCGGGTCGGCCTTCACCTTGATCAGCATGAGCTCGCGCTGGACGGCCGCCGCCGGCTCGAGCTCGACGATCTTCAGCACCTCGATCAGCTTGTTCAGCTGCTTGACGATCTGCTCGAGCACGAGCTGGCTGTCGACAGCCACCTGGACGGTGATCCGCGAGAACTCCTCGTTCTCGGTCGGACCCACGGCCAGCGACTCGATGTTGTAGCCGCGGCGTGCGAACAGGCCGGCGATCCGCGCGAGCACACCGGGCTTGTTCTCCACCAGCACGCTCAGGGTGTGCGTGTTCACAGGTCCTCCCCCTCCCAGTCGGGAGCGAGGTCCCGAGCGATCTTGATGTCGTCGTTGCTGGTGCCGGCCGCGACCATCGGCCACACCATGGCGTCCTTGTGCACCACGAACTCGACCACGACGGGACGGTCGTTGATGGCCATGGCCTGCTCGATGACGCGGTCGACCTCCTCGGGCGTCTCCGCCCGCAGGCCGACGGCACCCATCGCCTCGGCGAGCTTGGGGAAGTCCGGCACGAGGTGGCTCTTCAGGTTCGTGTTGGAGTAGCGCTCCCCGTAGAACAGGGTCTGCCACTGCCGCACCATGCCGAGGCTGCGGTTGTTCATCACCGCGATCTTGACCGGGATGTCGTTCAAGGCGCAGGTGACGAGCTCCTGGTTGGTCATCTGGAAGCAGCCGTCGCCGTCGATGCCCCAGACCACCTCGCCGGGGCGCCCGACCTGGGCGCCCATCGCCGCGGGGACGCAGTAGCCCATGGTGCCGGCGCCACCGGAGTTCAGCCAGCGCGCGGGACGCTCGTGGGGCAGCAGGTGGGCGGCCCACATCTGGTGCTGGCCCACCCCGGTGACGTAGGTGGCGTCGGGCCCGGCGAGCTCCCCCAGCCGCTTGATCACGTACTCGGGGCTCAGCAGGCCCTCCTCCATCGGCTCCAGCCCCGGGGTGTAGCGGGTGCGCAGGCCCTGGAGGTAGCGCGCCCAGTCCCCGTAGTCGGGCAGGTCGGTCTCGGCGAGCAGCGCGTTCAGCTCCGCGATGACCTCGGCGAGGTGGCCGACGATCGGGACGTCCGCCACCCGGTTCTTGGAGATCTCCGCCGGGTCGATGTCGGCGTGGATCACCTTTGCGTCCGGCGCGAACGAGTCGAGCTTGCCGGTCACGCGGTCGTCGAAGCGGGCACCGAGGGTGATCAGCAGGTCCGAGCGCTGGAGCGCGCCGACCGCGGCGACCGTGCCGTGCATGCCGGGCATGCCCATGTTCAGCTCGTGGCTGTCCGGGAACGCCCCGCGGGCCATCAGGGTGGTCACCACCGGGATCTTCGTGATCCGCACCAGTTCGGCCAGCGCGTCGAAGGCCTGGGCCTTGACCACGCCACCACCGACGTACAGCACGGGCCGCCGGGCGGACGCGATGAGCCGCGCGGCCTCGCGCAACTGCTTGCTGTGCGGCTTGGAGACCGGGTGGTAGCCCGGCAGGTCGAGCTCCTCCGGCCAGACGAAGGGCGCCGGGTTGGTGAGCGCGTCCTTCGCGATGTCGACCAGCACGGGGCCCGGGCGACCGGTGCCGGCGATGTGGAACGCCGCGGCGATCGCGTGCGGGATGTCCTCCGGCCGGGTCACCAGGAAGCTGTGCTTGGTGATCGGCAGGGTGATGCCGCGGATGTCCGCCTCCTGGAAGGCGTCCGTGCCGATGGCCTTGCTGGTGACCTGGCCGGTGATCGCGACGATCGGCACCGAGTCCATGTAGGCGTCGGCGATCGCGGTGACGAGGTTGGTCGCCCCCGGGCCCGACGTCGCAATGCACACGCCCACGCGGCCGGTGACCATGGCGTACCCCTCCGCGGCGTGGCCGGCTCCCTGCTCGTGGCGCACCAGGATGTGGCGGACCTTCGAGTCGTAGAGCGGGTCGTAGGCGGGCAGGATGGCGCCGCCGGGGATGCCGAAGACGACCTCGACCCCGACGCGCTCCAGTGATTCCACCAGGGCCTGGGCCCCGGTCAGGATTGTCGGTGACTCCCCGGGCATCTTTACCTCTCTTCTGTGACGGGTGGACGGAAGCAGAAAAAAACCCCCGCTGCGAAGCGCAGGCGAGGGAGCGTGTCGGCGGGAGAGCTGGCGCTCAACCGACACGCTGGAGAACTACGAGAAGGAACTTCCGCACGCGTCAAGGGTGGACCGGCCCGGGGGCGGTGTCAACAGATCACCCCGGCGTTTCACATTCTGGGCTTCGCGTCCGGCTGGTGAACGCCTCCGCAGGGAGCGACGGGCAAGCCTCAACCTCACCCTTCGACTTCGCCGGTGATTCTGAGGAAATCTCAGTCGCCGTCTGGCAAGCCGACACGCCGATGGGTGACGATAGTCCGAGCTAGCAGACGGAAGGGACCCCCCATGTTCACCCACGCTGCGCCTGGAACGTTCCTGCGCGCCCTCGCGGTCACGGCCGCGGCGGCGCTCGTCCTCCCGCTCGTGGGCGCGGGCGTACCCGCGCAGGCAGACACCGCCGTGGCGCCGAAGAGCGGCTCGGTCACCGTCCAGGGCGCCGGCTGGGGCCACGGCAAGGGAATGTCGCAGTGGGGTGCCTACGGCGCGGCGACCAAGGGCCTGGACTACACCGAGATCATCGCCTTCTACTACCCGGGCACCACCCTCGACTCCCTGCCCGACGGCAACACCATCCGGGTCTGGATCAGTGCCGACAACGACAACGGCGTGCACGTCCGGGTGGCGAAGGGCCTCACCCTCACCGACTCCGCCGGCACGAAGCTCACCCTGCCGACCGGCACGAAGTACACCAAGTGGCGGGTTCGTCGCTCGGGAAGCTCCCGCGTGCTGTCCTACCGCAACGCGTCCGGCACCTACGTCACCTACGCGACCAAGCTCGACCCCACGCGGGTCTGGTACTTCTCCAACCCCACCACCGACACCGTCCGGCTGGCCATGCCGGACGGGTCCACCCGCACCTACCGAGGCAAGCTCGGCGTCCGCTTCTCCGGCACCGGCGTGCGGACGGTCAACTACGTGTCGATGGAGAACTACCTGCGCGGCGTCGTCCCGGCGGAGATGCCGGCGTCATGGTCGGCCGAGGCCCTGAAGGCTCAGGCCGTGGCGGCCCGCACCTATGCCGCCAAGCTCCGCGACAGCGTGGCCTCCAGCGCGATCTACGACCTGTGCGACACCTCCGCCTGCCAGGTCTACAAGGGCGTGGCCGCGGAGTACGCCTCGACGGACAAGGCCATCGCGGGGTCGGCGAACAAGGTCGTCGAGTACAAGGGCAAGCTCGCCCTGACGATGTTCTCCTCCTCCAACGGCGGCTGGTCGGCCTCCGGCGGGTCCGGCTACCCCTATCTCGCCGCCCAGAAGGACCCCTACGACGGCGTCAAGCGCGACCAGTCCTGGTCGGTGACTCTGAGCTCCACGAAGATCCAGAAGGCCTACCCCTCGATCGGGACGCTCAAGGCCGTCCAGGTGACCGGCCGGGACGGGGACGGCACCTACGGCGGCCGGGTGGAGGAGCTCAAGATCGCCGGTTCCAAGGGCACGGTGACGGTGACCGGCGCCTCGTTCAAGAGCAAGTTCGGCCTCAAGGAGCGGTTGTTCAAGGTGGTCGGCGGTACGACGACGACCAACCTGGTCACGTCCACGGCCACCGCCACGGCGACGGCGTCCAGCACGGCCACGGCGACGGCAACCGCAACGGCCACCGCGACCTCCACCGCCACAGCGACCTCCACCGCCACAGCGACCTCCACCGCGACAGCGACCTCCACGTCCACGGCGACGGCGACGTCGACGGCAACCTCGACCGCGCTCAGCGGTTCGGTGCTGTCCGCCTACAAGGCGCTGGGCTCGACCGACGCCGGCACCCTCGGCGCACCCAGGGGCGGCGTGGTCACCACCTCGAGCGGCACCTACGCCGACTTCGCCATGGGGCGGATCACCTGCCCCACCGGCGGGTCCTGCCTGGTCAGCTTCGGCTGACCGTCCCCGGCGCCGGCGCACCGCCGACGATCTGCCGGTGCACCCGGTCGAGGTGGACGTCCTTCTCGTGGACGAACAGCTCCCGGAGGCCGGGACGGTGCGCGAAGCGCGGCACCAGGTGGACGTGCAAGTGGAAGACCTCCTGGCCCGCCGCGTCACCGGAACTGCTGAGCAGGTTCAGTCCGTCGGCGGCGAGCCGGTCGACCAGCAGCCGGGCTGTCGCACTGATCGCCGGCGCGATCTCAGTGAGCGCCTCTGGCTCGCCCAGCAGGTCGTCGACGTGGCGACGCGGGACGACGAGGGTGTGCCCGACGTGCCAGGGGTTGATGTCCAGGAACGCGATCGCGTGCTCGTCGGCGTAGACCTGCTTCGACGGGATCTCCCCGGCGACGATGCGGCAGAACAGGCAGCTCATGCGGCCCAGCGTACGGCGATCCGGGTCGCGCCCGCTCAGCGGACGGCGAATCCGGCGGCGGCGAGGCCCGCCTTCACCTCGGCGATCCGGAGGGTGCCGTAGTGGAAGACGCTGGCCGCCAGGACGGCGTCCGCCCCGGCCCGGGCGGCCTCGACGAAGTGCTCGACCGTCCCCGCGCCGCCGGAGGCGATCACGGGCACGTCGACGACGGCCTTGACCGCAGCGATCATCTCCAGGTCGAAGCCGTCGGTGGTGCCGTCGGCGTCCATCGAGTTGAGGAGCACCTCCCCCGCTCCGCGCCCGGTCGCCTCGCGCACCCACTCGATGGCGTCCAGCCCGGCGGAGGTGCGGCCGCCGTGCGTCGTCACCCCGAAGCCGGACGGCTGCCCGGGCTCGCGCCGGGCGTCCAGCGACAGGACGAGCACCTGGTTGCCGAAGCGGTGGGCGATCTCGTCGATGGCCGACGGGCGGGAGATCGCACCGGTGTTGATGCCGACCTTGTCCGCGCCTGTGCGCAGCAGCCGGTCCACGTCCTCGACCCCGCGCACTCCTCCGCCCACGCACAGCGGGATGAAGACGGTCTCCGCGGTGCGGGTGACCACGTCGTAGGTCGTCGCCCTGCCCTCGGCCGACGCCGAGATGTCGAGGAACACCAGCTCGTCCGCGCCCTGCTCCCCGTATGCCCGTGCCAACTCCACCGGGTCGCCGGCGTCGCGCAGGTTGAGGAAGTTCACGCCCTTGACGACGCGGCCGTCGTGCACGTCGAGGCAGGGGATGACCCGGATGGCGAGCGACATGGCCACAGGGTACCGAGGTGTCAGTCCTCCAGCGGCGCGGCGTCCACCACGCCCCGGCGGACGCGGAACACCAGCTCGCGGCAGGTGTCGCGCAGCGGCCCGGGACCGGCGGCGTCCGCCAGCTGGCCGGCGGCGTCCACCACCTGGCGGGCCCAGCGGACGAAGTCGCCCGCGGTCAGCCCGGACAGGTACAGCACGTCGGAGAGCTCCGCGCCGGCGGTCCAGCCGTGGATGGCCTCGGCGAAGCCGATGTCGGGCTCGTCGTGGCTGGGCAGCCGGTGGTCGCGCTCCGACAGCGACACCTGCCGCCAGATCGCGCGCAACCGGAGCTGGGCGTCCTCGGAGCGGCGGTCGGGCATCCGGGCCGGTGCCCTGCGGTCGCCGCGCGCCTCGTAGACGAGGCTGGACAGGACCGCGGCCAGCTGGGGGGCCGACAGCCCGTCGAAGACGCCGTCGCGGACCGCCTCCGCGGTGACCAGGTCGAGCTCGGAGTAGATCCGCGCCAGCATCCGGCCCAGTCCGGTCACCTGCTGGCCGCCGTCCGCGCTCAGGTAGCCCAGCGACTCCAGCACCGAGCACACGCGGTCGAACCGGACAGCGATCGTGTTCGTGCGCCGCTCCACCTGCCGCTGCGCGGCGTCCGCGTCGCGCTCCAGCCGCAGGGCGGCCTCGGCGGAGCGCGCGTGCACCTCCCGGTCGGGGCAGCGGTGCACCGGGTGCGCCTTCAGCTCCAGCCGCAGCCCGGCGACCCGGGCCATGGCGTCGGTGTCCGCGTCGGCCTCGGCGGCCGGCGCCTCCAGCGGCCCGTGCTCGATGCGGGACAGCAACGCCGCGCCGAGGTTGCGGCGGGACGCGGCCGAGCGCAGGTCGAAGTGCTTGGGCACCTTGATCCGTCCGGCCACGACCGGGGGGACGGGGAAGTCCAGCGCGGTCAGGCGCTTCACCTGCCGGTCCGGCGTGAGCACGGACGGTGTGGGCCCGTCGCCGCCCAGGCCCGGGTCGACCACGACGGCCCACCCGCGGTGCCGCCGGGCCGGGATGTCGATGATGTCGCCCGGACGCAGCGCGCGCAGGGCCTCGATCGTCTCCGCGCGGCGGTCGGCGCGGCGCTCGCGGGCCGCCTCGGCCTCCACCGCCGAGATCCGTGCCCGCAGCCGGAAGTAGGCCTCCGCGTCCCCCGCCTCGCAGGCGGCCTGTGCCCACTCCCGGGCGGCCCGGCTCCGGTTGGCGGCGATGGTGTGCGCCAGTCCGACCACGCCGCGGTCGGACTGGAACTGCGCGAACGACTGCTCCAGCAGGCCGCGGGCGCGCTCGCGTCCGACGGTCGCCACCAGGTTCACGGCCATGTTGTAGGTGGGCTGGAACGAGGAGCGCAGCGGGTAGGTGCGCCGGGACGCCAGGCCCGCCAGCGCCCGCGGGTCGAGGCCGGGCTGCCAGCTGACGACCGCGTGGCCCTCGACGTCGATGCCGCGCCGGCCCGCCCGTCCGGTGAGCTGGGTGTACTCCCCCGCCGTGATGTCGGCGTGGGTCTCGCCGTTGTACTTCACCAGCTTCTCCAGTACGACGCTGCGCGCCGGCATGTTGATGCCCAGCGCGAGGGTCTCCGTGGCGAACACGACCTTCACCAGCCCGCCGGTGAACCCTTCTTCGACGGCCTCCTTGAACGCCGGGAGCAGGCCGGCGTGGTGGGCGGCGATCCCGTCGCAGAACGCGGCGAGGAAGCGGTCGTACTCCAGCGCCGCCAGGTCGGACGGGCTGAGTCCCGCGGTGTGGCGGGCGGCGATCTCGGCCAGTGCGCGCCGTTCTGCGGGGGTGGTGAGACGCAGGCCGGAGTTGGCCAGCTGCCCGACCGCGGTGTCACAGCCCTGGCGGGAGAAGATGAAGTAGATCGCAGGGAGCAGCCCCTCCGCGGCGAGCCGCTCGACGGTGGCGTCCCTGCGGGGCACGAGGTGGCGGCTGGCGTCCTGGCGCTCGCGGGCCGCGGCGCCGCCGTAGCGCCCGGAGCCGTAGGCGCTGGTCCGTCGCCCGTTGCCCGAGCGGCCGCGGGGACGACGGCTGTCGTCGCGCTGGCCCCGGGACTCCTCCCTTGCCAGGCGCAGCAGCTCGGGGTTGACGTCGTCGCCACCGAACAGCTCCACCAGCCGCCGGCCCACCATCACGTGCTGGTACAGGGGCACGGGACGCCGCTCCGTGACGACCACCTCCACCCCGCCGCGCACCTCGGAGAGCCAGTCGCCGAACTCCTCGGCGTTGCTGACCGTGGCCGACAGCGCCACCAGCTGCACCGACTCGGCCAGGGAGATGATCACCTCCTCCCACACCGCCCCGCGGAACCGGTCGGCGAGGTAGTGCACCTCGTCCATCACCACGTAGCCGAGGTTCGCCAGGGTCGGCGAACCCGCGTAGATCATGTTGCGCGGCACCTCAGTGGTCATCACCACCACCGGGGCCTCGCCGTTGACGCTGGTGTCGCCGGTCAGCAGGCCCACCGCGGCCTCGCCGTGCCGGTCGACGAGGTCGTGGTACTTCTGGTTGCTCAACGCCTTGATCGGCGTGGTGTAGAAGCACTTGCGTCCCGACTGGAGCGCCAGGAAGACCGCGAACTCCCCGACCACGGTCTTGCCCGCGCCGGTCGGCGCCGCCACCAGCACGCCCCGTCCGGCGGCGACGTGCTCGCAGGCCGCGACCTGGTAGTCGTCGAGGGCGAACGGGTACTGCGCGCGGAACGAGGCGAGGGAGTCCACGGGGGTAACCTAACCCGCCGCCGCCCGCTCGGCCGGGACGAAGACGTCCAGCATGTCCGGGACGGCCCGCAGGTGCAGGGGCACCGGGCCGAGCTCCTCCCCGTCCGCCATGCCGTAGAGGCCGTCGCCGTCGACCCGCACCTGGCGGGCACGGAGCAGCTCGACGGCCGGGTCCTTGACGAAACCGCCACTGAACATCGTGGGCAGGAGCCGCAGCAGGGTCGCGCGGCTCACCGGGTTGATGATCGTGATGTCGAGGAGGCCGTCGGTGACGTCGGCGTCGGGGCAGCCGCGCATGCCGCCCCCGAACACCCCGGCGTTGCCCACGGCGATGAACATCGCCGTCTGCTCCCTGGGTACCCCGTCGATCACCAGGCGGTAGGACAACGGCTCGAACCGGCTGAGCTCCGCCAGCGCCGACCACGTGTAGCTCAGCGGGCCGAAGTTCCAGCGCAGGTGGTTGGTGCGGTAGTTCACCCGCGCGTCGAAGCCCGTGCTCACGATCGAGCCGACCCAGCGCCGTTCGGCGCCCTCGAGCAGCGCGCCGGACACCTCCATCAGGTCCATGCGCAGGGTGTGGCCGCCGACGATCGTGCGGATCGCGCCCGACAGGTCGGGCGGGACGCCGAGCCCGCGGCCGAAGTCGTTGCCGCGACCCGCGGCGACCAGCCCGAGCGGGACGCCGGTACCGGCGGCAGCGTTCAGGCCGAGGTGCATCATGCCGTCCCCGCCCATCACGATCAGGGCGTCCCTGCGGTGGCCCTCCACCGGTGGGCGCGCCTTCTCGACCGCCTGGATGCACCGCAGGCGTGCGTCGCTGAACGAGGTGGTCTGGTGCACGTGGAGGGTGGCGTCCGGGAGCCCGGCCACCAGCCCGGCGGTGAGCTGGGGCAGCAGCCGGCGGGCCCGCCCGCGTCCGGCCGCCGGGTTCACCACCAGCGTGAGGGTGGGCCCGTCGTAGTGCAGCGCCATCAGGCGTCCGCCGGTACGGCGACCTTGGCCTTGCGCCGGTCGTGCACGCGGCAGAACACCTCTGCCGCCAGGTACAGCAGGCTCATCGGGATGGACAGCGCCAGCATCGAGAACGGGTCGGTCGACGGCGTTGCGGCGGCCCCGAACACGAAGATCCCGAAGATCACGTAGGTACGGATCTTCCCCAGCTGGCTGGCCCGCAGGACGCCGACCAGGTTCAGGCCCACCACCACCACCGGGATCAGGAAGCCGATGCCGAACACCACCATCAGCTGGAGGGTGAGCTGGAGGAAGTCGTTGACGTCGATGAGGTTGGTGACCGGCACGCTGGACGGGGTGAAGGCCAGGAGCACCGAGATGCCCTGCGGCATGATGTAGTACCCGATCAACACGCCCAGCAGGAACAGCGGGATCGCCGCGGAGAGGAAGCCGATCGCGTAGCGCTTCTCCTTCGCCAGGAGGGCGGGCACGATGAACGCCCACACCTGGTAGAGCCACACCGGGCTGGACAGCACCATCCCGGCCACGACGCAGACCTTCATGGCCAGGATCAGCGGGGTCGTCACGCCGGTGATCACCGTGGTCGGGTCGAGGTTCGGATTGCTCTCGGCGAGCATCTGGACGGCCAGCGTGTAGGGCCGCAGCATCACCTGGTAGAGCGCGTCGTACCAGATCGCTGCGATCAGGCTGCCCAGGCCGATGGCCAGCACGGAGACGATCAGCCGGTACCGCAGTTCCCGCAGGTGGTCACCCAGGGACATCGTCCCGCCGGGGCCCGCCTCGGGCGGCCTCAGCCAGGCGAGGCGACGGCGCTTGCCTTCTGCCATCGGCGGGTCAGGGCCTGTCCGCGTCCGGCCCGGGCGCGGGTGGGGACGCCGGCGGTGCCGGGCTGGGCGAGCTCGCCGGGCTGGCGGGGGCGGCCGGGGTCACCGGCTCGGCGGCACCGGAGCGCAGCGCCGCGGCCTCCTCCTTGAACTCCCGGACGGCCCTGCCGGTGTTCCGTCCGACGCCGGCCAGGCGCGAGCCGCCGAACAGCAGCAGCGCGATGAGGGCGAGGATCACCCACTCCCAACCGCCGAGACTCGGCATGGCACTCTCCTTCCGGCGGACGCTGCGCGCAACCCTAGCTCTCGGCGCGCTCGGGAAGTTCCGGCCGGATCTGTTCGAGCAAATGCGCAAGTTCCTCCGCGCGGGTGCCCAGCATCTCCAGCTCTGAGAACAGGTCGGACGCCTTGTGCCACAGCCAGACGGCGTAGCTGACGAGCATGATCAGGCCGCCGAGGGCGATCCCGCCGAACACCAGCACCCAGACCATGGGGAGAACCCTACCCCGCCGGGTAGGCGGCCAGCGCTTCCGCTGCCGACTCCGCTGCCCCGGCGGCCGCCTCCGGCGGGTCGACCGAGACGACGTCCCTGCCCAACCGCAGGAGCAGCGAGCGCAGCCACGCCGGGTCGGCCACGAGCAGGTCGACCTCGATCCCGCCACGCACCTGACGGACCGCGCGGATCGGGTGGTACTCGGTGATCCAGGCCGCGCTCGGCTTCAGGCGCAACGTGACCTCTGCGGCGTCCGGACGCTGCTCGAGCCAGCCGGGTCCGAACTCGGGGGGCTCCCCGTGGTCGCCGGCCGGCTCGCCGGTCCGCCGGACGGCGTCGACGCGGTCGAGCCGGTAGGTGCGCCAGGCCGCACGGTCGAGGCTCCACGCCTGGAGGTAGCCGAACCCGTCCCTGGTGATGAGCCTGACCGGCGCCACCCGTGGCGTGGACGGGGCGAGGCCTGCGCCCGTGTAGTCGAGGTCCACCGCTTCCGCGGCGTCGATCGCGTCGGCGAGCTGCTCGCGGATCTCCTCCGACCCCGACACCACCCGCACCTGTGGCCCCGGGGCGGCGGCCGCGCCGCTGGCGCGCTCCAGCTTGGCCAGCGCGGAGTCGATGCCCTCCGCCAGGTGCCCGCCGGCCAGCTCGCGCACCGCGCGCAGCGCCACCACGAGGCTCATGGCCTCGTCGGGGGTGAACCGCATCGGCCGCGACAGGTACTCGGCGTTGGTGAGGCGGATCCGCCCGGATTCGGCGACGGTGTCCATGTCGATCTCGATCAGGTCGCCGGGCATCCCGCCGGGCAGGCCGCAGTACCACAGCACGTTGAGGTCGTCGAGCAGCTGCGCGGGCGCGACCCCGAAGACCGCCGCGGTGTCGCCCAGCTCCGCGTCCGGGTGCGACTGGAGGTAGGGGACGAGCGCCAGCAGCCGGTTCACCTGCTCCGCGGACGTCATGACGCCCGTCCCGCGGTGGCGGAGAGCTCAGTGACCACGGCGCGCCGGAGGCGCTGCGGGGAGAGCACGACGACGTCGGCGCCGTGGGCGCAGATCTCGCCCACCACGTCCGCGGCCCGCGAGTAGCTCACCGCCCACGCCTCGTAGCCGGCCGGGACGCCGTCCGCGGCGACCGGGCGCCCCCGCCGGCGCAGGTCCGGCGCCCGTCCCGGACGCAGCGCGAGCACTGCCTCGGAGTCGGGCTGGCGCGGCTCGAGACTGCGCCAGGCGGCCTCCAGGTCGACGTCGGGGACGCGGTAGCTGCCCGGCTTGCCGATCCGCTCGGCCGCGGCGTCCACCCGGGCGACCTTGAACATGCGCGGCGCCTGGCGGTCACGGTCCTGGCCGAGCAGGTACCACGCCCCGCGCCGGTAGGTCATCGCCCACGGCTCGACGCGCCGGGGGGTCCCCCGGTAGCCGAAGCGGACCGGCGCCCGCTCCAGCGTCGCCGCCCAGATGCTGGCGAAGGCGGGTTCGCGCGCACCGATGGACGGCGCCAGCGCGCCCAGGCGCCCCGGGTCCGGGTCGACGCCGGCGGCACGCAGCTTGGCCAGCGCGGAGACGGCCTGCTCGGCCTGGGTGGCCGACTCCCACACCGTCGCCGCCAGGCCCAGGGCCGCGGTCTCGGAGGGGGTGAACTCGATGGCGGGCAGCTCGAAGTCCTTGCGCCGGATGCGGTAGCCGACCTCGTCGGGGAAGAGCGGGTTGTTGCTGCCGGTCTCCACCGGCACGCCCATCGCGCGCAACTCGTCCTTGTCGCGCTCGAAGGTGCGTTCGAAGGCGGCGTCGGACAGGTCGTGGTAACCCTCGACCACCTGCCGGATCTGCGTCTTCTCGATGAACCGACGGGCCATGAGCAGGCAGATCGCCAGGTTCATGATCCGTTCGGACTTGCGGGTCGACACCCCGGTGACGTTACCTGAAATGCTGTGGGGACGGGCACACTTCCGCGCCCGGCGAAGGAGGCGTCGTGGCAGGCAGGTTCGCACCCAGCCCCACCTCCGACCTGCACCTGGGCAACCTGCGGACCGCCCTGGTCGCCTGGCTGCTCGCCCGGGGCAGCGGACGCGCCTTCCGGCTGCGGATCGAGGACCTCGACACCACCCGCGTGGCGGCGGCCGGTGACGTCGCCCGGCGCCAGCTCGCCGACATCGCGGCGCTCGGCCTCGACACCGACGGGGAGGTCGTGTGGCAGTCGCGGCGCCTGGACGCCTACGCGACGGCCGTCGCCGGCCTGGAGACCTACCCCTGCTACTGCACCCGCCGCGAGATCGCCGAGGCGGCCTCCGCCCCCCACGGCGACGGCCACCGGCCCTACCCGGGCACCTGCCTGCGGCTGTCCGCGTCCCGCCGCGCCGAGCTGACGGCGACCCGACGGCCCGCGCTGCGGGTCCGCGCCGGTGGCGCATCGTGGACGGTCCACGACCTCTGGGCCGGAGAGGTCACCGGTGTCGTCGACGACTTCGTCCTGGTGCGCAACGACGGCGTCCCCGCCTACAACCTGGCGGTCGTGGTGGACGACCTGGCCATGGGGGTCGACCAGGTGTGCCGTGGCGACGACCTGCTGTCCTCCTCCCCCCGGCAGGCCTGGCTGGCCGCCCGCCTGGGCGGGGAGCCACCTGCCTACGCCCACGTGCCGCTGGCGGTGAACTCCGCGGGCCGGCGACTGGCCAAGCGGGACGGCGCGGTGACCATGGCCGACCTCGCCGCGCGGGGCGTCACCGCGGGGCAGGTGCTCAGCCGGCTCGCAGCCTCCCTCGGCCTGGCCGCGCCGGACGAACCCGTGACCCCCGCGGAACTGCTGCGCCGGTTCGACCCGGCCGCACTCCCCCGCGAACCCTGGGTGGTGGCCTGAGCCCCGGCGGGACGTTCAGGCGGCCTGGGTGAACAGGAGGTCGATCACGTAGACGACGGTGTCGCCGGCCTCGACCGGGGGGTTGTTGCTCCCCTTGGGGAAGCCGTCGGCCGGGGGCAGGACGAGCAGGACCCGCGAACCGACCTTCTTGCCGAGCAGGCCGGACTGCCAACCCGGGATCAGCCCGGAGAGCGCGCCGCTGGTCGGGGTCGCGAAGCCGTCGTCGATGAGCTTGCCGGTCTTCCAGGAGTAGCCGACGTAGCGGGCGGTGATGGTGTCGCCCTTGGCGACCTTCGCGCCAGTGCCCTCGATCAGCGCCACCGCCGACATCGACGTCGGCGCGCTGCCGGAGGGGATCGTCACCGTGGGCTTGTCCGCGGCGCCACCGGTGACCTTGGGCAGGCCGACCGGAGGCTCGACGACCTTGCCCGACGGTTCGGTCACGGAGACCGCCAGCACGTCGACCACGAAGATCAGGGTGTCGCCCACGGTGATCCCCGCGGCCTCGTTGCCGCCCATGGCGTCGTAGCCGTCGGCACCGGGGATCGCGATCAGCACCCGGCTGCCGGCCTGCTGGCCGGTGAGGCCCTTGCCGAAGCCCGCGATCACCTGGTTCAGCGGGAAGGTCGCCGGCGTCCCGGAGAACGACTCGTCGAAGTTCTTGCCGTCGCGGCCGTTGACGCCGTAGTAGTCCATCGTCACCGAGCCGTCCGCGCTCGCCTTCGGGCCGGAGCCCTTGACCAGCACCTCCACCCGGGTCTGGTCGATGGCGAACGGCTTGTCGAAGGTGACCGTCGGCTTCTTGCCGATCGCGCCCTTCACGGTGATGCCGTCGAGCGAGCTCTGCGCCTTGACGGTCGAGCTCGGCGTCGGGGACGCGCTGGGCGTCGCTGAGGTCGACGCCGAGGGGCTCGTCGAGGTGGAGGGGGTGGCGGACGGGCTGCCGCAGGCGGTGAGCAGGAGCAGTCCGGCGACGACGGGGATCAGGCGGGCGTTAGGCACCCCGAGAGGATACCGAACCCTGCTGTGCCCACCGGCCCGAACCCGCCGGTACGGCCGTGCCCCGGCGGGCCGCGGTGTCAGGAGGCGGCGGGCGCCGCGTCCGCGAGGGCCGCCAGCAGGTCGTCCAGGCCGGCGGGAGCCGGGTCGAGGGGGTCCGGCAGTCCGAGCGTCCGGTCGGCGGGACGCCCGTCGGCACCGGCCAGGTCGTGGACGGTGCAGGACTGCCAGTCCACCGTGGCACGCACGAACGCGTCCCGCGCCGCGGCCACGACGGCCGCGCGGGCGGCCGCCCGGGTGTCCGGCGGGGGTGACACCCGCGCGGCGGCGACCTCCTCCGGGGTGGTCAGCCGGGTGACGGCGCCCCCGGCCTCCAGGACGCGGAACGTCCCACCGAGCTCGTGGAAGGCGAGGTCGAGCTGGGCCAGCCGGCCCTCGGTCGCCTCCTCGCCGTGCCGACGGCGGAAGGCGGTGAGGAGCCGGCGCTTGGCCACCCACTCCACCTCGCCGGCGACCGTCTCCTCCTCACCGGCACCGACGGCGTCCAGGACGCGCGCCCAGAGCGCGGCCAGGGCCGGCTCGGCGTGGTCGCCGGCGAGCTCCAGGTGGGACCGCTGCACCTCCACAGCGCTCAGCTGCCGCCCGTCGGCCAGCTCGAGGCGGGCCAGCGGGTCGTCCGCCACCTGCCGCAGGGCGGCCAGCGGGTCGGCCAGCCGCAGGGCCTCCAGCCGGGCATCGGGACCACCCGGCCGGTCGACGAGTTCGAGGACGGCCAGCATCGTGCCCACCTTCAGCCAGGCCGAGGGCTCCAGGAGGTTGGAGTCGCCGGCCAGGACGTGCAGCCGCCGGAACCGGGCCGGATCGGCCAGCGGCTCGTCCCTGGTGTTCACCAGCGGCCGCGAGCGCGTGGTGAGCGCGGAGAGCCCACCGTGGAGGTGCGCGGCGCGCTGGCTGATCCGGAACGTCCCCCGGTGCCACCGGCCGGCACCGCACGTGACGGGCCTGGTCACCAGGAAGGCCGTCAGCAGGTCCACGGCCCCCGCCAGTTCCAGGTCCCGGCCGACCAGGTAGTTCTCGTGGCAGCCGTAGGAGTTGCCGACGCTGTCCACGTTGTTCTTGAACAGCCGGAAGGACACCGGCGTCCCCGTGGACGCCGCCAGTTCCCGCGCCTGCGCGGCCAGGCCGGCGACGAGCTCGTCCCCTGCGCGCTCGGCCGCGAGCAGCTGGCGCGGGGTCCGGCACTCGGGGGTCGCGTACTCGGGGTGGGCGCCCACGTCGAGGTAGAGCCGCCCGCCGTTGGCGAGGAAGGCGTTGGCGGAGCGGTGCCGGGCGACCAGCGGACGGAACAGCAGCTCCGCGGCCTCCGGCGCGCTCAGCCGGCGCCCGCCGCTGCGGGCGCTCAGCCCGTACTCGGTCTCGACGCCCAGGACGCGGTCCACGGCCGCTACAGCTTCACCAGGTCGAGCAGCGCCCCGAGTTCCTCCCGGGTGAGGTCGCGGACGGCGCCCGACTTCAGGTCGCCGAGCCGGACAGGGCCGATGGCGATGCGCGACAGCTTGCGGACCGGGTGGCCGACCTCCTCGAACATCCGGCGGACCACCCGGTTGCGCCCCGAGTGCAGGGTGACGCGCACCAGGCTGCGGTCCTCCAGGCGCTGCATCAGCTTGGTGCGGTCGGCGCTCACCGGTCCGTCCTCGAGCGTGACGCCGTCGCGGAGCCGCTTCAGCGTGGCCTCCGTCACCTGGCCGGCCACCTCCGCGACGTAGGTCTTGGGCACCTCGAAGGACGGGTGCGCCATGCGCTGGGCGAAGTCGCCGTCGTTGGTGAGCAGCAGGAGGCCCTCCGTGTCGGCGTCCAGGCGGCCGACGTGGAACAGCCGTCCCCGACCGCCGAGGAAGTCGGCCACCGTGCGGCGCCCGTGCGGGTCGTCCATCGTGGAGACGACGCCGCGGGGCTTGTTGAGCACCACGTACTGGTGCTGGCGCTGCGGCGGGATGCGCTTGCCGTCCACGCGGATGACGTCCCGCGCCGGGTCGACCCGCAGGCCCTGCTCGCGAACCACCTCGCCGTTGACCTCCACGCGCCTCCGCGCGATCAGGTCCTCCGCGGCCCGCCGCGAGGCCACGCCGGCCTGGGCAAGGACCTTCTGCAGGCGGATGCCCTCTTCCGTGCTCACTCGGCCACCTCCGCCGTCGGGACGGGTGCGGCGTCGCGCAGCCCGCTGTCGGCGAGGCTCGCCAGTTCCGCCTCCAGCGCGGAGGCGTCGGGCAGGTGGGGGGCCAGCGGCGGCAACTGGTCAAGGCTGGTCATGCCCATCCGTTCCAGGAAGTGGGTGGTGGTGCCGAACAGCCGGGCGCCGGTCTCGCCGTCGCGGCCGACCTCCTCGATCAGGTCGCGCGTGGCGAGCGTCCGCATCACGCCGTCGACGTTCACGCCGCGGACGGCCGACACCCGGCCGCGCGAGATCGGCTGGAGGTACGCCACCACGGCCAGCGTCTCCAGCGCGGCCTGGCTCAGCGTCCCCCGCTGCCCCTCGAGCAGCCAGCGGCCGATCACGTCGGCGTGCTCATCGCGGGTGTAGTAGCGCCAGCCGTTGCCGACCCGGCGCAGCTCGAAGCCGCGGCCGGTGCGGTCGTAGAAGCCCGCGAGCTCCGCCAGGCACTCCTCGACCTCCGCGACGGGCGCGTCGACGGCCTCGGCGAGCTCGGTGGCCGGCACCGGCTCGGTGGCCATCAGCAGCAGCGCCTCCACGGCGCCGGAGATGGGCGAACCCGCCTCGTCCGTTGCTGTCATGCGGTCTCCTCCGGTGTCGGTGCCTGGTCGAATTCTGCGCCGATCGCCTCGGCGTCCACCTCCGCCCCGAGCCACCGGATGGTGAGCTCGCCGAGCGGGGTGAGCTGCTCGAAGGCGACGGCCTTCTCGCGGAACAGCTCCAGCAGCGCGAGGAAGCGGGCGACCACCACCAGGCGGTCGGCGGCGTCCGCGGTGAGAGCGCGGAAGGTAATGGCCGGGTGCGCGCGCAGCCGCCGCACGATCTCCTCCGCCTGCTCCCGCACCGAGACCAGGGGGGCGTGGAGGTGTTCGAGCGACACCTGGGGCGGGGCCTTGGGGGTCAGCGCGCGGCCGGCGAACACGGCGATGACGTCGGCGAAGCCGTCCAGCACGACGTCGGGCAGGAGCGCGGCGAACCGCTCCTCGAGTCCCCCCGGGCGCGGGTGGCGTCGGGCCTGCACCTCGAGCGTGGTGGCCAGCCACCCGCTGACGAGCTTGAACGCGCGGTACTGCAGCAGCCGGGCGAAGAGCAGGTCGCGCGCCTCGAGCAGGGCCAGGTCCTCCGCGTCCTCCACCTCCCCCTGCGGCAGGAGGCGGGCGGCCTTCAGGTCGAGCAGCGTGGCGGCCACCACGAGGAACGAGCTGGTCTGGTCGAGGTCCCACCACTGGCTCCCCGTGCTGGCCTGCATCGCCTTGATGTGAGCGACGAACTCGTCGGTCACCTTCGACAGGGCGACCTCTGTGACGTCCAGCTTGTGCTTGGAGATCAGCTGGAGCAGCAGGTCGAACGGTCCGGAGAAGTTCGTCAGGTGGACGGTGAACTCCTCCGTGGGCAGCGGGCTCACGGCTGCCGCAGGCCGCGGACGAGGTCCGAGTCGCCCCCACGGGCCGCCAGGTCCGCCATGGCCAGCCCGATGGCGGTGCGCACGATCCGGCCGCGGTCCACGGCCACGCCGTACTGGGCGCGCAAGGTCAGCCGGGCCTGCTCGAGCGCGAGCAGCTCGTCGCTGCTCACGTAGACCGTGATCTTCTCCTCGTGCCGCACCCGGCCCGACGGGAGACCCGGCTCCGCGCCCTCGTCCGGCGCCTCGGTGTCGGGCGCCGTGGTCGGCCGGAACAGTTCGGCAGCGCCCGGCAGTCCTACGCGCCGGGGCATCGGGCGAGCACCTCCCTGGCCAGCATCCGGTAGGCCGCGGCCCCGGGCGAGGTCGTGGCGTAGGTGGTGATCGGCTCGCCGGCAACCGTGGTCTCCGGGAACTTGATCGTGCGCCGGATGACGGTGTGGAAGACGGTGTCCCCGAACGCCTGCACGACCCGCTCGAGCACCTCGCGGCTGTGCAGGGTGCGCGCGTCGTACATCGTGCCGAGGATGCCGAGGATCTCCAGTTCAGGGTTGAGCCGGTCCTGCACCTTGTCGATGGTGTCGGTGAGCAGCGCGATGCCGCGCAGGGCGAAGAACTCGCACTCCAGCGGCATGAGCACCTTGTCCGCGGCGGTCAGCGCGTTGACGGTGAGCAGGCCCAGCGACGGCGCACAGTCGATCAGGATGACGTCGTAGCTGTGCCGCACCTTGGTGAGCACCCGGCGCAGGGTCTGCTCGCGGGCCACCTCGGAGACCAGCTGCACCTCCGCGGCGGACAGGTCGATGTTGGACGGCAGCAGGTCGAGGCCATCGACCACGGTGCGGGCGATCACGTCCTCCACAGCCGTGTGCTTGTTGAGCAGCAGGTCGTAGATGCTGGTGTCGAGGGTGTGCGGGTTCACCCCGAGGCCCACAGAGAGGGAGCCCTGCGGGTCGAAGTCGACGAGCAGCACCTTCCTGCCCGTCTCGGCCAGTGCCGCGCCGAGGTTGATCGTGGTGGTCGTCTTGCCGACCCCGCCCTTCTGGTTGCACATCGCGATGATGAGCGCGCGCTTGGGCTTGGACGGGTCGGGCGCAACGGGCTCGGGCAGGTCGGGCAGCGGACGCCCCGTGGGGCCCAGGTCATCCCCGGTCAGCATCGGTTCCGGGTCGATCAGCGCAGGGGTGTCGGTGTTGCTCACGGGCCCCACCCTAGCCCCCAAAATGTCGACAAGTCTGCTCGGGCCGAAGATTGCCGGCCGGCGTGTCCGCCGGGGAATGCTCACCGTGCGGGGACGACCACGTCCGCCTGCACCGGGCAGTGGTCGGACGGCAGCGGCCCGTCGGCGAAGAACGGATGGCCGTCGATCCGGCGGACATCCGGGCCGGTGACGACCTGCCACGTCGGCACCCCCAGTCCCGGCGAGACGAACACGTAGTCGTAGCGGAAGCCGTCGGTGCGGATCGCCCGGTACCGCCAGCGCCCGCCGACGCGCGCGCCGAGCCCGTTGACGGACGCGGCGCCGGGCACCCGGCTGGTGTCGGCCCGCGCAGCGTCCGCGGCGTCCCGCAGGCCCGCGGAGCCGATGGTCCGCAGCACGGCCGCGTACTCCGGGCGCGGGTCCCGCGGCCTGGTGTTCAGGTCCCCGACCAGCACGGTCGGCACCTGCCAGCCGGGATTGAGCGCCGTGAGCAGGGAGGCGATCCGGCCGGCCTCTGCCGCCCGCGCCCGGGCCATTTCCGGCCGCTGGTACGGGTCGAGGTGGGTGTTGGCCACCAGTAGCGACCGTCCGGTGGCCCTCGACGTCAGCCGGGCCCACGCCAGGTGTCGGGCGTAGTAGCCCTGGCTGATGTCGGCCGCGTCGGCCGAGGCCACGGCGTAGGCGCTGTCGCGCACCAGCAGCGGCACGTCGAGATCGGCGTGGACGGGGGTGAAGCCCGGCAGGCGGTCCAGCAGCGGTGGCAACGGAAGGGCGGCGGCACTCGACGCCTCGTTCTCCTGCACCCCGATCACGTCCGGCCGCGCGCCCTCGATCCAGGCGGCCATCACCGGCACCCGGGCGGCCAGCCGCACCTCGTCGTCGGGAACGGACGGGTCGAAGTCCGCCGCGCCCCGGGTGGGGGTCAGCACGTTGAAGCTCATCACCGTCGTCCGCCAGCCGTCCCTGCGCACCCCGATCGTGGCCGGGGGCGGACCCGCGGCGCCGGGTGGCCGGAGCGTGCCGCAGCCCGCGAGCGGGGCGATCGCCCCCAGCAGCAGCGTGCGGCGGGTGACCATGCCTCCACGGTAGGCGCAGGTCAGCGCGCGCGGGGGTGGGCGGCGAGGAAGACCTCGCGCAGGTGCTCCACGGTCACCAGCGTGTAGATCTGGGTCGTGGTCACCGAGGCGTGGCCCAGCAGTTCCTGCACCACCCGGACGTCGGCTCCGCCGTCGAGCAGGTGCGTCGCGAAGGAGTGGCGCAGCGTGTGCGGGGACACCTCCACCGGGAGGCGCGCGGCCTCGCCGGCCTTCCGCAGCACGTTGTAGGCACTCTGCCTGCTCAGCCGCTGCCCCCTGCTGTTCAGCAGAAGGGCCGGGCTGGGCCGGGACGAGGCCTGGGCGAACGACGGCCGCCCGCGCACCAGCCAGGCCTCCACCGCCCGCCGGGCGTACGAACCGACCGGCACCAGCCGCTCCTTGCGCCCCTTGCCGAACAGCCGCACCCCGGCATCCGGATCGGCCAGCAGCCCGGCCAGGTCGTCCACGTCGAGGGCCAGCACCTCGGACACGCGCGCACCGGTGCCGTACAGGAGCTCCAGCAGCGCGGCGTCGCGCAGGCCAATCGGCGTGGTGGTGTCCGGGGTGTCGAGCAGCGCCTGGACGCCGGCGAGGTCGAGCGCCTTGGGCAGCGCCCGACCGGCCCTGGGGGGACGCACGACCGCGGCCGGGTCGGTGGGCGTGAGCCCCTCCGCGGCGGCGAACGCGTGCAGCGAGCGGACGGCGACCAGCGCGCGGGTGGCGCTGGAGACCGACAGCGGCGCGCTGCCGTCCCGGGGAGCCTGGACGGCGGCGAGGAACGCCGACACGTCCGCGTCGGTGACCGCAGCGGGGTCGTCGATCCCGCGGGCGGCGAGGAAGGCGGTGTAGCGCGCCAGGTCGCGGCGGTAGGCGGCCACCGTGTGCACCGACGCGCCGCGCTCGACCGTCAGGTGGTCGAGGTAGCCACGGACCAGACGCTCAACCGGCGTGGCCATCGAGCCCGGCCACCGTCGCGTTGTGGGCCTCCCGGGCCGCGCGGGCGGGCCAGTCGGCGTGGGCGGGACGCAGGTCGTCCAGCCGCCCGGACAGTCGGGCCACCTCCAGGGCGAGCACGCCGGACACCATGGTCGGGTTCTGCAGGCGGCCGGCGAGCACGGCGTCCACCAGGTCGGCCCGAGCCGCCCAGCAGACCTCCATGTCGGCCTCCTCGTGGTGGGCGACGAATCCCTCCGGCGCGGGGGCCTCGGACAGGTCGCGGGCCAGGTACACGCGCAGCGACTCCTGGTTGGCGCCGGGGGTGGTGAACAGGTCGATCAGCACCTGCCAGCGGCCGGCGCGCAGCCCGACCTCCTCCGCGAGCTCCCGCTCCGCAGCCGCCACCCAGCTCTCGCCGTCGGCGTCGAGCAGGCCGGCCGGGGGCTCGACGAGCTGGAACCCGACGGGGTGCCGGTACTGGCGCACGACGGCGATCCGGTCGGCGGCGTCCCACGCGACCACGCCGACCGCGCCGGGGTGCAGCAGGTACTGCCGCTCCATCCGGCCTCCGTCCGGGGTCACGACCGTGTCGTTCACGAAGTCCGACACCGCGCCCTGGCCGAGGACCCGGTGCCCGGCCAGCGGCCACGCCATCGGGACGTCGGTCACCTCGTCGCGGGCCAGCTGGCGGGCCACCGTCCTACTCCTCGCCCTCGGGGAGGCGCGCCGACAGCTTGCGTCGCAGCGCCGCCTGGATCAGGCCGCTGAACAGCGGGTGCGGCTGGGTCGGACGGGACTTCAGCTCGGGGTGGGCCTGCGTGCCCACGTAGTAGGGGTGCAGGTCGCGGTCGAGCTCGACGAACTCCACCAGGTTCCCGTCCGGGCTGGTGCCGGAGATGGCCAGCCCGTGCGCCGCGAGCTCGTCGCGGTAGCTGTTGTTCACCTCGTAGCGGTGGCGGTGGCGCTCGCTGACCCGGGTCGTCCCGTACTGCTGGGCCACGACGGAGCCGGGCACGAGGTCGGCCGGGTAGGCACCCAGGCGCATGGTGGCACCCATGTCGCCCTGGCCGGAGACGATGGCCACCTGCTCGGCCATGGTGGCGATCACCGGGGCGTGGGTCTCGGGCTCGAACTCGGTGGACGCGGCATCGGCCAGGCCGAGCATGTTCCGGGCGGCCTCGATGACCATGCACTGCAGGCCGAGGCACAGGCCGAGCGTCGGCACCTGGTTCTCGCGGGCGTAGCGCAGGGCGCCGAGCTTGCCCTCCACACCGCGGATGCCGAAGCCGCCGGGCACGCAGATGCCGTCCACGTCACCGAGGTTCTCTGCCGCGCCGGCCGGGGTCTCGCAGGTGTCGGACGCGACCCAGCGGATCTTCACCTTCGCCCAGTTCGCGAACCCGCCGGCGCGCAGCGCCTCGGACACCGACAGGTAGGCGTCGGGCAGGTCGATGTACTTGCCGACCAGCGCGATCGTGACCTCCTCCTTCGGGTGGTGCACCCGCTCCAGGAGGTCGTCCCAGCTGGTCCAGTTCACGTCCCGGAACGAGACGCCCAGGCGGCGCACGACGTAGGCGTCCAGGCCCTCGCCGTGGATGACCTTGGGGATGTCGTAGATCGACGGCGCGTCCGGGCAGGAGATCACGGCCTCCTCGTCGACGTCGCACATCAGCGCGATCTTGCGCTTGACGCCGGTCGGGATGTCCATGCTCGCGCGGCAGACGATGGCGTCCGGCTGGATGCCGACCTGGCGCAGCGCGGCCACCGAGTGTTGGGTGGGCTTGGTCTTCAGCTCGCCGGACGGGCCGATGTAGGGCACGAGGGAGACGTGCAGGAAGAACGCGTTCTCGCGTCCCACCTCGCGGCGCACCTGGCGGGCAGCCTCGAGGAACGGCAGCGACTCGATGTCGCCCACCGTGCCGCCGATCTCGTGGATCACCACGTCGACGCCCCGGCCGGCCATGGCCAGCATCTCGTCCTTGATCTCGTTGGTGATGTGCGGGATGACCTGCACCGTGTCGCCCAGGAAGTCGCCGCGGCGTTCCTTGGCGATCACCCGCGAGTACACCTTGCCGGTCGTGACGTTGGCCTCTGCGTTGAGCGGGACGTTCAGGAAGCGCTCGTAGTGGCCGATGTCGAGATCGGTCTCCGCCCCGTCCTCGGTGACGAAGACCTCACCGTGCTGAAAGGGGTTCATGGTGCCGGGATCCACGTTGAGATACGGATCCAGCTTCTGCATCGTGACCCGCAATCCGCGAGCGACGAGCAGGCTGCCCAGGCTGGACGCGGTCAATCCCTTGCCCAGTGAGGAGACGACTCCCCCGGTAACGAATACGTGCTTGGTCTGAGTCGAGTTCCCCACGGGCCTCCAGCCTAGCTTTGCCCAAGCGTGGCGACGCAAATCGCCGCTCCGCGGGACGCGCGGCGTAACCGGACTGTCATCGCGGGGCCGGGCTCACGCCGACGCCGACGCGAGCAGCTCGCGGGCGTGGGCGAGGCTGGAGTCGCTGGAGTCGAGTCCGCCCATCATGCGCGCGAGCACCTCCACCCGGTCCTCCTCCTCGACCAGCCGGACCCCGCTCGTGGTCACCGAGCCGTCGTCGGACTTGGCCACGACGTAGTGCCGGTCGGCGAAGGCGGCGACCTGGGCGAGGTGGGTGACCACCACCACCTGGCAGCGTTCGGCAAGCCGCGCGAGGCGCCGTCCGATCTCGAGGGCGACCGCGCCGCCGACTCCTGCGTCCACCTCGTCGAAGACGAAGGTCTGGCCGGTCGCCTCGGTGGCGAGGACGACCTCCAGCGCGAGCCTGACCCGGCTGAGTTCTCCCCCGGAGGCCACCTTGCCGAGCGGGCCGGGCGCGCTGCCCGGATTGGCGGAGAACAGCAGGTTCACCTGGTCGGCGCCGTGCGGGCCGAGTTCGGCCGGGCTGATCGCGAAGGACAGACGTGCCCTCGGCATCGCGAGGGCGGTGAGCTCCGCCGAGACGAGCCGGGCCAGCTCGGCGGCGGCGGTCTCCCGGAGCGCGGTGATCCTGGCCGCACCCGCGGCCAGCCGCGCGTCGAGGGCAGCCACGGTGGCCCGCAGCTCACCGACCCGCGCGTCGCCGGCGTCCAGCTGGGTCACGCGGACGGCCGCGTCCCGCGCCCAGGCGAGCACCTCGTCGACGGTGTCCCCGTACTTGCGCGTCAGGTGCGCGAGTTCGGCGCGACGGCCGGCGATCCACTCCAGCCGCAGCGGGTCGGCGTCCAGCCCGGCGGCGTAGGACGCGAGCGACGACGCCACGTCCGCGAGCCCGGCCACCGCCCCGGCCAGTTCCTCGGCGATCGGTGCGAGTTCCGCGTCCTTCTCCACGGCCGGAGCGAGCGCCTTGCGGGCCGCGCCGGCGAGGCTCAGCGCGTCGGTGGCGTCGAAGGCGTCCTCCTCACCCGCCAGCGCCACGAGCGCGGCGTGGGCGGCCTGGCGAAGGTCGTCCACCGCCTGCAGCCGGACGGCCTCCGCCGCCAGCGCACGGTCCTCCCCCGGCTGGGGGTCGGCGCGCGCGATCTCGTCCAGCCCGAACCGGAGGAGGTCGAGCTCACGCGCCCGCTCCTGGGAGCGCGTGGTCAGTTCGGCCAGCTCCGCGGCGGCTGCCCGCCGGGCCGCGAAGTCGGCGCGGTACGGCTCGAGCTCGGCGGCCAGCGCCTCGGCGGCGTAGCGGTCGAGCACCTCGCGCTGCCGCTCGGGCGTGCCCAGCCGCAGCTGTTCGGACTGCCCGTGCACGGTCACCCACTCCCCGACCAGCGCCGCGCCCGTCGCCAGGGGCACCTGTGCGCCGCCGACCGCCATCCGCGACCGGGTGGCGCCCAGCTGGCGGCTCACCAGCACCTCGCCGTCCTCCAGTTCGGCCCCCAGGTCGGCCAGCGGCCCGTCCTGCCCCGGCCCGACCCGCCAGCGGCCCTCGACGAGGGCGCGGCCGGCGCCGTTGCGCACCAGGCGCGGGTCGGCCTTCGCGCCGGCCAGCAGCGCGAGCCCGGTGACGATCATGGTCTTGCCCGCACCGGTCTCCCCGGTCACGGCGGTGAAGCCCGGGCCCGGTTCGATGGTCGCGTCGCCGATCACGCCGAGGTCGGCGATCCTCAGCTCAACGAGCATGGGCCGCGTCCCGCTCGGCGGCACCGCGCCAGCCGTCGACCGGAAGGCCGAACTTGCGCACCAGGCGGTTCACGAACGGCTGCTCGGACGTGCGGGCCAGCCGCAGGCGATCGCGTCCCACGGTGGCCTCGATCTCCATGCCGCCGGCCACGTCGGTCGTACGGCGCCCGTCGCACCACACGATCCCCCCGGGGCTGCCCCCGGGGAGCATCTCGATGGTGACGACCGTACGGGGGCCGAGCACGAGC
Organism: Actinomycetota bacterium; assembly: GCA_020161015.1. Classification (GTDB taxonomy): domain Bacteria; phylum Actinomycetota; class Actinomycetes; order Propionibacteriales; family Propionibacteriaceae; genus Propionicimonas. Next base: position 5,618 of record JAIUOT010000033.1, on the reverse strand, counting down.
GGGCTCGCGAACAGCGCGTGCGCGCTGAGGGGCACCAGCAGCAGCGCCGACAGGTCGGGCCAGATCACCGGGCCGCGGGCAGAGAAGGCGTAGGCCGTCGAGCCGGTGGGGGTGGCGACCAGCACGCCGTCGGTCGCCCAGCGCGACAGCGGGCGCCCGTCCAGTCGGACGAGCACCTCGATCATCCGCTCCCTGGCCATCTTCTCGACCGACACCTCGTTGATCGCGAACGACCGCCACACCTCGGCACCGCCTGGTTCGTCGCGCACGACGGTGTCGATCGTCATGCGCTCCTCGACCTCGTAGTCGCCCCGCGCCACATGCTCGATCAGCGCACCGACCTGGGAGGACTCGAGCTCGGCGAGGAAGCCGACATGGCCGAGGTTCACCCCGAGCACCGGCACCTGCCGGGGCAGCGCCCACTCGGCGGCGCGGAGGATGTTGCCGTCGCCGCCGAAGACGACCACCAGCTCGCAGTCGCGCCCGTCGTCGCCGTTGAGCTCGCGCACGTCGGCGCCGGGCACCCGCGCCGACAGGGCGGCGAAGTCGTCGGAGGCGGCCAGGCAGGTGATGCCGCGGGCGTTGATCCCGGTGATGAACTCTGCCGCGGCCTCCAGCGCGGCGGGACGCAGGGGGTGGAGGGTGACGGCGACCCGCCGGCTCTGGGAGTTCACGCGCCCACCCTAACCCGCGCCACCCCCATCCGGCCGGGCGCCGACGAGATGGACGAAGTACTCGACGTTCCCCGCCTCCCCCGGCAGTCCGCTCTCCCCGCGCCAGGCCAGCCGGCGCCCGAGCCGCGCGGCCTCGGCCACGACGTCCGACACCGCCCGCTCCCGCAGTTCCGGGCTGCGGACCACGCCACGGTCGTCCAGGCCGGCACGACCGACCTCGAACTGGGGCTTCACCAGCAGCAGCGCCTCGCCGCGCTCTCCGAGCACGCCGAACAGCGGCTCCAGCAGCAGCCGCAGCGAGATGAACGAGACGTCGCCGACGACGAGGTCGACCGGGCGACCGTCCAGGTGGTCGAGGGTGAGGTCGCGCAGGTTGAGCCGCTCCCGGACCACCACGCGGGGGTCCGCGCGCAGGTTCGGCACCAGCTGGTCGTGGCCCACGTCCACGGCGTACACGGTGCGGGCGCCGGCCTCGAGGAGGACCTGGGTGAACCCGCCGGTCGACGCGCCGGCGTCCAGCACGCGGTCACCGACGACCACGCCGGAGGCGGCCAGCGCACCGGCGAGCTTGTGGGCGGCGCGGGAGACGTAGTGGTCGGCGCCGGCGACCTCCACCCGGTCCCGGGCGGTCACCTCCTGTGCGGGACGGGTCGCGGTGACGCCGTTGACGGTGACACGTCCGGCCCGGACCGCCTCGCTCGCCTGGCCTCGCGACCGGGCAAGGCCGGCGTCCACCAGGGCGCGGTCGAGCCTCACTGCCGGGGGGAGCGCAGGGCCTGCTGCAGCACCTCGACCGCTGCCGAGAGCTGCTGGTGGTGCTCGGAGACGGGCCCGTCCAGCCGGACGGCGGCCAGGGCTTCGTCGATCTCCGCCACGCCGGTGACGGGCGGCTCGGCAGCGGGGGTCTGGGGCTCGGTCACGGCCGACATCCTACGACTCGCCCAGCCCCCGGGCGGCGAGCGCTGCCCCGGTCGCCTGGGCCTGGCCGACGGCCCGCACGACCACGGGCGTGACCAGGGCGAACAGGTTCCGCTCGCGTCCCCGGGCGCGGGCGGCCTGGCGGACCTGGCCGAACGTGTCCAGCAACAGGGGCACCGAGCGGAGCATGATCGCGATGGCCAGCCCCACCCGTTCGGCGTCGACGCCCAGCAGCCGGAACGGCCGCAGCGCGGCCACCAACGCGTCCAGCAGGACCGGGCCCGGCGTGGTCAGGGTGAGCAGCCTGCTGGCGTAGACAGCCGTGGCGAGGTTGGCGGTCACCACGACGCCGAGGTCGGGCCTGCCCACCAGCACCTGGTAGCCGCCGAGCACGGCGACGAGGATCCAGAACCCCAGCGGCAGCGCCCACGCGGTGCGCACGCCGACCCGGGTGGACGCGAGCAGGGCCAGCGAGACGCCGAGGGCGGTGAGGCTCGGTACCGGCGCGGAGACCGCGAGCGCCGGCACGGTGAGGGCCAGGAGCACCAGGTACTTCCAGCCCACCCCGAGCCGGTGGAGCCAGGAGTCGCCGGGCGCGTAGAGGCGGAACAGGTTCATGCGCGCACCAGTCGCACGTAGGCGGCGATCGCCTCGGCCGGGTCGCCGTCGGCGACCACCCGTCCGGCGTCGATGACGAGGACGCGGTCGGCCTCGGCCGCCAGGTCGAGGTCGTGGGTCGCCAGCACCACCTGCTGGTCGAGCCCGGCGAGCGCTGCCCGCACGAGATCGCGGTTGCGCAGGTCGAGGAGGGTGGTCGGCTCGTCCGCCACCACGATGCGCGGGCCAGCGGCCAGCACGGACGTCAGGGCGACGAGCTGCCGCTCGCCCCCGGAGAGGTCGTACACGCTCTGCTCCGCGACGTGGGACAGCCCGCGGTCGGCGAGCAGCCGGAGTGCGGCGGCCCGGCGTTCGGCACGGTCACGGACGAGGGGTCGCAGCGACAGCTCGACGTCGTCGGCGGGAGTGGCCAGCACGAGCTGGGCCAGCGGATCGGTGAACACGAAGCCCACCAGGCGGCGCACGTCGCGTCCCTGGCGTGCGGTGTCGAGGTCGTGCACGCGCACCTGCCCGGTGCTCGGCAGCGTGAGCCCGTTGAGCAGCCGCAGCAGCGTGGACTTGCCCGAACCGTTCGCGCCGATGACCGCGATGCGTCGCTCGGAGAGCTCCAGGGTCGTCGGGTGCAGCAGCACGCGCGTCCGGCCGGGGCCGGAGGCGGGCAGGCTGACGGTGACGCCGGCGCCGAGGAGCTGGATCAACGCTCAGGCCGTGACCGGCCGCCGGGTGGCCAGCAGCGCGGGGAAGGCACGGTGGACGGCGACGGCGACCGCAGCGGCGGCGAACATCTTGACCAGGTCGCCGGGCCAGAATGCGAGGTCGGCCACGAACGCGGCCACCGGCGTCAGCTTGGCGACCGCCACGAGGCCCACGATGCCCAGCGCGTGAATCACGAGGGACGCGGCCAGGCCGGCGAGGAAGAAGCCGAGGTACTGCCGGGGACCCTTCCAGCCGACGAACAGCCGGGCCAGGGCACCCGCGACCAGCGCGCCGAGGGGGAAGGCGATGAGGTAGCCGATCGACGGCTTGATCAGCACACCGAGTCCGCCGGTACCCCCGGCGAACACGGGCAACCCGGCCATCCCCACCAGCACGTAGAGGAGCGCGGCGAGGAAGCCACGGACGGGGCCGAGCACCAGCCCGGCCAGCACGACGGCGAGCGTCTGCAGCGTGATCGGCACCCCGCCGGCTACCGGAATGGCGGGGGTCAGCGAGAACGCAGCGATCAGAGCGGCGAACACGGCGATCAGTGCGAGGTCGGTGGCGGGGGTCGTCTTGGCGGAAGCGGGCATGGCGGGCTCCTCTCGGTTCGGCCCGGGAAGGATACCGGGCACCCGGCGGGTCAGCGGACGAGTTCCAGTCCGGCCAGGGCGTCCGCGCAGTCCAGGGCCGGGTCGGCCCAGGCGAGGCGGGCGATGGCCCAGAGCGCGTCGAACTGGCCCTCGGAGGTGTCGGGCCGGGTGTTGAGCCGGATGGACCCGCCCTCGACCACGGCCACCTGGCCGCGGCAGGTCGCGCGTCCGCCGTCGATATCCACGGTGCGCGGGGGCTCCAGCAGCGCGCGCACGTCGGCCCCGATGTGGGTGGGGCGCTCGCCCTCCCCGGCCCCCACGAGGTCGGCCTTGCCGTGCGCGCCGGTGAAGACCATCAGGGAGTCGATCCCGGCATTGGCCGCGCCGACGATGTCGGTGTCGAGCCGGTCGCCGACGAACACGGGACGGGAGGCACCGGTGCGGCGCATCGCCTCCTCGAGCATGGGACGGAACGGCTTCCCGAAGATCCGTGGCTGCCCGCCAACCGTGCCGGCGATGACGGCGATCGCCCCGCCGGCGCCGGGCACCAGGCCCCGCTCGGTGGGACGGGAGGCGTCGTTGTTGGTGGCGTACCAGGTGGCCCCGGCCTGGATGGCGAGGGCCGCCTCGTCCAGCCGCGGCCAGGTCATCGCCGGGTCGTAGCCCTGCACGACGGCCACCGGCTCGTCGGACGCCTTCGACACGGGCACGAGGCCCGCCTCGGCGACCAGGTCCGCGAGGCTCTCGCTGCCGTTCACCAGCACCCTCGACCCGGGCGCGAGCTCGCGTGCGATCTGGGCAACCGCCACCTGCGCGCTGGTGAGCACGTTGTGGTCGTCGGCCCGGAAGCCGAGGTCGACGAGGTGGTCGACGACCACCTGGGCGGCCCGGGCGGCGTTGTTCGTGACGAACATGACCGTGGTGCCGCGACGCTGGAGCTCCTCCAGCGAATCCGCGGCACCGGCGACGGCCGTCGGCCCGAGGTAGATCACCCCGTCCAGGTCGAAGAACGCGGCATCGTAGGCGTCGATCAGGGCGGTCATTCCGCGGGCGCCTCGCCGTCCTGCGGCGCGGGCTCGGCATCGGCGGGCTGCTCCGCCTCACCGGAGGCGAACTCGCCCTCCTCGTCGAACTCGTCCTCGGACTCGTCGAAGTCGATCACGATGCCGCGGATCGCCGCCACGCGGTCGACCGCGTCGGTGGAGCCGTCGACGTCGAGCCGGACGACCGCGTCGAACCACCGCTCGGCCTGCTCGTCGTCGCCCATGCGCTCCAGCAGGTCGGCGTAGGCGTAGCGGAGCCGCGCACGGGCCACCTTGGTGCCACGGGCGCCGATCACCTCGATCTCGTTCCTGAGCAGCCTCAGGGCCTCGGCGGCCTGCCCGGTGTCGGTGCGGACCCCGGCCTCGACGAGCCGCAGCTCGATCTGCTGGGCAGCGTCGGGCTCGGCAGCCAGGCCTTCGCGGACGAGCTTCAGCGCGGCCTGGTACCGGCCGAGCGCCCGCTCGCAGTCGGCCATGGCCGGCAGGTACTCGTTGCCGCCGCTCATCCGGCGCAGGGCGCGGAACTCGGTCAGGGCGGTCGCGAAGTCGCCCGCGGCGTAGGCCGTCTCGGCCGCTGCCTCCCGGGTGATCGGCAACCGTGCGGCCCGGCGGCGCGCTGCCTCGGCGTGGGCGTAGGCGAGCTCGGGATCGGTGTCGATCAGCCGGCCCGCCATGAGCAGGTGGGCGCCGACGATCTCAGCCAGCTCGGCCGTCAGCCCCCGCAGCTCGGCGCGGACGCCGCGCGGCAACTGCCGCAGGTCGAGCCCCTTCGGGGTCTCCGGCTCGTTGGCCTTCGGGGCCAGGCCCGGGCGCGGAGCCTCGCGCACGCGGTCGTCGCGACGTCCGCGTCCCGCGTCGGGACCGCCCGGCCGCCGGTCGTCACGGCCGTAGCGCGACCCGGCGGCGTCGGGGCGTCCGCCGGCCGACCGGGGCCCGCGCGACGGGCCACCGTAGGGCTTGTCGCCCCGGGTGTCCTTGTCGTAGGGGCGGTCACCACGCGGGGACTTGCTGTACGGCTTGTCGCCGCGGGAGTCCTTGTCGTACGGCCGGTCACCACGCGGGGACTTGCTGTACGG
>JAIUOT010000032.1 GCA_020161015.1 Actinomycetota bacterium | reverse complement strand
GCGAGGACGGTGGCGGTGGTGGTGCCGTCACCGGCCACGTCGTTGGTCTTGGTGGCGACCTCCTTGGCGAGCTGCGCGCCGAGGTTCTCGAACGGGTCGGAGAGCTCGACCTCCTTCGCGACGGTCACGCCGTCGTTGGTGATGGTCGGCGCACCCCACTTCTTGTCGAGGACGACGTACCGGCCCTTGGGGCCGAGCGTCACCTTCACGGTGTTGGCGAGGATGTCGACGCCGCGCTCGAGCGAGCGCCGTGCCTCCTCGTCAAACTGAAGGATCTTGGGCATCTACACGTTCCTTACTTGGTGACGATGGCGAGGATGTCGCGGGCGTTCAGGAGCAGGTACTCCTGGCCGTCGTACTTCACCTCGGTGCCGCCGTACTTGCTGAAGATGACCACGTCACCCTCCGCGACGTCGAGCGGGATGCGGTTGCCGTTGTCGTCGATGCGACCGGGGCCGGTCGCGAGGACCTTGCCCTCCTGCGGCTTCTCCTTGGCGGTGTCGGGGATGACCAGCCCGGAAGCGGTGGTCTGCTCAGCCTCCAGCGGCTGGACGAGGATGCGGTCCTCGAGCGGCTTGATCGTGACTGCCACGTCAAAACCCTTTCGTTCTGCAGGGCTGCTGCCCTTGTGATGGTCAAGGTGGAGGGCCTCGGCGTCGTCGCGGTGCCACCGGAGGCCGGCTGGCACCCTCTGTACGAGAGTGCTAAGGCGAATCTATCGCGGGCTTAGCACTCGATCAAGCCGAGTGCCAAAGCCATCGTCCGCCCGGCGCCCGTCCCCGCCCGGTGACGGCCCCCAGGGCACCGTCCCCGACGCTCGCCGCCCCCTTCCGTCCCGCCCTCCCCGTCCCGCCCTTCCGTCGAGGGCCAGCCTTACGGCCGACGGCCAGCACACAGGGACGGGCCCTCGACGCCAAGGCTGGCCCTGGGCAACGAGGGCTGGCCCTCGAGTGGGGTGCTGGCCCTCGGCACGGGGGTGGTCACGACGGGGTGAGGCGGTCGATCGCAGGACGCGGGCCGCCTGCGCAGCGAGGAAAGTCCGGCGGGGTGGGGCGGCCGCCGATAGTGTGGGGACGCAACCGGGGTGCCCGCGCGGACGCGCGGTGACCAACGGACGCGGACCGAGGGGGGTCTGCCATGACGCGCAGGTTCCGCGCACTTCTCACCCTTCCTGTCGCCGCGGCGGTGATCGTCGGACTCGCCGCATGCGGGTCGAAGGACGGCCAGGACCACGGGGGCGCGCCGGCACCCGCGGCGTCGTCCGCCTTGTCCGTACCGGGGGTCCAGGACCAGCTCGTCGGCACCTGGGTGGCCGCCACCTACCAGAGCAGGGACGGCACCGTGCAGCAACTGGACGTGAACGACCCGTCCGCGCGGATCACCTACACCTTCGACCGCACGACGCTGACCATCGACTGGGGCGGGAAGGGGACGGACCGCGCCCCGTACGAGTGGTACCTCAGCGACCAGGACGCCAACATCCAGACGATCGTCGTCCACGTTCCGGCGAGCGGATCGGGTGACACCGGGGAGATCGGCACCGAGCAGGCGACCGACGTGCACTACGACGTCGCCCTCTTCGAGCTGGACGCCGCCCGGCGGCCGACCCGCCTGCGCCTGACGGTCAGGGAGACCGGCGAGATCACCAGCCTCCAGCGCACCGCGTAGGCGACCCGTTCGCGCGCCCGTCGATCCGCGTCCACACCGCCTCGGCACCGTCCTCAGGCGATCAGCCGGCGCACCACCAGCGCCCGCGAGCCGGACGGGGTGGGTGTGAGCACCAGCCTCGCGGCGGCCGGCCCCTTCGGAGGCGACGTCTCAGCACCGCGGGGTCGAGGTCGAGGCCGCCCGTCCCCGCCCTGCCCCGTCCGTCGAGGGCCAGCCTTACGGCCGAGGGCCAGCACACAGGGACTGGCCCTCGGCGCTAGGGCTGGCCCTGGGCAGGGAGGGCTGGCCCTCGAACGGGAAGGCTGGCCCTCGGCACCGGGGGTCACGAAAGCGGGACGCGGACGCGCGACGCAGGCACGTCCTCAGGCGATCAGCCGGCGCACCACCAGCGCCCGCGAGCCGGACGGGGTGGGCGTGAGCACCAGCGTCGCGGCCGCACGACCCTTCGGCCGGAGGCGACGCCTCAGCACCGCGGGGTCGACGTCGAGGCCGCGCACCTTGATCTCGAGCACGCCGATCCCGTGCTCGCGCACCCAGCGACGCAGGCCCGCCTCGTCGAAGGGGTGCTCCTCGAGCACCTCGAAGGTCGTGGCGAACGGGGTCGCGGCGACACCGTCGGAGAACAGGTAGGCGATCCCGGGCTGCGGGCACCGCGCGTCGAGCAGCCCCGCCAGCGTGGCGAGCGCACCGGCCCGGATGACGGCCGGGTCGGGCTCGTGGAGATAGCGGCCGACCGGACCGACCGCGGTGTCGCGCCGCTCCCCCGCGTCCAGCTGCTCGCCGGAGGGCAGCAGCACGGCCGTCCGCCCGCCCGGCTCCCCTGCCCCCGACCACAGCGACGCCTCGACCAGGTCACCGCGATGGCTCACCCAGGTGGTGGCCACGCCGTCGGGGATGAAGCCGGACGGCAGCCCCGGCGCGGCCTTCACGCAGCCCGTGCGGCCGGCCAGCAGGCCGGTGACGAACTCCCACGGCGGCGAGAAGTCGGCCACGCGCCAGGTGCGGCCGGCGGCTGTGCGCCGGGCCGGATCGGCGAACACGGCCGCCCCCCCGCCGAGAAGCTCGTCTGCGACGTCCACCGCGTCCGCGCACCGCACGGTCGCGCCGTCGCCGAGGTTCGCCTGCGCGAGGACGGCGGTCGCCGGGTCCGCCTCCACGGCCACGACCTCGAGACCGGCGTCGAGCAGCGCGAGGGCGTCCGCACCCACGCCGCAGCCCAGGTCGACCACCGTCCGGGCGCCGGCGGCGCGGAACCGGTCCGCGCGCCAGCGGGCCACGTCCGCCCGAGTCGCCTGCTCCAGGCCGTCGGGGGTGAGGAACAGGCCGGCCGCCCGGTCGCCGAACTTCGCCACCGCGCGCCGGCGCAGCACCGCCTGGGTGAGCACGGCCGCCGCCTGGTCCGGCGGCCAGTGGCGCCGGAGCGCGGTCGCCGCGGCGAGAGAGCCCGGGTCGGGCTGGGACGACGCCTCCGCGAGGGCCGCCTCCGCCTGCGGCGAGACCAGCCAGCGTGCGAGTTCGGCGTCCACGGCAAGAAACCTAGCGCCGGGCACCCGCGGCCGGCGCGCCCGCTCCTATGATCGGCGCATGAAGGTGATGTCCGCGATCAGCGTTGCCGTCGGCGTCGTGCTGGCCCTCGTCGGTGTCGGCGGGATGGTCTGGGCGGGCTGGGTCTCCTACCGGCAGTGGCTCGCCCTGGACGCCCTGCGGAGCGCCGAGGTCCAGACCGCCACCCTGCCGCTGCTGATCGGCGGCGCGGGGCTGCTGGTGGGCGGCTTCCTTCTCGGGCTCGGCCTCGGGCGCCCGCGCCGCGTCATCGCGCCGGCCGAGGCCACCCCGCCGTCCGCCTGAGCGGAATCAGCCGGCCGAGCCGAGCAGCAGGATCAGGACCCACAGCAGGCCGGCGGCGAACACCGAGAGGGCCAGGCCCAGCAGGACGCCGACGCCGGTACGGGCCGTCCGCCTGATCGAGAGCAGCACCACGCCCACGACCAGCAGGGCCACCGGGACCACCAGCACCGCACCGCTGGCCGGACTGACGAACGGCGGGATCGAGGGCATCGCCGCGCTCAGCCACGCGGCCACCGACACCAGCACCAGGGTCACTCCCAGGCCCATCGCCACCGATCCGCGGCCCGCCACCGGCCGCGCCGACCGGGGTGGCCGCCGGGCGTGCTTGTAGGGCCCGGGCGGCAGGACGTCCTGCTGCTGGAAAGGGGCGACCGGCGACGTGGCGAGGGAGCCCGTGCCCGGAGCCGCCCTGGCCGGGCGGGGCGCCTGGCCGGCGGCCGCAGGGGACGCCACGGGCGCAGGGGCGGGCGGGGGCATGAAGTCGGGGCGCTCCGGTCGTGGTCCGTCCGTCATCGGTGCCTCCTGTGGGTACCCGGGAGCCATCGATATCCACGCTAGTCGCCGGACCGCGTCGTGGGGAGGGGTGGGAGTGCTCAGCCCGCGACGGTGTAGCTCCAGCCGGCGGGACGCCCGTCCACGTACGGCATGACGCCGTGGAACGCCGGGCCGTCGCCGAAGACCAGCGGGAGCCAGGCGCGGTCGCCCTCCCACATCGGCAGGTCGCCGAGCGCGTCGAGGTCGTGCCAGGCCAGGGGGCCGTCGTCGTTGCTCTCCGGCGGCGTGCCCTCCCAGGCGTCGACGACGAACACGAAGCCGAGCCAGTCCTCCCCGCCCGCGCCGAAGCCCGGCCACGAGATCGTGCCCCTCAGGCGGGCGGAGGTGACCGTGATCCCCGCCTCCTCCCGGAGCTCCCGGCACAGGCAGGTGTAGACGTCCTCACCGGCCTCGAGCTTGCCGCCCAGGCCGTTCCACTTCCCCGCGTGCTCGTCGCCCTCCCGCGTGCGGTGCACCAGCAGGACGCGGCGCCCGTCCGGGCTGAGGAGGTAGCCGAGGGTGCCGACGACCGGGGTGTAGGGCACGGTCAGACCAGCACGGTGGACACCGGGAGGCCCGAGTTCGCGCCGATGTCGAGCGACGACGGACGCAGGCCAGCGGTCACCACCTCCGCGCCGAGGACGGCCATCATCGCGCCGTTGTCCGTGCACAGCGCCGGTCGCGGCCGCCGCAGCGTGATGCCCGCAGCCGCGGTGCGCTCCTCCAGCAGGGCCCGCAGCCGCGAGTTCGCCGCCACGCCCCCGCCCAGCAGGATGTCGGTGGTGCCGAGGTGCTCGCAGGCGTCCACGGCCTTGGCGGTGAGCACGTCGCAGACCGCCTCCTGGAAGGACGCGGCCACGTCGGCGACCGGGACGTCGAGCCCGTCGCGCCTGCGGGTCTCGACCCAGCGCGAGACCGCGGTCTTCAGCCCGGAGAACGAGTAGTCGAAGCGGTGACGAGCGAGGTCCTTCTGCGCGGTCAGCCCCCGCGGGAACGCGATCGCGTGCGGGTCGCCGTCGGCGGCCGCCTTGTCGATCACCGGACCCCCGGGGTAAGGCAGGCCGAGCAGCCGGGCGACCTTGTCGTAGGCCTCGCCCGCGGCGTCGTCGATGGTGGCGCCGAGCTCGACGATGTCGCCGGTGATGTCGTTCACGCCGAGCAGCGAGGTGTGACCGCCGGAGACCAGCAGCGCGGCGCACGGCTGCGGCAGCGGCCCGTGGTCGAGCAGGTCGACGGCGACATGGCCGACGAGGTGGTTCAGCCCGTACAGGGGCTTGTCGAGCGCCACGGCGAGCGCCTTGGCCGCGGTCAGCCCGACGACGAGGGCACCCATCAGGCCGGGGCCGGCGGTGACCGCGATGGCGTCCACCTCGGACAGGTCGATGTCGGCCGTCTCGCACGCCCGCCGCAGCGTGGGCACCAGCGCCTGGAGATGTGCGCGGCTGGCCACCTCGGGCACGACTCCCCCGAAGCGCACGTGCTCCTCCACCGAGGAGGCGACCTCGTTGGCCAGCAGTTCGTGGCCGCGGACGATGCCGATGCCGGTCTCGTCGCAGGAGGACTCGATGCCGAGGATCAGGGGGCCGCTCACGCGCACACCACCGCCCAGGCGTCGTCGCCGGCCAGCGAGACCTGCATCACCAGCGCGTCCCGGCCGGGGCCGTAGTAGTCGCGGCGGGTGCTGATCGGCTCGAAGCCGAGGCGCCGGTAGAGCGCGACCGCCGAGTGGTTGTCCGGGCGCACCTCGAGCAGCATCCGGCGCGCGCCGACCGCGGACGCCCACTCGAGCCCGGCCCGGACGAGGGAGGCGCCGATGCCGGTGCCGCGGGCGGACGGCCGGACGACCACGCGATGCAGGTCGGCCATGTCCTCCACACAGCTGAAGCTGGCCACGCCGATCACCCGGGCGTGCAGGTCGAGCCGGGCGAGGACGCGACGGTCGGCGGCGGCCAGCTCCTGCGCCCAGGCGGCCTCCGACCACTGCTCGGTGGCGTCGAAGCCGTCCTGCTCGAGGGCGACGATGTCGGCGAGGTCGTCGGGACGGGCGTGCGTGATGATCATCGGTTCCCCATCATGGCCAGCCGCGGCTGCAGCAGGGTCGACTTGCGGGCGGTCGGCACCTCCGCGTCCGGACGGCGCAGGTAGAGCGGCACGAGTCCGGCGTCGGGCAGCCGGTCGGTGGACGCGGCGAGGAGCCCCGCGTCGAGGGCGTCGGGGCCGGCGGCCTCGCGTCCGGTGAGCGTGGCGCCCGGACCGCAGAGCGGGAGCTCCGGGACCTCGGCGGGCGCGGTCACGAAGGGCCCGGCCACCCGGGAGCCGTCGGCCGCGTACCGGGCCCAGTAGACCTCCTTGCGGCGGGCGTCCGCCACGACCGCGAACTCGCCGGCGGGGGCGTCCGGGCGTCCGGCCCAGTCGAGCGCCACCACGTCGAGGCTGCACGCGCCGCGAACTCCCAGCCCGAGGGCCTCGGCCAGCGTGCGGGCCGCGGCCACACCGACCCGCAGGCCGGTGAACGGCCCGGGCCCGACGCCGACGGCGATGGCCGTGAGGTCCGCCACCGTGTGGCCGGCGTCGGCGAGCGCCGCGCGTACCAGCGGCAGCAGCTGCTCGGCGTGGGCGCGCCGGTCCTCGACCACCTCCCGGGCGACGACGACGCCGTCGCGGGCAAGGCCCACGCGCACGTCGGTGGCGGTGTCGATGCCGAGCACCAGGCTCATAGCGCCTCCAGTTCTGCGCGGGCGGCGGTCCAGCGCTCACCGATCGGGGTGAAGAAGATCCAGCGGGTCTCGTCCTCCGGGTCGAGGGTGCGCCGGATGTCGACCTCCAGGTAGCCGTCGCCCAGGCCCTCCGCGATCCCCGCGCCCCACTCGACCAGCGTCACCGAGTCGTCGAGGGAGACCTCGAGGTCGAGGTCCTCCAGCTCGGCGAAGGACCCGAGCCGGTACGCGTCGACGTGCACCAAGCGCGGGCCGCCCGTCGTCGACGGGTGGACGCGGGACAGCACGAAGGTCGGCGAGATGATCGCCCCGGACACTCCGAGCCCTTCGCCGAGCCCCTGGGTGAGCGTGGTCTTGCCCGCGCCGAGGTCGCCGGAGGCGATGATCACGTCACCGGCGCGCACGACGCCGGCCAGCCGGCGTCCGATCGCCTGGGTGTCCTCCGCTGTTGCAGCTGCGCGGCGCACGGGCAGCTGGCGCGCGAGGGTGAGGCTGGTGCCGATGCGGTCGACCTCGACGAAGCCGTGCCGTCGCCACCACGCCACCACCTGCGGGAACTCCTCGCGGGCGACGAGTTCGACGGCGGCGACGCCGCGGGCGGTGAGCACCTCGATGGCCACCTCGACCATGGCGGACGCGATGCCCTGGCGCTGGAAGGACGGGCGCACCGAGACCCGGTGGATGCCGGCCATCGGGCCGTCCACGCTCACGATCACCACGCCGGCAGGCTCACCGTCGACGAGCGCGAGGACACCGAAGCCGCCGGCGAGCGCCTCTGCGACCCGCTCCGGGGTCTCGGACAGCGCGGGCGGGGGCGGCTGGACGACGGGACGGCTGCCGAAGGCCTCGCGGATCAGGTCGCACAGCGCGGGGGCGTCGTCGGCGGTCGGCTCGACGATGCTCAGGGTGCGGCCGTCACCGAGCAGGGTCTCGGCGAGCACGCTCAATTCAGTACCTCCCGCGGACGGACAGGACGGGACATCGGTCCGAAGCCGCCCGGAGAATGCTACCAGCGGGGCTCAGCGGGCCTGCCGTGCCTCGACCACCGCCAGCACCCCCGCGTACAGGGGGTGGTCCGGCGAGAGCCCGGTCACCGTGGCCACCACCTCGGCAGCGGTCGCCGTGGCGAGCAGCGCCTGGAGCTCCACCGCCTCGGGGTCGTCGGACGGGTCGAAGCGCAGGCCGGCACCGATCGCCTCGAGCAGCGCCGCGTGCCCCATCCCGCGCTCGGCGAGCTGCGAGGCGGGGCTGATGAACCGGTCGTTGCGGCTGAGCTTGCGCAGTGGGGCCCGGCCCACCCGGAGCGTGGTGTCGGGCAGGGCCGGGTTGGCGAAGCGCTTGAGGATCTTCTCCACGTACGCCGCCTGCGTCTCGGCAGGGACGCCGTGCTTGTCGACGATCAGCGAGGCCGTCTCGACGAGCACCGCGCGCACCTTGGCGAGCACGCCGGGGTCGGCGAGCGCGTCGGAGATCTTCTCGATCCCGGCCGCGTAGCCGAACCAGGCGCTGGTGGCGTGACCGGTGTTCACCGTGAACAGCTTGCGCTCGATGTAGGGCTCGAGGTCGGGCACCCAGGTGACGCCGGGGATGTCGGGGTGGGCGTCGCCGAACGGCGGGGTCTCGATGGCCCACTCGTAGAAGTTCTCGACGGTCACGTCCAGGCCGGCGGCCGGGTCCTGGTTGGGCACGATGCGGTCGACGGCGGTGTTGGCGAAGATCACCCGCTCGTCCAGGTCGGTGCCCGGATAGGCCTTGCGCACCTCGGCGGCGAGGATGTCGGTGCCGTTGATCGCGTTCTCGCAGGCCATCACCGCCAGCCGTCCCGCGCCCGCCGGGCGGGCCGCGACGCCGGCGGCGATCGCTGGGGCCACGAACTTCAGGATGTGCGCCCCGACAGCGGTGGTGACGATGTCGGCCGAAGCGATGGCGTCGGTCAGGGCCTCCGGCTCGGCGGCGGAGTTGAGGGCGGAGAACCCGCGGACCACGTGGGTCCGCGGGTCGTCCCCGACTTCGTGCACCTCGTAGCTGTCCGCCTCCTTGAGGCGCTGGATCAGCGCGTCCGCGACATCGGCGAACACCAGGTCGTACCCGGCGTGGTGGAGCAACAGTCCGACGAACCCGCGTCCGATGTTTCCCGCTCCGAAGTGCACTGCCTTCATCTAGGTGTTCACCTTCTTGAACGTGTCTGCGATCTCTTCGGCGGTGCCGGCGCTCTCCAGCGCCTTCACCGCGTCGGCGTCGAGGAACACCTCGGCGATCTTGCTGAGCAGTTCGAGGTGCTCGTCGTTCGCGCCGGCGATGCCGATCACGAACTTTACCGGGTTGCCGTTCCAGTCGATGCCGGACGGGTAGCGGACGACGGAGATCGCGGAGGTGCGGATCATCCCCTTCGCCTCGTTGGTGCCGTGGGGGATGGCGAGGTAGTTGCCCATGTAGGTCGACACCGACCGCTCGCGGTCGTGCATGGACGTGACGTAGCCGTCCTCCACCGCCCCGGCGGAGACCAGCAGGGCGCCCGCCTCGTCGATCGCCGACCTCTGGTCGGTCGCCGTCCCGGACAGGACGATCGAGGACAGCTTCAGCACGCCCTCGCCGGCCTCCTCCTCACCCGAGGGGGCCTCGGCCAGTCGCTGCGGGGCCGAAGCGGCGGCCGCAGGCGGCACTGGGGCGGACGGCTCCGCCGCGACGGCACGTGCGGGCGCCGCGGCGACGGCCGCGGGTACGGCAGCACCGGCCACCTCGTGCGACTCCCGGACGAGCTCGACGACGTCGTCGTACTTGGGGCTCGCCATGAAGTTGTCGACGGAGACGTGGACGGCCGACGGCGTCCTCTGCTTCGCCCGGTCGATCAGGTCCTGGTGGGAGACCACGACGTCGAAGTCGTCACCGAGGTTGGCGATCGCCTTGTTCACGACCGTCACGTCGTCGAAGCCCGCGGCCTGGATCTTCTTGCGGAGCACCGATGCGCCCATCGCGGACGAGCCCATCCCGGCGTCGCAGGCGAACACGATGGAGTGGATGGGGCCGGCGGCCGCCGCAGCGCCCGTGAGCAGCCCGGAGACCGACGACTTCTTGCCCTTGAGGGCCTCCATCTCCGCCGTCGCTGCCGCAAGGTCGTCCTCGCCACCCTTGTTCCGGCCGAAGCCCAACAGCAGCGAGGCGACCACCATGGTCACGGCTGCCGAGCCGACGATGGCGAGGGTGACGCCGAGGTAGCTGTCGGTGGCGGTCTGGATGTAGACGGCGAAGACGGAGCCGGGGGCGGCGGGGGCGCGCAGGCCGACGCCGAACAGGACGTTGATGAACACTCCGGTCATGCCGCCGGCGATCATG
>JAIUOT010000031.1 GCA_020161015.1 Actinomycetota bacterium | reverse complement strand
GCGGGTGAGCTGGCCGGTGTCGAGCCAGCCCCAGTTGGTCATGTCGCCGGTGTGCAGGACGTGGCGGAGCTTGTAGGTGTCCTTGTTGGCCACCATCCAGTTGACCCGGTTCAGGAACGGGGTGTTCGCGGTGTTGTTCGTCTCGGCCTGGGTGTCCGGAATCACCGCCAACCCGAACGTGTCGCCGGTGGAGGCCACCGCGTTGCCGCCGCCGGTGCTCGGGGAGGCGGTGGCCGTCGGGGAAGCGGTGGCGGTGGCCGTCGCGCTCGCCGTGGGGGCCGGGGCCGCGGCCACGGTCGTGCCCGGCTTGCGCAGGTAGAAGCTCACTCCGGAGTCCGTCCAGCCCTGGGCGACCAGGTTGGCGCGCTCGGTGGCGTCCCAGGCGTTGCGCCGGTGGACGTCCTTCTTGAAGCGGTGGACGGCGACCGTGCAGCTGCTCGACGCTGTCGGCGCGTAGAAGTCGACCGACACGACCTGGTAGCCGACCGACTTGGCCGCGGTGATCTGCGCCGAGGTGGTCAGCCACACGAAGTCGGCGTTCTTGGCGTTGTACAGGCGGGTGACCGGGGTGAGCCCGCTTCCCGCGACCGGCGAGGCGCCGCCGAAGACGCCCCGGTTGTCGGTGAAGCCGTACTTCGACGACCCGGTCGACTCACCCTGCCAGCGGGTGAGCAGGTCGTTTCCGCCGCGGGTCGGGTTGATCGTCCGGTAGACCGGGACGGTGGTGGTCGAGCAGAAATCGGTGGCCGCGGCACTCGTGGGCGTGACGGCCACGAGGCCGCCCAGTGCTGCGGTGGCGCCGGCGAGAAGGCCGAGGGCCCGGCGGACGGAGGAACGCATGGTGAACTCCTGAACTTCGGTGGGGGGTGACGAACCAGGGGGTCGTGCGGGCCGGTGAGGGGGGTCACGGTCCGACCAAGAGAATATCAGCGATTTCTCAGCTTGAGCCGGGGCGAGACAGCCGCCTCGCCGGTGCCGGGGAGGGTGCGGCGGCC
This sequence comes from Actinomycetota bacterium, assembly GCA_020161015.1. GTDB lineage: Bacteria > Actinomycetota > Actinomycetes > Propionibacteriales > Propionibacteriaceae > Propionicimonas. Next base: position 2,701 of record JAIUOT010000031.1, on the reverse strand, counting down.
GTTCCTGGGGCGAGTTGGCAGATGAATGACCTAGTCAGCGCGATTGGCCGGGCGCGGGGTGAAAACAGCGCCGCGGCGGCTGGTGTCGCGAGGGCTCTCAGAATTCATACCACTCGTGGTGGGTCATTTCGTATCGCTCCCCGGTACGGCGGGGCCCTCTCAGCCGGCGAAACCCGCCGTCGGAAGGCCCGTCACCCCGGGCCGCACGGCGAACACCGAACCCGCCTCCGGCTCGGCGTCCTCGGCCAGGCCCTCCCGCGTGGTCGTGATGTACAGCGTGCCGAGGTCGTCGCCGCCGAAGCAGCAGGCGGTCGGCCGCGAGCAGGGGAGCTCGACCACGGCCGACACCGTCCCGTCCGGGTCGTGGCGCTGGACGACGTGACCGGCGTAGCGGGCCACCCAGACGCCGCCGGCGGCGTCCACGCACAGCCCGTCGGGGACGCCGGGTCCCCCGGTGGCGAACTCCCTTCGCCCCGTCGGACCCTCCAGCGGGTCGTAGTCGAACGCCCAGGTCGTCGACGTCCCGGAGTCGTTGAGGTACATCGTGGCGGCGTCCGGGCTCCAGCCCAGGCCGTTGCTGATGGTGAGCCCTGCGACCTGCGGCCGCACCCGCAGCGAGCCCGCGTCCAGGCTGTAGAGCGTGCCCGCCCCCGCGGGGAACCCGTAGCCGAGCGTGCCGATCCAGAACCCGCCGTCGGGGTCGCACCCCCCGTCGTTGCAGCGGACGCCGGGGTCGGCGTCCACCGTGGCGAAGCCGGCCAGGTCGGAGAGGTCGTCGAGGTTGCTGATCGCCAGGTCGTGCTCCCTGGCGACGATCGCCCCGCCTCCCAGCCGCGGGCGGATGGCTGCGGCGACGCGCGAGCCCACCGGGGTCCGGACGACGGTGTCGCCGTCCAGGGTCAGGACGTCCCCGGCGAACATGTCGACGAACCGCAGGTACCTGCGTCGCTCCCACCAGACCGGGCCCTCGCCGTGGAAGCTGACCCGCCCCGTGACCCGCTCCGCACGCATGGCCCCCATCGTTCGGTGGCAGGGCCGGGCTGTCAACGTTCCACCCCTTGGTCGGGGCAGGTCCGCGGATGAACCTGCCTCCGGGAACCGATACGGTTGGACCGTATGCGCCGGGGTGTCGGACCTTGCTCCGCCGACGCCGCGGGAGTCGACGCCGACGTTGTGCATCGGCCCTCGCACCGGCCCATTCGGGAGCTGTTGAAGGAGACCCAACGTCAGATGACTGACCACAAGTTCGTGTATGAGTTCAGCGAGGGTGACGCCTCGATGCGCAACCTGCTGGGTGGCAAGGGTGCCAACCTGGCGGAGATGACCGGCCTCGGCATGCCGGTCCCGCAGGGCTTCACCATCACCACGGAGGCCTGCACCCAGTACTACCTCGACGGCGAGGTGATCAACGACGCCATCAAGGCAGAGGTGATGACCTACATCACCAAGCTCGAGGAGATCACCGGCAAGAAGTTCGGCGACCCGGCCAACCCGCTGCTCGTCTCCGTCCGCTCCGGCTCCCGGGCGTCGATGCCCGGCATGATGGACACGATCCTCAACCTCGGCATGAACGACACCGTCGTGGAGGCCTTCGCAGAGAAGACCAACAACCCGCGGTTCGCCTACGACTCCTACCGCCGCTTCATCCAGATGTACTCCGACGTCGTCATGGAGGTGGGCAAGTCGTACTTCGAGGAGCTCATCGACGAGATGAAGGAGGCCCGCGGGGTCAAGCAGGACGTCGAGCTCACCGCTGAGGACCTCAAGGAGCTCGCCGCGGAGTTCAAGGCCCAGTACAAGGCGAAGATCGGCTCCGACTTCCCGTCCGACCCGGTCGAGCAGCTGTTCGGCGCCATCAAGGCGGTCTTCCGCTCCTGGGACAACCCGCGCGCGGTCTACTACCGCCGCATGAACGACATCCCCGGCGACTGGGGCACCGCGGTCAACGTCCAGTCGATGGTGTTCGGCAACATGGGCGACACCTCCGGCACCGGCGTGGCGTTCTCCCGCAACCCGGCAACCGGCGACCCGGGCCTGTACGGCGAGTTCCTGATGAACGCCCAGGGTGAGGACGTCGTCGCCGGCATCCGCACCCCGGAGACCATCGACCAGCTGAAGACCGAGAACCCGGCTGTCTACGACCAGTTCGTCGAGATCGTCAGCAAGCTCGAGAACCACTACGCCGACATGCAGGACATGGAGTTCACCATCGAAGAGGGCAAGCTCTTCATGCTCCAGACCCGCAACGGCAAGCGCACCGCCGCGGCGGCCTTCAAGATCGCCTGCGACCTGGTGGACGAGAGCAAGATCACCAAGGAGAAGGCCGTCTCCATGATCGACCCCAAGCAGATCGACGCCCTGCTGCACCCGCAGTTCGACGCCGCCAAGCTCGCCGCGGCCCAGCCGATCGGCAAGGGCCTCCCGGCCTCCCCGGGCGCGGCCACCGGCAAGGTCTCCTTCACCGCCGAGGACGCCGCCGCGCGCGGCAAGGCCGGCGAGCCGGTCATCCTGGTCCGCCTGGAGACCACGCCCGAGGACATCGAGGGCATGCACTACGCCAAGGGCATCCTGACCGCCCGTGGCGGCATGACCTCCCACGCCGCCGTCGTGGCGCGCGGCATGGGCACCTGCTGCGTCTCCGGCCTCGGCGAGGTGTCCTTCGCCGCGGACGGCAAGAGCTTCAGCCTGGGCGGCAAGACCT
>JAIUOT010000030.1 GCA_020161015.1 Actinomycetota bacterium | reverse complement strand
GCTGACGATGATGCAGAAGCCGGACGCGACGATGATCGCCGGCTACCGGGCCTGGCAGGCGATGGGCCACCAGGTGCGCCGCGGCGAGAGGGCGATCAAGATCCTCGGCCCGGTCACCCGCAAGGTCGAACTGGTCGACCGACTCACGGGTGAACCGATCCGGGACGCCGAGGGGCGTCAGCAGTACGTCTGGCAGTTGGTCGGAGTACGCCCGGTGAGCGTCTTCGACGCGAGCCAGGTCGATCCACCCGTCGAGTCCCCGCCCAAGCCGACGCTGTTGCGCGGTCAGGCCCCTCCGGGGTTGTGGGATTCGCTGGCCGAGATGGTGGAGGCGGAAGGCTTCCGGCTGGCCCGGGGCGACTGCGGCGGCGCCAACGGGCTCACCGACTATCTAGGCCGGGAGGTTCGGGTCCGGGCCGACGTCGACGACGCGCAGGCGGTGAAGACGCTCGCTCATGAGTTGGCGCATGTGCTGATCCGGCCCGATCCGGGTGAGCCGTACGCAGGCGCGTGCCGTGGCCGTCGCGAGGTGGAGGCAGAGTCGGTCGCCTACGTGGTAGCGGCTGCGCACAACCTGGACACCAGCCAGTACACGTTCAACTACGTCGCCGGCTGGGCCACCAAGGCTGCCACCCCAGAGAACGGCATCGAGGCTGTCGTCGCCGAAACCGGAGCCCGGGTGATCGCGACCGCCGACACGATCCTGGCCCACACCAAGCCCGCTGACCTCGAGACCAGGCTGGTCGACGCCGTCGCCGCAGACCGGGGTGTCACGGCCGGTGTGGCGCCCAGGATAGCGGCGCCGACGGCCGAGCCTGAGGTGTGGGAAACCTTCACGCCGACGCCGAGTCCCGGCGCTCAGGAGGAGGCGCGTCGACCTATCCCGTTGGAGCGGGGCACCAATGCACTGGGTTTGGGGATCTGAGCCGATCGGTTCCACATCGAGGAGAAGATCGGACTCCACCGGTCGTGGACCCCAAGAGCATCGACTCACGTATCCTAACGAAAGTGACTACATGTGATGAGTATTGAGGTGAGCTTGGATGAGGTGCTGGCCCGGCACAACGTCGGGATCACCAGCGTCGAGTTCCTGGCCGAACTCGACGCGGACCTGTCCCGCGTCACCGACCCGGCCGCCGCCCCCTTGAGCGCCGCCGAGACCGCGTTCCTTCGCGAGCATGCCGGCCCGGATGCCGGCGAAGTCCTCGATGCCGATCCTGCTGCTCTCGTTCAGTACGCCCGCCGGGCCGAGGTGTCCCGGATGACTGGCCTGGTGGCCGGCAGCGTGGGGATCGCTGAGGCGGCGCTCGTACTGGGGGTGGACCGCAGCCGCGTCTCCCAACGACTGTCCGCCGGCAGCCTGTGGAGCTACCGGCTTGGCCGGGGTCGGCGGCTGCCGCGCTGGCAGTTCACCGGGGACGGCGGCAGCCTGCCAGGCCTAGACGTTGTCGTGGCGGCGATCCCGCCCGAACTCTCGCCGGAGTCGGTGGCCGGGTTCATGGACACTCCCCAACCGGAGTTGGAGGGCCGCACCCCGACCGCCCATCTGGCCGGCGGCGGCGATCCGACACCGGTTGCTGAACTGGTCGCCGGCCTCGGCCTTTGGTGAACCCACCCCGGCCGAAGGTGCCGCGAACCCCGCCCACGGATCTGGTCCACGAGCCGGGTGACATCCTCAGCGTCCAGCCGCTGTTGTGGCGGATCCACCGCACCCAGGGCTCGCATGTCCTGCCTTGGAACCAGTTGCGAACCTTCGGCCCGATCCCGACCATGCGATACGAACCACAACCCGAACCCGCCGCGCCGTCGATCGAAGGAGGTCTCTACACCGCCACCAGCCTGGCCACGGCACTCGCCGAGACCTTCCAAGCCACCCGGATTGTCGACTCCCGCAGCTTCGGACCCCGGGTGACCGCCTGGACACCCACCCGCGCTCTGTGCCTGCTCGACCTGACCGGCGGTTGGGCGCTGCGCAACGGCGCCGCGTTCGCCCTCGCGACCGCGCCGAAGAGCACCTGCCGGGCCTGGGCACGACAGATCCGGGCCACCTGGCCCGACCTCGACGGGCTGCGGACGCCGTCCACGATGACCGGGGGCACGAGCGTCGTGCTGTGGAACCCTGCTCGGACCAGCCTCCCGGCCGCGCCCGACTTCTCCAGACCGCTCGCCGAACCCACCGTGCACGCGACCGCCAGCCGGATCGCGGGACAGGAACTCGGCTACCGGATCATCTGAGAGGCCGGCGACCTCGGGCATTGCTCTCTGCCGGGCGCGCCGGCGACGTGCTCGAGGCCACGACTACGGGCGCCGTCAGGGCGGATACATGGCAGTGTCGGGTATTGACCATCAGCGTAGTCGTGGACGCCACGCTTCTGCCGGCCGCCAGCCGTGCGGTCAAGAGACCGACTCGGACGCTCTCCAGCCTGATGGGCTGCACGTCAGCCGCTCATGTTGGCGTTCCGTTCGCCACCAGCCAGCTCGAGAGATGAGCTGCGTCGGCGACGTCAACCACCACCCGGTGGACGGCCGATCTTCCGTCGACCAAGTAATGGTCGACTGCCTGTTACGCCATCGCAAGCGTCTCTGTGTCGGGGCAGTGGTCGAGCTGGTCTGGAGCCGCCGCTCTTCCGCTGCCGAGCTTTCTCAGGGCAGCCTCGCTGCCCACATCCGCACGTACCAACGAGTCCCATCCGCGAACAGGAACGGGGGTGTCGGCAGTCCTGCCGACACCCCCGATAGTGGGGCCAATCTTCTTGGTTACGACGAGGTGTGATCGAACCAGACTGCGGAGGTTCGGTACCCGTAGCCTCCCGGGCACCAGAGGCTGTAGGCCCAGTCGTAGTAGCGGGCCCGCCAAGGTCCAGTGATGTACAGCACCGACCCTCGGAGGCCGGAGCACTGAATCACCATGCGATCGTGGCCCGCACGGAAGGGAGCCGAGTTGCTGCACCCTCCGCTCGCGCCGCCAACGAGCCAGTAGTTCGTGTAGCGGCAGGTGGTTGCAGCGTCCGCCTGTGGTACAGCGACCAGGGCGGAGCCTGAGGCAAGGACCACCGCTGCGGCGATGCGCAGGAGGTTCTTCTTGACTCTTCCGATACCAGCGACGGTTTCGGGGGTGGCTTGGGTGACCGCAGTATTCATGACCCCTCCTTTGGTAGAGCGACGTGCAGAGAAGCACGTCTATAGGAAACTCGGGAGATGTTCTCTAGTTCTGATACTGGACCTGTTGGAGAACCGTGTCAAGATCTAGAAGAGACCGACTTCTCCCCTGGTGGACGTAAGATGCCTCCATGGCGAAACGAAAGAACAAGCGAGATGGCGACGAGGGAACGAGAGACCAGCTGTTGAGGGCAGGCTTCGACATGCTCAGCAGCGGTACAGCGCTTAGCTCGATCAAGTTGCTTGACCTGACGAAGGCGGCCGCCGTTTCGAACGGCTCCTTCTACCACGCGTGGCCGGAGGGGTTGGGTGCTTACCAGCGCGACCTTGCCATACACGCGGTGGACCTGGCCCAGGTCGAGTACCTGAAGTTCATCGAGGAGTCGGTGATTGTGGCAGATCCGGGCGAGATCGCGCTCCGCGATCTCGTAATGACTCAGTGCAAGCAGGACGCAGAAGGGATCGACCACGATCCCTCGTTCATCGCCCAAGTCTCGCTGTGGGGGGAGCACAAACAACACCCAGGAGTGCTCGAGGCACTCAGGAACCAGTACAACCGCTTCGCCGAAAAACTCTATCTCCCGATGTACGGCCGTGCGCTCGAGGTCTACGGTTTGGAGCTGCGAGAGCCGTTCAACATGGGAACGCTCGCGACGATGATGACGGCGCTTGCCGAAGGTTTGGCTTTACGCCGCGCGGTCGACCCCGAGGTGGCATCACTGCCCAAAGAGGTCGAGGCGGAGGGTTGGGATCTTTACGGGATCCTCGCCTACTGCCTACTCAGCGTCATGCTTCGGCCCGTCAACAACGGCGATACTCGAACCGCAGTGCAACTCGCGGACGACCTCCTCCTTGAAGGAGTCCCCGACGCCGCCGCGAAAGCAAGAGCCGCCGAGGCTGCGGCGTTCCGTGACGACCTGGATGCTGCGATTGCTGCAATCGAGACTCAGTTGGAGCAGCTCCGGAGCCTGAGGTCGCGCCGGCACTAGCTGGCGAAGTAGCTCCCTCGAGGAACCCGCCAAGCGCCGACGGCACAACCCTATTCGACACCGCACCAGCCAATCGAGAAGGGCGACCGAAATCTGGTGTAACTGATCTGGCCTGATCTGCCGCTCCGATAGGGGTGGCGGGAAGGACTGTCAGTGACGCAGGACAGTGTGTCGGCCGTGAGGCTGACCCAAGTACAAGAGGATGAGATCGCTCGTGGCCTGGTGGCCCGGGCACGCAGCGAAGGTGCCGAGCTGGTCGGGCCGGATGGATTGTTGTCCGGGCTGACGAAGCGGGTGCTGGAGACCGCGCTGGAGGAGGAGCTGACCGACCACATCGGGTACGAGCCGCACGACCCGGCCGGCCACCACTCGGGGAACTCCCGCAACGGGACCCGTGCCAAGACGGTCCTGACCGAGGTCGGGCCCGTCAGCGTCGAGGTGCCGAGGGGCCGGGCCTGGCACGTTCGAGCCGGTGATCGTGCCGAAGGGGAAACGCCGCCTGGAAGGGGTGGACCGGATCGTGCTGTCGCTGACGGCGCGGGGTTTGACCACCAGGGAGGTCGGTGCGCACTTCGCCGAGGTGTACGGCGCCAGCGTGTCGAAAGACACCATCAGTCGGATCAGCGACCGGGTGCTGGAGGAGATGACCGAGTGGCTGCACCGGCCGCTGGACGAGGGGCGGTTTCCAGTGATCGTTGCGAATCCTGAACTGGAGGGATCGCAATGCCACGTGGAGGACACAACAGAGCACCAGCTGCGACCAAGCGTCGCTACTTCGAGCTGATCCGTCAGGGGGCCCGCGGTTCGGAGGCGTCGACCCAGGTGGGGGTGTCGTTGAGCTGTGGTTCGTTGTGGTTCATCGACGCTGGCTCGGTGACGTTCATCGACTCCCCGATCAGCAGCCGCTACCTGTCGCAGGATGACAGGATCGAGATCGCGGACGGGCTGGCTGCGGGTGAGTCGGTCAAGGTGATCGCTGCCCGGATCGGCAAGAGCTACCAGACCGTGTACCGGGAGATCGGCCGGAATAGGAAGCCGAACGGCCGATACCAGCCTTGGTATGCCCACGGGCAGGCGCACGTTCGTCGCCAGCGGCCGAAGACCCCGCGGGTTGTCGCCGACCCGGCGCTGCGCGCGGTGGTCGCCGGCAAGCTCGCCGAGCACTGGTCACCAGCCCAGGTCAGCCGCTGGCTGCGGCGCCGCTGGCCGAACCGGCCAAGCTGGCAGCTGTGCACCGAGACGATCTATGAAGCGGCTTACCGCGGCCTGATCAGCCCCATCAGCGACGACATGCTGCGTACCGGGCGGACCTACCGCCACGCTCGTGGCCGGGGCCGCACCCGCGACGGCGCGCTGAAGCAGTCGACCGCGATGAAGTCGATCCACGACCGACCCACGGTGGTCGAGACCCGCAGCCAGGTCGGGCACTGGGAAGGCGACCTGATCATCGGCGGCGGGCAACGGTCCGCGATCGCGACCCTCGTCGAACGCAAGGCCCGGCTCACCCTGCTGGTCCCGGTCCGTGGCGGCCACAGCGCCCAGGTCGTCGGTGACGCCCTCATCGCAGCGTTCGCCCAGCTGCCGGCCGGGCTGCGGCGCACCCTGACCTGGGACCAGGGCAACGAGATGTTTCACCACGCCCGCATCGAGCAAGCGACCGGGCTGGCCATCTACTTCGCCGACCCGCACAGCCCCTGGCAGCGCGGCACCAACGAGAACACCAACGGACTACTCCGCCAGTACTTCCCCAAAGGCACCGACCTGAACCAGGTCACCGACGAACGCCTGGCCGAGGTCGCCGACGAACTCAACCACCGGCCCCGACTCGTCCTCGGCGACCGCACCCAGCCCAACTCATGCGACGATGGCTCCAGCCACCGATTCGCGACGACCGATAGAACCGCCAGGTGTATCCGGTGGTGTTCATCGATGCGATCGTGGTGAAGGTCCGCGACGGGCAGGTCACGAACAAGCCGTTCTACGTGGCGATCGGGGTCACCGTGCACGGTGAACGCGACATCCTCGGGATCTGGGCCGGCGACGGCGGAGAAGGAGCGAAGTTCTGGCTGAACGTGCTCACCGAGATCAAGAACCGGGGCGTCGCGGACGTGCTGATGCTCGTGTGTGACGGGCTGAAAGGCCTGCCGGATGCGGTCAACACGGTGTGGGAGAACACGGTTGTTCAAACGTGCGTGATCCACCTGCTGCGCAACACGTTCCGCTACGCCGCCCGGCAGGACTGGGACCGGATCGCCAAGGACCTCCGACCGATCTATACCGCGGTCAACGAGTCGATGGCGCGGGAACGATTCGGCGAGTTCGCTGCCACCTGGCGGTCGAAGTATCCGGCCGCGGTCGCGTTGTGGGAACGCGCCTGGAGCGAGTTCGTGCCGTTCCTGGACTACGACGTGGAGATCCGCAAGATCATCGCCACCACCAACAGCATCGAATCGCTCAACGCCCGTTACCGCCGGGCGGTCCGTGCCCGGGGCCACTTCCCCACCGACCAGGCCGCCCTCAAATGCCTGTACCTGGTCACCAGATCACTGGACCCCACCGGCCGCGGCAAGGCACGATGGGTCATCCGATGGAAGGTAGCGCTCAACGCGTTCGCCATCACCTTCGAAGGGCGCATCAGCCCCTCGAACAACTAGAACGCTAGATGCCAGTTACACCGGAAATCGGACAGACCCGGCTGGCGGGGTCGATCCAGAGAAGGGCTAGGCCGATTGCTCCGCCGGCGCTGGCGAGCGCGCACACCGGCCTTCGGCCGATCCGGTTCGACAGGCCGGGCAGCACGAGGTTCCACACACCGTAGGCGAGTCCCATGATCGTCATCAGCAGACTCATCCGGGTGGTCGACAACTGCCCGGGTCCGGTCCAGAACATGGGTCCATAGATGAGGACGGTCCCCTCTGTCTGGGATCGTCGCCGTCTTCGCGCAGCTGCGCGTGGACGCCCTCAGGGACAGCGATGTGGAGCTGGCACGGGCCCCGGGCCACGGGCCGCGTGGGTGGTCGACCCACGGTGATGACTCTTGGAGTGGATCGAGCAGGCGCGTCGGATGAGGACAGAAGGCAAGGAGTCTCGCGGAGATCGGCCGAGTTCTGGATTCCGCGCTTCCTCGGTCTCTAGGGCGCTGAGCTGTGCCCTTCGGGTCGCAGCCCTCCCTTCGGCCGGAGCCCGGCCGATCCCGGTGTGGCTAGGCTTCGGGCATGGCCGACAGTTGCGTCTCTCGTGTCCCGGTCTTTGCCGGCCTCTCTGCGCAAGATCAGCAGCGGGTCGAGGAGTTGGCGCGTCCGACCCTTCTGAAGGCGGGTGAGGCGGCGTACCGTGCCGACGAGGATCTGTCGCAGCTCGTGGTGGTGCATTCGGGTCGACTCAAGATCTTTCGGCTCTCAGCCGACGGGTCGGAGCAGTTGATCCGGGTGTTGGGTCCAGGCGACTTCACCGGGGAGACGTCGGTGTTCACGGGCCAGCGGCCCGATGATTACGCCACCGCGCTGGGGGAGTCCCGGCTTTGCGTGTTCCGTCATGATGATCTTGAGGGGTTGATCAGGAGGCACCCCGAGATCGGCTTGCAGCTGCTGTCGCGGGTGAGTGCGCGGCTCTCCGACACCGAGCACCGCCTTAACTCGCTGACCTCGCGCGATGTCGAGAGCCGCCTGGCCGACTACCTGCTCGGTCTCGCTAGCGCCTGGCGCGGCGGTGTCGCGACGGTGACCTTGCCGGTGGCCAAGAAGGACGTGGCGTCCCTGCTCGACACCACACCCGAAAGCCTCAGCCGGGCTCTGAAGAGCCTCGCGAGCCAGGGCCTGATCGTCATCGGCGCGGGCCGGTCGGTCTCGATCACGCAACCCGACCGGCTGCAGCAGCTCGTCGACGAGGCTTGAAGGCCCGGGGCCAGCGGGGCCCCACCAGCCGTCGGGTGACCACCATTGCGACACTCTCAGCCGGGACGAAGG
>JAIUOT010000002.1 GCA_020161015.1 Actinomycetota bacterium | reverse complement strand
CCACGTAGCCGGCCTCGGTGAGCGCGGTCGCGTCCGCCATGGCGAACGGGACGTTCAGCATCCGCGCGAGCGTCTGGGCGAGGTAGGTCTTGCCGCAGCCGGTCGGGCCGATGAGCAGGATGTTGGACTTGCCCAGCTCGACGAGCTCGTCGTCGGCGATGCGGCGTCCGGGCGTCGCGGCCTGGGCCTGGACGCGCTTGTAGTGGTTGTAGACGGCGACCGAGAGCGCCTTCTTGGCGGTCTCCTGGCCGATCACGTAGGAGTCGAGGAAGGAGCGGATCTCGGTCGGCTTGGGCAGCTCGTCGAGGAGTCCGGCGTCACTGGTCTCGGCGAACTCCTCCTCGATGATCTCGTTGCACAGGTCGATGCACTCGTCGCAGATGTACACCCCCGGTCCTGCGATGAGCTTCTTCACCTGCTTCTGGCTCTTCCCGCAGAACGAGCACTTCAGCAGGTCCGAGGTCTCGCCGATGCGTGCCACGTTGCGCCTTCCGTCCGTGTTCACCGCCAACCCTAGCCCGGCCATCCCAGCGTGACTGGGATGGCCGGTGTGCGAGTCAGTGCGGCAGTTCCTTGAGCGAGGTGAGGATGTCGTCGACGATGCCGTACTCGACGGCCTCCTCGGCGGTCAGGTACTTGTCGCGCTCGATGTCGAGGCTGATCTTCTCGACGGTCTGCCCGGTGCTGTCGGCGAGCATGCCCTCCATGAGCGACCGGATCCGCAGGATCTCCTTCGCCTGGATCTCCAGGTCGGAGGACTGCCCGTAGCCGCCCTCGGTGGCCGGCTGGTGGATCAGGATCCGGCTGTTCGGCAGCGCCAGCCGCTTGCCCTTGGTGCCAGCGGCGAGCAGGACGGCGGCGGCCGAGGCGGCCTGGCCCAGGCACACCGTCTGCACGTCCGGCTTGATGTACCGCATGGTGTCGTAGATCGCGGTCAGCGCTGTGAACGAGCCGCCCGGCGAGTTGATGTACATGCTGATGGGCCGCTCGGGGTCCATCGACTGCAGGCACAGCAGCTGGGCCATCACCGCGTTGGCGATGTCGTCACTGATCGGGGTGCCGAGGAAGATGATCCGGTCCTCGAACAGCTTGGTGTAGGGGTCGACGCGGCGGATCCCGTAGGACGTCCGCTCCTCCCACTGGGGGATGTAGTAGTCCATGCGCGGCTGCGCGGGCGCCAGCCCGGCGGGCAGGGTGTTCATCGCCTGGTTCATTGGATTCGGCCTCACTGGTTCGGGGCGGCGGTCTTGATCTGCGAGGCGCGCTCGTAGACGTGGTCGATGAAGCCGTACTCCAGGGCCTGCTCCGCGGTGAACCAGCGGTCGCGGTCGGAGTCCTTCTCGATCTGCTCGACGGTCTGCCCGGTGTGCTCGGCGATCAGCGCGGACATCGTCCGCTTGATGTGGAGCGACTGCTCGGCCTGGATCCGGATGTCGGACGCCGTGCCGCCGAGGCCGCCGGAGGGCTGGTGCATCATGATCCGGCTGTGCGGCAGCGCGAAGCGCTTGCCCTTCGCGCCCGCCGAGAGCAGGAACTGGCCCATCGAGGCGGCCAGGCCCATCGCCACCGTTGCGACGTCGTTCGAGATCCACTGCATGGTGTCGTAGATCGCCATGCCGGAGTCGACCGAGCCGCCAGGGCTGTTGATGTAGAGGTAGATGTCCTTGACCGGATCCTCCGCGTTGAGCAGGAGCATCTGGGCGCAGATGGCGTTGGCGTTCTCGTCACGCACCTCGGAGCCGAGGAAGATGATGCGGTTGGCCAGAAGGGACTGGTAGACCGAGTCGGTCATGCCGATGCCGCCGGGACCCGCGGCCATCGAGGGGCCGCCCTGAAGGGCAAGAGATTCGTTCACGCAGGCGAACCTACCCGCTGACACCGACGAATCCGATGACTTGGGCGCCCTGTTCGCTGACGGCGCACCGCCGGTCGCGGTCCGGCCACCACACGCGCGCCACCCGTCACTCCCCACCTCCGCGCTCGCTACCGAACGCAACTCGCGCTGCCGGAATTCCGGCAGCGCGAGTTGCGTTCGGGGGCAAACGGGACGAAGGGCGCGGCGAGCCGGGGTCGGGGGTTGCCGGCGGGTGTCGGGGGACGGAGACGCGCAGCGGCGCCGTCCCCCTGAGGTGACGGCGCCGCTGGTCAGGTGTCTACTCGGCGTCGACGACCGGCGCCTCCGCGCCGGACAGGTCGACGGCGTTGCCGTCGGCGTCGGTGACCTTCGCCTCGGCGACGATCAGGCCGAGGGCCTTGTTGCGGCGGATCTCCTGCATCCAGGCGCCCACGTGGTTGTGCTCCATCATGTGCTGCGCCTCCTGCTCGGGGCTCGTGCCGTTCTGGGCGGCCTTGCGCACCAGCAGCTCGGACAGGTCGGCCTGCTCCACGCCGACCTCGGCGTCGTCGGCGATCTTGTCGAGGATCAGCTGGGCCTTGAGCCCGCGAAGGGTGGACTTCTCCACGTCGGCCCAGAAGGCCTCAGGAGTGTCGGCCTCCTCCTCTGCGCGCTCGAGGTAGTCCTCGAGCGTGAGGCCGGCGCCCTGGAGCTGCGAGGTGATCTGCTCCTTGCGGGAGGCGACCTCCGCCTGGACGAGACGCTCGGGCACCTCGAACGCCGTGGCCTCGACCAGCGCCTCGAGCACCTTGTCGCGACCGCTGGCGACCTGCTCGGACGCGACGAGCTCCTCGACCCGCTTGGCCAGGTCGGCGCGCATCTCCTCGACGGTGTCGAACTCGGAGATCAGCTGCGCGAACTCGTCGTCCAGCTCGGGGAGCTTCTGCTCGGCCACCTTGGTGACGGTGACGGTGATGTCGGCCGGCTCACCCTCCAGCGGGCCACCGACGAGGGTGGACGCGAAGGTGGCCTCCTCGCCGGCGCTGAGGCCGGTGACCGCCTCGTCGAGGCCGTCGATCATGCCGCCGGAGCCGATCACGTAGGTGACGTTCTCGGCGGTGGCGTCGGGCAGGGCCTCGCCGTCGCGGCTGCCCACCAGGCTGAGCGTCACCTGGTCGCCGGCGGCGGCCGGACGGTCGACGTCGGTGCTGGTGGCGAACCGCTGGCGCAGCAGCGCGATGCGCTCGTCCACCTCCGCGTCCACCGGGCGGCGGGCGTCGACGGTGGCGGTGAGCGAGGAGAACGCCGGCACGGTGAAGTCGGGACGGATGTCGATCTCCGCGGTGAACTCGACCAGGTCGCCGTCCTCGAGCTTCGTGACCTCGACCTCTGGCTCACCGAGCGGGATCACCTTTGCCTCGGTGACCGCCGCCTCGAAGGCCGAGGGCAGGGCGGCGTTGATGGCCTCCTGGAGCACCATGCCGCGCCCGAAGCGCTGGTCGATCACCATGTTGGGCACCTTGCCCTTCCGGAAACCGGGGATGGTGACCTGCTGGGCGATCTCGCGGTACGCCTTCTCGAGGTGCGGCGTCAGGTCGGCGAAGGGGATCTCAACGGTGAGCTTGACCCGGGACGGGCTCAACTGCTCGACGGTGCTGGGCAATGCGGGCTCCTGATCGGACGTAGACAGACCTCCCAATCCTAGACGACGCCGCGGGCCCGCCGCGCCAGCGGCGGATCGCGGGGAGTCCCGACGAGGCCGGCGTGAGCCGGCCGAGGAACAGACGACGCCGCGGGCCCGCCGCGCCAGCGGCGGATCGCGGGGAGTCCCGACGAGGTCGGCGACGCGGTGGGCGGGCGCCGGAACCCCGCGCCGCCGAAGAGAGCGGATGACGGGAATCGAACCCGCATGGCCAGCTTGGAAGGCTGGGGCTCTGCCATTGAGCTACATCCGCGTGCCCGCCAAGACTAACGGACGCGTGAGGATGCCGTGGTCACGGCGGGTGCCCGCGCAACTCCGTGGACGGCGCGAACAGGCAGGCGGAACCGCTCCGGGGCGTTCGGTCCCCGGAGCGGTCCGGCTGTCAGACCGGTGGCCGGATCAGACCGCGAGCCAGGCTTCCCTGGTCAGGATGGCCCCCATGAGACCCATGGTGGTCAGGCCGACGAAGACGCCACCTGCGCCCACGTCGGCGAGAATCCCCGCCTGGGCCATGAATTGACTGAGGACGGTCGCCAGAACGGCGCTCCCCGCGATCACCCCGATGATCATTCCGCCGATACGCACCAAATAGCGCATCTTGCTCCTCCCCCCGAATGAGCAGATACCGGAATCCTAGGGGGAGGCCGGGTGCCGGTCCATCGCACTCGCCAAGAATTGGCTGAGTTTCCCGGACGGGGCGCGCCCCCGCGCGGCTAGCATCAGGCCCCGTGCCCCCCGGTCACCGAACCCGTGCCCGTCGCTCCGCGGCGTGGTTGCCTCGCCAGCACGGCGCGTGGTTCATGCTCGCCCTGCCCGTGGTCGTCGGGGCCATCCTCCGCTCCGCCGACGCCGCCCCGCCGTCACCGGAACTCCTGCCGGTCGTGGCGTGCTGGCTCACCGGCTACCTGGCCTTCCACGCCGCGACGGTGTGGCTGAAGGCGCCGCCGGGGAGGAGAGCGTCCGCGCGCACCCCGCTGCTGGCCTACGGCGCTGCCGCCACCGGCCTCGGGCTCGTGTCTCTGGCGTGGGGCGGGACGGGCCTGCTCGGCTGGGTCGTCCCGTTCGGCCCGCTGGTGGCCGCGGCCCTCGCCCTGGCCGCCGGGCGGCGCGAGCGCAGCCTGGCCAGCGGCGCGCTGACCGTCGCCGCGGCGAGCCTGATGACCCTGGTCGTCCGGTTCGTGACCCCGCAGGCCCTCGGTGACGCGCTCGGCTCTCCCGCCGGCACCCGGGCCCTGTGGTACACCGGCCTGGTCTTCGCCTACCTCTTCGGCACGGTCCTGTACGTGAAGACCATGATCCGCGAGCGTGGCTCCCGACGGTGGTGGGCGGCGTCCCTGGCCTGGCACGGACTCGCGACGGCGGTCGCGGCCGCGGCGGCCGTCGCGGGCCTGCTCCCCTGGCCGTGGACGGCGCTGTTCGCCGCCACCGTGGTCAGGGCGTGGCTCGTCCCCGTCCTCGCGGCGCGCCGCCCGGTGCGTCCGCTCGCCGTCGGCCTGGTCGAGATCGCCTTCACCGCCGCGTTCGTCATGGTCGCCGCGACGGCGTGACCCCGGCGGCCCGTGTCACGGTCGGAGCGGGCCCGAGCCGGACGTAGACTCCCGGTAACCCGACGAAAGGCCGCCGAATGCCGACGTTGCGCGAACCGCGCGTGCTCGCTGCCACGCTGGCGTCGGCCGCACTGGTCTCCCTCGCCGCCTGCTCCACCGCAGACGTGGTGACGACCGGCCCGCGGCCCCACTCCCCCACCGCCACCACCACGCCGTCCCGTAGCGGGGAGACCGACCCGGCGCGCCTCGCGCTGTCGCTGCCCGACCTGCCGGGCTGGACGGCGCCGACGGCGGTGGGCGACGGAACCTTCTCCCGTCCCATGGTCTCCGGGGGCGACGTGAGCTGGAAGGTGCTGGACCAGAACAACGCCGTCGTGCCCGACTACCGGCCCGCCGGACCGGTCGCGTTCGGGGACTCCTCGGTCTACACCGAGGTGCCGGGCGTGCTGACCTTCCGCGGCAACAACTACCGCGACGCCCCTGCCTACGGCACCACCGACGTCCGCGAGAAGAAGCTCCAGGTGGTGTGGACGCAGGACACCGGCGACGTGTACGCGGAGGGCTCCCACTGGGCCGGCGCGGGGTGGACGGGCCAGCCGCTGCTGGTGAACTGGCCGACCGCGACCAAGCAGGCGATGGGCCTGTCCCAGGCCCAGGTGGACGACCCCGACTTCGTCGAGGTGATCTACCCGGTGGTGGACGGCAACGTCTACCGACTCGACCTCGCCACCGGACGCCAGACGAAGGCGCCCATCTCGACCGGCTTCGCTTTCAAGGGCACCGGGTCGGTCGACCCGCGCGGGTACCCGCTCCTGTACGCCGGCATGGGCCTGAACCAGAACGGCGACACCGAGGGCACCTGGCGCTACCGCATCTTCGACCTGATCCAGAACAAGGAGGTCTCCGGCTGGGACGGCTCGGACGCGGGCGCGCCGCGCGACTGGGGCGCCTTCGACTCCTCCGCGCTGGTGAACGCCGCCACCGACACCCTGATCGAGCCGGCAGAGAACGGCCTGGTCTACAAGGTGAAGCTGAACGCGAGCTTCGACGCCGCGGCGAAGACCGTCAGCGTCCGCCCGGAGTTCACTAAGCTCTGGTACACGACCCCGGACTCCTCCCGCCACGGCATCGAGGGCTCCGCAGCCGCGTACCGGAACCTGATGTTCGCCGGTGACAACGACGGCAACATCGTCTGCTGGGACGCGACCACGCTCCAGGTCGTCTGGGTGCACCCCACCGGCGACGACACCGACGCCACCATCGTGCTGGAGGACACCCCGTCCGGGCCGTTCCTGTACACCGGCAACGAGATGGACAAGCGCGGCGAGGGCGACGGCGGCGCCTCCCACGGTCCGGTCACGATCCAGAAGCTCAACGCGCTGACCGGCGAGCAGGTCTGGCAGTACCAGGTGGACGCCGCGTACAACAAGGCCGTCAACGGCGGCCTGATGGCGACGCCCGTGCTGGGCACCGGCGAGGTGTCCGACCTGGTGTTCTTCAACATCGCCAAGACCGGCTCGGACAAGCAGGGCTCCCTGGTCGCGCTCGACCGCCAGACCGGCGCGGTGGTGTGGAACCGCACGCTCCCCCACTTCGGGTGGAGCTCGCCGCTGCTGCTCACCGGCACCGACGGCCACACCTACGGCGTCCTCGGGGACTCCAGCGGCCTGCTGCACCTGTTCGACCCGAACACCGGACGCGACTTCTCCACCCTCCAGCTCTCCCAGAACATCGAGGCCTCGCCCGCGGTCTACGGCAACATGCTGGTCGTGGGCACCTACGCCAAGAAGCTGTACGGCATCCGCATCAGCTGACCGGCCCTCAGACGGCCCCTCCGGCGGTCGTCCGCCCGGTCGCGAACCGGCGGGCCGCCTCCCCGGACAGCGCGAGCAGCACCAGGACGCTGATCGCCAGCGGCACCAGCCCTGCGTGCAGCGGCCCGTGCTGGTTCTCCAGCGCCCGCGTCACCCAGGTCGACGCGATGGCGGCAGCGCTCAACCCGCACAGCGCGAGGCGGGCGAGGTTGGACCCCAGGAGCGTGGCCGCGGCGAGCGCGAAGTCGGACGCCGCCGCAGCGGCCAGGATCACGCCGACCAGGACAGGGTCCGGGAGCGCGGCCGCGTCCGGCGCCAGGACGTCGCTTCCGGCGACACCGAGGATCGTGGCGGCGAGGACGAGGTAGACCAGCCCGCGCAGCGCCGTGACGGCCACGCCGAAGGTCGTCTGGGAGGGCCGGCGCCGACGCGCCGGGGTGACGGCCGCGGGCACCACCACCGGCGCGGTGGGCTCCGTCTCGGGAGCCGGGAGCGTCCGCAGGTCGAGGACGGGCAGGTCGCCGTCGGTCTCGATCAGGTCGCCACCGCCGTTGCGGGAGTGGTAGCCGGTGGCGAAGTCGCGCAGGAGCCCCACCGTCACCCCGGGGTTGGCCGCGGTGACGGTGGCGACGATGTGGTCGCGCTCGTCGTCCACCTCGCGATCGATCTTGTGGGTCACCTGGAGGGTGAACAGCGACAGGCCCACGCTGCGGTCGTAGGTGCCGGCGGCCAGCCAGTCGACCTGGAAGCCACCGGGCAGGAGCCACCCCGGCGGGCAGCGCCAGAAGCGCACGTGGTGGCGCTTCGACGGACTCCCCGCCACCTCCTGCTGGTAGGCGAAGTCCTGGCGGCGCCGGAACAGGAACAGCGGGCTGACGGGGGCCTCGGCGTAGCTGCGACGCGACAGCGTGCTGGTGACGATCCGCCAGCCGGTCGTCGGGTCGAGCTCGTCCGCCCTCGTCCAGCCGGCCGCGACCATCGCGTGGTGCACCTGGGCCTCCGTGCCCCGCAGCGCGAGGTTCACCGGATCGCCGAGGAGCCCGTCGGCCGTCCGCGTGCGGCCGATGAAGTAGTCCGGCACGTAGACGCCGGTGAGGATCCGGTGGAGGCGCGGGAGGACGAGGTAGGCGACCAGCACCCAGAACACGACGAGCAGCAGCAGTTGCCAGCCCAGACCGATGCCCTCCTGGAGGGTCAGGTAGGCCAGCCAGAGGGACGCCAGCCCGCCGAGCACGAAGAACGCGGCGTCGATCCGCGCCAGCCAGCGGTCACGTCGCATGGCGCTCCTCCCGGTCTGGCGTCCGCGGGCACCACCGGCCCGGCCGGCGCCCTGCTTCGGTCCGCACGTTCGGTACTGAAGGTAGGACCACGGCGCCGGGGACGCCAGCGTGTTCACGGGGCCGGGCGCGCGGGCCCGGGACCCGGCGCCCACGGTTGACGCCGGTTACCGGTGCCCTAGCATGTGGCGATGCCCGTTCCCGCGATGTTCGACCGTGGCGCTGCGCACTACGACCTGCTGGTCGGGCTCAACCCCGGTTACCACGCCGAGTTGCGGCGCGCGGCCGTCGCCCTCGCCGAACGGACGACGTCCGCGGACGGCGGCCCGCGGGTGATCGACCTCGCCTGCGGCTCCGGCGCGTCCACCCGGGCTCTCCTGGACGCCCTCCCGGGCGCGACCGTGCGAGGCCTGGACGCCTCCGCGGGCATGCTGGCCCAGGCCCGGGCCAAGGAATGGCCGGACGGCGTGCGGTTCGAGGAGGCCACCGCCGGCGACCTCGACGTCGACAGGCTCGGACGCGGGCGATGGGACGGCGTCCTCACCGCCTACCTGTACCGCAACGTCGCGGCCGCCGACCGCGCCCGCGCCCTGGCCGAGGTGTTCGCCCTGCTCGCCCCGGGATCGTGGCTCGTCGTCCAGGAGTACTCGGTGCGTGGCCGCAGGGAGGCGCGCTGGCGCTGGAACGCGGTGTGCTGGCTGGGCATCATCCCGCTCGGCGTCCTGCTCGACCGGAACCTCGGCCTGTACACCTACCTGTGGCGCAGCGTGCTCGACTTCGATTCCGTCCAGGAGTTCGGCGACCGGCTGGCCGCCGCGGGCTTCGTCGACATCGCCCGCCACGACGCGGACGGGTGGCAGCGCGGGATCCTGCACACCTTCGTCGCCCGCAAGCCCGGTGAGGGATTGGTCCGCGAGGACGGCCGGGCCGCGAGGGGCGGCCGGTAGGTCGGTCGGGTCTAGGGGCGCCAGGCGCCGGTCGGGGTGCCGTCGGCCCACCGCCGCAGTGCCGTGGCCACGGCGTGCTCGAGGTTCTCCGGCCCGTCGGCGAGAGCGGTGGCGAGGTCGGCGGTGACGGGCGTGATGGGCACGATCGCGGCGAAGCCGGCCCGCAGGAGCGCGTCCTCGCCGTCCCCCACCCGCCCCGCGAACGCCATCACCGGCACGCCGTGACGGGCCGCGACGGCCGCGACGCCGGCCGGGGCCTTGCCGGCCAGCGTCTGCGCGTCGATCGCCCCCTCGCCGGTCAGGACGAGGTCGGCGACGGCGACGGCCTCCTCCAGGCGCGCCGCCTCGGCCACGACCTCGACGCCGGCGCGCCGGTGGGCGCCCAGGCTCAGGAAGGCGGCGCCGAGGCCGCCCGCCGCACCTGCGCCCGGCAGCTGGCGGACGTCGGGCAGGCCCG
Source organism: Actinomycetota bacterium (assembly GCA_020161015.1). Classification (GTDB taxonomy): domain Bacteria; phylum Actinomycetota; class Actinomycetes; order Propionibacteriales; family Propionibacteriaceae; genus Propionicimonas. The sequence continues at coordinate 56,499 of JAIUOT010000002.1, read as the reverse complement.
CGTGGGTGAGGGTGTCGGCCACTCGCGTCGCGATCGCGTCCAGGACCGGCACCTGCACAGGCGTGGCGCCCTTCTGCGGGGCGAACACGGCCGCTGCCCCCTGCGGTCCGAGAAGGGGGTTGGTGACGTCGCAGGCGAGGTCGATGCGGGTCGCGCGCACCCTCGGGTCGAGCCCGGACAGGTCGACGCGGTCGAGCCGGGCCAGCCCCGAGGGGGTCGGGTCCAGAGGGAGGCTGTCGGCGTCCAACCACCGGGCGCCGAGCCCGGCCAGCAGGCCGGCACCCGCGTCGCTCGTGCCCGTCCCGCCGAGGCCGACGACGAGCCGGGTCGCGCCCTGGTCGAGGGCGTCTCGGACCAGGTCGGCCACACCGCGGGAGGTGGACGCCATCACGTCCCTCTCGCCGGGCGGGACGAGCCCCAGCCCGATCACCGAGGCCACCTCGATCACGGCCAGGCCATCCGCCGTCAGGCCGTAGCGGGCCTCGACCGCCCGTCCCCGGTGGTCCCGGGTGCGGACGGCACGCCAGCGTCCGTCGAGGGCTGCGACGAGCGCGTCCGCCGTCCCCTCGCCGCCGTCGGCCATGGGTATCTCGCGGCACACCGCGTCCGGGAAGACCGCGCGCACGCCGTCCGCCATCGCCGCCGCCGCCCGCGCTGCCGTCATCGACTCCTTGAACGAGTCCGGGGCGAGGACGACCGTCAACGCCCGTCCCTCGCGTCCCTGCACCGCCCCAGACAAGCACAGCACCCCCCGCTTGTCGACGCCCGGCGTCCCCGCCCCTCCCGCTCGCGTCCGCCCCCGCGGGCCCGCTCCCACCCGTCAGTTCCGTTCCCCCCCGAGTGCAACTCCTGCTGCCGGAATTCCGGCAGCACGAGTTGCACTCGGTAGCAGGAACAGGCCAGGAGGCCGGACGGGGTCGGACCCGCTGGTCACGCCGGAGCGGCGGGCTGGGGCGGCGACCATCGACGGGCGGATGGCTGGGGCGGCGACCATCGACCCGGCGGACGGAGTGGTGACAGACACCCACAGGCGATTCACGGATGGGCGGCCCCACACAGGCGGCGGACACCCCGACGGTGGGCGCGCCACCGGCCCGTCCCCCCGTTCGTGCCCCCGAGCGCAACTCCTGCTACCGGAATTCCGGGAGCAGGAGCTGCACTCGGCAGCAGGAACGGGCCGGGAGGCGGACGGACGGGGTCGACCCGCCGGGTCGTGCCGGTGTGGCGGTGGGTTGGGGCCTGGACGGCGGGCTGGGTCGAACAGTCCGGCGGGCCAGACGGACGGCGGGCGGCACGCGGCCGATGGCCCGTCGCCTGGCCCGCCCCGTCCTCCGTTCGCTGCCGACCGCAACTGTTGCCCCCGGAGTTCCGGGGGCAACAGTTGCGTTCGGGGGCAGGAGCCGGATGGGGTGGCGGCTAGACGCCCAGGCGGCTGCGGCGGATGAGCTCGCCGTCGGTGTAGTTCGCGGTCGGGACGTGGCCCGGCAGCGGCAGGATGCGCTCGTGGATGGCGTCCACGATCCACTCCGGCTGCGGGAAGAACAGGTCCTCCAGCTCCGGAGCGGGCGTGATGTGGTTGCGGGCGCCGACCACCACGACCGGGGCGTCCAGGGCGTCGAAGGCGAGGTTCTGGATGTCGCTGGCGACGGTCTGGAGGAACGAGCCGCGGGTGACGGCGTCCGAGGCCAGGACGAGGCGTCCGGTCCGGCGCACCGACTCGAGGACGGGGGTGTAGTCCAGCGGCGCGACGAACCGCAGGTCGATCACCTCTGCCGACACCCCGTACTTCTCCTGGAGCTGGTCGGCGGCCTCGAGCGCGCGGTAGAGCGTCGCGCCGAGCGTCGCGATGGTCACGTCGGTGCCCGCACGGCGGACGACAGGCTGGCCCTCGGGGGTCTCGTAGTACCCCTCCGGCACACCGTCGGCCTCGAACTGCTCGCCGATGTCGTAGAGCAGCTGGGACTCCAGGAACACCACCGGGTCGGTGCCGGCCAGAGCGAGGTTGAGCATGCCCTTGGCGTCGGTCGGCGTGGCCGGGAAATACACCTTCAGGCCCGGGATGTGGGCCACGAGCGCCGCCCAGTCCTGCGAGTGCTGCGCGCCGTACTTGTTGCCCACGCTCACCCGCAGCACGAGCGGCATCGTCAGCAGGCCGGCCGACATCGACTGCCACTTGGCCATCTGGTTGAACACCTCGTCGCCGGCGCGGCCGAGGAAGTCGCAGTACATGAGCTCGACGACGGCGCGTCCGCCCGACAGCGCGTAGCCGACGCCGGCGCCGACGATCGCCGCCTCGGAGATCGGGGAGTTGAACAGCCGCCGGTACGGCAGCAGCTCGGTGAGCCCACGGTAGACGGCGAACGCGCCGCCCCAGTCACGGTTCTCCTCGCCCCAGGCGCACAGGGTGGGGTCGACGCTGTACCGGTGCGCCATGGCCTCGAACAGGCCGTCGCGGAACTGGTACATCTTCACCTTCGACACCGGCTTGCCGTCGGCGTCCTTCGCGGTCCGGATCTTCTTCGCGATCGCCTTGACCCGCGCGTTCTCGGCCAGCGGCTCGGACAGCTCCGGCTCCTCACCGTTGCCGAAGGCCTCCACGTGCCCGTTGGAGAGCATCTTCGACTCCACATAGGTGGCGTCGACCCGCTCGAGGTCGTCGCTGGACGCCAGCGCGAGCACCCTGGTCAGCCGCTCGACGATGCGTGCGTGCAGGTCCTCGACGGCGGTCTTCGACAGCACCTTCTTGCTGACAAGGAGGTCGGAGAAGCTGGTGATCGAGTCGGCGGCCTCCCAGGCCTCGATCTCGTCGCGCGTGCGGTAGCTGGACGCGTCCGAGGGGCTGTGGCCGGAGATGCGGTACGTGATCGTGTCCAGCAGGACGGGGCCGCGCCCGGCGAGCAGGAGCTCCTTCTTGCGCGCGATCGCGTCGGCCACGGCGAGCGGGTCGTAGCCGTCCACCCGCTCGGCGTGCATGGCCTCGGGGTTCACGCCGGCGCCCACCCGGGCGAGCACGTCGTAGCCCATGGTCTCGCCGTCGGTCTGGCCGCCCATGCCGTAGAAGTTGTTGAAGAAGTTGAACAGGATCGGCGGGTTGCCGCCGTCCTCGGTGCGCCACAGCTGGCGGAACTGGTCCATCGCGGCGAAGGTCATGGCCTCCCACACCGGCCCGCAGCCCATGGACGCGTCGCCGATGTTGGCGATCACGATGCCCGGACGCCGGTTGACCCGCTTGAACAGCGCGGAGCCGTTGGCGATCGGCGCGGAGCCGCCGACGATCGCGTTGTTGGGCATGGAGCCGAACGGGGTGAAGAAGGCGTGCATCGAGCCGCCCATGCCACGGTTGAACCCGACCTTGCGGGCGAAGATCTCCGCGAGCGTGCCGAACAGGATGAAGTTCTCGCTCAGCTCCTCCGCGCTGTCGTAGCCGATCTTCTCCGCGTAGCGCAGGGTGTCGCCGCCGAGGAAGCCGCTCATCACGTCCGAGAGCTTCCCCGCGTCCATCTTGCGGGCGGCGGAGAAGCTCTTGGCGAGGATCTCCCCGTGGCTGCGGTGGGAGCCGAAGATGTAGTCGTCGGCGTCCAGCTCGGCCGCCTGGCCGACCGCAGAGGCCTCCTGGCCCATCGACAGGTGCGCCGGGCCCTTGTGGTTGTACTCGATGCCCTGCCAGCCGCCGGTGGTCTTGATCGAGTTCAGCATCGACTCGAACTCGCGGATCGCCAGCATGTCGTGCAGCATCGCGACCAGGCCGTCGGCGCCGTAGCGCTTCTTCGCCGCGGTGAAGTCCTGGCGGTACGCGTTCACCGGAATCGGCGGCACGGTGATCGTCGAGGGCTTCCGGACCTCGGCCGGGTTCACGTTCAGTGACTTGGGCATGTCTTCCTTCTGTCGTTTCTTCAGTCGTTCTTGATGGCCCACGCGGCTTCGCGGATGCCCTCGGAGACGGTCGGGTGGGGGAACACGACCTGGCGCAGGTCGTCGACGGTGAGCTCGGTCTCGAGCACGGTCGCCGCGCCCCAGATCGTCTCGGGCGCGTACGTGCCGAGCATGTGGACGCCGAGTACCGCGCGCGTGCGCCGGTCGGCGATGAGCTTGACCGCCCCCGGTCCGCGCACGCCGTTCTCGGCGACGAAGCGCCCGGACACCGCCAGCGGCACGGTCGCGGTGAGGACGTCGTGGCCGCGCGTCCGCGCCTGGGCCTCGGTGAGGCCGACGCCGGCGGCCTCGGGCATCGAGTAGACCGCCCACGGGATGGTGTCGGTGCGCAGGCGCTGGCCCGCCCGCCCGGCGGCCACCGGGTCGATGATGTGCGCGGCGGCGATCTCGCCCATCCGGTACGCGGCGTGGGCGAGCAGGCTGCGTCCGGTCAGGTCGCCGACCGCCCAGGTGCGAGGGAGGTTCGTCCGCATGGTGTCGTCGACGACGACGCCGCGGGGCCCGACCTCGAGGCCTGCCTCGGTGGCGCCCCAGCCGTCCACGAGCGGACGCCGCCCGACGGCCATCAGCACGAGGTCGGCCTCGGAGCGCTGCTCGACGCCCTTGGCGTCGGTGTAGACCACCGTCCCGCCCTCGATGGCGGTCACCCGGCAGCCGAGGTGGAAGGTGACGCCGGAGAGGGCCTTCCGCAGGCGCCCGGCGAGGTCGTCGTCCATGAACGGGACGATCTCGGGCAGCATCTCGATCACCTCGACGTGGGAGCCGAAGGCCGCGAAGAGGGAGGCGAACTCGACGCCGATCACGCCACCGCCGATGACCGCCAGCCGCCTGGGCACAGCATCGACGCCGAGCAGCCCGGTCGAGTCGACCACCAGCGGGTTGTCCTTGGCCCCCGGGATGGGCGGCATCACCGGTACAGAGCCGGTGGCCAGGATCACGTGGTCGGACGTGCGGCGCACGCCCTCGACCTCCACCACGCCGGGCGCGAGGAAGGTCCCGTGGGCCCGCACGACCTCGACCCCGGCACGCTTCTCCGCGGCGCCGACGCCGGCGACCAGCTTGCCGACGACGTCCGCCTTCCACGCCTGGACGGTCGGCCAGTCGTAGGTGACGTCGGTTGCGGTCACCCCGTACGTGGCGGAGTGCCGGGCGTGCTCGTACAGCTTCGCGGAGTTCAGCAGGCTCTTGGTCGGGATGCAGCCCACGTTCAGGCAGGTGCCGCCCAGGGACTCCTTCTCGAGCAGCAGCACCTTCCGGCCCTCGTGGCCCAGCCTCTCGGCGGCGATGTAGCCACCGGGACCGCCGCCGAGGACGATCACGTCATAGTCAGCCATCAGTGTCTTTCCTTGTCAGGGCGTTCAGCCGAGCACGGTGAGGTCGATGTCGGCCAACGCGGCGCACAGGTCCTTGAGGTAGCGGGCCGCGTCCGCCCCGTCGATCACCCGGTGGTCCGCGGTGAGCGAGAACCCGATCCGCTGCTCCGCGCCGACCGTGCCGTCGGGGTTGACCACCGCGCGCGGGAAGATCGCGTCCACGCCCAGGATCGCCACCTGCGGCACGTTCAGCAGCGGCGTGAACGACTCGATGCCGAAGGCGCCGAGGTTGCTCACCGTGAAGGTCGCCCCGCCGAGCAGGTCAGGGCTGATCGAGCCCCCGATCGCGTCGAGCGCGAGCTGCTTGGACCTCTTCGAGAAGTCGCGCAGCGTGAGGGTCTCGGCGAACCGCAGCGTCGGGACGAGGAGGCCGCGCGGGGTGTCGACCGCCATGCCCAGGTGCACGCTGGCGAAGGTGCGCAACGTGTTGTCCTCCAGGTGGGCGTTCACCACGGCGTGCCGGGCCAGCGTCCGCACCGCGGCGTAGCCGACCAGGTCGCCCACGGTCACGGCGGCGAGCTCGGCGTCCGCCGCACCCTTGAGGCGCGCGCGCAGCGCCAGGAGGCCCGCCGCGGGCGCGGTGGCGGTGTAGGTCAGCTGCGCGGAGGTGGCCAGGGAGTTCATCATCCGGTCGGAGATCACCTTGCGGATGCCCTTGAGAGGGGTGTCGGTGAACGCGCCGGGGAACTCCGCCGGTGCGACTGCCGCCGGGGCAGCGGACACCTCCACGCCGGCAGGGGCGGCGAGGTCGGCGCGGGTGACCCGTCCGCCGATGCCGGTGCCTGCCGCACCGGGAACGAAACCCTCGGCCTCGGCGCGGGCACCGGGCGTGAGGCCCGGGCCGGCGGCCATCGCGGCCTGGACGTCCCTCTCGATCACGCGGCCGTGGGGGCCGGTGCCGGCGAGCGCCGCCGCCGCGATCCCCTGGCTGGACGCGAGGGCCCGTGCGCGCGGCGAGACCGCCCCGGAGGGGCCGGCGGACGCGACCGGCGCCGCCGCTGCGGCGAGCGGCTCGGGCGCGGGCTCCGGCACCGCCGGCGCATCGCTGGTCGACACCTCGCCCGCCTCACCGGTCGCGACGGGCGGCAGGCCGGCGCCGGCGAGGAACTCCTCGACGTTCTCGCCCGGCTCGCCGACCACGACGATCGGCTGCTTCACCGGCACGTCGTCGCCCTCCTCGGCGAGGAGCGCGAGCACCGTCCCGGACACGCCGGCGGGCACCTCCATCGACGACTTGTCGGTCTCGATCTCGCACAGCAGCGTGGAGGCGTCGACGACGTCGCCGACCCCGACCAGCCAGGTGGTGACCAGGCAGGACTCCACCGTGTTGCCGAGCTGCGGCATGACGACGACCTGAGCCATGGGTGTTGTTCTCCTCGTGTTCTAGACGAAGCGGGCGCGCACGCCGCTGCTGTTGAGTTCTGCCTGGTCGGACGCGGCCAGGCGGGTGTCGGTGATCACGCCGTGCAGGTCGGGCAGGTCCATCACCCGCACGAAACCGGCCCGGCCGTACTTGGAGGAGTCGGCGACCAGCCACGACTCGGTGGCGCGGGCCCGCATCGCGCGGATCACCTCCGCGCCCTCGGAGAAGGCCGTGGTGAGCCCCCGCTCCACGCTGAAGCCGTCCGTGCCGAAGAAGGCGAGGCGGACGTTGAAGTCCTCGATCGTGCGTAGCGCCACGGGGCCCACCATCGACTCGCTGGTGCGGTGGAACGTCCCGCCGGTGAGCACCACCGTGAGGTTCGGGTACAGCCGTGCGTGGCGCACCACGAGGGTGGAGTTGGTCAGGATCCGGACCCCGCGGCGCGCGCCCAGGTGGCTGACGATCTCCGCGCAGGTGGTGCCGGCCTCGATCATGATCAGGTCGTCGTCGCCCACCAGTTCGGCGGCCGCCGCGCCGATGCGGGCCTTCTCCCCGGCGTGCTGGAGCTGGCGTTCGAGGACGTTGCGGTAGCCGGTGGCCTCCGCGCCGCCGTGGGTGCGGGCCAGCAGCCCGCGGTCCTCAAGATTGCGCAGGTCGGTGCGGATCGTGACCTCGGACACCCCCAGGTCGCGCGAGAGGCCCGCGACCGTCACCGATCCCTCCCTGGCAAGGCGCGTCAGGATCGAGGACTCGCGCTCACCGCGCTCGATCGCCATCGACCGGTCCTTTCGATTAGCTTTCGTTTTAGGCCTTATACCGATTCAATCATAAGCGGTCACTGCTCAGCCCTGCAACCCGTCTCGGATCGCCGCGCGAACTCCCCCGGACGACCGCACGCAGCGAGCCCCCGGCGGTGGGGTGACCGCCAGGGGCTCGGAGCGTGCGAAGGGAGTGGGCAGAGGCGACGGGCCGGACGGCCCGCCGGATCAGGACGCGGTGGCCAGCAGGGCCGCCTCGGCCTCGTTGGTCCAGCGGGTGCCGTCCATGGCTGCGGCGACGGCGGGCAGCCGTTCGGCGAGCTCGTCCAGGCGCACCATGCCGAGGTCGGGGAGCATCGGGTAGACCATGATCTTGCCGCCGGAGGTGCGGTTGTTGACGCTCTCGATGGCCTCGGCCACCCCCGCCATGCCGGTCACGGCCCACAGCGAGACGTTGGTGTCCAGCTGCCCGGACTCCACCTTCGCCAGCATCGTCTTCATGTCCTGGATCCGGGAACCGGACGTCCCCACCAGGTAGATGCCTTTCGTGGCGATCGCGGTGAGGTCGAGATCGGCCATCGTGCCGATGGCGAAGCCCGCGAACGCGTTGACGATCGCGCCCTCGGTGGCGATGTCGACCGCCTGGGCGATGAGGAACGGCGCCGGCACCATCGCGGCGATGTAGGTGTAGCCGGGTTCCAGCGGCTCGGTCCGGCTGTTCCGGAACGTCGCGGGGACGCCGTTGGCCTCGGCGACGGGTGCCACGACCGCCGCGAGGTGGGCGAGCCGGGCGTCGTCGACGTCGACGGCGTCCATCGAGATGCCCGGGACGCCGCTGACCGCGGTGCGGACGGTGTGCATCAGGCCCATCGGACCCGCGGCCCCGACGATCGCGATCCGCTCGCCCTCCCGCAGTTCGCACTGCGCGGGGATCCGGGCGTAGCCGTGCGCCGCGTCGTCCCCTGCGGTCCCGGTGTAACGGATCAGGTCGTAGTGGACGCGTCCGACGTCGATCTTCACCGGACGGGAGAACGCGCCGCCGCACAGCACGACGTCGAGCACGCCGCCGAAGCCCAGCTTCGGCCCGAGCGCCTCGACCACGTCGGCATCGGAGCCGGCGTAGACGATGTCGTCGAAGGTGCCCTCCACCTCACCCAGGGACGCTGCGCGGACCGCGCCGGGCACGTCGAGCGCGCCGACCACGGTGATCGAGGAGGGGGTGGCCTGCGCCAGCAGGTCATCGATGCCACGGACGGCGTCCGCGACCACGAGCAGCCGGCCGCCGTCCCGCAGGTGGCAGCGCTCGCCCCAGGCGTAGGCCGCCTCGACGCAGGCCCACGGTTCGATCAGGGCGACCGCGGAGGCCGACGGCCCCTCGCTGACCGGGATCAGGAACCGCTCGCCGGTGGCCGGGTCCATGATCACGCGCTCGTCGAGCACGACGTACTCCTGGAGCGCCCCCTCGAAGTTGTAGCCGAAGGCAGCGTTCGAGCTGGCCGTGGGCAGGTGGCGGTAGTCGGTCTGCACCAGCACCCGCTCCCCCACCCGGTGGTGGCGCACCTGCGACCCGACGGCGACGATCCGTCCGACCGGCTCGTGGCCCGGGACGATCGGCTGTGCGCCGGGGCGGTAGCTGGGGATCCCGGCGAGCTCGTCCGCGCCCAGCCCGCTGAGCACCTCGCTCTTGCGCGGGTGGTTGGTGAACGCGTGCAGCAGCTTGGTGTCGGAGAAGCAGATGCCGCAGGCCTCGGACTTCAGCAGCACCTGGGTCGGCCCCAGGGGGTACATGGCCTTGGCCTCGTTGTGCACCACCTGGTCGGGGCCCACGAACTGGATCGCGTGCTGGGTGGCGGGGAATTGGGTCACGTGCCTCTCCTCAGTTGAGCATGTTCTGGCCGCCGGTGACGGGCACCGCCTGGCCGGTCTCGTACGTCTGTTCCACGATGTAGTACACGGCCTTCGCCAGGTCGGACGGCAGGCAGCCGCGGCCCATCGGCACCTTGGACTCGTAGGACCGCCGGACGTCCTCGACGGTCTGCGCGCCGGGCACCTTGCCCGCCCTGAGGTACTGGACGAAGAGCCCGCGCTCGGGGTCGGTCCACAGGGGGCCGTCGAGGTAGTTGCCCGGGCAGATCGCGTTCACCTTGATGCCGTACTCGATCAGTTCCAGGGCGAAGCTCTGGGTGAGCCCGATGCCGCCGAACTTCGAGCCGGCGTAGGCGAAGTTGCGCTTGGAACCCTCCAGGCCGGACTTGGAGTTGATCTCGATGATGTCGAACAGGGCGTCCGGACGGGTGGCGTGCTGGGCGGCCATCACCGGGGCGGCCGCGCGGACGCCGAGGAAGTAGCCGCGGTAGTTCACGTTGGTGACGAGGTCGAAGTCGGCCACCGGCTGGGTCATCACGCCCTCCGCGCGCAGCACGCCGGCGTTGGAGATGAACACGTCCAGGCCGCCGAACAGCGCCACCACCTGCGAGATCGCGTCGAGCTGGGACTGCTCGTCGGCCACGTTCACCTGCACCGCGACCGCGCGCCCGGCGCCGTGCCGGGCGCTCAGCTCGGCGGCGTTCCTCGCGGCGAGCTCGACGTTGAGGTCGGCCAGCACGACCTGGGCACCCTCGGCCAGCAGCTCCGTGGTGATCCCCAGCCCGAAGCCCTGGGCGGCGCCGGTCACCACGACGACCTTGCCGTCCATCCGCCCGGCCCGGGCGCCGGCGGCCATCGCCTTGCGGTAGCTCTCGGCCTCCCAGTTCTCGATGAACCCGCGCTCGGCGGCGTCCATGCAGCGGACGGTGCCGATGCGCTCGGCGTCCCTCGCGACGCGCAGCGCGTCGGTGAAGGTGGCCAGCGCGGTCTGCGCCGCACCGAGGTCGGCGCCCGCGCCGAAGGCGACCAGCCCCGGCACGACGGCGATCACCGGGTCCCTGCCGTGGCGCACCCGGTAGGCCTCGACCGCGGCCACGACCTCCGCGGCGGTGTCGCCACCGGCGGTCGGGGCGAGCACGAGGGGAAGGGAGCCCGCGTAGACGATCTGGTCGGGGATCAGCGGACCCCCGGTGAGGATCGCCTCGCCGGCCGGCGTCGTGGTCACCGCGCGCACCAGGTCTGAGGCGTCGGAGGTGACCACCGCCAGCCTGTCGGCGGTGCCGAGCAGCCCGCGGAGGGTCGGGGCGACGACGTTCACCAGAGCGGTCAAGGAAGCCCGGTCGAGCGGTTCGGCCACCGGCGCGGCGGTGGCGTCGATGGCGGAGGCGATCGCCCCGGTCAGCCGCTCCGCCCGCTCGGTGAGCTCCGCGGCCGAGTTGCCGGAGACGATGATGCCGTGGTTGCCGAGCAGCGTGATGCCCGGTGCCGGACGCCCGGTGCGCGCGGTGTAGGCGTCGCGGACCCGCCCGACCTCGCGCGCCAGGGGCACGCCCGGGTCGGTGTAGGGCACGAACACCGCGTCGTCACCGAGCAGGCGGGCGGCGAGCGCCTCCGCGTCGGCGTTGCAGGTCAGCGCGTTGGCGACCAGCGGGTGGGTGTGCAGCACCAGGGCGTCGGGGATGAGCGCGTGGAAGAGGATCTCCACGCTCGGACGGCGCCCGCCCGGGGCGTCCACGAGCGCCTTCGCCGCGGCGGCCTGGACCGGGTCACCCTCGACGGGTTCGTCGGAGTGGAGGGCATCGAGCAGGACGTCGGTGCGCAGGCCGACCAGGTCGGCGGCGGTGAGCGTGGCCAGCGGGACGCCGCTGGGCTTGATCCGCAGGACCCCGTCCACCTTCACCGAGGCGTTGCCGCCGCCGGCCCGCGAGTACTCGGGATCGGCCCCGAAGGCGTTCGCGACCGAGATGAGCTCTTCGACCAGGTTCACCGCTGCTCCTGCTTCCTCGTGATCAGCCCGGCGCCCAGGGCGACCAGGTCGCCGGTGGGGACGTCGGTGCGCCCTCCGGTGGAATCAACGTAGCCCGGACGCCCCGCGGCCACCTCGTGCTGGTGGGCGGCGACCACGCAGGTCGCCTCCCAGAACGCCCGCCGGGCGACGTCGGAGACGGGGCCGTCGACGCAGGCCACCTCGATCGGGATCCGGTCGAGCGTGTTGTGCTCCGTGCCGCCCATCACGATGATGCCCGCGTCGGTGAAGGCCTTCACATAGGCGTCCACACACGCGGAGGTGTTGCGGATCGGGATCAGTTCCGCGGCGTGGATGCCGCGTTCAAGGAGGGCGGACGCGAGCCGCGTCGCCGGCTCCTCGAACGGGCAGACCGGAATCACCCCGTCGGCCAGCGTCGGATAGGTGGGGATGCCGTCCATCTCGAGCACGTAGCGGTAGGCGTCGCCGAAACCCAGCGGCACCTCGGCGACGAAGCCGGGGGTGCCCACCTTGATCAGCCGGGAGCGGAGCTCGCCCTGGAGCGCCACCGGGTCGTCGGTGTCGACCTTCGACGGGCCGCCGTAGGCGCGCTCCAGCACGGCGCCGCGCTCGGACACCGGCAGCGCGGCCAGCGCACGCTGGAAGGCCTGCGCGACGTGGCGCTCCTGGAGCGACACCCACTCCACCGGCACGCCCGCGGACGCGGCGACGTCCGCGGCCACCAGGGAGGCGGTGAGGCCGGTGTCGAGGCCGCACTCGGCGAACCAGGACGCCAGCTTCGCCACCATCTCGGTGGCCCGCCGGTCGTTGCCCTGCCGGATCTCCGTGGCGATCCGCGCGGCCACCGCGGACTTCTCCCGGAACGGGGAGATGCCCTTGCCGCACAGGTACATGCGGCCCGGGTTGGCCGGGTCGTTCACCCGGATGCCGGCGGCGGCCAGCTCGTCGTCGAGGGTGATGAACTCCAGCCCGTACAGCGGGACGATGCCGGCCGCTGTCGCCTGCTCGGCGAAGCGCGCGTACACCTGCTGGTCGAAGAAGTTGGAGATGCCGACCGCTCCGGCGTCCTCGGCTGCCGCCGCGGAGACGGCGTCCTCGACGGTACGGAAAGCGGAGAAGTTCGGCGGGAAGTGGACGTGGGTGTTCACCACGGGGAAGTGCTCCCCAGCGGCACCCGGGACGTCGGCGTCAGTCATCTGCAGTACCTGTCCTGCTCTGCGGACGGCCTCGGCGCCATCCTGTTTGTAACGATTCAAGAGCGTAGCACGGTTGCGTGGCCCGCGGCAGGCGTCCTGACGCGCGGGCTGCCGGCGGCGTCCGGCACCGTCCAGCAGAAATCGATCTCAGATTGATTACGATTCGCCCACGTCGCGTGACAAGCATCCGCTACCCTCCCTACGATACAGAAATCGATTTCTCAGATGGAGGCAACGATGCTGCTCAATCTGGATCCGGTGCTCACCGGCCAGTTGCTGCTCGCGCTGGACGAAATGGGCCACGGTAACGCCGTGGTGATCGCCGATGCCCACTTCACCGCCGCGGCGCTGGCGAAGAAGCACCTGGTCGACCTGCCCGGGCTGAGCTCGCCGCGGGTGCTGACCGCGATCCGCTCGGTCCTCGTGCCGGACACCTACGGGCCCACGCTCGACCTCATGGAGTGCCCCGACGGCCTCCAGCCGGTGCAGGAGGAACTCATCGAGGCCGCGAGGCTGGACGGGGAGCCGTACCGGCTGATCGAGCGCTTCGCGTTCTACGACATGGCGGCGGAGGCCGAGCTGATCATCCGGACCGGCGAGACCCGGATCTACGGCAACGCGATCTTCCGCAAGGGCGTGACCCCGGTGATGCCCGCATGACCACCACCGAGACCGCACCCGCCCCGGGCGTGCACGATCCCGACCTGCTGCTGCAGGTCGAGGGGGTCGGCAAGACGTTCCCGGGCGTGAAGGCGCTGGAGGACATGCGTTTCGACCTGCGCAAGGGTGAGGTGCTCGGCCTGGTCGGCGAGAACGGTGCCGGCAAGTCGACGCTGATGAAGCTGCTCACGGGGATCTACACCCGCGAGACCGGCGACTTCTGGCTGGACGGCGAGCCGCTCTCGGTGCACACACCGAAGGAGGCTCAGGAAGCAGGCCTGTCGATCATCCACCAGGAACTGAACCTCGTCCCCCACCTGAGCGTCGCGGAGAACATCTGGCTGGGCCGTGAGCCGGTCAGTGCGGGCTTCTTCACCCGGCCCGGTGAACAGGTGCGAGCCACCCGGGAGTTGCTCGACCGCCTTCAGATGTCGCTCAACCCGAAGGCACTGGTCTCGACGCTGAGCGTGGCCCAGCAGCAGATGGTCGAGATCGCGAAGGCACTGTCCTTCGAGTCCACGAAGGTCCTCATCATGGACGAGCCCACCGCCGCCCTGAACGACGCCGAGGTGGACCAGCTGCACGAACTCATCCGCCGGTTCATCACCCCCAGCACCGGAGTCGTCTACATCTCCCACCGGATGGCGGAACTGAAGCGCATCGCCGACCGCATCACCGTCATCCGGGACGGCCACTACATCGACACGATGCCGATGGCCGAGACCTCGCTGGACGATGTCATCTCCAAGATGGTCGGCCGCGCGATCAATACCGAGGCCCGTCCCGAGAACGTCAGGACGGACCGGCCGGTCGTGCTCCAGGTGTCGAACCTCTCGACGAAGACACTCCTCAAGGACGTCAGTTTCGAGGTGTACCGCGGCGAGATCCTGGGCTTCGCCGGACTGATGGGCGCGGGACGCACAGAGGTCGCCCGTGCAGTCGTGGGTGCGGATCCGATCGACTCCGGCGAGATCGTCCTCAACGGCAACACGGTGACCATCCACACGCCCGCACGGGCGGCGGAGCTGGGCATCGGTTACCTGTCCGAGGACCGCAAGAGGCTCGGCCTCATGCTGCCGCTCCCGGTCTCGCACAACATCGCGATCAGCTCGATGAGCGCGAAGTTCGCCAACGGCTTCTTCGTCCGCGACAAGGCGATCCGGCAAGCTGCGGAAGACTCGCGGACGCTGCTCAGCATCAAGACGCCGTCGGTGAACCAGCTGGTCAAGTACCTCTCGGGCGGCAACCAGCAGAAGGCCATCATCGCGCGCTGGCTGGTCAAGGACTGCGACATCCTGATCTTCGACGAGCCCACCCGCGGCATCGATGTCGGAGCCAAGGAGGAGATCTACCAGCTCCTCAACAAGCTCGCCGGGGAGGGCAAGACGATCATCATGATCTCCTCCGAACTCCCGGAGGTCCTCCGCATGTCCCATCGGGTGATCGTCATGGCCGACGGCCGGATCACCGGCGTCCTGTCGGCGGCGGAAGCCACCCAGGAGGCGATCATGACCCTCGCAACCCACCGCACTGACGCGATCACCACCCAGAAAGCAGAGAACTGATGTCCACCGACTCCAACGTGACCACCGCGGCCAAGGGCGTGCGGCGGGGCGGCCTTCGGGAGAAGCTGCAGCAGTTGATGGCCCTGCTCGGCCTGCTGATCATCTTCGCAGCCTTCTCGTTCGCCAGCCCGACGTACTTCCCGACGTACTCCAACGTCATCTCGATCCTCTACTCCGCCGTCGTCATCGGGCTGCTCGCCCTCGGCGCGACCCTGGTGATCATCACCGGCGGCATCGACCTGTCAGTCGGCACCGGCATGACCCTGTCCGCCGTCATGGCGGCAACCTTCATCGTCACCTGGGGGCTTCCGGTGTGGCTAGGGATCCTGTGCACCCTGTTGTTCGGCGCCTTTCTCGGACTGGTCAACGGCACGAACGTGGCGATCCTCGGGCTGCCACCCTTCATCGCCACGCTGGCGATGATGCTGGTTGCCCAGGGTCTCGCACTGGTCATCTCCAAGGCCATCCCGATCTACTTCGACCCGGTGGCGCACTCCAGCTACCTGTGGTTGTCCAACGGCGAACTGATCCCGTCGACCGGGTTCCCGAACGCCGTCGTGGTCCTGGTCCTCGCGGCGCTGGTCGCCTTCGTCCTGCTGAACAAGACCCTGCTGGGTCGCTACGACATCTCGATCGGAAGCAACGAGGAGGCCACCGCCCTCTCGGGCATCAACACCAAGAAGTGGACGATGATCATCTACTCCGTGGCCGGTGTGTTCACCGCCCTCGGCGCCATCATGATCTCGGCCCGCCTCGGCTCGGCGCAGCCCGCGACCGGCGCCGGCTACGAACTCCAGGCCATTGCCGCAGTGGTCATCGGCGGCACCTCACTGTCGGGCGGCAAAGGCACCATCGTGGGCACCATCATCGGCGCCCTGATCATCTCGGTGATCAACAACGGCCTCCAGATCATGTCGATGCCACAGCAGTGGCAGAACGTGATCCTCGGCCTCGTGATCCTGGTCGTGGTGTTCATCGACCAGCTTCGCTCGAAGCGGGCGGCGACCACCTGACCCGATTCACCCCTGGCCGGGGTTCGACGTCGAGTCCCGGCCCGCACCAAGAAGAACTCCCGCAACAACCCAACGAAGGAGAATCAGATGCGGAAGATTTCAGTGGGGCTCGCCGCTCTCGGCGTGGCAGCCTCCATGACCCTGGCCGCCTGTGGCGGAACCACCACCCCGGCGGCATCCGGCTCGGCCAGCGGTAGCGCCTCCGGCGAGAAGCCATACATCGCGATCATCTCGAAGGGCTTCCAGCACCAGTTCTGGCAGGCCGTCAAGCTCGGCGCCGAGCAGGAGGCCGCCAAGCAGAACGTGACCATCACCTTCGAGGGCCCGGCCAGCGAGTCCGAGGTCGAGGCACAGATGAACATGCTCACCGCCGCGCTCCAGAAGAAGCCCGCCGCGCTCGGCTTCGCCGCTCTGGACAGCAAGGCCGCCGCGACCGTGCTCGGCCAGTACAAGGCCGCGAACATCCCGGTGATCGCGTTCGACTCCGGCGTCGACTCGGACATCCCCCTGACCACCGCAGCCACGGACAACAAGGCCGCCGCCGCTGAGGCCGCGAAGCACATGTGCGAGCTCATCGGAGGCTCCGGCAAGGTCGGTGTCATCGTTCACGACCAGACCTCCAAGACCGGCCAGGACCGTCGCGACGGCTTCCTCGACGGCATGAAGACCGGCTGCACCGGCGCCCAGGTCCTCGAGGTCCAGTACGGCGGCGGCGACCAGGCCAAGAGCGCCGACATCGCCAAGAACATGCTGCAGGCGAACCCCGACATCAAGGGCATCTTCGGCGCGAACGAAGGCTCCGCGGTGGGCGCACTGAAGGGCATCCAGGAGAAGAACCTGGCCGGCAAGGTCGTGCTCATCGGCTTCGACTCCGGCAAGGCCCAGATGGACGCGATCAAGGCCGGGACGATGGCGGGCGCCATCACCCAGAACCCGGTCGGAATGGGTGCGAAGACCGTTGAGGCCGCGGTGATGGCCATCAAGGGCCAGACGCTGCCCAAGGTCATCGACACCGGCTTCATGTGGTACGACAAGACCAACATCGACAGCGCCGAGATCAAGGCCGTTCTGTACGAGTGAGCCGCACCCCGGCGAGCTAGTCCACAGCCGACACACCACGGTGGGGGCGGTCTCCCTCGGGGAACCGCCCCCACCGTCATCCCTGCGACCGGAGCTGTCATGTTGATCGCGCACGACCTGGGCACATCGGGCAACAAGGCGTCACTGCACGCCGCGGACGGGCGACTGATCGCCAGCGCGACCTCGTCCTACCCCACCCGCTACGCCGCCGACACGACCAGCGAGCAGGACCCGCGCGACTGGTGGCGGGCCGTCGTGGAGACGACCCGCGAGCTGCTCGCGACCACCGGCACCTCGCCCGCGCGAGTGGACGGCATCTGCGTCTCCGGGCAGATGATGGGGCTGGTCATGCTCGACGCCGCGGGGACGCCCGTCCGGCCGGCGATGATCTGGTCCGACCAGCGGGCCGCCACCGAGGCGGCGCGGCTCGCCTCCGCCGTGGGCGACGACGCCGCCTACCGGATCACCGGCCACCGCATCGCCGCCACCTACACCCTGCCCAAGCTCGCCTGGGCCCGTGAACATGATCCCGCCGCCTACGCGGCGACGACGGCGATCTGCGTCGCCAAGGACTACGTGAACCTCCGCCTCACCGGCACCCTGGTTACCGACCACTCGGACGCCTCCTCCACCGACGCCTACGACCTGGCGACCGGGACGTGGTCGACCACCCTCCTGAACGCCGCGGGCGTGCCCGCCGCGCTGTGGCCGGAGATCGTGGAGTCGACCGCCGTGATCGGCACCCTCACCGCGGCCGCTGCGGATGAGCTCGGCCTGCTCCGGGGCACCCGTGTGGTCGCCGGCGGAGGGGACGGGCTGATGGCCTCGGTCGGCGCCGGCTGCGTCACCCCCGACTCCCCAGGCTACGTGTGCCTGGGCACGTCCGCGTGGTACGCCACCACGACGACCTCCCCGCTGCTCGATCCCGAGCGCCGCTCGTTCAGCTTCCGCCACGTCGTGCCCGGCCTGTTCGGCGCGTTCGCCACCACCCAGACCGGCGCCGGCTCGCTGCAGTGGGCCGCGGAGGCCCTGGGGGAGGAACCCGCGGAGGTATCGGCCCTCATCGCCGCGGCGGCGGACGTCGCCGCAGCCGGCGAGGGACTCTTCTTCCTGCCGTACCTGATCGGCGAGCGCTCGCCCTGGTGGGACCCCGACGCCTCCGGCGTGTTCGCCGGCCTGCGAATGCACCACCGCCGCCCCCACCTCACGCGCGCGGTGCTCGAGGGCGTGGGCTACAGCCTCGCGCTGTGCATGGCGCCCCTGCGGGGCGGGCGCGAGGCCGAGGTCGTGGACGTGATCGGCGGCGGCGCCGCCAGCGACGCCTGGCTGGCGCTGCTCGCCGACATCTGGGGCGTGGGCGTGCGGCGACGCAGCGTGACGACCCAGGCCAACAGCCTGGGCGCTGCCGTGACCGGCCTCGTGGGACTGGGCCTGGCGGACTTCTCGATCGCCCCTACGCTGTCCACCGTGGAAGCAGAGTTTGCTCCCGGCGAGTGCAGCGGCGCACACGTCGCGCACCTGGAGCGCTTCGCCGACGCGTACCGGGCGCTGCGTCCGTGGTTCTCCGGTGGCGCGTGATGGTCACCATCTACGACGTCGCCGCCCTGGCCGGGGTCTCCCCGGCCACCGTCTCGCGCGTGTTCAACGGCATCAAGGTCACCCCGAGCCGGGCGGAGGCCGTCACCCGTGCCGCCGCGGAGCTCGGGTTCGTGCCGAACCGCAACGCGCGCCGGCTGCGGACGAGCTCCTCGGAGATCATCGCGATGATGGTGCCCGACATCGAGAACCCGTTCTTCACCGTGATGACCCGCGCCGTCGAGGACGTGGCCCGCGCGCAGGGCTACTCCGTCATGCTGTGCAACACCGACGAGGATCCCGCGCGCGAGCAGGAGTACCTGCGGGTGGCCGTGAGCGACCCGGTGGCCGGCATCATCATGGTGCCGAGCAGCCGGACGACGGACCTCCAGCTGGCCCGCGAGCGCGGCGTCCCCGTGGTCTGCGTCGACCGCCGCGCGCCCGGTAACGCGTTCGACGCCGTGGTCGCCGACAACATCGGCGGCGCGATCGCCGGCACGCGGATCCTGCTCGAGTCGGGCTTCCGGCGGATCGGCTGCATCAGCGGTCCGGAACGGGTCGAGACGGCCGAGGACCGCGCCGCCGGCTGGCGGATGGCGGTGGAGCAGGCGACCGGGGCGCCGCCGCCCCCGGAGCTGCTGCGTCGCGCGGAGTTCACCGTGGCCGGCGGCGAGCAGGCCACGCGAGAGCTGCTCGCGCTGGACGACCCGCCGGACGCCATCTTCGCCGCGAACAACAAGCTGTCGACCGGCGTGATCCGCGTCCTCGCCGAACGCGGGATCCTCCCCCCGACCACCGGCGTGATGGCCTTCGGCGGCCTCCCGCTCGTCGTCCTCTCCCCCATGGGAATCCTGGTCACCCACCTGCCCGCGCGTGAACTGGGCCTCACGGCCGCCCGGATGCTGCTCGAGCGCATCGACGGCCTGGACACCCCCGCTCGCGACATCGTGCTTCCCGTGGTGATCAGCAACGAGGAGGACGGGCTGACGCTCATCGACGGTCGCACCGGCGCCTTCGGCTGAGGCCGGTCGCCGCGGCTCAGGAGGGCAGCGGCGTTCCGTAGAGGGCGAGCAGGCGGCCGGCCTCCGCGGAGACCGCGTCGCGCGCCGGACGCATCCACTTCCGCGAGTCGACCAGCGCCTCGTCGGCGGCCAGCGTCGCGCGCACCGCGCCGGTGAACACCTTGTTCAGGTGGGTGGAGACGTTGATCTTGGTCATGCCGGCGGCGATCGCCCGGCGCATGCCCTCGTCCGACACCCCCGACGAGCCGTGCAGCACGAGCGGGACGCCGACGGCCGCACGGATGGCCCGGATCAGGTCCTCGTCGAGGCTCGCGTCCCTGGTGGTCATCGCGTGGGAGGACCCCACCGCCACGGCGAGCAGGTCGACGCCGGTGTCGGCGACGAACGTCGCCGCGTCCTCCGGCGACGTCCGCGCGGACGGGTCGTGGACGCCGTTCTTGCCGCCCACCTCACCCAGTTCCGCCTCGACGTCGGCGCCGCGCGCGTGGCACAGCGCGACGACCTCCCTCGTGGTGGCCCGGTTCTCGTCGTCAGGGAGCTTCGAGCCGTCGTACATCACCGAACTGACGCCCAGCGAGACGGCCTCGCGGATCAGCCCGACGTCCTCGGCGTGGTCGAGGTGCACCGCCACCGGCGCGGACGAGGCGCGCGCGACCGCAAGCGTGCCCAGGCACAGCGGCGCGAGCGCGCCGTGGTAGCGCACGGCGTTCTCGGAGATCTGGAGCACGACCGGACGCCCCGTGTGCTCGGCGGCCCGGACGAAGGCTGTGGCGTGTTCGAGGTGGATCACGTTGAACGCGCCCAGCCCGAGGCCGGCGGTGCGGGCGGAGAGCGCGAGGTCGCGCAGGGAACTCAGCATGGATCGGTCCTGTTCAGCTCTTGTGGACGGTGACCGGCACCTCGAGGGTGTCGGCGAAGGCGGGGTCGAAGCGGCCGGTCTCGGGGTGCGCGGCCGCGGCTGCGGACACGCGGACGCCGAGGGCGAGGGCGTCGGGAAGGTCGAGGCGCCGGGCGAACCCTGCGGCGAGGCCGCCGACAAGGACGTCGCCGCACCCGACCGGGTTGACCGCGGCCACCCGCGGAGCGCGGGCCCGCACCACCTGGTCGGCGGTGACCGCGACCGCGCCCTCCTCCCCGAGGGACACCACGACCGTGCCGGTGCCGCTCGCGCACAGCGTGCGTGCGGCGTCCACGACGGCGTCGAGGTCGGGCAGGTCGGCACCGACGAGTGCCGCCAGCTCCTCGCGGTTCGGCTTGGCGAGCGTCGGGGCGGCGCGGAGGCCCTCGGCGAGCAGGACGCCGCTGGTGTCCAGCAGCACCGGGCGCCCGGCCTCGTGTGCCGCGCGGACGAGCGGGACGTAGACGTCGGCCGGGCAGCCGGCAGGGGCGCTGCCGGACAAGGTGACGACGTCCACCTGGGGCAGCAGGCCGGCGAAGCGCCGCTCGAGGGCCGCCAGGTCGTCGGCGGTGACGGTCACGCCGGGTTCGAGGAACTCGGTGGAGGTGCCGGCGGCGTCGATGATGTTGATGCAGGTGCGGCTCTCCCCCGCCACGCGCACGAACTCGTCGCCGATCCCCTCCGCAGCGACCCCGTCGGTGATGAACGCGCCCGCGAAGCCGGCGACGAAGCCCGAGGCGAGCACCCGCTGCCCGCACAGCTGGGCGCCACGGGCGACGTTGAGCCCCTTGCCGCCCGGGCCGGCCAGCACGCGCGCCACGCGCTGGACGCGTCCCAGCGTGACGGCGCCGACGTCGTAGCGCTTGTCGATCGCTGCGTTCAGGGTGACGGTGAGGACGGTCACGAGGCGGCTCCGGGGAGGGCGAAGGTGGCGCGGTCTCCGACGACGAGCCGCGTGTGGAGCACGACCGTGCGGGCCTCCCCCTCGCGTTCGCCCTCGATCCGGGAGAGGACGAGCTCCGCCGCGCGGGCGGCGATCTCGGCGACCGGCTGGACGACGAGCGTCGGTCGTGGCCGGATGATGCGGGCGAGGTCGAGGTTGTCGAACCCGACGATGGCCGGACGCGGGAGGTCGGCCCCCAGCTCGTTGAGGGCCATCGTGGCGCCCAGCGTGAACTCGTAGTTGGCACACACCACCGCCGTCGGCGGGTGGTCCAGTTCGAGCAGCCGCCGCATCCCGTCGTAGCCGCCCTCGATGCTCACCGCGTCCGCCTGCGTGAGCTCGCGGCGCGGCAGCCGGCCGGTCGCCGCCTCCACCGCGGCCCGGAAGCCGATCCGCCGCTCGCGCATGGTGAACAGCGTGTCGGGCCCCGCGAGCAGGGCGATCTCGCCGTGTCCGGAGCCGGTGAGCAGGTCGACGGCCGAGGCGATCGCCGCCCGGTTGTCCACCACCACCGCGTCCGCACGGCCGTTGGCCACCGGGCGGTCGACCGAGATCACCGGGATGCCGCGCTCGTGGGCGGCGTCCAGCCCGGCCACCTCGTCGCCCACCGGGATGATCACCAGTCCGTCCACCATCTTGCCGATCAGGAAGTGGATGGCCTCCGCCTCCGCCTCCGCGCTGCCACGGGAGTCGCAGATGATCGCGCCGTAGCCGGCCTCGCGCAGCCGTTCCTCCATGCCGGAGACGATCGTGGTGTTGAACGTCGAGTTGAGTTCGGCGAGCACGACTCCCAGCGTCCGGGAGCGGCGGCTGCGCAGGCCGCGCGCGAAGTCGTTCACCTGGTAGCCGAGGTCGCGCGCGGCCTGCTCGATGAGCACCCGGTTGGCGTAGAGGACGTTGCCGCCGTTGAAGTACTTCGAGATGGTCGCGAGCGACAGCCCGGTCAGGCGCCGGATGTCCTTGTAGGTGGCGACCACGGTCCTCCCGCCATCAGCGAAACGTTTCGTGATGCCCAGCCTGATACCGAGCCCCGCGCTTGTCAAGTCATCCTAGATCAAGGGCGAAACGATTCGCCAGCCATTGCGGACCCGTCGCGGGGTGAGCTAGCCTGATCCAGAGCAAAACGTTTCGCTCTCAAGGAGGAGAGGTGGCCGCAACCAGCCGGACCGGCGCGTCGGCGCCGGTGTACCTCGGGGTCGACATCGGCACGTCCGGCGCTCGCGCGATCGCCGTCGACCGGACGGGTCGCACGCTCGCGACCGCCGACCGTCCCTATCCCCTGCACACCCCCGCACCGGGGCACGTCGAACAGGACCCGAACGACTGGATCGCCGGCGCGATGGCCACGATCACCGAGGTCTGCGCCTCCGGCGCGTTCGACCCGGCGGACGTCGCCGGCATCGGCGTGGACGGTCAGAGCTGGGCCTGCGTGCCGGTGGACGAGACAGGTGCCGTGCTGGCCAGGACCCCGATCTGGATGGACATGCGCGCCCAGTCGATCTGCGACGAGACGCTCTCCCGCGTCCCGGCCGCCACCATCCTCGGCGTCGCCGGCAACCGCCTCAGCCCCAGCTACTCCACGGCCAAGATGCTGTGGTTCGAGCGGCACCGTCCCGACGTGTTCGCACGGACGCGGTGGTTCCTCCAGTGCAACAGCGTGGTGGTGATGGCGCTCACCGGGGTCGCCAGCCAGGAGCACTCCCAGGGCTACGGCTGGCACTTCATCGACGTCGCCACCGGCGGCGTGGACCACGCCCTCGCCGCCGCGCTGGGCTGCGACCCGTCCCGGGTGCCGGAGGCCGTCGAGCCGACGGCCGTGGTGGGCGGAGTGACCCCGGCCGTGGCCCGGGCCACCGGCCTCGTGGCCGGCACCCCCGTGGTGGCCGGCGGCCTCGACGCCGCGTGCGGCACTCTGGGCGCGGGCGTCTTCCGTCCCGGCCAGACCCAGGAGCAGGGCGGCCAGGCGGGCGGCATGAGCATCGCCCTCGACGCCCCCGTGGCCGACGAACGGCTGATCCTCTCCCGCCACGTGGTGCCGGGCAGCTGGCTGCTCCAGGGCGGGACGGTCGCCGGCTCCGCGAGCCTCGCCTGGCTGGCCCGGGTGGCCGGCGCGGCCGAGCTGGCGGCGTCCGAGCACTCCGGGCGCGGCCTGTACGAGGAGGTCTCCGCGCTGGCCGCGACCGTGGGCCCCGGCGCCGAGGGCCTCGTCTTCCTGCCGTACCTGTCCGGCGAGCGCTCCCCGCTGTGGGACGCGGACGCGCGCGGCGCGTTCGTCGGCCTCCACCTGGGCACCGGCCGCGGCCACCTGTACCGGGCGGTGATGGAGGGCGTCGCCATGGCGCTGCGGCACAACCTGGAGGTCGCGCTCGCGGCGGGCGCCGGGGTGACCGAGCTGCTGGCGATCGGCGGCGCCACCCGCAGCCCACTGTGGATGCAGATCAAGGCCGACGTCACCGGGCTCCCGGTCGTGGTCACCGCCAACCCGGACGCGACCCCGCTCGGCGCGGCGATGCTGGCCGCCATCGGCACCGGCGGCGGGACGGTGGACGACCTCGTGGGCGACTGGGTGCAGCGCTCGGCCGGCTACGTCCCCGACCCGGACACCCGGGCCACCTACGACCGGCTGTACGCGGTGTACGCCGGCCTCTACCCGGCGCTCGCGCCCAGCATGCACGCGCTCGCCGACCTCAGCCGAACCGGAACGGAGAACGCACTGTGAGAGCAGCGGTCCTGCACGCCCCCCGCGACGTCAGGGTGGAGGACGTCCCCACCCCGGAACCGGGACCGGGCGAAGCCCTGGTCCGCGTCCGCATGACGGGGGTGTGCGGCTCGGACATCCCCCGCGTGCTCAGCGACGGCGCGCACTTCTATCCCATGGTGCTCGGCCATGAGATCGCCGGGGAGGTCGCCGCGGTCGGTGACGGTGTGGACGGCACCCTGGTGGGCCGGCGCGTCGCGGTCGCACCGCTGCTCCCCTGCCACGCGTGCCCGCGCTGCGCTGCCGGTGAGTACGCCCAGTGCCCGAACTACAGCTTCATCGGCTCGCGACAGTTCGGCGGGCTCGCCGAGTACGTGGTGGCTCCCGTGGCCAACCTGACGGTCGTCGCCGACAGCGTCGCCTTCCGCGACATCGCGTTCTTCGAGCCGTCCACCGTCGCCCTGCACGGTGTCCGCCACGCCGGGTTCAGCGGCGGCGGCAGCGTCCTCGTCCTCGGTGCGGGCACGATCGGGCTGTTCACCCTCCAGTGGGTGCGCATCCTGGGCGCGGACCGCGTCGCGGTCGTCGACGTGAACCCCGACCGGCTGGCGACCGCCACCGCGCTCGGTGCGGACGCCACCTTCGACGCCCGCGAACCGGACCTGCTCGCCCGCCTGCGCGCGTGGCAGCCCGGCGGGGTCGACCACACCTTCGAGACCGCCGGCCAGAACGCCACCATGTCCCTTGCCTTCCAGGCCGCCGGCGTCCACTCCCGGGTGTGCTTCATCGGCAACAGCCACGCCGACCTGACCTTCGACCACGCGGTGTTCGAGCAGCTCAACCGCAAGGAGTTCTCGCTCACCGGCTCGTGGATGTCCTACAGCGCGCCGTTCCCGGGCACCGAGTGGTCGCTGACCGCAGAGTGCGTGGCCGACGGCCGCCTGCGGATCATCGACGACCTCGTCCACGGCGTCTTCGACCTCGCGCAGGTGATGGACGCCTTCCGCCTCTTCGAGACCCCCGGCGCCGTGTCGGGGAAGATCCTGTTCGACCCGACCCCCGCCATCCAGGAGTGACCATGACCACCACCGCCCACGACACCGTCGACCCCACCACGGTGCCCCGGCTGACCCTCGCCGGCGGCGCCACGATCCCCATGCTCGGGCTGGGGACGTTCGGCTCGGACCGCTTCTCCCTGGAGGACATCGCCGAGGCAGTCGGCGTCGCCCTCCGTACCGGCTACCGCCTCGTCGACTGCGCCTCGGTGTACGCCAACGAGCACCTGATCGGCCCGGTGCTGAAGAGCACGATGGCCGAGCTCGGCCTGTCCCGCGACGAGGTGTTCGTGATCTCGAAGGTCTGGAACGACGCCCACGACCCGGCTGCCGCCGTGGCCTCCGTGCACAAGAGCCTCGCCGACCTCGGCCTCGAGCACCTCGACGCGCTGCTGATCCACTGGCCGTTCCCGAACACCCACGAGCGCTTCGCCGCGCCGGACGCGCGCAACCCCTCGTCCCGTCCCTACATCCACGCCGAGTACATGGCGATGTACCACGCGCTCGAGGAGCTCGTGGACGCGGGCCTGGTGCGGCACCTCGGGGTTTCGAACATGACCATCCCCAAGCTGCGGCTGGTGCTGCGGGACGCCCGGATCGCCCCGGCGATCAACGAGATGGAGCTGCACCCGGCGTTCCAGCAGGGCGAGCTGTACCAGTTCAGCAAGGACCACGGCATGGTCGTGATCGGCTACTCCCCGATGGGCTCGCCACGCCGGCCCGAGCGCGACACGTTCGAGGGCGACGTCGCCGACATGGAGCACCCGGTGGTCGTGCGGATCGCCGCGGAGCTCGGCGTCCACCCGGCCGAGGTGTGCCTGAAGTGGGCCGCCCAGCGGGGGCACGTCGCGATCCCCTTCTCGGTGAAGCCCGCCCAGATCCTGTCCAACCTCCGCGCGATCACCACCAACCCGCTCACCCCCCGGATGCTCAACGACCTGCGCTCGGTGGAGGCCAACAGCCGCCTGATCAAGGGCCAGGTCTTCCTGTGGGAGGGCTCGGGCGACTGGCTCGACCTGTGGGACGTGGACGGCACGATCCCGGGCTGGACCGGCTACGGGAGCACAGCCGCGGAGTAGCCCCGAAACGCCGCGTTCCGCGGTCCGGCGACCCCTGCTCCGGACCGCGGAATTGGCACATCCGCCTTGACTCTGAAATCGATTGCTGAAACGATGAAGGGGAGCTCGTCCCGACGTTCAACGAAGTCCCGCGGGGCGACGGACAATCCTCAAGGAGTCTGACAGTGAGCACCTACCTCGTGCCTGAAATCCCCGTGCGGCCGGCGGCCGAACCCCACACCCTGTATGTCGTCGCCAGCGGTGACCTGCGCCTGACCACCAACGTCAAGACGTGGGGCATGCAGCAGCAGGTCGAGGCGCAGTTCGCTGCTGCGGCCAACGCCCTCGGGTGGAAGGTCACCCGCGCCCATGGCGTCGACCCGGTCAAGGGCCACGGCTTCATCGACAACCAGCGCAAGGGCATGGACGTCTTCGCCACCATCCCGGCCGACGCCCCGCTCGTCGTGGTCGAGGCCGTGTGGCAGTACAGCCACCACGTGCTGGCCGGCCTGCGCGACCACGAGGGCCCGATCCTTCTCGCCGCGAACTTCGCCGGCGACTTCCCCGGCCTGGTCGGCATGGCGAACCTGCACGGCTCCCTCACCAAGGCCGGCGTGGCCCACTCCACCATCTGGAGCAAGGACTTCACCGACGAGTGGTTCACCGCGAAGCTCCAGGAGTGGCTGGCCACCGGCGCCATCGTCCACGACACCTCGCACGTGCGCGACCTGCCCGAGCTGCCCGACTCCGCGGAGAAGCGGCTGGGCGAGGCGCTCGCCGCGGAGCTGAAGGCGAAGAAGGCGATCCTCGCCGTCTTCGACGAGGGCTGCATGGGCATGTACAACGCGATCATCGACGACGAACTGCTCAACCCGGCGGGCATCTACAAGGAGCGGCTCAGCCAGAGCGCCCTGGTCGCGGAGATGAACAAGGTCACCGACGCCGAGGCCGCCGCCGTCCGCGCCTGGCTCGACGAGAAGGGCATGACCTTCCACGTCGACAACGAGGGCGACTGGAAGGAGTGCCTGACCGACGCGCAGCTCACCAGCCAGTTCAAGATGTACATCGCCGCGCTGCGGATCGCGGACGACTTCGGCGCCGACGCCGTCGGCATCCAGTACCAGCAGGGCCTGAAGGACATGGTGCCCGCGTCCGACCTGGCCGAGGGCCTGCTGAACAACGTCGAGCGTCCCCCGGCCTACTCCCGCGAAGGCGACCGGGTGCTGTTCGACGGCAAGGCGATGCCGCACTTCAACGAGGTGGACGAGGGCGTCGCGGTCGACGCCGTGGTCACCAACCGCGTCTGGACGGCCATGGGCCTGGACCCGGCCACCACGCTGCACGACGTCCGCTGGGGCGACGACTGGGAGGACGACTTCGTCTGGGTGCTGGAGATCTCCGGCTCCGTCCCTGCGTCCCACCTCGGCGGGTACGCCAACGCGCACTCCTACCGGCAGAGCTACTACTACTTCCCGCTGGGCGGTGGCACCCTCGCCGGGGTCTCCAAGCCGGGCGAGATCGTGTGGTCGCGGGTGTTCATCATGGACGGGGCCCTGCACGTCGACCTCGGCCGCGGCACCTGCATCGAGATGCCCGAGGCCGAGGTGCAGCGTCGCCTCGACTCCACCAACCCGGAGTGGCCGATCATGAACGCCGTCCTGCACGGCGTGAACCGCGACCAGCTGATGGCCCGCCACAAGGCCAACCACATGAACGTGGCCTACGCTCCGGACGCGGCGAGTGCCGACGCGGCCCTGATCGCCAAGGCGGCCATGTTCCAGGCCATGGGCTACCAGGTCCACCTGGCCGGCGACGTGGTCCCCGCGATCGGCTGACCCCCGCCGGGCTCACGCCCGGCCCCTGACGTCCATGGGCGGACGGACAGCGGGCGGCCTCGGATGTGCGATCCTCCGAGCCGCCCGCTTCGTCCGTCCACCCCCGCCTCCGGCGCCCCTCCTCACCCCGCGCTCGCCGCACCCCCCACCCCGCGCTCTCAGCGCCCCCCAACCCGCGCTCGCTACCGAGTGCAACTCCCGCTACCGGAATTCCGGTAGCGGGAGTTGCACTCGGGGGCAGGAACGGGGTTGGGGGTGGGGCGGGGGACCGCGTCAGCGGAAGAGGCTGGTGTCCACGTTGAAGGCGGTCACGACGCGGTTGAGCTCCTCGTCGGTCAGGCCCTGGGCGCGTCCGCCGGAGCACAGGTTCATGTACTCGTACAGCGCGCCGGTCTCGGCGTACTCGATGCGGTCGCAGGCCTTGAGCGGCGAGGTGTCGGAGCGGGCCATGACGCCGTGCTTGGCCCACAGGACGATCTGGTGCCTGCGCAGGTTCGCCACGTTGGCGGCCATCAGCTCGTCGGACCCGGGCACCATGAACGGCAGGTAGCCCACGCCCTCCCGCAGCTGGACGATCGTCTCGGGCTCCCAGCGCAGGATCGCCGCGTTGAGGGCCGGCGTGCTCTGGTAGTCCGGGATGTGCGACAGGTGGGTCAGGTGCGGTGGCTGCGCGTGGATCACCGCGTGGAACCCGATCCCCCGGTCGCGCACCTGGTCCTCGTGCACGGCGAGGTGGGAGTTGAACTCCGAGGTCGGACGGTCGAAGTTGCCCTTCTTGCGGTAGTGGAGCGTTCCCGACCGTCCGCCGGGGTGAACCACGACCGCTCCGAGATTGTTGCGCGGATTGTTGCCGACCTGCCTCAGCCGGCAGCCCGAGCCGGTGACCAGCACGGTGTAGCCGGCCAGGTGCGGCGCGTCGTAGGGCAGCTCGATCTCGCGGGAGACGTTGAAGAAGTCGTCGAGCTCGACCGGCCAGTTGAAGCAGGCCGAGATGTTGCCCGCACCCGCCTCGACGGCGTCGATGTCGTTCAGGCGCCGCCCGGCGGCGCCGATGCTCTCGATGACCTCTGCGACGGTCTCGGGGTAGGACGTGGTGCCCATGGTCAGGCCCTTCCTGGGTAGGCCCGCCGCTCGGCCGCGGCCCACTGCTCGGGCCCGAACGGCAGGACGCCGGGGGTGTAGGTGATGAGGTCGGAGGAGGCGATCGCGACCTGGCGCAGCGCCATCCGGTCGCCGTCGATGGCGCCGCAGGCGCGCGCCTGGACGAGCAGGTTGCCCAGCGCCGTGCCCTCGGCAGGACCGGCCACCACCGGCAGGCCGGTCGCCTCGGCGGTGAGCTGGCACAGCAGCGTGTTCTGGCACCCGCCACCCACGATGTGCACCACCGACACCTCGCGTCCCGCCAGCCGGCAGGCGCGCTCGATCGTGCGCCGGTACGCCAGGGCGAGGGAGTCGAGGATGCAGCGGCAGGTCGCAGCCGGGTCGTCGGGGAGTTCCTGGCCGGTCTCCGCGGCCATCTCCCGCAGGCGCGCGGGCATGTCGCCGGGCGGCAGCAGCCGCTCGTCGGTCATGTCGAGGACGCAGGCCAGGCCGGGCAGGGCGGCCGCCGCCTCGAGCAGCGGGACGAGGTCGACGTCGCGTCCGGCGGCCTTCCAGGTGCGGATGCTCTCGCTCAGCACCCACAGCCCCATGACGTTCTTGAGGTAGCGGACGGTGCCGTCGATCCCGAGCTCGTTGGTGAAGTCGGCCTCGCGGCTGGCCGCGGTCAGCACCGGCTCGTCGAGCTCGAGCCCGACCAGCGACCAGGTGCCCGAGGAGACGAAGGCGAAGTCGGCGCTGCCGGCCGGGATCGACGCCACCGCGGAGGCGGTGTCGTGGCCGCCGACCGCGACGACACGGACCGGCCGGCTGAACAGCCCCTCGGTGGTGGCTCCCAGCACCGTCCCCGGCTCGACGAGTTCGGGCAGGACGCGCGGCACGGGCAGCCCGTAGGCGCTCGCGAGGTGGTCGCAGGTGGACGCAGACCAGGTGCGCGCGGCCACGTCCAGCAGCCCGGTGGTGGAGGCGATGGTCATCTCCGCGACCGCTCGTCCGCACATCCAGTACGACATCAGGTCGGGGGTCAGCAGCACCGTCGAGACGCGGCTCCAGTCGTCGTCGCGCCCGGCGACGAGCTGGAAGATCGTGTTGAACGGCATCACCTGCAGGCCCGCCGTGGCGTACAGCTGCTCGGCCGGGAGCGAGGCGAAGACCAGCTCGGGGACGCCGTTCGTCCGGTCGTCGCGGTAGTGGAACGGGCTCTCCAGCAGCTCGCCGTCCGCGCCCAGACGCCCGTAGTCGACGCCCCAGGTGTCCACGCCGACGGACTCCAGCGCTCCCCCACTGGCCTCGATCGCCTTCTCGATGCCCTCGCGCACATGGGCGAACAGGCCGGCGGCGTCGGTGTGGATGCTCCCGTCCGCGCCGTCGACCGGCCCGTTGGGGAACCTGGTGGTCTCGCCGAGGGTGAAGCGGCCGTCCTCGAGGCGGCCGAGGATGACGCGTCCGCTGGAGGCGCCGAGGTCGGCGGCGGCGAAGTACCGGGCGGTCATCGGGACGCTCCGGGGCACGGGCTGACGGGGAGGATCATGGCGCTTCCTTGCGACTGATTGAATCGTTTCATATCATACGGACGGCGGTCACCGTTGTCAAGGAAGAGCCTAGTGGCGAGGCGACTCAGCGACCGGCCGCACGCAGCTGGTCCTCGAGGTTGAAGACCTCCTCGACCCGCTCCCACGCCTCGTCCGGCGCACCCTCGGACGCGAACAGGCGAGACATCTCCGCCTGCCACCTCGCGTTGACCTCCGTGGCGCCCACAGCCTGCTGCGCCGCGTCGAGGTCGTCGGCCTCGCAGTAGCCGATCAGCAGGCCGTCCGGACGCAGGAACAGCGAGTAGTTCCGCCAGCCGGCGTCCCTCAGCGCGACCAGGAGGTCCGGCCAGACAGCGGCGTGCCGGGCCTTGTACTCCTCGAGCCTGGTCGGGTCGACATGGCCCAACAAGCAGTACCTCGCCATGGGTGCTCTCTCCTCTCCGGAGCGTCGAGGGCCAGCCTTAGCGCCGAGGGCCAGCCCCTGTGGGCTGGCCCTCGCCGACAACGCTGGCCCTCGCCGGGTTGCGTGGGTCGCGTGGTCGCGCGGTTGGGTGGGTCGCGCGGTTGCGTGGGTCGCGGGGTCGCGCGGGTGCGTGGGTTGCGGGCCGGACGCGGGTCAGGCGCCCCAGCCGGCCTGGGTGCCGCCGACGCGCTCGGCGGCGATGCGGCCGAGGTAGCCGGTGGCGGCGAAGGCGGCCATCGGGTCCGCGGGCAGCCCGCGGGACTCCCGCCAGTCAGCCAGGTCGGCGCGGACGTCGGTGTAGAAGGCGTCCATGAAGACGCCGTTCGCGCCGAGCACGTCGCCGGCCTCCTGCGCCGCCGCGAGGGCGTCGGTGTCGACGAGCATGGCCTTGGCCGTCATCTCCTGCACGTTCAGCACCGAGCGGATCTGGCCGGGGACCTTGTCCTCGACGTTGTGGCACTGGTCGAGCATGAAGGCCACCCCGGAGTCGGGGCCGTAGCCGCCGCCCCGGACGACCTCGTACAGGATCCGGAACAGCTGGAACGGGTCGGCCGCCCCGACGATGAGGTCGTCGTCGGCGTAGAAGCGGGAGTTGAAGTCGAAGCTGCCGAGCTTGCCCAGCCGCAGCAGCTGCATGACGATGAACTCGATGTTGGTGCCTGGAGCGTGGTGGCCAGTGTCGAGGCAGACCATCGCCTTCGGGCCGAGCGCGGCCACCTGGGCGTACGAGGTGCCCCAGTCGCACACGTCGGTGTGGTAGAACGCCGGCTCGAAGAACTTGTACTCCAGCACGAGGCGCTGGTCAGGGCCGAGCCGGTCGTAGATCACCTGGAGCGACTCGGCGAGGCGGTCCTGGCGTCCGCGGAGGTCGGCCTGGCCGGGGTAGTTGGAGCCGTCGGCGAGCCAGATCTTCAGGTCGCGGCTGCCCGTGGCGTCCATGATGTCGATGCACTCGAGGTGGTGGTCGATCGCCTTGCGACGGACGGCCGGGTCGAGGTGGGTCAGCGAGCCGAACTTGTACGCGTCGTCCTGGAACGTGTTCGAGTTGATCGTGCCCAGGGCAACGCCCAGGTCACGGGCGTAGGCGGCGAGCGCCGCGTAGTCGTCCACCTTGTCCCACGGGATGTGGAGGGCGACGGTGGGAGCCAGGCCGGTGAAGGCGTGCACCTGCGCGGCATCCGCCAGCTTCTCCTGCACGGTGCGGGGGGTGCCCGGCGTGCCGAACACCTTGAAGCGGGTCCCCGAGTTCCCGAACGCCCACGAGGGCAGCTCGATGGCCTGGAGGGCCAACTGGTCAGTGATGGAGGCGAAATCAGTCATCTCGGGTTCTTCTCTGCGTGCGCGCGTCGATGGGGGTCGAGGGGTGGGGGTCGAGGTGCCCGGCCGGTGTCCGGCCGGGCACCACGGACAACTCAGAAGTTGAAGTTGTCGATGTTGTCCTTGTTGAACTTGTAGGGCTCGCCGAGCAGGACGGTGGCGTCAGCGCCGATCGTGTACTCCTTGTCGCCGGCCTTGAAGGTCTCGCCCTCCTTGCCGGTGATCTCGCCCTTGACCATGGCCGCGGCGGCGTAGGCGGCGAGCGCGCCCAGCTCCTCGGGGTTCCACAGCGCGAACTCGGTGACGGTGCCGTCCTTGACGTACTCGCGCATCTGGTTCGGGGTGCCCAGGCCGGTCAGCATGACCTTGCCCTTGGCCTTCGAGGTGGACAGGTAGCGGGCCGCGGCGGCGATGCCGACCGTGGTCGGGGACACGATGCCCTTCAGGTTCGGGTGGGACTGCAGCAGGCCGGCGGTCTTGTCGAACGAGGTCTGGTCGTCGTCGTTGCCGTACACCACGTCGACGAGCTTGACGTTCGGGTGGCTCGCGGCGAGCTCCTTCTTCATCATGTCGATCCAGGCGTTCTGGTTGGTCGCGTTGGCCGCGGCCGACAGGATCGCGATCTCGCCGGAGTCACCGATCTCGGAGGTGATGATGTCGACCTGCACCTTGGCGATGCCCTCGGCGGTCGCCTGGTTGATGAACAGGTCGCGGCACTCGGGGTTGGTGTCGGAGTCGAAGGTGACGACCTTCACCCCAGCGGTCTTGGCCTCCGTCAGCGCGTCGCAGATGGCCGACTTGTCGTTGGCCGACACGATCAGCGCGCCCACCTGCTGCTGGGTGGCGGTGTTGATGTAGGAGACCTGGCCGGCCGGGTCGTCGCCTTTGGCCGGTCCCACCTGGGTCACGGTGCCGCCGACGGCCTGCACCGCCGCCTGGACGCCCTTGAACGAGGTGTCGAAGTACGGGTTGCCCAGGTTCTTCGGCAGGAAGGTCATGGTCAGATTCGCCGCGGCCGGGGCCGAGGACGCCGGGGCGGAGCCGGAGGCGGCCGGGCTGGCAGCGCCACCCGACGAACAACCGGCAGCAAGCAGGAGGCTTGAGGCCGCCAGCGCCGCCATTGCACGGAGACCCACACGGGACTTACCGAGCATCATGGGTGATCCTTTCGTTTGGTCGGGCCCGACGTTGGGCCAGACGGTTGATTGGGGCAAGCCCCGGTTCCTTCAGGAGGTCTTCACGGGTGGAGCGGCCGGACGGAGGCGTTTCGCCTGGATCCAGGACAGGACGCTGCCGGCGATCACCGACAGCACCAGCAGGACGCCGGTGATGATGCTCACCACGTCGGACGTGATGTTCACCAGTTGCAGCGCCTTGGACAGCACGCCGATCAGCAGGACGCCGGCGACGACGCCGTGCAGGGCACCGCGGCCGCCGAACACCGACACCCCGCCGAGCACGACCGCTGCGATCACCTGGAGTTCCATGCCGGTGGCGTTGTCGCCGCGCGCGGAGTTGTAGTAGAGCGCGTAGTAGATGCCGGCGAGCGCGGCCATCAGCCCCGACAGCACGAACAGCACCAGCCGGGTGCGCTCGGCGTCCACGCCGGAGAACACGGCGGCGTCCTTGCTCAGCCCGATCGAGAACACGCCGCGGCCGAACGGGGTGAAGTGCAGCATGATCGCGAACGCGGCGAGCAGCAGGACGAAGACGATCATCACCGTCGGGATCCCGCTGCCGCCGATCTTCGACTTGACCAGCGTCGTCCACCAGCGGTCGAACTGCGTGATGGCCGTCGTGCCGAGCAGCCCGACAGCGATCCCGCGGTAGAGCGCGAGCGTACCGATCGTCACCGCCAGCGCAGGCAGGCCGATCCGGGTGACGAGGAGGCCGTTGACCAGGCCGCCGAGCGCTCCGACGAGCAGGGCGATCAGGCCGGCCACAGGGACGGACAGGCCCATCTGGGTGCCGAGCCCCAGCGTGACGCTGCTCAGGCCGACCATCGAGCCGACGGACAGGTCGATGTCGCCGGTGATCATCACCGGGGCCATCGCCAGCGCGATCAGCAGGATCGGGGTGACGTCGAAGAGCAGGTAGCCCAGCGTCACCGGGGTGGCGAACTTCGGCACCATGACGGACGCGGCCACGACGACGGCGAGGAGCAGGGCAATGATCGCCATCTCGCGGTTGAACAGCGCCCGGCGCCACAGGGGACGGCCGAACTCGGCGTACGTGCGGGTGTCCGGACTGCCGGTGGTGAGCGTGGTCATGCTGCGCTCCTGTCTTCCATCAGTCGTTTGGCCTGCCGGTTCGCCAGCACGCGGTCGAGGATGATCGCGCCGATGATCAGGGCACCCACCACGGCGCGCTGCCAGAAGTCGGGGATGCCGAGGACGGGAAGGGCGCGGTTGATCGTGAGCAGCAGGTAGGCGCCGAAGACGGCACCCAGCACGGTGCCGCTGCCGCCGACGATGGCCACGCCGCCGATGACGGCCGCGCCGATCGCCTGGAGCTCGAAGCCGTCGCCGACCTGGGAGTTGATGGTGCCGTAGCGGGCGGCGAAGAGCACGCCACCGAGCCCGGACGCGGCCCCGCTGGCGACGAAGGCGATGAGCACGCGCTTGGTCTTGGCCAGGCCGTACAGCTCTGCGGCGTCGGGGTCGGAGCCGATCGCGTAGAACTCGCGTCCGCCACGGGTGTTCGCCATGTACCAGCCGACCATCGCCAGGATCGCCACGGCGAGGATCGTGATCACCGGGATGGTCAGCACCTGCTGGGTGCCGAGGGCGAGGAAGTCGCGCGGCATGTCGGAGGCGTTGATCCGGTTGCTGCCGGTCCACACCACGTTGATGCCGCGGTAGGCGTAGAGGGTGCCGAGGGTGATCACCATCGCCGGCACGCGTCCGAACGCCACCAGCGCGCCGTTGACGAGGCCGAGCAGGCTGCCGAAGGCGATGCCCACGAGGAAGACCAGCGGGATCGGGAACCCGGGGACGGCGACGAACAGGCTGCCCACGAGGTACGCGGTCAGGCCGACGATCGAGCCGACGGACAGGTCGACGCTGCGGGTGATGATCACCACGGCCTGGCCGATCGCGACCACGGCCACGATGGCCGGGGTGAGCAGCAGGTCGCGCCAGCCGTCACCGCTGAAGAGGAACTGCGGGTTCTTCACGGTGGTCGCCGCGACGACCAGGGCGAAGGCCAGGAAGATGCCGGTCTCGCGGGAGCGCGCCAGGGAGCCGAGCCGGCTGAGTACTCCGGGGGCGGGCGGGGCGGCCACGGTCGTCACGCGACGTCCTCCTTGTCGTGGGTGGCTGCGAACATGACCGACTCGGGAGTGGCCTCTGCTCGCGGGATGTCTGCGGTGATCCGGCCCTCGTGCATCACGAGGACGCGGTCGGCCATGCCCAGCACCTCGGGCAGCTCGGAGGAGATCATCAGGATCGCCAGGCCCATGCCGGCGAGCTCGGACATCATCCGGTGGACCTCGGACTTCGTGCCGACGTCGATGCCGCGGGTGGGCTCGTCGATGATCAGCACCTTGGGGTTCGCCGCCAGCCACTTGGCCAGCACCACCTTCTGCTGGTTGCCGCCGGAGAGGGTGCCGGCGACGGCGTCCAGGGCCGCGGTCTTCACCTCGAGCTTGCGCGCCCAGATCTGGGCCTCCGCGTTCTCGCGCCGCGCGGTCACCAGGCCGAAGGTGGTGAGCGTGGGACGGATCGCGTCGGTGATGTTGCTGGCGACGGTGGCGTCGATGACCAGGCCCTGCTTGCGCCGGTCCTCCGGCACGAGCGCGATGCCCTGCTTCATGGCTGCGCTGGGCTTGCGGCGGGGCAGCGGCTTGCCGTCCACGACCACCGAGCCGGTGGTGTAGGGGTCGACGCCGAAGACCGCGCGGGCCACTTCGCTGCGTCCCGCGCCGACGAGGCCTGCGAGGGCGACGATCTCGCCGGAGCGGACGGTGAAGCTGATGTCGGAGAACACGCCGGGCTCGGTGAGGCCGGTCACCTCGAGCAGCGGACGCCCGATCTCGGCCGCCTGCTTGGGGAAGAGCTCGTTGACATCGCGTCCGACCATCCGGCGCACGATCTCTGCCACCGAGGTGTCGGCGATCGCGTCGGTGGAGATGTAGGTGCCGTCCCGCATCACGGTGACGGTGTCGCACAGGCTGAAGACCTCGTCGAAGCGGTGCGAGATGAACATCAGCGCCCGGCCCTCGTCGCGCAGGCTGCGGGCGACCGCGAACAGCCGGTCGACCTCGACACCGGACAGGGCCGCGGTGGGCTCGTCCATGATCAGCACGCGGGCGTCCAGGGAGATGGCCTTCGCGATCTCGATGATCTGCTGGTCGGCGATCGACAGGCCCTCGCAGGGACGGCCGGGGTCGATGCGGACGCCGAGTCGCTCCATCAGGCCGACGACCTCCGTGCGCATCGCCGCCTTGTCGATGCGGCCGAAGCGACTCACCGGCTGGCGCCCCATGAACACGTTCTCGGTCACCGACAGGTCGGGGAAGAGGGTCGGCTCCTGGTAGATCACCGCGACGCCGGCGTCCTTGGCCTCGGCCGTGGTGCGGAAGTGCACCGGCGCGCCGTCCATCTCGAAGGTGCCGGTGTCGCGCTGGTAGAGCCCGGCCATGATCTTGACCAGGGTCGACTTCCCGGCGCCGTTCTCACCGACGACGGCGTGGATCGAGCCGGCCCGCAGGGCCAGGTCGGCGTTGCGCAACGCGACCACCGCCCCGAAGCTCTTCGACACGCCCTTGAGCTCGAGAACCGGTGCTGCCTGGCTGTTGTCCACCGAGCTGCCTCCATTGGCCGATGCGTTGAAACGTTCCATAAGAACGATTCATGACCCTACGGAAGAGGAGGCCCGGTGTCAACCCTTCCGGGGCTTGCGGCGGTGTGTCGAGCGGCGCGCGACCAGCTGCGGGACGAAGCGGATCGTCTCGTGGACGTGTGGCAGGGCGGCGTCCGCGGCCTCCATCTCGGCGAGGAGCAATTCAGCGGACTTGCGGCCGATGTCCTCCCGCGGCTGCCGGATCGAGGACAGCGGGACGGCGGCCGCCGCGGCGAAGGCGATGTCGTCGTAGCCGATGATGGCCATGTCGTCCGGCACGCGCAGGCCCGCGGTGGTGAACCCCTGGAGCAGGCCGATCGCGATCAGGTCGTTGGCCGCGAAGACGGCGGTGGGGCGCTCGGCCTCGGGCAGCGCGGCGATCTCCCCCGCGCTGCTGACGCCCGCCTCGAGGCTCGTGGTCGGGGTGCTGACGACCAGCAGGGACGTCCCCTCCCCCGCCTGGTCGACGGCCAGTTCCGCGCCGCGGCGGCGGTCCCTGACCTGGGCGAGGGTGCTCGGGCCGCCGACGAACGCCAGTCGGTGGTGGCCCTGGTCGAGCAGGTGCTCGGCGGCGAGGCGGCCGCCGACGAGGTCGTCCACGCCCACTGAGCAGTAGTCGGTGCCGGTGCCGGCGCGGTCGACGATCACCACGGGGATGCCCCGGCGGCGCAGCTTGAGCACCCGCTCGGCGCGGTCCTCGATCGGGGCGAACAGGACGCCGCCGATGCGCTGCTGCTCGAACCGCTCCAGCAGCGTGAGCTCGCGGGACAGGTCGGAGTCGCTGTTGCCCACCTGCACCGAGTACTGCTCGTCGTACAGCAGCCGCTCCGCGCCGCGGATCACGTCGGCGAAGAAGGGGTTGGACAGGTCCATGACCACCATGCCGATGGATCGGCTGCGGCCGGCGCGCAACTGCCTGGCCGACTCGTTGGGTACCCAGCCGAGCTTCGCGATCGCCTCCTCGACGCGCTGGCGGGTGGCGTCGGACACACGGTCGGGCGAATTCAGCACGTTGGACACCGTGCCGACGGAGACCCTCGCGAGCATGGCGACGTCGCGCATGCTCACCGAACTCCTGGGCGTCATGGACACTCCGATCTGGCGATTGGTCACGATTAGATCACAAAATCGGTTCATTGAAACGGATCATTCACGGGTGTGACACACGAGGCGCGTCACGACCACCCGGCGTCTACCGGCGCGGGCGGCGCGCCGGCCCGCTGTTCACCACCGCCGGCCGCGGGGTGCGTCTCGCCGGGACGTCTGGAACGCTGTGCCCATGACCTGGCGGATGCCGGCAGAGACCGAGCCGCACGAGCGCACCTGGATGGCGTGGCCCTCCGGCGGCTACACCCTCGGCGACACCGCGTCCGAGGCCGAGCTCGCCCGGACCACCTGGGCGGCCGTCGCCAACGCCGTGGTCGACCATGAGCCGGTCTCGATGGTGGTGCCGCCGTCGGCGGTCGCCGACGCGCGCCGGCTGCTGTCGGCGTCGGTCGAGGTGCACGTGCACCCGCTGGACGACGCCTGGTACCGCGACACCGGCCCGACCTTCGTGCTCGACGAGGCGGGACGCCTGGGAGCCGTCGACTGGGTCTTCAACGGCTGGGGCGCCCAGGCGTGGGCGCGCTGGGAGCTGGACGCGCAGGCGGCCCGGGTGGCGATCGCCGCCAGCGGCGCCGAGCCGGTCTCCTCCCCGCTGGTGAACGAGGGCGGCGGCGTCCACACCGACGGCCGCGGCACGTTCCTCGTCACGCGGACCGTCCAGCTCGACCCTGGCCGCAACCCGGGCTGGGACGAGGCCGCGGTCGAGGCCGAACTGGCGCGGACGGTCGGTGCGCGGCGCGTGATCTGGCTCCCCCGTGGGCTGACCCGGGACAGCCGGGAGTTCGGCACCCGCGGCCACGTCGACCTGGTGGCGACGTTCACCGGACCCGGCGAGGTGCTGGTGCACGTCCAGCCCGATCCGGCGCATCCCGACCACCCGGTGACCGAGGAGCTCGTCGGGCTGCTCCGGGCCGCCACGGACGCCGACGGACGGTCGCTGCGGGTGACGGAACTGCCCGCGCCCCGCGGCCTGACCGACGCCGAGGGCTTCGTCGACCACAGCTACGTCAACCACTACGTCGCCAACGGCGTAGTGGTGGCCTGCGCCTTCGACGACCCCGCCGACGCCCCCGCACGGGAGATCCTCGCCGCGGCCTACCCCGGACGCGAGGTGGTGGCGGTCGACGCGCGTCCGCTCTTCGCCCGCGGCGGGGGCATCCACTGCATCACCCAGCAGCAGCCGGCCCGGCCGGCACCACAGGAGGTCCGATGAGAACGCTGGTCGCCGACGTGCTGGACTCCCCCGCCCGCGTGCGGGCGGGCGACCGTCCGCCGCTCGTGGTGGGACTGGTGCAGACGCGCTGGCACGCGGACGCGGCCGAGCACGCCGCGGTGCTGGCCGACGGGATCGCCTCGGCCGCCGCAGCGGGCGCCGAGGTCGTGTTCCTGCCGGAGTTGACGCTGTCGCGCTACCCGGCGGACACGCTGCCCACCGGCCGCCCCGCCGATCTGGCGGAGGACCTCGCGACGGGCCCGACGGCCACCCTTGCCGCGACGGCGGCCCGGGAGCACGGGATCTGGGTGCACGCCTCGCTCTACGAGCGCGCGGACGGCCCGGACGGGCTGGGCTTCAACACCGCGATCGTGGTGGGCCCGGACGGAGGGATCCTGGCCCGCACGCGCAAGCTGCACATCCCGGTCACCGCCGGCTACCACGAGGACCGGTACTTTCGCCCCGGGCCCGCCGACGACCCGTACCCGGTGACCGCGCTCCCGCTCCCGGCGCGTCCCCGCATCGGGCTGCCGACCTGCTGGGACGAGTGGTTCCCCGAGGTCGCCCGTGCCTACAGCCTCGCCGGCGCGGAGGTGCTCGCCTACCCCACCGCGATCGGCTCCGAGCCGGACCACCCCGGCTTCGACACGGAGCCGCTGTGGCGCCAGGTCATCGTCGGCAACGGGATCGCCAACGGGCTCTTCATGGTCGTGCCGAACCGCTGGGGCGACGAGGGGCGGGTGCGCTTCTACGGCTCGTCCTTCATCTGCGACCCGTACGGACGGGTGCTGGTGCGGGCCCCCCGCGACGGCGACGCCGCGCTGGTGGCGTCCCTCGACCTGGCCCAGCGCGACGACTGGCTCACGCTGTTCCCGTTCCTGGCCACGCGGCGTCCGGACACCTACGCCAGCCTCACCTGAGTCGCCGCTCGCGCTCAGCACGTGACGTTCTCCCCCGTGTTCGGTGGCAAACGTCACACCCGAGCCGACGTTTCCTTGACCTTCACCCTGCGGCAAGGTTTCCACTGGACCTCGGAGGTGGTTGAGATGACCCAGGACGGTGTCGGAGTGATCGTCGAGAGGCT
The DNA here is from genome assembly GCA_020161015.1 of Actinomycetota bacterium. Lineage (GTDB taxonomy): Bacteria > Actinomycetota > Actinomycetes > Propionibacteriales > Propionibacteriaceae > Propionicimonas. The sequence continues at coordinate 15,965 of JAIUOT010000002.1, read as the reverse complement.
GCGGCTGGCTTTGGAGGCCGAGCCGGCGTCCGCGCGCCTGCAGACGGCGATGGCGGCGGGGCTGCGTCCCCACGACGCCTACATCGACCCGCTCGTGGAGAGGTTCGCCGTCGAGCCGGACTTCTTCGTGCGCGACATGCTCACCTGGGCGCTCATCCAGCACGACCGGACGCGCACGCTCGAGCGGGTGCTGCCGGAGCTGCGTTCGCCCTTCCCGCAGGCCCGGGCGCAGGGGCTGCACACGCTGTCCAAGCTCGGCGACCCGCGCGGGTGGCCCGCGATCACCACAGAGCTGCTGCTCGATGCCGAGGACGACGTGGCCCGGACGGCGTGGCGCGCTGCTGCGGCCCTCGTGCCGGCGCACGAGGCGGCGGCGCTGGCCGAGGTGCTCGCGACCCAGTTCGGTCGCGGCGACCACGCCACCCAGCGCAGCCTGAGCCGCGCGCTCGCGGCGCTCGGGGCCGCGGCCACCCCGGTGATCGAGCGGGGCAAGGCCCACGGCAGCACGCGGGCCCGCGCGCACGCGGTGGCCACCGAGAGGCTGGTGAAGAACCCCGACGTCGGCTTCGACGTGGCCCTCGCCGCCGCGCAGCGGACGGTGGCCCTGCACGGCGCCCCGCTCGTCGGGGACCTCGGGGAGTGAACGAACCGGGCCACGGTCAGGAGTGGGTCCGCTGAACGGCCGATGCGTCAGGACGGGGCGTCGCCGGACGGCGGGTGCCGCTCCGCCCGGACGCCGGCCAGGGCGACGCGCTCGCCGGGGTTCACCTCGAGTCGCCGTCCCGCCGGATCGAGGTAGCGGGACCGGTACTCCGGCACGCCCACGTGGTCGATGAGCGCCAAGCCGGACGTGGTGAGGAAGGCCTCGAGGTCGGTGGGCTCGATCCCGAAGATCCACGGCTCTGTGGCGGCGAGCTGCTGCGTGAACGGATCCGACCAGCCCTGGTACGCGCCGTTCCCGACAAGGGACGGCAGGACGTAGGTGAACACCAGCATGCTGCCCGGCGCGCATCCGGCGACGAAGGCCATGGTCGAGCGCACCGCGGGTTCGCTGAGGTACTGGGTGACTCCCTCCCAGACGAACAGCGCCGGCAGACCGGCATCGAACCCCGCCGCGGCGAGCGCGTCCGGGAGTGGCTGCGTCTCGAAGTCGATGCCGACGTAGCGCACCTCCTCCGCGCGGGCCGGCACGGCGCGCAACCTGCTCCGCTTCTCCCGTTGGATCTCGGGGAGGTCCGCCTCGAAGACCGTGCACCGGGCGAGGCAGGGCAGCCGGTGGGCGCGGGTGTCCAGCCCGGCACCCAGGATGACCACCTGCGTCCGACCGCTCTCCGCCCAGGCGGTGACGACGTCATCGATGTAGCGGGTCCGCATCACCACGCCCCCGCAGGTGCCCGCGGGCAGCGAGTCGAGGAACGCGCGCTGCATCGCCTCGACGCCCGACACCATCACGAGGATCGGGTCGAGGACCGTCGCCACCACCGGATCGTCGAGCTGGCGCAGGCCGGGCGGCTGCTGCTGCTCGACGAGCCGGCACAGGGCGGCGCCGCTCGCCGTCCGACTCACCCCCCGGGACCGCGCCATGGGTCAATCAAACACCGGCCGGCGTGCCCGCGTGCCGGGGGCCGGAATGGTCAGGACGAGGCGGTCCCGCGGTCGGAACCCGGCGGGGTGCGGGGGTGTCGTCGTCGGCATCCTGCGGGTACTCCTTCGGCTCCCCCTGCTGCACCTGCTTGGCGTCCGCCGCGGGCGGCCCGGCGTCCAGAGGCTCGGTGGCCACCGTCGGCCCGGACAGGTTCTGCACCTCGGACTTCTCGCTCATGGCTCGTCCCTTCTCGACTGTTGGCTCTTCCCTTACCCCTCCGGCGGACGGGCGAAGCGGCTCGGCCGCCCGGGCGGGGCGTCCCGATCTACGCTGGGCCGATGGCCTCGCTGTTCGCCGACTACCGTCCCGACGACCGCGGCACGCGTGTCCCGGTGGTCGTGCGGGAGCTGGCCGAATGGGACGTCGAGGCATGCGTCGCCCTAGCCGTCCAGCGCGACGGCGGGGAGCAGGCGGCCTGGCGGGCCTCCTTCGAGCGCAGCCTGCACAGCGCGGACCGCAGGACATTCGTGGCCGTGATCGACGGTGGGGTGGCCGGCTACGCAACGGCCGGGTGGTTCGCCTCGAGCGCGCTCTCACCCGGCTCGACGATTCCCGACGGGTGGTTCCTCCTCGGGCTCGTTGTCGATCCCCGGTGCCGGCGACACGGCGTCGGACGGGAGCTGACCAAGGCCCGGCTGGGCTGGCTCGGGGAGCGGACGGACCGTGCCTGGTACTTCGTGAGCAGCGCCAACCGGGCCTCGATCGACCTGCACACCGGGTTCGGCTTCCGGCTCGTCGCGAGCGACGTCGAAGTGCCGGGGGTGGCGTTCACCGCCTCCGGTCAGCTCTTCTGCGCCGACCTGCCTCGCTGACGGCGTGGGATCGGGGGCGCCTGACGACGGGTCAGGCCCCGTCGCCGTGCGGAAGGTCCGCATCGGCGACACCTTCGTTGCCGGCCCTTGCACCGGTCATGATCGCGACGACGTCCGTCATGCTGACATCGGTGGGCCTGACGAGCGCGACGCGCTGACCGAGCCGGTGGATGTGGATCCGGTCGGCGACCTCGAAGACCTGGGGCATGTTGTGGCTGATCAGGATCACGGCTACTCCACGGTCCCTGATGCGGCGGACCAACTCGAGGACCTGGCCCGCCTCACGCACACCCAGGGCCGCCGTCGGCTCGTCGAGCACGACGACCTTGCTGCCCCAGGCGGCCGCCCTGGCGACAGCCACGGCCTGCCGCTGGCCACCGGAGAGGGTCTCGACCTGCTGGCGCACTGACCTCGCGGTGGTGATCCCGAGCTCGCGGAGCGTCGCCGCGGCGCGCGTGCGCATCGCGGGCTTGTCGAGCAGCCGGAAGAACGAGCCGAGCACGCCCGGGCGTCTCTGTTCGCGACCGAGGAACATGTTGGCGCTGATGTCCAGCGCCGGGGCGACCGCTAGGGTCTGGTAAACGGTCTCGATGCCGTGCCGGCGAGCGTCGATGGGTGAGTGGAAGCGCACGCGCTCCCCGTCGAGGAGGATCTGGCCCGAATCGGGGACGAGTGCTCCGGTGAGGGCCTTGATGAGGGTCGACTTCCCTGCTCCGTTGTCGCCGACCACGGCCATCACCTCGCCCTCGCAGACCTCGAAGTCGGCGCCGTCGAGGGCGGTGACCGCCCCGAAGTGCTTGAAGAGCCGGTGCGCGGACAGGACTGGTGCCGTCATCGGGCCCGCCTGGTGATCTGGTCGATCAGGACGGCCGCGACGACGAGGACGCCGGTCGCGATGTCCTGGTAGAGCGAGTCGATCCCGGCCTGGGTGAGGCCGTTGCGGAGCACCGTGACGATCAGCGTTCCGATCAGCGTCCCGATGACGCCACCCCGACCACCGAAGAGGGAGGTGCCGCCGATCACGACCGCGGTGATGCTGTCCAGGTTCCCGCTGGCGTACCCGCTCGGGTCGGCGTTCGGAATGCGACCCAGGGCCTGCCACGCCGCGGCGGCGTAGCACAGGCCCGCCACCAGGTAGACGCTGAGCAGGACGCGCCGGGTCTTGATGCCGGCGAGACGCGCCGCCTCGGGGTCGTCGCCGACCGCGAGCACGTGCGTGCCCCACCCGGTCTGGGTGAGGGCGTACCAGGCAAGGGCGTACGCCGCGAACCAGACGAACACCCCGATGGTGAAGCGGAAACCGGCGATGGGAACCGGGGTGCCCAGCCAGGCGATCAGGTCGTTCTGGACGGGAATGCTGCTGGAACCGGTGTACAGCCGTGCCGCAGCGGTGACGACCGTCAACATGCCGAGGGTGACGATGAACGGGGGAAGGTTCATCTGGCTGACGAGCAGGCCGGAGATCGCGGACAGCGCGAGGGCGACCGCGAGGCCGATGAGCAGGGCCACAAACGCGTTGTCCGAAACCTTCACGACCTTGGCGATGACCACCGAGGCGAGGACCATGATCGCGGCATTGGCGAGGTCGATGCCGCTGGTGAGGATGATCATCGTCTGGCCCAGCGCCAGCATCCCGATCACGATGGACTGGGTGAGGATCAGCGAGATGTTGCTGGGGGTCAGGAACGTGTCGGTGAGCGCGGAGAAGACCACCGACGCGAACAGGAGGGCGACGAGCGGGCCGAGGACGCCCCCGCGCGTGGCATCGACCAGGAACCCCCGGATCCGGTGCACCCCGGTAGGGCGAACCTCGGTGTCGAGGTTCGCACCCACCGGGGCGTCGGTCACTTGGTGCCCCAGCAGTTCTGCAGGCCCCACGCGGTGTCCTTCGAGTCCAGCCCGGCGGCCGGCTTGTCGGTGATCAGGACGGTGCCGGAGTTGATGATCCCGCTCGGCTTGGTGCCGTCCTTCGCGTACTGGAGGATGGCCTCCACGGCCTTCTCGCCCATCAGGGTCGGGAACTGCGCGACGGTGGCGCCGATCTGCCCGTCCTTGACAGCCTGCACGCCGGAGCAACTGCCGTCGATACCGGTGAAGAGGATGCCCGATTCGAGCCCCTGGGCCTTGGCCGCGGCGTAGGCACCCTGAGCCATCGGCTCGTTGATGGAGTACACGACGTTGATGTCCTTGTGCGCCTGCAGCATGTTCTCCATCGCGGCCTGGCCTCCGTCGACGCTGGCACTGGTCTCCTTCTCAGCCACCACCTCGGGCGACTGTTCGGTGAGCCCCATGCCCTTGAGGAACCCGTCGTGACGGGCCTTGGACGTCTTGTCGGTCAGATCGTAGTCAAGCAGCGCCACCTTGGGTGCCTTGTCACCCAGCGCGGCCTTGGCCCACGCACCGGTCAACCGGCCGGCCTCGAGGTTGTCCGTCTCGAACGTGGCGTCGACGGCGTCGGCCGGATCGGTCTCGGTGTTGACCGCGATGACGAGGATGCCCGCGTCCCGGGCCTGCTTGATCACCGGGACGAGGGCGGTCGCGTTGGCCGGGTCGACGACGATCCCCTTCACCTTCCGGTTGATCATGTCCTGGATCGCCGTCACCTGCGTCTCGGAGTCCCCTGCGGTCTTCGAGTTGGCCGTGATGACCTGGGCACCGGCCGCTTCGGCCTTCGCCTTCGCGGCGTCCTGGATCGCTCCGAAGAACGGATTGCCCAGCTGTTGTTCCACGATGCCGATCAGCATCTTCTCGGACGGCGCGCTCCCGCCGCCGCTCGCGGCCGGCGTGCTCGTCCCTGTTGCGCAGGCCGTCAGGCTCAGGGACATCAGCGTGACCCCTGCCCCGATCACCTGCAGCGCAGCGCGGCTCCTGCGTCCGCTCATGTGTTCCACCTCTCCAGTGAAGTGCCCGTGCGTTCTCGCTCGGTTTTGCACCAGCCTCCACTCCCTTTTGCGTGATGTCAAGCAAAAGATCGTAACTTCTGTTGATCCGCTACACGAAGCGGTCTAGTCTGCCGTCATGACCCAGACCGATGGGCGCCCGGCGATGCAGGCGGGCCCGCTGGAGCCCGAGGACCTGCAGCTCGCTGCCCGCCTGTGGCGGACCCGCACGACGCGCGCAGGCCTCCAGCGTGAGTTCGGGCTTTCCAGAACCGCGCTCGGGGCCAGGCTCGAGCGGCTCTTCGGCTCTGGACTGGTCCGGGAGTCGCAGCACGCCGAGCAGTCCGGTGGTCGTCCGGCTCGGCTCCTCGAGGTGAATCGCGACTACGGCGTCGTCGCCGCTGTCGACATCGGCGAGCGACACAGCCAGATCGTGCTGTGCTCCCTCGATCCGGACGTGGTTGCGCGCCGCGAGGTCTCGCTGCAGCTGGATGCCGGGCCGGAGGCCATTCTGGACTTCATCGCCGCGACGGTCGAGGACCTGCTGGAGGAACGGGGTGCCGGGCGGCCCGAGCTCATCTGCGTGGGCCTCGCGTTGCCGGCTCCTGTCGACTTCGCCGCCGGAAGAGTCACCGGGTACTCGGTGCTCCAGGGCTGGGACGGGTTCGACATCAGAGCCCGACTGGGCGCACGGCTGGGCGTGCCGATCCTCGTGGAGAACGATGTCAACGCGATGGCCGTGGCGGAGAAGACCCGCATGTGGCCGGACACCCAGTCGCTGTTCTACGTCAAGGTCGGCACTGGCATCGGCAGCGCGATCTTCACCAACGGGGCGCTGTACCACGGTGCGCAGGGCGCCGCGGGTGACATCGGGCACATCCAGCTCGACGGCCATGGCGAACCGCTGTGCCGGTGCGGCAATCGCGGCTGCGTGGAGGCGCTCACCGCAGGGTGGGCAATCGTGCGGGACCTCGGCGACCAGGGCGCGACCGACACGGAGACCATCGTGCGACTCGCCACGGCGGGAAACCCCCACGTCCTCGAGTCCCTCCGCGAGGGGGGGCGCCTGATCGGTGAGGCGGTCGCCTACGCGACCAGCCTGCTCAACCCCGAAGTGATCGTCATCGGCGGCTCCCTCGCCGCCGCCGGGGGACTCATGCTCAGCGGCGTCCGGCAGGTCGTGTACGACCGCGTGCTCCCGCTGGCCACCCGGCGGCTCCACCTGGTGCCCGCCCGCGTGGGCAGCGACGCCGCCGTCCTCGGCGCAGCCCAACTGGCCGTGACGTCCTGGCTGGAGCAGGAGCCTCTTCGCCCGGCAGCTTCCGCCATCGCCTGAAAGCCGTGGGAGTCCCCCACCCTACGAAAGGAACCACGCACGTGTCAGTCCTCGACCAGTTCTCCCTGCACGGCAAGGTGGCTGTGGTCACCGGCGCGAATCGCGGCATTGGCCTGGGCATCGCCCGCGCGTTCGTCGAAGCGGGCGCCACGGTCGTCGTTGCCGCCCGTGATGAGGCTCGCAACGAGCAGGCGGTGACCCTGCTGAGCGCCGTGGGACCGGGCGAGGCGACCGCCGTTCGCACCGACGTCAGCGACCGCGCCTCGGTCGAGAACCTCGCCCGGACCGTCGTCGCCGAGCACGGCCAGATCGACGTCCTGGTGAACAACGCCGGCATCGGATTCCACGCGGACGCGCTCACCCTTCCCGAGGACGAGTGGGACCGGCTGTTCGACGTCAACCTGAAGGCCGTCTGGCGGTGCTGCCAGGTGATCGGGCAGCACATGGTGGCCCGACGCAGCGGCTCCATCGTGAACATCGGCTCGATGTCCGGGCTCATCATCAACCGCCCGCAGTGGCACGCGCCCTACGGCATCAGCAAGGCGGCCGTCCACCATCTCACCCGCTCCCTCGCCGCCGAGTGGGCGCCCCACCAGGTGCGCGTCAACGCCATCGCGCCGGGCTACGTGAAGACCGAGATCGCGGACATCGACAAGCCCGAGTACCGCCACTACTGGATCGACGAGGTCCCGATGCAGCGATACGCAACCCCGGACGAGATCGCCCCGGCGGCCCTCTACCTGGCCAGCGACGCCTCCACCTTCGCCACCGGATCCGTCCTGGTGGTGGACGGCGGCTACACCCTGTGGTGAGGCCAGGAGCCGGGAGAGGCGGCGGCCACGCTCCCGTGGATGCCGCACGACCGCCGACACCCTGATCGCACCAGCCCGACCGACACCGACCCCTGCAGGAACCGTCCCAGCTGGCCACAGCGCCATCGCCCGGCCTTCCTGCCCACCCTTGAGGAGCGCACATGGCGCAGGCAAACCTGGTAGCCGGAGTGGACTTCGGCACCGATTCCGCCCGTGTCTGCGTCTGGGATCTCGACGTTCCGGCCTGCATCCTGACCGTGACCCGGCCATTCAAGCGGTGGGCCGCCGGCGCCTACTGCGTCCCTGAACGCCACCAGTTCCGTCAGCACCCTCTCGACCACCTCGAGGCACTCGAAGAGGCCTTCCTGGAGGTGTCGCGCGTGTTGGGCGAGGCCTCGGTCTCTGCGTTGGCGATCGACGCGACCGGGTCGACCCCGGCACCCACCGACCAGCACGGGGTGCCGTTGGCGCTCCTGCCGGGACACGAGGACGATCCCGACTGCATGTTCTGGCTCTGGAAGGACCACACCGCTTCCGAAGCCGCCGACCGGGTGACACGGGTGCTCAGCGCCCACGATCCGGACTTCACCACCTATCAGGGGCGCTACAGCTCCGAGTGGTGGTGGGCGAAGATCCTGCACGCGGCCACACACAGCCCCACCATCAGGCGGCATGCGGCGTCCTGGGTCGAGCACTCGGACTGGCTGCCCAACCTGCTGACGGGGGTGGACGACGTCAGCCAGTTCTCGCGCAATGCGTGTGCGGCCGGCCACAAGGCCCTCTTCAACCGTCGTCTCGGCGGGATGATCCCCGAGGCCATCCTGGAGGAACTCGATCCCCACCTTGCCCGGGTGGCCCGGAGTTACCGAACGCCGCCTGATCCGGCGGGCACCCCACTTGGCACCCTGACCGGGGAGTGGGCGGGTCGCCTCCGCCTCAGCCCGAGCACTGTCGTGGTCGCCGGGTCGCTCGACGCCCACGCCGGCGCGGTCGGGGCCGGAATCGTGCCGGGGACCTTGGTGAAGGTGGTCGGGACGTCGACGGTCGACATGTTCCTCACCGACTACCCCACCATCGAGGGGCACGACATCAGGGCGATGTGCGGCGTCGCCGAGGACTCGATCGTGCCGGGCTTCCTGGGCGGTGAAGCCGGCCAGGCCGCCTTCGGCGACCTCTTCGCCTGGTACACCCGCATTCTCACCTGGCCATGGGAAGGCGTCCTCCGCGACCAGCTGGAAGCGCTCCTGCCCCCAGAAGTCGTCGATCAGGCGCTCGCCGCCAGCCGGGACGCGCTCCTGCCCGCGCTCGAGCGCGCGGCGTCCGAACGCCGTCCCACCGGGATCGTTGCGCTGGACTGGATCAACGGGCGCCGCTACCCGGACCTGGACGACCACGCCAGCGCTGCGCTGCTGAACCTCCGGATCGGCCATGACGCCGTGGACCTCTACCGGGCACTCCTGCACGCGGCCGTGGCCGGCAGCAGGGCCATCTTCGCTGGGCTCTCCGGTGCGGGAGCGGTGTTCGAGCGGGTGATCCTCGTGGGAGGCGTCGTCCGCAACTCCAGGCTCGTCTGCCAGGCCCTCGCCGACGGCCTCGGCACGGAAGTGATGGTCTCGAAGGTGGAGGAGGTCTGCGCGGCCGGTTCGGCCATCTACGCAGCTGTCGGCCACGGGACGTACGCGTCCATTCCGGAGGCACAGAGGGCACTCTGCGAGCCGTATGCCGCGGACTTCACCCCCACCCCCGCCGGAATGGCCGACGTCGACCTTGCCTACGCGAAGTACCTGACGGCCGGGGGACGTGTCGACCAGTCCTGACCCCTCGTCCGACCTCCGCCGCAGTTCCCGGGCGAGCGCTGGCCGTCAGGACCCCCCGGGCAGCACGTTGTGGTTGCGCGAGAACAGGTTGTCCGGGTCCCACTCGCGCTTGAGGGCCGCCAGCCGCGCGAGCGTCGCCGGGGGGTACATGCGTCCGGGCAGGCCAGGTGCGACCGCGTTCGTGAAGTTGCCGTAGGTGCCGAGCGCGCGCTCGGCGAAGGGGGCCAGCAGGGCCTTCATGCCAGCGGCGTCGGCGTCGGTGGAGCCCGGGGGCAGGAACCCCGCGGTGAGGACGAACGCCTCGGCCGTGCGGAAGGCGATGGCCGTCGCGTCCGGGTCCACGTCGCCGAAGGCGCCGCCGAGCCACCGGACGAGGAACATCGGCGCACCGGCCGCGTCGGACGCCGCCACAAGCGCGTCGATCAGGTCATCGTCCAGCGACTCGAACCAGCCGTTCTCGTCCACGATCGTCGGCATGACCATGCCGGGCGGCGGCACCGGCGCCTCCTGAAGCAGGTCGCTGTACTGCGCCGCCGCCACCTCCGAGGACTGCACCTGGGGAAGGGCGAGCAGCGGCGCGAAGGCCGCGCGGGCGGCGTCCTCGTCAGGCCCGGCCCACGCCAGTTCGAGCGTGGTCTGGCCGGGCATGTCCGGGCCCATCGCGGGGGTGCGCATGAGCGACCCGTTGAGCTCGCGCGGAGCCGCGCGCATCACGTCCCGGAAGGCCCGGACCAGCGCAGCGAGGTCGGAGCCGTCGAGGGTGAGGCGTGCGTGCACGATGCCGGCGAGCGGGTGGGCGAGGAAGTCGAACCGCGTCACGACCCCGAGGTTGCCCCCGCCGCCGCGCACCCCCCAGAACAGTTCCGGGTGGGAGGACGCGGACACCTCGAGCACCTCGCCATGGGCCGTGACCAGCTGCACGCCGGTGAGCTGGTCGAGCGCCAGCCCCCAGCGGCGAACGACCCAGCCGATGCCGGCCCCGAGGGTCAGTCCGCCGACGCCCACCGAGCGGGTGTCGCCGGAGCTGATCGCGAGGCCGTGCCGGCCGAGTTCGTCGGCGACCTCACCCCAGGTCGCGCCGCCGCCCACGTGCACCAGGCGAGCGCCATCGGCCGCCGGCGGCCCCCCGTCCACCTCGACCCGGCGCAGGTCCCCCAGGTCGACCACCAGGGCTCCCGGGAGAGACTCCCAGTTGCTGTGGCCACCGCCCCGCACGGCGACGGGCAGGCCTTCCGCGCGGGCCGCGGCGAGCGCCGCCAGCACGTCAGTGGCACCGGCGACGCGCACCACTGCGGCCGGCTCGCCGGTGCGGCCGTGGTAGAGCCGCGCCGTGTCGAAGTCCGCCGAGCCCGGCAGGACGAGGGCACCCTCGAGGGTGGAGGCAAGGTGGTCGAGCGACATGCCGGCCACGCTACGGGCGGGCACCGACACTCCGACACCCCCGCGGCGCCGACTACGCAAAGCCTCTAGGGCCACCCGACCACGAACCCACCGACGATCATGCCGGCGGCGAGCGCCACCACGGCGAGCACGAGCAACTGGCGCTTGCGGGCGTCCCGCGCTCCTCCAGCGCTCGACTCGTCAGCCTCGGCCAGCTCCCGCGGGACGGGCTCGACGACCCGCACGGGCTCACCGTGGTCGGGGTCAAGGCTGTCGCGCTGCGGGTCGTGGAGCGGGCCGCCCGGGGTCAGCCAGCGCGCGGTGATCGGGTCGAAGCGCTCCGCCGGCGGCGGCAGGATCCGGGCCATGGGCACAGCCTCCCATCGGTCGTCGCCGCCGGGAAGGCCCGACCGATCGGGTCAGCCCAGCTCGGTCGAGAGCTCGGCGGCCGCGGCGACCAGCGGGTCGTCCGGGTCGAACTCGCGCTCGCAGGACGCGACGCTGACCTGCGCGCCCGCCTCCAGCCAGGTGAGCACCTGCTCCTGGCCGTCGTAGGCGATCGGGCAGGTGCCGGTGAACGGCGGCGCCTCGGCCAGGCCGGTCTGCGCGACGGCGTCGGCGAGGGCGGCGACCCGGCCGCCCGGCAGGGTGCCGGACCGCGTCTCGCCGTTGCCCATCGCGGTCCAGGTGCCGTCGCTCAGCACCGTGATGCTCGACTCGCAGGTCGTCCCGGTCACGCACAGCCCGCCCCTGGCCTCCGCCTTGAGCAGCAGCACGACCGGCTCAGGGCTCGGCGGCGCGGCCGGGGCAGCCGGGATCGCGGCGCAGCCCGTCAGCACGACCGCGAGCAACACCAGTGGACGCATCGCCGGATCCTCCCGCTCGGTTTCCCTCTCCACGCGGACCGGCGGGGTTTCGTTGCACCGTGACGCCAGCCCTGCACCCTCGACCGGTCAGTGCGGCAGCATCGTCAGCAGGTTCATCCCGATGGTGAGCCCACCCCAGATCGCACCCACGGCGAAGGCGGTCCGTCCCCCGCGGGCGAGGTAGCGGATCATCGCGAAGGCGGGCGGCAGCGTGGCGAGCGTCCCCAGCCCTCCGACGAAGAGACCCACCGGGTCACCGTTGGACAACACGATCAGCCGGATGAAGGCGAATCCGAGAGGGATGCAGGCCACGAGGACGATTAGGGCGACCACGACGGCCCACGCCGGCCGCCACGGCGTCGTCGGGTTCACGCTGGCGGGCACGGTTCACACGCTAGCCCCGCGAGCGGCCCCGCACGGCTGGTTCGCGCCGAACACCTCACCCGACAGGCACGGACGCCCTCCGGCGCGACCCGGCCAGCAGCAGCCCGAGCCGGACGAGCGCGACGAGCAGCAGCACGCTGATCGCGCCTGTGGAGAGCATGATCGCCGCCACGGCGATGAAGGCCGGCTGCTCGGGCCCGAAGCCGCTGAACGGTGCCAGAAGCAGGAGCAGCGCACCGATCACGGCGGACGCCGTTCCGATCCGCCGCGCGAACCGGAATGGGCTGTGCCGCAGGGCAAGGGCGAGCGCGGCGAGCGTGGCGCCGACGAGCAGCCCGAACAGGGGCAGCATCCACAGGTTCACGGCGAGCCACGTGGCGAACTGCGTGACCTGCGCCGGCGCCTCCGTCTCCGGGGAGGTGGCCAGGTGCGCCCAGGTCAGGTGCACGCCGGCGGCTGCGGCGGTGGCGAGGGACGCGACCGCGGTCGTCACCGTGAGCCCGAACGAACGGCCCTCGGTGAAGGCGTGCGCGAGCGCGACGACGAACGCCAGCAGCGCGACGTCCACGATGAGCAGCAGCCCGCCGAGCACTGTCACTCCGAACGGTGCGGCGGGCTGGCCGGCGATGAGGGCTTCGATCGGCCCCATCCCCACGGTGAACACCAACGCCGTGCCGAGGAGGACGAGCGCGCCTGAGGCGAGCGCGGTGGTGGCGGCGAGACGGTGGTCCGCGTCCCACTGGAACGCGAGTTCCTGGTCGGTCATGACTGACCTCCTGCGGGCGGTCGCGTGGCAACCGGTCTGGCCGCCTCGGCGGACCCCCGCAGCACCAATTCTAGGCTTCCACGACCCCGCCGGAGCGGCCGTGGCGGACTTCTCCGGGGATCGCCTCGCACCCCTCGCACGGCTCTAGGCTGGAAGTGCGTCGACGCGTGGGGGTGGTCAGTGTGCATCCGTTCTACGGTCCGAGTGGTCGACTGCTGTCGGGGCGGGACACCCGCCTGTCCGGGCTGGCCTCGATGGCCGCCTACCTGGCCTTCTGGGCCGCGGCCCTCGTCATCGCGCGACGCGAACTCGACCGCCGGTGGCCTCCGCGTCCGCGCTCCGGCGAGGACGCCGACCCCGCGCTGGCGGTGCTGCGGGAGCGGTTCGCGCGCGGCGAGCTCGATGCGTCCCAGTACCGCGCGATGCGCGACGTGCTCACCGGGGACGCCGGCGGCGCGCCATGACCACCGCCACCCCGGCCCGCTCCCGGCTCGGTTTCTGGGCAGGGCTGGGGTGGTTCGGCCTGAGCACGGTGCTGTTCCGCCGGCGCGACCCGATCGTCGGCTCGCTGATTGTGACCGACCGCTGCAACCTCGCCTGCCGCCACTGCGCGGTGGCCAACCTGCGCAGGGTCGACTACCCGTTCGCGACCCTTCAACAGGACCTGCGCCGGCTGCGCGCCCAGGGCGTGCGCATCCTGCTGCTCTACGGGGGCGAACCGCTGCTGTGGCACGACGGGACGCGGACCCTGCGCGACGTGATCGCCGAGGCACGCTCGCTCGGCTTCGGCTGGGTGGGCGTGGTGACGAACGGGACGCGCGGCGTCGACCTTGCCGAGGCCGACCTGGTGCTGGTCAGCCTGGACGGGACGCGCGAGCACCACGACGCGATCCGGGGACGGACCTACGACCGGATCCTGGCCGCCATCGAGACCGCGACGACGCCCAACCTCTGCCTCTACATGGCCGTGAACCGGGAGAACGTCGACGACGTCGAGGACGTGGCCCGGCTGGCCACCGCGCTGCCGGCGGTGCGCGGGGTGTCCTACAACCTGCACACCCCCTACCCGGGCACTGAGGAGCTTGCCCTCGATCCGGGGCAGCGCCGGGACGTGTGCGAACGCATCACGACCCTGATCAGGGACGGCTACCCGGTGGTGAACCTCGCCGCTGCCCTGCCGCGGGTCGCGGACCTGTCGGCCCCGCGCCCGTGCCCGCAGTGCGTGGTGGTCGAGGACGGCGAGCAGTGGACGTGCGGGCGGTGCAGCGAGATCCCCGGCCTGTGCGAACAGTGCGGCTTCACCTTCGCCGCCGAGCTGTCGCTGCTGTTCTGCGGTGATCCGGCGGTGCTGGCCGAGGTCGTCCGCCGGTACCCGTCCCTGCTGGGCGGACGGGCGCCGCGACCCTAGAGCGGACGCCGGGTGAGGGCCTCCACGACCGTCCAGAGCCGGCGCCGGCGCGCGGACTCCGGCGCCGCCCAGCCGGCGCGTCCGCCCTCGTGCGCGTGCTCGGCGAGCATCTGCGACCACAGCGGCTCGATCAGGTGGTAAGTCACCCAGCGCTCGAGGTCGTGGTAGCGGTCGAAGCCCCGCGGGGTGAGGGCCCGGCAGCCACCCGGCCCGGCCGGCGTGAGCAGCCCGCCGGCCGCCAACAGGGCCGCCGCCGAGCGCAGCAGCAGCCCCACGGGCTCGGACGAGCCGCGCGCCGGCGGGCACAGCCGTCCGGAGTACGCCTGCCAGAAGGCGTCGTAGAGCGGCCCACCGAGGCGTCCGAGGTGCAGGCGCTGCGCGACCGGCAGCCGTCCCGCGTCGAGCGCAGCGATGTAGGTCTCGACGCCGAAGTGGTTCACCAGGAAGTCGCGGCCGAGGAAGGACGACGCCCCGGCGCCCAGGCCGAGGAAGCGCCGCCGGGTGATCGAGGTGTAGCTGGGGGCCTCGGGACGGTTGAACGTCCACACCGATCGCCGCTCGTACCCGTGCTCGCGGGCCAGCCGTGTGGCCTCGGCCAGCACTTCGTGCTCGCGGCGGCGGTCGTGGGCGGCCGGCCCGAAGGCGGTGTAGCCGAACCGCATCAGCGGGTAGGTGGAGACCTGGTGCACGCCGAGCTCGAAGCAGCCGACCAGATCGCGCAGGAACGACCCGGCGTGGGCGTCGTCGTACTCGACGTCGAGGATCAGGTCGGCGTCGACGAGGTCGAACCGTCCCACGGCGTTCTCGAGGGCCGCGCGTGCCTGCCGCGCGTCGTGCGGACGGCGCAGGTGGCGCAGCACCTCGTCGGAGAACGACTGGACGCCGACGCTGACCGCGGTGAAGCCGAGCCGGCGCAGCTCGTCCAGGCGTTCGGGCGTCGCGTGGGACGGCAGCACCTCGATCGCACGCTCCCCCGTCACCGGGAGCGCGTCGAGTACCGGCCCGAGCAGGTCGGGAAAGAGCGTCGGCGTGCCGCCGCCCACGTACAGGGACGTGAAGCCCGTCCCCCCGGCCACCCCCGCGTCGACGTAGCCCCGCGCCTCGGCCAGCAGCGCGTCGAAGTACCGTTCGGGCTGCCCGTCGCGCGGAACGACCTTGTTGTAGGGGCAGAACGGGCAGATGCGGGAGCAGAAGGGCACGTGCACGTAGGCGCCGAGCGGACCGTCGACCAGCCCGACGACGCGCGCGGCGTCCCCCACCACCGGCTCCGCGGGGTGACGCAGGCGGCCCGACGGCCTTCCCGAGCCCATACCGCCATCGTCGCAGACCGGTGACCCGCCCGAGGCGGGTGACGGTCAGGTGCGACGGGAGGGCCCGCGGTCTTCTAGGCTCGGGCCATGGCCATCACCCGCGAAGAGCTCATCCGGATCCTTGCCGAGGCCGACCCGGTGGGGCTGGTGGCCGAGGGCGCCCCCGTCGACGAGTACGCGGCGGAGGCGGACGCGATCCTCGGGCTGCGCGGCGTCCCCCAGCTGACCGAGATCACCGGCGTGTTCGCCGTCAGCTTCGGCGACCCGGGCGCGTGCACCCGCGAGACCGCCCGCTGGATCGCCGAGGAGATGGTGCGGCGAGCCGGGCAGTGACGTCGTCCTCCAGCGCGCGGTGAAAGGTGAGACGGAGCACTGAGCAGGGCTGCACCCGCTCATGAGACGCACGATTCTGCTTGTTATGCACGTGATCTTGTCCCGTTCTCCACTGGTGGTTTCGATGGTCCCGTCGGTGTTCCGGTCGGCTGGACGGGGGATGTTGAGGTGATCCTGGGTGTGAACGCGGCTGCTGCTGCGGGGCGGCGGATTGCTG
>JAIUOT010000029.1 GCA_020161015.1 Actinomycetota bacterium | reverse complement strand
AGCCGCTGAGCAAGACAAGTGACTCATAAAACTACAGATTCTTGAGACACGTCTGGCGTGAGATCGAGCCGCCCTGCCGCCTGCCTACCGAGGGACTGGGAGTATGTCTCAGAAAGAAGTCTCGCCGTAATGCGTCTCGGGTCGTGCGTGGCGAGGGGTTTCTGAGGCAGACTGCTGAGGGTGAGGCAACTCGGGTACACGCGGGTGATGTGAAGCTCCGCGAAGTTGTCACTGACAGCGCTGGCGAAGTTGACAGTGCGGGTATAGGCCGGTGGCTGTGGGCGTGTGGTAATTGCGCCGTGCCTCGGCGGCTGCGCGCTCGGGACGGAGTGGGCAGGTGTCGGGTTCTGAGAAGTCGAAGACGAGTTACGTGCCGAGCGAGGTGCGGGCGTGCGTGGTTTCCGCGCTGCTGGCGGTCCGTCAGACGCAGACGTTGCCGACGTGGCGGGTCGAGGCTGCGGCTGCTGATCTTGGGGTGTCGGTGAGGACGCTGTGGCGGTGGCTGGAGGTCGCGGAGTCTGAGGATCGATTCACTCGTAAGCCGCGCACCTCGTTCGTGATCGGCGAAGACGATGTCGTCGAGTTGGCGTACTACCGCGGCAACGTGTCCGCGCTGCATGCGGCCCGGGTCGCGGAGGGTCGGCCAACGCCCAGCGTGAGCGCGTTCCGTGCCGCGTTCGCACGGGTGTTGCCGCCGGGCAGGCGCGCCGGTCTACGGGAGGGCGAACGGACGAGGCGTGACTTCGACACCTATCTGCCGCGGCCTACCGGTCGCCGACGCAACGAGTGTTGGGAGGCCGATCACACGCAGCTGGCTGTGCATGTCCAGCTCCCCGACAACCGGGTGGTGATGCCGTGGGTGACGCTGTTCTTGGACCAGGCGAGTCGAGCGTTGTTGGGCTGGGCCATCGCGGTGACCCCGAGCCAGGAGAGCGTGCTCGCTGCGCTACGTGCTGCGATCGATGTCGAGGCACCGAACGGCCCGATGGGCGGTGTGCCGGCAGCGATCAGGTTCGATCGGGGCAAGGAGTTCCTGGCTGCCGCGGTCGGCTTGGCGGCGGCATCGTTGGCGATCGACGCGAAACCGTTGCCGGCCTACACCCCCCACCTGAAAGGCGGCGTCGAGCGGGTCAACTCCAGCATCGAGCAGCTGTTCTTGGCGACCCTGCCGGGTTTCGTGCATGGTGCCCGTGGCCGTGACGGCCGGCTGGTCGAGGACGGTCCGCTGCTCGGGCTTGAGGCATTGGTTCAGCTGTTCGCGGCGTTCGTCGTGGACTACAACACGGTCCGCGGGCATCAGAGCTTGGGTGGTCGCACGCCGCTGGAAGCCTGGAATGCCGACTCGACACCGTTGGTGGTGGTGCCTCCTCGCCACCTGCGGCACCTGCTGCTCGCCCGGACTGATCGCACCGTCACCAAGCGGGGTGTGCGGCTGGCCGGCCGCGTCTACAACTGCGCCGAGTTGTGCGGCTGGGTCGGTGAACGAGTGGAGGTGCGCTACCTGCCCCACCACCACCATGAGGTCGAGGTCTTCCGCCTTGGCGACCACGCTGGTGAGCATCTGGCCACGGCAGTGTTGGTTGACGAGCTCGCAGCCGACGATGTGACCCGGCTGCTGAAGCATCGAGCCAGTGAGGCGAAGTGGCTGTCGAGGATCCAACGGGCGGCCGCAGCCCGCCGCCGGACACGGTTCGCGGCCATGACGCAGCCCGGACCGCTGGTCGCAACCAGCACCCACACTGCCGCCGGCACCATGGTCGAACGGGCTCACCAGGGCGACGAGGCTCTACGACAGGCGGCGAGCCGGACCCTGGTCGACCACGGACCGGTCCCGGCGCGGATGCGCCGCCTCGACGACCTGAACCTCAACAGTGGTGGCGGCGCCGCGGTGCCGGACGAGAAGGCTGGCCGGGCGAACGGGGCAGACCGGTGAGCCGGCACTACCAGTCGCTTCCTGATGCGGCGGTTCTCGCGACCGAGGACCTGCTCGATGCCCGCGACCTGATCGGCGAAATCTGCGATGCGGTCGCGATGGGCGCCATCTATGGACCGTCGGGGACCGGTAAGTCGTTCGCCGTCGACGAGGCCGTCGCCGACCGTGCCGAACATGACCACGTGCGCACCGACTTCCGCGCCCGGCCGACGATGCGTTACGTCCGGCAGGAGCTGGGGCGGCTGCTCGGTGTGGCTGCGACGTCTAGCGCGTTCGATGCCGACTGGGCGTTGAAGCGGGCCCTGTCGGAACGATTCCGGTTGGTGATCATCGACGAGGCCCAATGGCTGAACCGGGAGTGTTTCGAGTATCTGCGGCACCTGCACGACGATCCCGACACCACCTTCGCCCTGCTGTTCGTCGGCGGCGACGGCTGTTACGAGGTACTGCGCCGCGAGCCCATGCTGGACTCCCGCTTGTACGCCCATCACCGGTTCGCGCCGTTGACACCAGCCACGGTGGTGAAAGCGATCCCGACGTACCACCCCATCTACGCCGACGCCGACCCTGCCGTGCTGCGGTTGGTCGACGACACGTGCGGGCACGGCAACTTCCGCTCCTGGGCCAGGTTTACCTGCCATGCGACACGACTCTGTCAGCGGACCGGCCGGACCGTCTGCGACGAGGAGATCGCCCGCAACGCCTTCCGAACCATTGGCGGCGGTCGTGGCCGCTAACCAGGCCACGCGGCTGGCCCCTCGGGTGACGGTGTGTGTCGATCTGGACGACGACGTCGCCGTCATCCGCGACATCCACCGCGCCTGCGTTCTCGGCCGCGGGCATCTCGTTCTCACCGCAGCCCCAGCCAGCAGCGCTGATGACCTGATCCGCGCGATGCTCATCACCTTGAACGTGTTGTGGCGTCTGCCCGCCAGCCTGCGACCCGGCGGAGTCTCCCTCAATGACGTCGGCCGAGACATCGCCGAATGGGAGATCTCTTGGGCGCTGAGCCGAGTCGGCGTCACCAGCTTGTGGGTCATCGACGCCGACCGGGCTAACCTGTTCGCCTGGCTCTGGCTCCGCCACACCGCTGAGCGCGAAGACCTGCGCCTGGTCCTGCACACCACGACGGTGCCCGATCACTGGCAGGCCGCCGCGCTGACCGGATGCCGCGTGCAGACCATCAGCCCCGAGCAGCTGCTAAACCCGCGGAACCCGTCCCTGACTCGCCGGCACGCAGGTACTGATAGACGGTCTCGCGGCTGATTCCGAACTCACGCGCCAGCTCAGCTTTCGCCCGACCCGCGGCGGCACCGGACCGCAGCCGGTCGACCTGCTCGGGAGTCAAGGACCTGCGCCTCCCCCGGTAGGCGCCGCGCTTCTTCGCCAACGCGATGCCTTCCCGCTGACGCTCACGAATCAAAGCCCGCTCGAACTCGGCGAATGCGCCCATCACCGACAACAACAAGGTGGCCATCGCGGTGTCCTCGCCGGTGAAGAGGAGCTGCTCCTTCACGAATTGCACGCGAACCCCGCGGGCGGTCAGGCCGCGGACGGTGCCGCGGAGGTCGTCGAGGTTGCGCGCCAGCCGATCCATCGAATGCACCACGACGGTGTCGCCGTCCCGGACGAACCGCAGCATCGACTCGAACTCCGGCCGGTGCAGGTCCTTACCCGAGACATGGTCGGCGAACACCCGGTCCACCTCGACACCGTCGAGCTGCCGGCTGGTGTTCTGCTCCAGCGTGCTCACCCGGGCGTACCCGACCCGCTGACCAGTCACCAGCCACCCCCTCAACCAAAGTGTCAGGTTGAAATCTAAGACCAGCCGCAACAAGTGTCAATCAAACTCCGAAGTGACCCTAACCTGACGTCGTCGGCGGCTGGTACCCTGACGTCAGCTTTGGGTGTACCCCAACCGGACACGGCGACGTGCCGATCAGGACGCCGCGATGTTCAGTAGGGGCGTCGCACAAGCCCGACGCCTATCGCAACGGCACCTAGCCCCGCATCCCCGGCACCCGATCCGAGGAGGGGGTCCGCGCCGGTCCCGTCGTGATCGTTCTGGGCCTGGCCTATGGACGGACGCCGAGGCCCATCCGGTCCAGGTATCCGAGGACGGCGTCGGCGAGCTCCGTGGGCCAGGGGACGTCGGCCGCCGCCGCGACGGTCGGGGCCTCGGCGAGGAAGAGCCGCAGGGCCGCCTCGCGCGCGTCGAGGACCGACTGCCGCTCCGGCTGAGGCACGGGCAGCTGCTCGAGCAGGGTCCGGTGCCGTGGGGAGAGCTTGTAGCTGTACTGCTTGGGCCCGGTCACCGGCTGGGGCTTGTTGGCTTCGGCGAACAGCTGGTAGAGGAGGGCGTGGATAGTCATCACGGCGACGACGCCGAGGAGCCAGTCCTCGCGGACGAGCACGGTTTGGATGTTAGCCGCCGTCCGCAAGGTCTCTCTGACTGCCGTATCAATGGTGCCGGGGTCCGGGGGCGGGTCGTCTGGGGCCGGGACGGAGGCGGTGAGGTCGTCCCGGTCGAAGACCGTCACACGACGCCGCAGGTTCGTGCGCGGGAGCTCGGAGACCCGCTCGCTGTAGACGTCGAAGCGCTCGCATCCGGGGGTCAGGGCGTAGAAGCAGCCTGGCGCGATAGGCAAGGCGCTGACTGTTGGGGTGATCTCGGCCAGCCACTCCGTCCACGTGGCCGCGAAGCCGTCGAAGTCCTCATCGCTCACCGCGAGGCTGATGTCGAGGTCGCTCGCCGCGTCGGCGGCCCCGCGCCCGAACGCACCGTGCAACCACATGGCACGGACCCGCTCGTCCCGCGCGAAGACCTCCGCGGCCCGGTCGAACAGCGGACCGTAGCCGTCGGGGTAAACCTCTAGGCCGTGGGGGCGATTCCAGGGCGCGGCTGCGTCGGTCGTCATGGGCACGATTCTGGCAAACCGCGACGCCGTGCCGGAGGGAGCGTGCCGTCTCCGAATTCCTGCGTCATCCCGGCCCGGGTCAAATCCGGTCAGCTGGGCACGAGGATGATCCCTATATGGACGGCATGCGGACCACGTCAACCGTTACTGAGTCAGTAGCTGCCACACCTCGTTGCTGTCGGCGAAGACTGCGGTGTCGGGTAGTCGTCCACCGACGGGGGCGAGAGCGCGGTCTACGACCTGGGTGAACAGATCGTGGCGGACGTGGAGGTCTGGACTATCGAGCCATTGTTGGATCAGAGCGAATGTGTCGGGTTCTTGGTCGGCAAGGACGGCCAGGTTCTTCTTCCAGCCTTCGTTGGGTAGCCCACGCAGCGTGAACCAGGCGCTTACGGCGGCGACGAAGGTGTGGAGCTGCCGCATGCCGAGGGCAAGGCGAGTGATTGGGTCGTCTGTCCGATGCAACAAGAGGACGTTGGCCCGGACGTCGTGGGTGAGGAAGGACCGGAAGACGTCACTCGGCGGGCCGGCAGGAGCCGGCCGATCGACGAGGAGTGCCGCGGCGCGGCGCTGAAGGACGGTCCCGATGCCATGGCGATCCTGGATCCATCGGGCCTGAGCCAGCCAGGCCACATACGCCCAATGCGCATCCGCGACGCTGCCCGGCTCCGGCTTGTCCTGAGGGCCGCCCAAGCTCGCGGCCCGACCGCGGTCAGCGACGACGACGTCGGTAATCCTGTGGTCCACGAAGGTGGCTTCAATCCCGAAGCCGGCGGGGTAGTCCTTCATCACCAACAACAAGTCATAGTCGCTGGACTCGGTCCATCGGTCGGTCCCAGTCGACCCGAGGAACCCAACGGCCACCACCTCAGCGTTGCCTTCAATCCGATCGAGCGCCTCACCTAACGACAGCTCGGTTGACCACGGGATGACCAGCGTATTAGCCACGGCTAAAACCTAAGCCCGATGGTCGCTCAGCACCGGCTCGAACTCAACGCAGGTGCCTCACCAGACCGTTCCCTTGTGCGCGTCCCGCGCGACGGTCCCGTTGCGGGACGCCTGGCGGTGACAACTTCGCCGGCGAAACCGGTGACAACTCGGCAAGGTTTCACAGTACCCGAGTTGCCTCACCCTCAGCAGTCTGCCTCAGAAACCCCTCGCCACGCCCGGCCCGAGACGCATTACGGCGAGACTTCTTTCTGAGACATACTCCCAGTCCCTCGGTAGGCAGGCGGCAGGGCGGCTCGATCTCACGCCAGACGTGTCTCAAGAATCTGTAGTTTTATGAGTCACTTGTCTTGCTCAGCGGCT
>JAIUOT010000028.1 GCA_020161015.1 Actinomycetota bacterium | reverse complement strand
CAGCACCTGGTGATCGTGCGCGACGAGTACGGCGGCACCGCGGGGATCGTGACCATCGAGGACCTCATCGAGGAGCTGATCGGCGACATCACCGACGAGTTCGACGTCGAGTCCGCCCCGTCCGGCGCAAGCCGGGACGCCACGACCGACCTCGACGGCCTGGTGACGCTGGAGGACTTCGGCCAACAGGTCGGGTACGTGCTGCCGGAGGGCCCCTACGACACCGTCGCCGGCTTCGTGATGGCGCAGCTGGGCACGCTGCCGCAGGTGGGGGACGCGTGCACGGTCGAGCTCGCGCCGCAGGACGAGCAGGCCGAGGCCCGCACCTTCGAACTGCGGGTCACCGAGCTCGACGGACGCCGTGCCGCGCGGCTGCGGCTGACCGACCTCGGCCCGGTCTCCGTCCCCGAGGCCTGACTCCGCCGCGACCCGGCCGGCGTCCGGGGCGAGGATGGCCCGTCGTTGTAGGAGAGCGGAGCGTGTCACCAGTAGTGTTCTGCCAGCCAGCGCTGACAAGGAGGTGAGGTGCCCGCGTCCGATCCCGACGGTTCGGTCCTGCTCACGTCCGACGATGTGGGCGCCCTGCTCGCCGCAGCCGTCCAGCACGCCGGCGGGACGCTCGTCTCCTGGGCCCTCGACCACGTGGACGCCAACCCGGCCCAGTCCACCACCGCCACCTACTCCGCGCTCGTCGACTGGCCCTACGGCCGCCGGGAGGAACTGCTGGGGGTCAGCGCCCGGGCCTCGGGCCCCGCGGACACCGACACCGCCGCAGAGATCTTCGCCGACGGCCAGCGCGAGGTCGCGGTGTGGATCTACCCGCAGGACCCCGATCTGCCCGGGCTGGCCCGGGCGGCCTACGCCGAGTCGATGGCCGAGGTGGCCAACAGCCACCACGTGTTCTCGCGCCCGGTCCAGCCCGACGACCTGAACCTGCAGATGATCGGTTACCGGCCCAGACGCCGTGCGGTGGTCAGGGTCGGGCTCGGCGACCAGGTCGTCTACGTGAAGGTCCTCCGCGCCCGCCTCTTCGACGACGTGCTGGCGCGCCACCGGCTGCTGGAGCAGGCCGGCGTCCCGGTCGCCGAGGTGGCGGCCACCACAGACGACCACCTGCTGATCCTGCGCGAACTTCCCGGCCAGCCCTTGGCCCGGGCGATCTTCGGCACCACGGAGCCGTGCACGGCGGAGGGCCTGATCGAGCTGCTCGACTCCATGCCCGCCTCCGTCGCCCGGCTGGAGCGGCGTCCGCCGTGGTCGGACGCGGTGCGCCACTACGCGCGCATGGTGTCGGCCGCGATGCCGAGCCTCGAGCCCAAGCTCAACCGCCTGGTCGACCTCATCGGACAGGGCCTGGCGCCGATCCCGCCGGGGAACGAGCCCACCCACGGCGACTTCCACGAGGGCCAGGTGCACGTCGCGGGGGGACGGGTGTGCGGCCTGCTCGACACCGACACCGTCGGGCCCGGCCGGCGCGCGGACGACCTCGCGTGCCTGGTGGCGCACCTGTCGACCATCCAGCGCATGAACGCCAGCCAGGAGGCGCGCGTGCACCAGCTCATCCGGCGCTGGGTGCCCGTCTTCGACACCCGGGTCGACCCCGCCGAGCTGCGGTTGCGCTCGGCGGCGGTGATCATCTCGCTGGCCACCGGCCCGTTCCGCGGCCAGGAGCCCGACTGGGAGCGGGAGACCGCCACCATGATCGGCTCGGCGGAGGCGCTGGTCCGCCAGGTCAGCTGAGCGGACGCCCCTCAGGCCTGGGTGCCGACGGCGACGGTGACCGCCACGGACTCTCCCGGACGGATCCCCTCCGCGGAGCGCACCGCGTCCTTCACGGGCAGCAGGTAGCCACCCTTGCGGGGGAACAGCGAGGTGGTGAACCGCGTGCGGCCGATCGTCGCCGTCACCGGGATCACCCCCCAGCCGTAGGTGAGCGCTCCGGCCACCTCGCCGATGGCCTCGCTCGCGCCCTCGGGCAGCGGCAGGAAGTGGTAGGGCGCCGGCCCGCGCCACTCCACCAGCGCGGCAGAGAAGCTGAACTCCATGCCGATGTCGGCTCCGGGCGCCATCCGCGTCCCCCTGTCGGGTCGTCGGTTCCGTCGTCAGTACAGGCGTACCCCCAGCCGCGCGTCAAGGCGGTTCAGCTCCCACCGTGCGGCGACGGCCGGGGACCGGCGACCCGGCGCGACGTCGTCGACGAGGGAGTCGGGCACTTCGGGGAGCCAGCGGGGCCACCACCGCCAGGCCGCGCGCGCGGCGGCGCGGGCGCGTTCGAGGACGCCACGCGCGGGAACGCCGTCACCGACCACGGGGGCGGGCCGCGCCGGTCGACGGAGGTCGGCAGCAGGGGTGCGGAGGGTGATTCCTTGTGTCATGGATCGACCGTAGAGTTGATACCGGACGTTCTACTTCCGGATTGTTCCGGACCATCGCGACGAATCCGGAGGGACCTTGGCCGCTCGGACGCAGGAGGGCAGCCCGACGGCCCGGGCGCTGCTCGTCCTCGAACTGCTCCAGAACCAGCCCGGGACGACCGCCGGCCAGCTCGCCCGCGAGCTCGGGGTCTCCGAGCGCGCCGCACGCCGCTACGTCGGGATCCTGCGCGAGGCCGAGATCCCCGTCCTGTCCGAGCGGGGCCGCCACGGCGGCTACCGGGTGGGGCGCGGCGTCCGCCTGCCGCCCCTGGTGTTCAGCGCCACCGAGGCCCTCGGCGTCGTGATGGCGGTGCTGGAGGGCCACCACGAGACCTCCGACAGCGCGGACCCGGTGGCGAACGCGCTGCGCAAGATCATGCGCGCGCTGCCCGAGGCCGTGGCCGCCCAGGCCGAACTCGTGCGAAGGACCGCCCGCCCGGTGCCCGACCGGCACGCCGCACCCGCCGACCCGTCGGTGACCGCCCGGCTCGTGCACGCCTGCTCGCTGCGGCGCCAGGTGCGGATCGGCTACCGCCACGAGGACGGCACCGAGTGGTCGAGCCGGGTGGAGCCGTGGGCCGTGGTGGTCCGGCAGGGCCGCTGGTACCTGCTCTCACGGCGTGTCAGCAACGCGGCCCTGCGCACGTACCGGCTCGACCGGATCCGCAGCGTCGAGCTGCTCGAGGACACATTCGAACCGCCCGCGGACCTCGACCCGGTCGCCCTGCTGGAGCGCAACTTCGCCCTCGGCTGGGCGTACCCCACCGAGGTGGTGATCGAGGCGCCGGCCGAACGGGCGTCGGCCTGGGTGCCGGCGACCATCGGACGGATCGAGCCCGTCGACGACGCCTCCTGCCGGCTCCTGGGCAGCACGAACGACCCCGACTGGTACGCCGAGATGCTCGCGGGCATCCCGGCGCCCTTCCGGATCGTCGGCGGGCCGGAGCTGAGGGACGCGGCCAGGGCGCTCGCCGGCCGGCTGCTCGCCGCCTGCCAGACCTGACCCCGTGCCCGCCCGAAGGCACCTCCGGACCGGCCTTCCTGACGCGGTCGCGCGCACGTTGTCCACCATGTGGCGGGGGGTCTTGCGCACCCGTCCCGAATTGGTCAGGCCGGAACGGTGCCGGGGGTGGCGGCGATAGGGTGAGGCCATGACCGACACGCCCCTTCAGCTTGCCGGCGATTTCGCTGCTCCCAGCCGTGACGACTGGGAGGTCGAGGTCCTGAAGGTCCTCAACCGGCGACGTCCCGAAGGCAAGGAACTGACCATCGATCAGGCCATGTCGCGGCTGCGCACCAGCACGGTCGACGGCCTGACCATCGAGCCCCTGTACACCGAACCTGTCGGGCCGCTCGGAGTGCCGGGCGCGATGCCCTTCACCCGTGGCGCCTCCGTCCACGGCACCGCGTGGGACGTCCGCGCGCTGCACGAGGACCCCGACGTCGCGTTCACGAACGCCGAGGTGCTGGCCGACCTCCAGCGCGGGGCCACGTCGTTGTGGCTGCGCGTGGGCGAGGGTGCCATCGCCGCTGACGACCTCCCCGCGGCCCTCGCCGGCGTGAAGCCCGCGCTGGCCCCGGTCTCGGTCTCCAGCTCCACCGACCAGGTCGCGGCGGCGAAGGCGCTGGCCGCGTTCTGGACGGGGACGGGTGCCACCGGCGCCAAGGGCAACCTCGGCCTCGACGCCCTGGCCCTGGCCGCCCGCACCGGCGAGAAGGCCGACCTGGCCCCGCATGCCGAGTGGGTGCAGGCCGTGCTGGCAGAACTCCCCGGCGTCCGCGCGCTCACCGTCGACGTGCTGCCCTACGACGATGCCGGCGCCGGCGACGTCGACCAGCTCGCCTTCGCCATCGCCACCGGCGTCGCCTACCTGCGCGACCTCGAGGCGGCGGGGGTCTCCCCGTCCGCGGCCTTCGGCCAGATCTGCTTCCGGGTCTCCGCCAACGCCGACGAGTTCCTGACGATCGCCCGCCTGCGCGCGCTGCGGCGCCTGTGGGCACGGATCGGCGAGGTCTCCGGCGTGCCGTCGGCGTCCCGCGGCGCGGTGCAGCACGCGGTCACCTCCTGGCGGATGATCACCAGGGACGACCCCTACGTGAACCTGCTGCGCGGCACGATCGCCACGTTCTCCGCCGCCGTCGGCGGGGCCGAGGCGATCACCACGCTGCCGTTCGACACCGCGGTCGGGCTGCCGGACGACTTCAGCCGCCGGATGGCCCGCAACACCCAGCTGCTCGCCGCGGAGGAGTCGAACATCGGGCGGGTCAACGACCCGGCCGGCGGCTCCTGGTACGTCGAGAGCCTCACCGACCAGCTCGCAGCGAAGGCCTGGGACGCGTTCCAGGCGATCGAGGCGGCCAGTGGCATGGTCTCCGCGCTCGAGTCCGGCATGGTCGCCGAGCGGATCGCCGGCACCACCGCCGAGCGTCGCACGCGGCTGGCCACCCGCAAGCAGCCGATCACCGGCGTGAGCATGTTCCCGATGAAGGACGAGAAGCCGATCACCGCGCGTCCCCGCCCGGCAGCCCCCGCGGCCGCCGGCCTCGCGCCGGTGCGCGACTCCGAGGTCTTCGAGGCGCTGCGCGACCGCGTCACCGGAGCGGCGGAGAAGCCGAAGGTCTTCCTCGCCTGCCTCGGCGCCCGCCGCGACTTCGGTGGCCGCGAGATGTTCACCTCGAACGTCCTGCTGGTCGCCGGCATCGACTTCCCCGGTTCGGAGGGCGGCAGCCCCGAGGAGATCGCGGCGCAGGCCGCGGCGTCCGGAGCGAAGATGGCGATCCTGTGCTCGTCGGCGAAGGTGTACGTCGACCAGGCCATCGCCGTCGCCACCGCGCTGAAGGGCGCGGGCATCGAAACCGTCTACATCGCCGGCCGCCGGACAGAGACCGGCGCAGCGGACACGTCCGTCATCGACGGCGAAGTGTTCGACGGAATGGACGTGGTCGCCTTCCTTGAGGGCACCCTTGACCGGATTGGAGTGGCCCAGTGAGCGCCATCCCCGATTTCGCTGGCATCGAGCTCGGTGCCCCGTCCGTCGAGGACGCCAGCCCGGCGCTCGCCGAGGGCTGGCTGACCCCCGAGCACATCCTGGTGCCGCCGCTGTTCGACGACTCCGCCTACGAGGGCCTGGACTTCCTCAAGACGTACCCCGGCATCCCGCCGTTCCTGCGCGGGCCCTACGCCACCATGTACGTCAACCAGCCCTGGACGATCCGGCAGTACGCCGGGTTCTCCACCGCGGAGGAGTCCAACGCGTTCTACCGGCGCAACCTGGCCGCCGGCCAGAAGGGCCTGTCGATCGCGTTCGACCTCGCCACCCACCGCGGCTACGACTCCGACCACCCGCGGGTGACCGGTGACGTCGGCATGGCGGGTGTGGCCGTGGACTCGATCCTGGACATGCGGCAGCTGTTCGACGGCATCCCGCTGGACCAGATGTCGGTGTCGATGACCATGAACGGCGCGGTGCTGCCGATCCTGGCGCTCTACGTCGTCGCGGCCGAGGAGCAGGGGGTGAAGCTGGAGCAGCTCGCGGGCACGATCCAGAACGACATCCTCAAGGAGTTCATGGT
>JAIUOT010000027.1 GCA_020161015.1 Actinomycetota bacterium | reverse complement strand
GTGACGCCCACCTACGCGTGGAGCTACCAGCCCGGCAGTGGGGCGGTGACGACGATGCCCGGTGCGTCCGGCGAGGTGCTCGCCTCGACGCGGGACTTCACCCCGCCCAGCCCGTGGGGCTACCACGCGACCTTCACGGTGGTGAGCTGGCAGTCGAACCCGAAGTAGCCCCGACGTCGCCGGACTCTGTGGGGGTGGCCGGTGGCCGCTGCCGACGTCGGCGGCGCGCATGGCGAAAGTGCGTAATGCCCCCTCTTCCGGCACGGCGATACGCTGTCGGCACCCCCGGAGGCCGATGACATGGACTTCATGATCGCAGTTGCCTACCTCGCCGCGGGCGTGGCCGCTGTCTGGCACACGGTCGATCAACTGGCTCTCCTCCGGTGGGCTCGCGCCGCACGTCGCCGCACGGTCGAACCCGAACCGGGCCTGCCGAGCCCGGCTCCGTTCGTGGTCGTGCAGTTGCCGCTGTACAACGAGCCCCAGGTGGTCGAGCGCCTGCTCGACGCGGTCGCCCGGCTCGACTACCCGGCCGGACGCTGGGTGGTGCAGGTGCTGGACGACTCCACCGACCACACTCCCGAGCTGGTGGACGCCTGGGTCGCCCGTCACGGTCGCGTTCCGGTGAGCCACGTGCGCCGCGGGAACCGGGACGGGTTCAAGGCGGGCGCGCTGTCCGCGGGCCTGGCGCTGGTGCCGCAGGCCGACCATGTCGCGATCCTCGATGCCGACTTCGTCGTCCCCGTCGACTTCCTGCGCCGGTGCGTGGCGCGGTTCGCACCCGACGTCGCCGTGGTACAGGGTGCGTGGGGCCACCTGAACCCCGACGAGAACCTGTTCACGATCGCCGGGTCGGTGATGATGGACAATCACTTCCAGCTCGAGCAGTCCGGACGCCAGGAGTCTGGCTCGTTCCTCGCGTTCAACGGCACTGCCGGGGTGATCAGCGTGGCGGCGATTCGGGCCGTCGGCGGCTGGCGGTCGGACACCCTCACCGAGGACTTCGACCTCAGCCTCCGGCTTCAGCTGGCCGGCTGGCGGGTGCGGTACGACCCGTCGATCGTGGTGCCGGCCGAAGTGCCGGCGAGCCCGGCGGCGATGCGCCTGCAGCAACACCGCTGGATGCGCGGTGTCGCGCAGAACTCCCGTCGGTTCCTTTCGCGGCTGGCCGGTTCCCGCCTCCGGCTGCGCACGCGCCTGCACCTGGCGAGCCAGGTCTTCGAGACCGGCACCTTCGCCGCCGTCGGCGCCGTGGTCCTCCTCTCACCCCTGGTCGCCTGGCGGGTCGGCGCCGGGGCCATCCCGGCGTGGGTGGGCTGGAACCTCCCACTGCTGCTCGCGTTCGCCGGCCTGCTCCCGGTGTACCTGTTCTCCCTGCGTCCCAGAGTCCCGAGCCCCGGGCTCCGGGTCTGGCGCTACCTGCAATTCCTCCTGGTGTCGGCCTCGTTGGCGATCCACAACGCACTGGCCGTCGTGGCCGGCTGGACGGGACGGCCGGCCGGGTTCGAGCGGACACCCAAGGCGGGTGCGGGCGGTGGGGTGCCGACGCCGGACGAGACGTCCGGCCGGCGTCCCCGGCGCGCGACGAGGACGCTCGAGGCCATCCTCGGTGTCCTCGTCGGCGTGTCAATCCTGGTCATCGGTGTGAGCACCCCCTCCCTCATCGGCTACCTGTGGCCGAGTCTGGGGTGGGTCGCCGGCACCATCCTTCTGCTACCTCGACAGGCGGCCGGGTTGTCGACAGCGACCTCGCCGCGCCACGGGCCCACCACCGCGGGCCTCGACATCCCATCCCACCAGTAGCCCGGGGGTACACCGGAATGGTCACCTTGTTCAACTTCGTCACGATCCGCAATCCACGAACGCCCACCGAGAAGGAGCTTGTCACGGGCTTCTTCAAACCTCCCGACGGCGGCACGGCCCTGTTGAACGAGGTCGCGGAAGCCCGCGCCAAGGGCGGCGGAGCAGCCCGACGCCGCCTGTTGCGAGCGCGGGGGACCGAGGTCGCGTACGGCAGCGTGGAGGCCTTTGCCGAGCGGGAGCACACGGCGGGGCGTGCCGCCGCCTGGATGCTCGAGAACGGCCCGAACCTCACCATGGGCAGTCTCGAGGAGCTGCGGTCGCGGCACGAGCCGCTCGATGGGGAGACGCTGGGCCGTATCTGGGACAACCTCGCCATCCTCACCTACGTCGGCGGCTCGCCCGACCTGCGCGAGCAGCTGGTCGCGGCCCTGCGTGCCCACCACGTGCTCACGGCCGAGAAGCCGGCCACCGACGAGGAGGCTCGCCGCCTCGCCGAGGCGACACCACTGTTCACGGCGGCCGTCCACGGCACCACCAGCTTCGTGAAGACCCCGGTCGACAACCCCGTCGACGAGCCCGGGACGGGTCGCAGCGACGCCCATGCGGAGCGGGCGGCGAAGCTCGCGGCGACCCACGCCCAGCTCGCCGCCATCATCGAGCGGGCGAAGGAGACTGCCCGTGCCGCCGCCGTGCAGCCGCCGTTCGTCCCGTTCTACGAATCCGTCGACGACGCGTCGCAGCGACCGGTCGCCAGTGAACCCACCAAGCCGGGCAAGAAGGCAGCGGCGCGGCCCGGGCCGGACGCGGCGAAGCCGGTGGAACCCACCCGCCTGGTGCTCGACGAGGACGCGATGAGTCGTCTGGACGAGGCGAGCAGGGAGGTGCTCACCGAGCTGGACGTGCGTGTCGGCGACTCGGTGTCGCTCGCGGTGAACCGGATCGTGGCCGAGAGCGCGCGGGTCGGCGCCGAGCAGGCCGCCCTCGCGCCCCCACAGCGGGTCGCCCGGGTCGGCGGCTCGGTCTGGGTGGCCAACGTCGCTCGCCAGTCGGCGGCCACCGAACGATGGCGGGTCGCGGACGACCGGACGGCCGACCAGTACGGCACGTTCTGGGGTGCGGAACTCGAACCCGTGGAACGGTTCCGGTGCCGCGTCCGTCCGCTCGGGATCGGCGACTTCCGCCGGGTCGAACAGGAGCCGTGCTGCTGGGTGCCGGGGGAGGTGGCCCACATCGAGAACGTGCTCAAGGGCGAGACCAAGGAGCGCACCACGGAGAGCAGGACGACGACGGAGGTGTTCTCATCGCTCACGTTGGAGGAGGAGACCAACAAGGAGAAGGACACCCAGACCACGGACCGCTTCGAGATGGAGAAGGAGGTGGCCAAGACCCTCGAGCAGAGCCTGAAGTTCGACATCGGCGTGAACGTGAGTGCCAGCTACGGGCCGGTGAAGATCGTGGCGGACACCAAGTTCGCCACCTCGGTCTCCTCGAAGGAGGCCGACAAGCAGGCCACCAAGTTCGCCAAGGAGGTCACCGACAAGACCGTCGAGAAGGTGATCAGCCGGACGAAGGAGGAGCGGTCCACCCGAACCACCACCGAGTTCTCCGAACGCAACCTGCACCGGCTGGAGGCCGTCGACGACCACGTCGTGGGCCTGTACCGCTGGGTCGACAAGATCTACAAGGCCAAGGTGGTCAACTACGGCAAGCGGCTCATGTTCGAGTTCCTCGTGCCCGAGCCGGCAGCCTTCCACCTGTACGCCCAGACCGATCCGGGAAGCGACGCGAGCGGCGGCCTGGTGAAGCCGATCGACCCGCGTTCCGACGAGGCAGCCTCGGCCTACGGCCGGCCGAAGCTGGCCGACTTCAGCGTGGTCAGCGAGACCAACTACGCGTTCTGGGCCGCGACCTACAGCGCCCTGGTGGAGCCGCCACCGGCGATCACGGTCACCACCTCCAAGGCCTACAGCCGTGCCGACATGGACCAGACCGTCCAGTTCGCCGACTCCAAGACCGACCTTGCGATGCCCGCCGGCTATGACGCGTCGACCTTCTTCTGCAGCTACGCGCTGCACAGCGAGAACCAGAGCGGCGGCAACAACTGGATCACCACCATGATCGGCCGGCAGTCGAAGTTCACGACGACCGGCGGGTCGTTCTCCGGCTTCCTGGACGGCGAGGACGATCTCGTGCCGGTCAACACCGTCGGCCGCACCCGGTTCTACGCCCTCAACGTCGAGGTCAACTGCACCCGGCGCCCCGAGGCGTACCGGGCGTGGCAGCAGAAGACGTTCCGGGCCATCATCGACGGCTACACGTCCCAGCTCGCCGCCTACGAGACAGCCCTGGCACAGCTGAAGGCCCAAGCCGGAGTCGAGATCCAGGGCAACAACCCCGCGTTCAACCGCCAGACCGAAGCCGAGGAACTCCAGAAGGGGTGCCTTCGCCTGCTGACCAGCTGCGTCGACCTGCCGTCGGACGCCATGAAGGACGGCGGGGAGTACGGGTACCCCGAGTTCGACTGCTGTGAGGCGATCCGCGACGGCAGCATCGTGCAGTTCTTCCAGCAACTCTTCGAGTGGCCGCTGATCACCTACTCGTTCTACCCGTACTTCTGGGGCCGGAAGGCGAAGTGGGTGGAGCTGTATCACCTCGACGACGTCGACCCGATCTTCCGGTCGTTCCTGCGCTCCGGGTTCGCCCGCGTCGTCGTGCCCGTGCGGCCCGGCTACGAGAAGGCTGCGCTGCGATTCCTCGCCGATGGCAGCATCTGGGACGGCGGCGCCACTCCCGGCGTGGACGATCCGATGTACGTCGCCATCGAGAACGACCTGAAGGAGCCGGTCGGGGTGGTCGATCCCGAGATCGAACCATGGGAGATCAGGCTCCCGACGACGCTGACCGTTCTGCAGTGCGAGTCCGGCTGCGTCCCCGGCACCGGGCTCCCGTGTCCGTGCCAGGACGAGGAGACCGACCACGACCATGACGAGGACGACACCGAGGATGACGACGGGTAGGGCAGCCGAGCCATGGGGGACATCTCGACGCACGCCGAGATCACCGAGCACACGGTGGCCGAGGCGAAGCGGTTCATCAGCACGACCGACATTCCCGACGCGGAGTACACCTTCCTTGAACTGGGGAACTTCCTCACCGACGTCTCCCAGTTCAGGGACCCTCCGGCCTTCCACCGGGCCCGTGACCGGGCGAGGGCGCAGGCGCAGTCGCAGAGCGTGTTCGCCGGCATGGCAGGCGCCGACGACTGGGTGAGGGACGTCTTCGGGCGGCGCAGTGGTCCGGTGAACGGGGGGCTGGCCGACCTGATGGCCGGGCTGATGCAGGCGTTCACCCAACTCCTGTTCGACGACGACGGCCTCCCGGTGCTCGGTGCCGGCCTCGGCCTGCTCGGAACCGGACGCCGTCCCGCCCTCATCCCTGCCCACGGGATCCCCCCGGCCGACGTGAGCAGGGCGATCACCGCCCACTTCACCCAGTACTTCCCGCACGAGCACCTGGACTTCCCGCCGACGCACCGGCCCCTGCCGACCCACCGGACCGACCGCATCTTCCAGCGGCAGTCACGCGGTCTGATCGGCTACCTGGAGTGGTACCTGCAGTACGT
The DNA here is from genome assembly GCA_020161015.1 of Actinomycetota bacterium. Taxonomy (GTDB): domain Bacteria; phylum Actinomycetota; class Actinomycetes; order Propionibacteriales; family Propionibacteriaceae; genus Propionicimonas. The sequence continues at coordinate 7,354 of JAIUOT010000027.1, read as the reverse complement.
GTCGGAGGAGTTGTCCAAGCTGGAGTCGGAGTGGGCGACGGCGAAGGCCGGCGGCATCACCCCGGCGGCACGGCAGGACTTCCTGATCCGGCTGGGACACCTGTCGCATCCGATCGAGGACTACTACTTCCACGCCAATCTGCTCGACCTGTACCAATGGCGCGACGTCCGGGCGGCCAACCCGGCGCTGAGCCCGTCCGTCCCGGCCGAGCTGAACACCCTGATCGATCGCAGCCTCGCCGGGACGAGCCTGTCGCCGGGCTCGGTGCCGCTGCGACGCATCCTCCACCGTCGGCTTCGCTACCCGGTGTGGACCTCCAACACGGCCCTGTCCACCACCGCGTCCGAGGACGCCGCCGACCTCGTCTTCACCGGCGGCTTCGGCGACGCCGACGTCTCGCACACCCTCGGCGGGGCACTGGAGGCCATCGAGGCCAAGATCGCGGCGCTGCCCAGTGCCGTGGATCCCCGAACCACCCACCTGGTGTTGATCAGGTTGCTGCTGAGCGCGAGCGCGCGCCAGGCGATGATCAGCGGGGGGACGCTGGACGCCATGCGGACCACGCATCTCGCCCAGCTCCGGGCAGGGGACTATCCGCGGGAGATCGCCAGGTGGCAGGGGGCAGGGCTCCTGTGCTCGCACGCCGCCGACCGCCTCCGTGCGGCGTTCGCGGGGGACCTCACGATCAGCAACCGGCACAGTGGGAACTTCGTCACCTTCCCCGGGCCCGGCGCGATCCTGATCACCATGCTCGAGCAGGTGCAGCGCGAACGCGATGCCAGTTCCGGCGCGAAGAGCCGGCTGGACGGGCGCGCCGCGTCGATGTACGAGGAGGGGAGCGCCAACGGGGCCACGGCGGAGAACATCGGAACGCACTCGCTGATGTCGAAGGACACCCGTCGATCCGACCCGATGCGCGCCGAGGCGGTCGGTTTCGCGAAGCACGCGGCAGCCAGCGTTGTCACGACGCTGCTGAAGCGTGTCTACTCGCCCGCGCCCCTCAACGAAGGGCTCGACTGGGACTCCCTGTTGCGGTTCTACCTGCGCCCGGTCGCACCCTCGGTGTCGGGACCGTGGGAGAACGAGGTCCTGGACGGGGTCCGCCGGGGCGCCGCCCAGCCCCGCGTGGACGCCGTCGCCCAGCAGCCCGGCTTCTCCCGGCTCGGGCCCTCCCTGGACGCCGCGAAGCTGGCCGCCCGGCGCTCGGGCACGACCAAGGACGGTCTCGAGGCCTACTACCGCAGCTTCGAGACCGATCCGCCCTGACCGGGTCGGAGAAGTTGACCAGGCGAACTCCCTGCTGGTCCGCGTGCGGGGACGGGCTTGGGCAAGAGTGCAGTCTGGACGCGCCGTTCGCCACGGGTGAAGGTGGGGAGATGCAGCTGGCCGACTTCTACTCGCTGATGGCGATCACGTGCTTCACCCTGGTCGGCCTGTGGTGGACGGTGGTCGAGCGGCACCCCGAGTGGAAGGCGGACCCGACCCGACGCAGGCTGGCCGGTGGTGTGTACCTTTCCTACCTGCTGCCAGGCAGGCCTGATGAGCACGTTCGCACAAGTGGACGCGGGCAATCCGCTGGTCTGGCGCAGCAGCTTCGCGGTCGCGGCCCTGACCGGCGCGGTCACCACCCTCCGGCTGGTGTCGGTGGAGCTCGGGACGGGCTACCGCGGCCTGTTTCGACGGTTCCGCTGGCTGGTCGCCGCGGTCTACGGCGTGATCCTGCTCGTTGCAATCGTGCCCGGGGTGGCGACGGCGATCGGCGGGACGCCGCTGCAGGTCGCCTCGGTCGCGCTGATCCTGCTGGTGGTGATGGCCCATGGCCTGACGTGGGAGTTCATGATGGAGCCCGAGTCGGCCGTTGCCCGGACGACCAGCCTGCCGACGGACAGCTAGGTTTGCCCGACGCTCACCGCGCTCGCCGTCAGGGTCAGTAGGGTGAGCGTGTGCGGGAGAGGCGGCCCCGACCCGGACCTGCCAGCGGCGGCAGACGAGGAACCCACAGACGAAGGAGCCTTTGATGGGACTTATTCAGGCGGCGATCGGAGCACTCGGCGGAACGCTGGCCGATCAGTGGAAGGACTTCTACACCGTCCCGGGCGGGCTCGCCCCGACGGCAGCACTGTTCGCGGCGGTCCCGCAGGGGCAGAACGCCGGGCGCGGCTCGAACACGCACGGCTCTGAAGGTGTGATCAGCAACGGTAGCCGCATCCTCGTCCCCGAGGGCTACGGCTTGGTCCTGATGCAGGACGGCGCCATCACCGGCTTCGCCGCGCAGGCGGGCGCCTACGAGTGGAACTCCGAGGCCCAGGACTCCCAGTCGATCTTCGCCGGCAACGACATCGTGAGCTCGACCGTGATCACGTCCTGGGAGCGATTCAAGTTCGGCGGCCGTCCCGGCACCCAGCAGCGGGCCTACTTCGTCACGCTCAAGGAACTGCCCAACAACCGCTTCGGCACCCAGTCCGAGATCTACTGGGACGACGCCTACATGAACGCCCAGGTGGGCGCGATCACCCGCGGCACCTACACGCTGAAGATCGTCGACCCGATCCTCTTCATCAAGTCGTTCGTCCCCGCGACCTACCTCGAACCTGGACGTGTCTTCGACTTCACCGACATCGAGAACGACGCGGCGGCCCAACTGTTCAACGAGGTCGTCGGCTCACTCGCGCCCGCCTTCTCGATGTACACCAACGATCCCGCGAAGGGCCGGATCACCAAGATCCAGCAGGACTCGGACGGCTTCGCGAGGAGCCTCTCCGCGGCGGTCGAGGAGAATTACCAGTGGCGCGCCGAGCGCGGCCTCATGATCGTGTCGACGGCGATCATCTCGATCGAGTACGACGAGATGACCCGCGAGCTGCTCCGCAACGTGCAGCGCGCCGACGCTCTTTCCGGCGGACGCGGTAACTCCAACCTTCAGGCCTCGGTGGCGGCCGGCTTCGAGGCCGCCGGCGAGAACCAGGGCCCCGGCGGGTTGGTGGGCATGGGCATGGCGGCCGGCACGACCGGTATCGGGGCCCTGCAGCAGCCGGTGCAGCCCGCCCCGCAGGCGCCCGCGGCCGCCCCGCAGGCTCCGGCGGAGGATCCGGTGGCGAAGCTGGCGAAGTTCAAGGAGATGCTCGACGCCGGGCTGATCACCCAGGCCGACTACGACGCCGCGAAGGCGAAGGCGCTGGGGCTCTAGGGACGCGGGATGAGCGACTCCGAGGCGATACCCGCGGAGGTGGCCGCCGCAGCCCAGCCCCCGGCAGACGCGCCCGGGCCGCAGACCGTCGACACCTCGAACGAGGCCCTGCGCGACGGCGTCAACCGGTGCCCGAAGTGCGGCTCGACCGACATCCAGCTGCGGGTCTCGGCCGGCATGCTGGTCTGCCTGTTCTGCCGCTACGAGTGGTCCGAGGCGATGATCGAGCCGAAGGTGTCCGGTGAGGCGCCGTTGCAGGACCTCACCGGGACGGTCGTCGCCTCCGGAGCCACCGACATCTCCCCGGAGGTCTCCGGAGTCATCACCCTGAAGTGCGCCGGTTGCGGCTCCGAGGTCGTGGTGAACACGGCTGCGGCGACGTCGTCGCGCTGCCACTGGTGTCGGCACGTCCTCACCATCAACGAGCAGGTGCCCAACGGCGCGGTGCCGGATGCCGTCCTGCCCTTCGGCATCACCCGTGACCAGGCCGTGCAGCACATCCGCGACTTCGCCGGCGCCCGCAGGCTTTTCGCCCACCGGAGGTTCCGCAGCGACTTCGCCCCGGAGAAGCTGGTCGGGGTCTACCTGCCCTACATGGTCGTCGACGGCAACGCCAGCGCCGACGTGCAGGGCTTCGGAGAGGTCGAGACCAGGCGCTACACCCGGCGCAACGGCGACCACGACGAGACCTACTACGACGCGGACGTGTACCAGGTGGGCCGGCACGTCGACTTCACGGTCGACGACCTCACCATCGAGTCCTCGGCCGAGCGGGCGAACATGAACGCCTTCGTCAACACGAACAACGTGATCAACGCGATCCTGCCGTTCGACACCAAGAGCGCGGTGCAGTGGAATGCCAACTACCTCGTCGGCTTCACCTCCGAGCGTCGCGACCAGGACGTGTCGCAGGTGCAGCCCGTCCTGGAGGACCAGCTGCTGTCCATCGCCCGCTCCCAGGTCGAGGGGTCGGTGGCCAGGTACAACCGGGGCGTGCGCTGGGAGGCCGAGCACCTCTCCATCCACGGCACGCGCTGGGTCTCGATGTACCTGCCGGTGTGGCTCTACTCCTTCTACTCCGAGGAGAACGGCCGGGCGATGGTGCACTACATCGCGGTGAACGGCAGAACCGGCGAGACCATGGGCAGCATCCCGGTCTCCCAGGGACGACTGATCCTGGCGGCGCTGACCGTTGGCACGGTGCTGGAGGCAATCGCGCTGTGGCTCCTGGTGGTGATGTCATGACCGCGCTGCTGATCGGGCTGCTCATCCCCCTCGCGTCGAGCGGCGACACCCCGTGGATCCTGCTGCTCGGCCCCGCCGGTGCGGTCGCCGTCTACTGGGGGCTGTTCCAGTACTACCGCAACACGGACAAGTCGCACTCGTTTGAACGCGAGACGCTGATCGAGTCGAAGCCGATCACCGGCACGGACCAGAAGGTCGACGAGGTGCGGGGCACCAAGCGCACCTCGATCGACGGCGACAACGTGCGCGACCACCGCCAACGCGTGCGGCGGTGGTGAGCGGTCCTTCTGCGCCGTGCGGCCAGCTACGCCGGGTGGGGCGGGTGGGGCTCGAACCCACGACCCAGGGATTATGAGTGACCCGAATGTGTCGCTGACTAGGACATATTGCACGGCTATTGCACGCCGTGTGCAACAAGGACGCACTGGGTGCCGATGTCTGGCCATTTCTGGCTATACCCCCACCCCTATCGGAGTGGCGTGACAGCGCTCACTCAGTGTACCTCGATGGGTAGTAACTGGCATCTGGCAAGGTGGAATGATGTCACCACCGATGACGACAAGCATCGAGCCAAGGCTCGGATCGGCGGCTCGAGGCACGGCACTCCGAAGAGCTCGCCACCCAGGGAAACAGCCCCGAGATTGCCGCCCTCCACCGAAACGTCCCTGGCGATCAGCCTGGCCATCAGCGAAAACGCTATTGCACGCTATTGCATGCAACTATTTCGGCAGCAGTATCCCTGGGTCTCTCGATACCCCCATGGGGTAGCGGGCGAGGGGGTGGGGGTATGTGAGTCTCTTGTGCCGTTGTGGTACGATATTTGGTACCGAAGGTGAGAGGGGCGTGAGATGTCGACGATGAGTGCGAGCGAGGCGCGCAAGAACCTGTTCCCGTTGCTGGGACAGGTGAACGAGGACCACGACGTGGTCCGGATCACATCCAAGGCCGGCAATGCTGTCCTGATCTCCGAGGCCGACTACGAGGCCTGGCAGACCACGCGGCATCTGTTCTCCACTCCGGCGAATGCCCGCCGCCTGCTGGGCTCGATCCAGGAATGGCACGACGGCAACCTGGTCACCGAGGCGCTGCCTGAGGACGCAGAAGGCGACGAGTGAACCTCGCCTTCACCCCGACCGGCTGGGACGACCTGAACTACTGGGCCGACAGGGATCGGGCGACCTACAAGAAGGTCCGCGTGCTGCTGAAGGAAGTCGTGCGGACGCCGTTCGAGGGCACCGGGAAACCCGAGCCGCTGAAGTACCAGCTCGGCAACGTCTGGTCGCGTCGGATCACCCAGGAGCATCGACTGGTCTACGCGGTGGAGGACGAGCAGATCGTCGTGCTGGCGGCGCGCTTCCACTACGGCGAGTGAGTCGTCTGCTGTGAGGCTTGCGCTGAGGAGGTGACATCGTGGGAGCCCTGACGATCAGGCAGCTCGACGAGCGCACATATGCCCGTCTTCAGACCCTGGCTGCAGAGCACGGCCGGACGGTCGAGGCTGAGGTTCGCGCGATCCTGGACGCGGCGGTCGACGTCCCGGAGGAGAACTTCCTGCTAGCGCTACATGCTGCGATGTCCGAGGTTGGCGACGTGAACCTGCCACCCGAGCCGCGGATTGACCCTCCGCGTCCGGTGGACCTCTAGATATCTGTGGTGGCTCGCGGACGCCTCCGCCTAGAGATCCTCACAGCCGGTCTCATGAGTTTCGGGCGAGCGCGCGTTCCAACCGGAGCGCAACTCTGTCGGTCGCGTTCGAGGTCGCTTGGAGCACCCGTCGTCTCGTGACCAGACCGATTCGCAGTGCGTCCGAAACCGCTCGGTCTAGTTGTTCTTGCGAGGCGGTCGACCCGGCCGCGTCGAGCAGGCTGCGCAACGGGGTGGTCACGACCCAGGCGTGACGACTCTCGAGGTCGTTCTCCGACACATAGCCGGCATGCAGCACGATCAGATCGTCGACGGCGAAGAAGCCTGGCGGGACCGTCAGGTGGAGCTTGGCCGGGTCGACGTCCGAGAGCCCATGGACCGCCAGCGCCGAGTCGTGAGAGACCACGCCTCGCCCCCCGCTCCACAGAGTCCAGCGAACGTAGACGTCCTCTGACCCGAGCGGCCAGCCGCGGAGACGAAAGATGCCCCGGTCGACTCGCACCCAGTTCCCCGCGTCGACATGGTACTTCTGCGCCTGATACGAGTAACCGGCGGCGACGGCCTGGGCCGCTGAGAAGTACCCGGCCTGCTCGAATGCGAGCGCGTCGAGCGTCCGTCGCCGGGTGGTGCGAGTACTCGTCACGGGTTCGATTCTAGCCGGGCGTAACTACAGCTCAACTTTAGTTAAAAGTCGAGTCCTGGAGAGAAACTACAGCGGCGCTTGGCGGCCACCCTCCAGGGAACCTCCGCGACCTGGCGAGCGGTCCCGTTGCCAGTACGGAGGCTGCGCGGTGACTCGCAGCAATGTCTGAAAGGCCGTCTATGGTGAGAGCAATGAGCACGATCACGCCCCAAGAGGCGCCCCAGAACTTCGGTGAGGTCTTCACCAGGCGCTGGGTCGTGGACACGCTGCTCGACCTCACTGGCTACACCGTCGACCGCGACCTCGGCGCGCTCACGGCCGTGGAACCGTCCGCGGGTTCGGGTGCATTCCTGCTGCCGATGGTCGAGCGACTGGTCGCCAGCGCGCGGCAGCACAACCGTGAGCTGAGATCGCTTGAAGGCTCGATCCGTGCTTGGGAACTCCAGTCGGCGAACGTCCAGTCGCTTCGCTCGGAGGTACGGCAGCTGCTGACCAAGTCGGGCGCGTCCGAGCTGGATGCGAGCCATCTTTCGCACGCGTGGGTCATCGAGGGCGACTTCCTGCTTCCGGATGGAGACGGCCTGCTGACCGCGGGTGCCGTCCAGGTGGAGGCCGACGTCGTGATCGGTAACCC
>JAIUOT010000026.1 GCA_020161015.1 Actinomycetota bacterium | reverse complement strand
GGCGAGCTCCTCCCTGCCGAAGATCGCCGCGGCCGCGGCCGCCGCAGCGCGCCGCTCGGCCGGCGAGTGCACCAGGTCGGTGATGTCGTCGGCGAGCGCACGCTGGGCGGCCCGCAGGTGCGGTGCCTCCGCGGTCTGCCGGGCGAGGTCCTCGATCTCCTCCGCACTGCGGCGGGTGAAGATCTTCAGGTACTGCACCACCATCGCGTCCTCTGCGTTCAGGAAGAACTGGTGGAACGCGTAGGGACTCGTCATCGCGGGATCGAGCCAGATCGTCCCCGACTCGGTCTTGCCGAACTTCGTCCCGTCGGCCTTCGTGAGCAGCGGCGTGGCGAGGGCGTGCACCTTCGCGCCCTCCGCCCGTCGGATCAGGTCCACCCCCGCGGTCAGGTTGCCCCACTGGTCGGAGCCCCCTGTCTGGAGGATGACGCCGTGGCGCCGGTAGAGCTCGAGGAAGTCCAGCGACTGCAGCAGCACGTAGGAGAACTCCGTGTACGAGATCCCCGACTCCAGGCGCGCCTTCACCACCTCCCGGTCGAGCATCCGGTTCACGCTGAAGTGCTTGCCGATGTTGCGCAGGAAGTCGAGGGTCGACAACTCACTGGTCCAGTCGTAGTTGTTGACCACGACCGCCCCGTCGGGCCCGTCGAAGTCGACGAACCGGCTCACCTGGGCCCGGATCTTCTCCACCCACTCGTGGACGAGCTCCCTGGGGTTCAGGTTGCGCTCCGAGCTCTGCTTCGGGTCACCGATCAGGCCGGTCGAGCCACCCACCAGCAGGAACGGGCGGTGGCCCCCCGACTGGAGGATCCGCGACAGCATCAGCTGGACCAGGTTGCCCATGTGGATGCTGGGCGCCGTGGGGTCGAAGCCGACATAGGAACTCACCCGTCCGGCGTCGAAGGCGGACGACAGCGCGTCCGGGTCGGTGGAGTGGGCGATGAAGCCCCGCCAGGTCAGTTCGTCGAGTACGGCATTCACGCTGCGTAAGCCTAGATCAGAGCGGGCCCGGACTCCGGACGGGACCGGGGACGGCGCGCGCCTAGCGGGTCGCGGCGCCCGGGACGTCCTCGCGCAGGATGCGGCGCAGTTCGCCGGCCTGCTCGAAGGCCACCGAGTGGCCCGCGTCCGGCAGCTGGTACCAGCGCTTGGCCGGCGCCTCGAGCCGGTCGAACCAGGCCCGGGCGGGGTCGGTCCGGGCGGCGAGCTCGTGGTCACCGCACAGGATGAAGACCGGCACCTCCAGCCGCGGCGCCTCCCGGCGGAGGTCGACCTCCTGGAGCTGCGGGTACATCACCGAGAACATGTCCAGCAGGCCGCGCACGACGTTCAGCTTCTCGATCGGGCCGTACTCCTGGCCGAGCACCCCGAGCGGGCCGACGCCGCCGGCGGCCGCGCGCTCCCGGTACTCCCGCGGCGGGGTGTACGCGCCCTCGAGCATCGGGTAGAGCGTCATGATCCGCCCGTAGTCGAACACGCTCGGGTACGGCGGCGGGGAGAGCTGTGCCAGCTCCGCCACGAGCGCGCCGTCCCCGGCCGTCCCGGCCGCGGCGACCAGGTCGGCGTAGATCCGGCGGTCGGTCTCCAGGACGTCCACCATCTGCCCGCTGCCGATGTAGGACGCGAAGAGCTCAGGAGCCCGCTGGACGGCGAGCACCCCGAGCAGGCTCCCCCACGACTCGCCCAGCAGGTGGATCGGTCGCCCCCCGAAGCGGTCGCGCAGGTGCCGGGCGAGCTCGACGACGTCGTCGACCGCCCGGTCGAGGCTGAGCCCTGCGGCGTCGAGGGAGGGGTAGGACTTGCCGGTGCCGCGCTGGTCCCAGCCGACGATCGTGACGTCGGCCAGCAGCGGCTCGAGCAGGACGCGGGAGAACGCGAGGTCGCTCTGGCCCGGCCCGCCGCTGAGGTAGAGCAGCACCGGGTTGCCCGGGTCGGTCCCCCGGACCTGGATCCACTGGGAGTGGCCGCCGAGGGTCACCTCCTCGAGTTCGGCGAACCCGCCCCCGGGGGCGACGTCACGCCCGACGGGGGCCGCGGTCGGTGGAAGCAGCAGCCAGCCGGCCAGCAGCGCGGTGGCCGTCGTCGCCGCGGCCAGGGCCCACGGGGCCCGCGCCGGCACCCGCCGCCGGCCCCAGGCGGCGCCGAGGGCCATCGGCACCCCGGCGAGCGACCACGGCACGACGCGGCCGAGCAGGAACGCGACGACGCCGAAGGCGGAGTCGAGCACCACCGGACCGGCGCTGGGCAGGCCGGAGCCCTGGCGCGCCACCTCGAAGGCGAGGACGTGGGCCGCCGGCATCGCCAGCGCCGCCCACCGCGAGCGGGTGAGCCGGCCCCCCAGCACCCCGACGGCCAGGCTGGCGCCCATCAGCGCGACGGCCTGGACGGCCGTGACCGGCCCGCGCGGTTCGTACCAGGCCAAGGCGAGGCCGGACGCGGCGCCGGCGAGGACGGCGAGCCCGGCGCGCAGCGGGCGCGGCAGGCCGAGGGAATCGTGCGGGGAGGAGCTGTCCGAGGTCATGGGCCCATCCTCGCCAGCGCCGGCGGGCGCCGCGTCCGGCCAGGGCGTGGTCTTCGCCGTGCATCCCGGGGTGGACAGCGGCGCGGCATCCGTCCCGGGATGGACGCCGGCCTCCGTCCCGGGACCGTTGTCCGGCCTCGGCGGGGCACGGGATGCTTGGCGGGTGAGCATCTGGCGTGCCCTCCAGCGAATCGATGCCGCGAGGCCCTGGGTCCTCGACGGCGCACTCGCGCTCGCCCTCCTGGGGGCATCGCTCGCGACGATCGCCGCGGCCGGCTCGCTGACCGCCGACCCGGTGCACCTGGGCCTGGTTCTGCTCGCCTCCCTCCCCTACGCCCTGCGGCGGCGGGCACCGCTGCCGGTGCTGCTCGTCGCCGGAGCGGCGGTGTTCAGCCTGCTGCTGCTCGGCCACGGCACGGCCGTCATCGGGACCGGCCTGTTCCTCGGCGCCTACACCGTCGCGGCACGCACCGGCCGGGGGGCGACAGCGGTCGCGGCAGCGTTCTGCGGCGTCCTGCTGGTCGCGGTCGCCGCGCTGCCGGGACGGATGGGGTGGCCGGAGTTCGCGACGAACCTCGCCCTGTTCATCGGAGCCTTCGCCCTGGGCTGGGGCGCGCGGGCCCACGCCGAGTCCACGCGCCTGCTCGCCGAGCGCGCGGAGCTGGCCGAGCGCGCACAGGAGGAGGCCAGCCGGATGGCGGTCAGCGAGGAGCGGCTGCGCATCGCGCGGGACCTGCACGACGTCGTCGGCCACTCCCTGGGTGTGATCGCGCTCCAGGCCGGCGTCGGTGCGCGGGTGGCGCTGTCCGACCCGGAGGAGGCCCGCTCGTCGCTGCTGGCGATCGCGGAGCGCAGCCGGGCGTCGCTGCAGGAGGTGCGCCAGATCCTCGGCGCCCTGCGCAACCCCGAGGACGACGCCGCGCCCTCGCCCGGCCTGGACGACCTGGACGACCTCGTGGGGCGCTCGGCGGACGCCGGCGTGCGGGTGTCCGTGACCCGGACCGGCGAGCCGTGGCCGCTCACCGAGTCCCTCGGCCTGACCGCGTACCGGGTGCTCCAGGAGTCGCTCACCAACGTCGTGAAGCACTCCGGGGCCGACCGGGCGGAGGTGGAGGTGCGCTACGAGCCCGACCGGCTCGTGCTCTCGGTCGCCGACCACGGGCGCGGCGCGCCCGCCCACACCCGCGAGGGCACCGGCCAGGTCGGGATGCGGGAGCGGGTCGCCGTCTGGGGCGGCCGGTTCCGCGCCGGCAACCGTGCCGGCGGCGGGTACGAGGTGGCCGCGGAGCTCCCGCGGCCGGAGGAGGCTGGACGATGATCACGGTCGGGATCGCCGACGACGAGGCGCTGGTGCGCAGCGGGCTCGCCGTGCTGCTGAGGCACGAGCCCGGGTTCGAGGTGGTCGGCGAGGCAGCGGACGGGCTGGCCGCTCTCGCGCTCGTCCGCGAACGCCACCCCGACGTGCTGCTGATGGACATCCGCATGCCGGGCATCGACGGGCTCGAGGCGACCCGCCGCCTGGTCGGGGACCCCGCGGCGGCCGGGACCCGCATCCTGGTGCTGACGACGTTCGACCACGACGAGAACGTGTTCGCGGCGCTGCGGGCCGGCGCGAGCGGCTTCCTGCCCAAGGACACCGAGCCGCAGCGCCTGCTGGATGCCCTGAAGACGGTCGCCGACGGCGAGGCGCTGCTGGCGCCGAGGGCCACGCGGCGCCTCATCGAGGAGTTCCGGCGAACCGCCCCGGTCGCGCCGCCATCCCGCCGGCTCGAGGGCCTGACCGACCGGGAACTGGACGTGCTGCGCGCGGTGGCCGCGGGGCTGAGCAACGCCGAGATCTCCGAGCGGCTGGTGATCAGCTACGCCACGACCAAGACCCACGTCAGCCGGCTGCTGTCCAAGCTCGGCGCGCGCGACCGCGCTCAACTGGTCGTGATCGCCTTCGAGCACGGCGTCGCCAGGCCGTCCGCGGCCGACTGAGCTCTCAGCCCAGCGCGGCCCGGAGCTCGGCGAGCTGGGCCCGCACGGCCTGCGGGGCGGTGCCGCCGCGTCCGTTCCGGGACGACACCGAGCCTTCGGCGGTGAGCACGGCGAGCACCTCCACGTCCAGCTCCGGCGAGATGGCGGCGAGCTGCTCCGCGGTGAGGTCGGAGAGCTCCTGGCCGGCCGCCTCGCAGGCGCGGACGCACGCCCCCGCGATCTCGTGGGCCCGGGCGAACGGCACCCGACGGCGCACGAGCCAGTCGGCGACATCGGTCGCCAGCGAGAACCCGCGCGGCGCCAGCTCGCCCATCCGTGCGGTGTGGAAGCGCAGCGTCGCAACCATTCCCGTCATCGCCGGCAGCAGGACGCGGAGCTGGTCGAGGCTGTCGAACACCGGCTCCTTGTCCTCCTGGAGGTCGCGGTTGTACGCCAGCGGCAGGCCCTTGCAGGTGGCCAGCAGGCCGGCGAGGTTCCCGATCAGGCGCCCGGCCTTGCCGCGGGCGAGCTCTGCGACGTCCGGGTTCTTCTTCTGCGGCATGATGCTCGAACCCGTCGACCACGCGTCGTCCAGGGTGGCGAAGCCGAACTCGTGGGTGCACCACAGGATCACGTCCTCGCTGAGGCGCGACAGGTCGACGCCGATCTGGGCGAGCACGTAGGCCTCCTCCGCCACGAGGTCCCGGGACGCGGTGCCGTCGATGCTGTTCGGCACCGAGGAGGAGAAGCCGAGCGTGCGCGCCACCAGTTCGGGGTCGAGACCGAGGGAGGTGCCGGCGAGCGCCCCCGAACCGTACGGGCTGACGGAGAGCCGGGCGTCGAGGTCACGCAGGCGCTGGAGGTCGCGCACCAGCGGCCACGCGTGCGCGAGCAGGTGGTGGCTGAGCAGCACCGGCTGCGCGGACTGGAGGTGCGTGCGCCCCGGCATGATCGCGCCGAGGTGGGCCTCCGCCTGGGTGGCCAGCGCATCGGCGAGCGCCCTCAGGTCGTCGGCAAGGGCGGCGTTCGCGTCCCTCAGGTACGCGCGGATCAGGGTGGCGATCTGGTCGTTGCGGGAGCGCCCGGCGCGCAGCCGCCCGCCGAGGTCGGCACCGACCCGCTCGATCAGGCCGCGCTCCAGGGCACCGTGGACGTCCTCGTCGGTGGCTGCGGCCACGAAGGCGCCGGAGGCGACGTCCGCGTCCAGCGCGTCGAGGCCGGCGACCATGGCCGCGAACTCCTCGTCGGTGAGCAGGCCAGCGGCGTGCAGCGCGAGGGCGTGCGCCTTCGAGCCGGCGAGGTCGTGGCGGGCGAGCCTCCAGTCGAACTGGGTCGACCTGCTGAGCGCGAACATCGCCTCGGCGGGTCCGCCGGCGAACCGGCCGCCCCAGAGTCGCCCGGAGTCGGTGGGGTCTGTCATCTGGCGCCTTTCAGCTGGTGTGCAGTCCGAGGAAGGCCTCGGCCATCGCCGCCCCGCCGTCCGCGGCACGGGTGACGATGACCACGGTGTCGTCGCCCGCGATGGTACCGAGGACGGAGTCCCAGCCGACCTTGTCGATCGCCGAGGCGAAGAACTGTGCCGCGCCGGGGGGTGTCCGCAGGACGGTGAGGTTGGCCGACCCCTCCGCCGACAGCAGCAGCTCCCCGGCGAGGCGGTTGAGGCGGGCGAGCGCGGCCGGGGTGCCGGGAGCGTGTTCCCCGGCCAGCAGGGCGTAGGCGAACTCGCCCGCAGGGGTGCGGACGCGGACGGCGCCGAGTTCGAGGAGGTCCTTGCTGAGGGTGCCCTGCGACACCGCGATCCCGTCCGCGGCGAGCCGGGCGGCGAGCTCTGTCTGGCTGCGGACGACCTCGCGCTCGATCAGCTCGACGATCCGGGACTGGCGTGCCGACTTCGTCAGCGGCGTACGGGACTCGGTCATGGCCGTCCCCCGGCCGTGCCCACCGCGTCGAGGAGCCCGGGCAGGGCCGCCACGAAGGAGTCGAGGTCGGTGTCGGAGATGACCAGCGGCGGGGCGAGGCGCAGCACGTGCGGGCGGGGCGCATTGATCACGAACCCCGCCTCCAGCGCTACCTCCGCGACGGCGGGCGCGACGGGGTCGGCCAGCAGCACGCCGCGCAGCAGCCCGCGGCCGCGCACGCCGACGACCTGCGGGTGTCCCAGCGCGAGGATCCCGGCCGCCAGCCGGTCGCCGGCCTCGACGGCCCGCGCCAGCAGCCCGTCCCGCTCGATGATGCCGAGCACGGCCAGGCCGGCGGCGGCCGCCACCGGGTTGCCGCCGAACGTGGTGCCGTGGGAGCCGGGCCCCAACAGGGACGCGGCCGCGCCCGTGGCGACGCAGGCGCCGACGGGGAAGCCGTTGCCCAGGCCCTTGGCGAAGGTGACGATGTCCGCGGTGACGCCGGAGGCCGTGCTGGCCAGCCAGTCACCGCACCGCCCGATCCCGGTCTGCACCTCGTCCAGCCAGAGCAGCGCTCCGGATGCTGAACAGATCGCGCGCGCACGCGCGAGGAAGTCCGACGGGGGCTCGACGACGCCGTTCTCGCCCTGGATCGGCTCGATGACCACGGCTGCCACGGCCTCGTCGACCACGGCGGCCAGCGCGTCCGCGTCGCCGTAGGGCACGAACACGACCTCGCCGGGCAGCGGCTCGAAGGGCTCCCGGTAGGCGGGGTTCGCGGTGAGCGCGAGGGCGCCGAGGCTGCGTCCGTGGAACGCGCCCTCCATGGCCACCAGCCGGGTGCGTCCGGTGCGCCGGGAGATCTTGAAGCCGGCCTCGTTCGCCTCCGTGCCGGAGTTGGTGAAGAACACCCGGGCCTCCAGGCCGGGCGCGTTCGCCGTCACGAACCCGGCGAGCCGCTCGGCCAGCGCGATCTGCGTGGGGGTGGCGAAGAAGTTCGACACGTGCCCGAGCGTCGACAGCTGGGCGGAGATGGCTCCGAGCACCTGCGGGTGCGCGTGGCCGAGCGCGTTCACCGCGAGTCCGGCCAGCAGGTCGAGGTAGCGGGTGCCGTCCGCGTCCCACAGGTGCACGCCCTCGCCCCGGACGAACACCCGCTTCGGCGGCCCGAAGGTGTTCATCAGGGCGTGGGCGTAGCGGGCGGTCAGGTCGGCCTGGCTGCCGGTCGCCGTCGCGACGCTCATGCCCGGGCCCCCGGAGTGACCATCGTGCCGATGCCCTCGTCGGTGAAGATCTCGAGCAGCAGCGAGTGCGGCACCCGGCCGTCGATGACGGTGGCCCGGGTGACCCCGGCGCGGACGGCGCCCAGGCAGGCCTCCATCTTCGGGATCATCCCGGACGCCAGGCTGGGCAGCAGCGCGGCGAGGGCGTCCGCGTCGATCTCCCGGATCACCTCTGTCGAGGCGGGCCAGTCCGCGTACAGGCCGGCCACGTCGGTGAGCACGACGAGGCGCTCGGCGCCGAGGGCCGCGGCCAGGGCCCCGGCCGCGGTGTCGGCGTTCACGTTGTGCACCTGGCCCTCCTCGTCGGGGGCCACGGTCGCCACCACAGGGATGCGGCCGGCGTTGATCAGGTCGAGGACGGCGCCGGGGTTCACCTCTGCGACCTCGCCCACCAGGCCGAGGTCGATCTGCTCGCCGTCGAGCTCGATCCCCTTGCGCTCGGCGATCAGCAGGCCGGCGTCCTCCCCGGAGAGCCCGACCGCGAGCGGGCCGTGGGCGTTGAGCAGGCCGACGAGTTCGCGGTTCACCTGGCCCATCAGCACCATCCGGACGACATCCATGGCCTCGGGCGTGGTCACCCGGAGGCCGCCGCGGAACTCGCTGGCGATGCCCAGCCGGGCCAGCATCGAGGAGATCTGCGGCCCGCCGCCGTGCACGACGACCGGCTTCACGCCCACCATCCGCAGGAACACGATGTCCTGGGCGAACGCGCGCTTGAGGTCGTCGTCGACCATCGCGTTGCCGCCGTACTTCACCACGACGGTCTTGCCGACGTAGTCCTCCAGCCAGGGCAGGGCCTCGATCAGGATGGCCGCCTTGTCCCCCGCATCGATCATGTCGAGTACTCCGCGTTCTCTTTGACGTAGTCGTAGGTCAGGTCGTTGGTCCAGATCGCCGCGGACGCGTCACCGGCGTGCAGGTGCACCTCCACGAGCACCTCCCGCGCGGTGAGGTCGACCTCGGAGCGGTCGGCACCGAGCTGGCCGTCGACGAACACCCGGACGCCGTTGAAGGCGACGTCCACGTGCTCGGGGTCGTACTCGGCGGGGACGGTGCCGGCAGAGGCGAGCACGCGCCCCCAGTTCGGGTCGTTGCCGAAGATCGCGCACTTGAACAGGTTGCTGCGCGCGATCGCCCGGGCGACCGCGAGGGCGTCCGCCTCGCTGGCCGCACCCTCCACGCGCACCTCGATGTCGTGCGCGGCGCCCTCGGCATCGGCCAGGAGCTGCCGGGCGAGGTCCGCGCAGACGCCGGTGAGCGCCTCGGAGAACTCCGCGGCGTCGGGCGTGACCCCGGAGGCGCCGGACGACATCAGGATCACGGTGTCGTTGGTGGACATGCAGCCGTCGGAGTCGGTGCGGTCGAAGGTGAACCCGGTGGCGGTGCGCAGGGCCTCGTCGAGCCCCGAGGCAGGGACAACCGCGTCCGTGGTGATCACCACGAGCATCGTGGCGAGCGCGGGGGCGAGCATGCCGGCCCCCTTGGCCATGCCACCGATCGTCCAGCCGTCCGGGGAGGTGTGGATGGACTCCTTCGAGACGGTGTCGGTGGTGCGGATCGCCTCCGCGGCCGAGGGGCCGCCGGTGTGGGCGAGGTCCTGGGACGCCAGCTCGATGCCGGTGAGCACCGCGTCCATCGGCAGCCGGACGCCGATCAGGCCGGTCGAGCAGACGGCCACATCCGCTGCGGCGCACCCGACCTCGGCCGCCGTCCACTCGGCCATCTGGCGGGCGTCGGCCAGGCCGGCCGAGCCGGTGCAGGCGTTCGCCCCGCCGGAGTTCAGCACCACGGCGGCCAGGCGGCCGTCGGCGATCGCCTGCCTGCTCCACACCACGGGTGCTGCGGTGAACCGGTTGGAGGTGAACACCGCGGCGGCGTGCGCGTCCGGGCCCTCGTTCACCACGAGGGCGAGGTCGGGACGGCCGGACGCCTTGATGCCCGCGGTGACGCCGGCGGCGAGGAAGCCCTTGGCTGCGGTGACGCTCATGCGGGGTCCCCAGGGAGCTGGCAGGAGCGCAGCGGGGAGGAAGCCCAGGGAGTGTTCACGGTGCGACTCCGATCGTGGTCAGGCCCTGGGCCTCGGGCAGGCCGAGGGCGATGTTCATCGACTGGACGGCACCGCCGGCGGTGCCCTTGGTGAGGTTGTCGAGCGCGGCGACGGCGACCAGGCGCCCGGCCGCGGCGTCGACCGTCACCTGCACGTGCACGGCGTTCGAGCCGACGATCGACTGCGTCTGCGGCCACATGCCCTCCGGCAGGAGGGTGACGAAGGGCTCGTCGTCGTATGCGGCGGCGTAGGTGGCGCGCACCACGTCGGCGGGCACCTCCGCGGCCAGCGGCGCGGTGACCGTGGCCAGGATCCCGCGCGGCATCGGCGCGAGCAGCGGGGTGAACGACAGCGACGGCTCCCTTGCCCCGAGCAGGCCGAAGTTCTGGAGCATCTCCGGCACGTGGCGGTGGACGCCACCGACGCCGTAGGCGCTCACCGAGCCCATCACCTCCGCACCGAGCAGGTTCGGCTTCAGCGACTTCCCCGCCCCGGACGTGCCGCTGGCCGCAACGGCGACCACGTCACGCCCGGTGACCAGGCCGCCGGTGAGCGCGGGCAGAAGCGCCAGGGTCACCGAGGTCGGGTAGCAGCCGGGGACCGCGATCCGGCGCGTGGCCGAGAGCACCGCGCGCTGGCCGGGCAGTTCCGGCAGCCCGTAGGGCCAGGTGCCGGCGTGCTCGGTGCCGTAGAACTGCCGCCACTGCGCGGCGTCGGTGAGCCGGTGGTCGGCGCCCGCGTCCACCACGAGGACGTCGGGACCGAGCTCGGCGGCGACCGCCGCGGAGTGGCCGTGCGGGAGCGCAAGGAAGACCACGTCGTGGCCGGAGAGGATGTCCGCCGACGTCTCCGCCACCACGCGGTCGGCCAGCGGCGTGAGGTGTGGGTGGTGGGCGAGCAGCCGCGTCCCGGCGTTCGAGCCGGCCGTCAGCGCACCGATCTCCACCTCCGGATGGCCCAGCAGGAGCCGCAGGAGCTCACCGCCCGCGTAGCCGGTGGCTCCCGCCACCGCAACCGTGATCGTCATACCAATGACTATGCCGCATCTCGAATGAATATTCCACCTGGGCCGGGCCGCGGCGAGTCGCTGGGTTACCATGCTCGACGTGCCACTCACCGCCATCGGCATCAGCCACCACCGTGCCCCGCTGGAGGACCTCGCGGCCATGAGCCGTCACGGAGATGCGGTCCTCGACCGCCTCGACGGGGCCGGGCTCACCGGAACGGTGCTGCTGAGCACCTGCAACCGGTTCGAGCTCTACCTCGAGTCCGCGTCCTTCCACGCTGGGCTGGAGTCGGCCCTGGCTGCCGTCCGTGACGCCCTGCCCACCGACCAGCGCGACGTCGTGGACCAGTTCGAGGTGTACGTCGGCCAGGCCGCCGTCCAGCACCTCCTGGAGGTCGCCAGCGGGCTCGAGTCGATGGTGGTCGGCGAGGCAGAGGTCATCGGGCAGGTGCGCGAGGCGCTGGCCGCCGCCGGCGATCGCGCCAGCGCTGCGCTGCACCGCCTGTTCCACGCCGCCCTGACCACCGCGAAGGCCGTCACCACCGAGACCGCGCTCGGTGCGTCCGGCCGCTCGGTGGCGACGATCGGCCTCGACCTGGTCGAGTCCCGGCACTTCCCGCTCGCCGGGCGCCGCGTCCTCGTGGTCGGCACCGGCAGCTACGCGCGGGTGGTCACCGCGGCGCTGGCCCGGCGCGACTGCGTCGACATCCACGTGTTCTCCCCCAGCGGCCGGGCGGACCGCTTCGCGCAGAGCCACCCGGTGATCGCCGTCGATCCGGGCGGGCTGGACGAGGCGCTCTCGCTGGCCGACCTGGTGATCACCTGCAGCGGCGGGGAGCACCACGGCGAACCGGCGATCAGCGCCGGCCGGCTGGCGGGCGCGCGCTCCGCGTCCACCGCGCTGCTGCCGGTGCTCGACCTGTCGCTGTCCGGTGACGTCGCCCCGGACGCCGCCGACCTGCTCGAGGTGGACCTCATCGACCTCGCGGAGATCGGCGCGCACGCCCCGGCCGAGCAGGGGGCGGCCGTCCTCGCCGCGCGCGACCTCGTCTCCCGCGGGGTGGAGGCCTACCTGCACCTCGAGCAGGGACGGGCCGCGACGCCCGCCGTCACCGCGATGCGGGCCCACATCAGCCAGTTCATCGAACGCGAGATCGAGTCGGCGAACCGCCGCTACGACGCGGAGACCGCCGCGGCCGTCGCCCAGTCGCTGCGCCGGGTCTCCAACGCCCTGCTGCACGCGCCGTCGGTGCGCGCGGCGGAACTCGCCCGCAGCGGCGGGCTGGCCGACTACTCGCGCGCCCTGAACACCCTGTTCGGGATCGACGTCGAGGCCGGACGGTGAGCGGGGCCGTTCCTCCGGCACCCCTGCTGGCGGCCTACGCCGGACGACCGTCGGGACGCCGCCCGGTGTGGTTCATGCGGCAGGCCGGCCGGTCGCTGCCGGAGTACCGGGCGCTCCGCGAGGGCACCTCGATGCTCGAGGCGTGCCTGACACCGGAACTGGCGGCGGAGATCACCTGCCAGCCCGTGCGCCGGCACGACGTGGACGCGGCCATCTTCTTCTCCGACATCGTCGTCCCGCTGCGGCTGGCCGGGATCGGCGTCGAGATCGTGGCCGGCGTCGGGCCCGTGCTGGACGCCCCCGTCCGTACCGCCGCAGACGTGGACGCCCTCCCTGACCTCGACCCGGCCGCGCTCGCTCCGGTGCGCGAGGGTGTCGCGGCGAGCGTCGAGCGCCTCGGCCGCGTCCCTCTGATCGGCTTCGCCGGCGCCCCGTTCACCCTCGCGTCCTACCTCGTGGAGGGACGCCCCGACCGGGCGCTGCCCGCCACCAGGGCCCTGCTGGCCGAGGATCCCGCCACGTGGCACCGGCTGCTCGCCAGGGTCGCGGGGATGACCGCGGCGTTCCTCCGCGCGCAGGCCGAGGCAGGGGCCGTGGCCCTCCAGTTGTTCGACTCCTGGGTGGGCCGGCTGTCGCCGGCGGAGTACCGCAGCGCCGTCCAGCCGCACTCCGCGGCGGTGTTCTCCGCCGTCGCCGACCTCGGCGTCCCCCGGGTGCACTTCGGCACCGCCACCCGCGAGCTGCTGCCCGACCTGCTGGCCGCAGGCGCCGACGTGGTCGGCGTGGCCGCCGACATCGGGCTGGACGAGGCGAACGCCCTGCTCGGCGGCGCGGTGCCGCTCCAGGGCAACCTCGATCCGGCGCTGCTGGAGGCCCCGTGGCCGGTCCTGGAGGCGGCGGCGCGCGACGTCGTCCGCCGAGGCGCCACCGCCCCCGGCCACGTGTTCAACCTCGGCCACGGCGTCCCGCCGTCCACCGACCCCGACGTGCTCACCCGGCTCGTGGAGCTGGTGCACGCGATCCCCCTCGAGCAGGAGCACTGACATGCCGCACCCGGCCACGAAGAGCCGTCCCGCCCACACTCACGGCATCGGCTCGGTGAAGCCGGACGGCTGGGCGTACAACCGGGCGCCGATGATCGTCTACTGGGAACTCACCAACGCCTGCGGCCTCGCGTGCCGCCACTGCCGCGCCACCGCGATGCCCGAGCCCGCGCCCGGCGAACTGAGCACGGCCGAGGCGATCGCCGTCCTCGACGACATGCTGGGCTTCGCCACCGCCGCCGGGGAGGCCCTGCCGCACGTGGTGATGACCGGCGGCGACCCGCTGATGCGCGCCGACCTGCCCGAGCTGGTCGCCGCGGCCACCGCCCGGGGCATCGGCGTCTCGCTCGCCCCCGCCGTCACCCGGTTGCTCACCCGTGAGCGCCTGTTCTGGATGAAGGAGGTCGGCATCCAGGCGATCTCGCTGTCGCTGGACGGGTCGACCGCGGCCTTCCACGACGGCGTCCGCATGGTGCCGGGCACGTTCGACGCGACGATCGAGGCCCTCGACCTCGCCGCGGAGGCGGGCCTGCCGGTGCAGGTGAACACCCTCGTCACCGCCACGACGGCGGCGGATCTGCCCGCGGTGTACGAGCTGCTCAGCCGGCACACGCTCATGCAGTGGAGCCTGTTCTTCCTGATCTCGATCGGACGCGGCAGCGAGCTCGCGGAGCTCTCCCCCGGCGACGCCGAGCGGTGGTTGCTGTGGGCGGCACAGGTGAACCGGGACGCGCCGTTCCGGGTGAAGACGACCGAGGCCATGCACTTCCGCCGGCTGATGGCCGCGCCGCTGCTGCGGGCGGGCCGGACGAAGCAGGAGGTCGAGGCACTCCCGATGGCCCGAGCGTTCGGGATCAGGGACGGCAACGGCATCGTGTTCATCTCCCACCAGGGCGACGTGTGCCCGTCCGGCTTCCTCCCGGAGGTGGTCGGCAACGTGAAGGACACCTCGCTGGTCACCCTGTACCGGGACGCGCCACTGATGCGCGCCCTGCGCGACCCGGACCGGTTCGCCGGCCGGTGTGGCGTGTGCGAGTTCCACGACTGGTGCGGTGGCTCGCGGGCCCGGGCCTACGCCTGGACCGGCGACCCGCTGGAGTCCGACCCGCTGTGCCCCTACGTCCCCCGGACCACCCCGTGAGGCTGCTGGTCGTCGGGGGCGGCATCACCGGGCTGGCCGCGGCGTGGGAGGCGGCCTCCGGCGCCGACGGACGCCCGCCCGCCGAGGTGCTCGTGGTCGAGTCCGACACGCGCTGGGGCGGGAAGCTGCACACCGAACGGATCGACGACCTCGTGGTGGAGCACGGCCCGGACTCCTTCGTCAGCTACCGGCCGGCCGCGCTGCGCCTGGCCGCGGAACTGGGCATCGACGGCGATGTCATCGGCACCAGCGGCACCCGCAGCGTCTCCCTGCGCGCCCGCGGACGGCTCCGACCGCTGCCGGCCGGCATGGGCATGGTGCTGCCCACGCGGCTGTGGCCGTTCGTCACCACCGGGATCCTCTCGCCGCTCGACAAGCTGCGGGCCGGCCTCGACCTGGTGCTCTCCCGCCAGCTGCGCGACGGCGAGGACGTGGCGATCGGCGCGTTCCTGCGCGCCCGCCTGGGCGACGGGATCGTCCGGAGGTTCGCCGACCCGATGGTGGGCGGCATCTACGGAGCCGGTGTCGACCAGCTGAGCCTCGACGCCGTCCTGCCGTCGCTGCGCGCCGACGAGGCGGCCTCGCGGAGCCTGATGCTCGCCGCTCTCGCGCAGGGACGCCGTGCCCGCGCGGCCGGTCGGGCCGGCGGCTCGCCGTTCCGCACGCTCCGCGGGGGTCTCGGCACGCTCGTGGACGCGCTCGTCGAGCGCCTCGGGACGCTCGGCGCGGACCTGCGTCCCGGCACGTCGGTGGTCTCGCTGCGGCCCACGGCCGGCGGCGGCGCGGAGGCCGACCTGGGCGACGGGACGACCGCCACCGTGGACGCCGTGGTGCTGGCCGGCGGGGTGGCCAGTTCGGCCGCGCTGCTGGCGGGGCCGGCACCGGCAGCGACGAGCGCGCTGTCGGAGGTGCCACTGGCCACCTCCACCGTGGTGTCCCTCGCGTACCCCGCCGACGCGTTCGGCAAACCTCTGGAAACCCACGGGTGGCTGGAGGCCGATCCGGCCCCCATCAGCGGCGTGACGGTGAGCTCGGCGAAGTGGGCCGGGCGGGCGCCGGAGGGAACGGTGCTGATCCGGGCATTCGTGCCCGAACGCCTGGGCGAGATCGCGCGGGCCGGCGACGAGGTCCTGACCGCACGGATCGGCGCGCACCTGGCCGAGGTGATCGGCGTGCGCGGCGAGCCGCTGCTCACCCGGATCGCCCGATGGCCGTCGATGATGCCCACCTACACCGTCGGTCACCCGGCCCGGGTCACCGCTGCCGAGGAGGGCCTGGCCGGACTCCCCGCGTGGCGGATCGCCGGGTCGGCGCTGCGCGGCGTCGGCGTGCCCGACTGCGTGGCGGACGGTCGGCGCCAGGCCGCCCTCGCGCTCGACCATGCCGGAAGCCGGGCTAGGGTCGCACCATGAGCGAGAACTCCGGCGCAGGACTGCTGGCCTACACCTCCTACTCCGTCTTCGCCCGGCGGGAGCCGATCCCCGACGAGGTGGCGGAGGCCACCCGCGACCTGGTGGAGGACCTCGCCACCACGGGCATCACCACCCGGGGCCTCTACGACGTGCACGGCATGCCCGCCGACGCCGACGTGCTGGTCTGGCTGCACGGCGAGTCCGCCTCCGACCTCCAGGAGGCCCAGCGCCTGTTCCAGCGCGAGGCCTTCGGCGGCTGCGTCGACCTGGCCTGGTCCGGCTACGGGGTGCACCGCCAGGCCGAGTTCAGCCGCGACCACGCCCCCGCGTTCCTGACCGGCGTCGAACCGCGGCACTGGCTGACCGTCTACCCGTTCGTCCGCTCCTACGAGTGGTACCTGCTGCCGGAGGCCGAGCGGAGGGAACTGCTGGCCGAGCACGGCCGCCTGGGCAGGGACTACCCGCAGGTGGCCAGCAACACCGTCGCGGCCTTCGCCCTGGGCGACTACGAGTGGCTTCTGGCGCTGGAGGCGGACGAGCTCACCGACCTGGTCGACCTCATGCGCCACCTGCGCGCGTCCGGCGCGCGCCGCCACGTGCGCCTGGAGGTGCCGTTCTTCACCGGCCACCGCATCACGGCCGCCGACCTGCCGCGGGTGCTGCGGTGAGCGCAGCGGCCTACGACGCCGTCGTGCTGCTCGGCTTCGGCGGCCCGGAGGCCGAGGACGAGGTCGTGCCGTTCCTGGAGCGGGTCACCGCAGGGCGCGGCATCCCGCGCGAGCGGCTGCGCGAGGTCGGCGTCCACTACTTCACGCTGGGCGGGGTCAGCCCGATCAACGCCCAGAACCGTGCACTGCGGGAGGCCCTGGCCGACGCCCTCGCCTCGCTTGGCGTGGAAGTGGAACTGGTGCTGGCCAACCGCAACTCCGCGCCATTCGTCGCCGACGTGCTCGCGGAACTCGCCGGCCGGGGGCACCGGCGCGCGCTGGCCGTCGCCACGGCCGCGTACTCCGGCTACTCCAGCTGCCGCCAGTACCGGGAGGACCTGGGCCTCGCGCTCGCCGGCGCCGACGTGGACCTCGAGGTGCGCAAGCTGCCGCCCTTCTTCGACCTGCCCGCCTTCTCCGGCACGATCACGGCGCTGCTGCTCGCCGCGGTCGCCGGTGGCCCCGACCTGGCCGCGCCCACCACACGGCTGGTGTTCACCACCCACTCGGTGCCGACCGCCGCGGCCCGCGCGTCGGGCCCGCACGGGGACGCGTACGAGTCCCAGCACCGCTGGGTGGCCGCGCGCGTCGTCGACGGGATCGCCGAGGCCACGGGCGTCCGCCCGGCGTGGGGCCTCGTCTTCCAGTCCCGCAGCGGCCCGCCGTCGGTGCCCTGGCTGGAGCCGGACGTGAACGACGCGATCTCCGCCTACGCCGCCGAGGGGGTGACCGACGTCGTGCTGGTGCCGATCGGCTTCCTCTCCGACCACATGGAGGTCATCTGGGACCTCGACACGCAGGCGCGGCAGACCGCGGACGAGCTCGGCGTCCGGCTGGTGCGCACACCGACGGTGGGCACCCACCCGGCGTTCGTCGCCGCCCTCGCCGGACGGATCGCGGACGAGCTCGCGACGGGCTCCCCGGAGCCGGCGGAGGGCCAGTTCTGCTTCGGCTCGTGCTGCGCGAACCCGCGCCGCGAGCTGCCCACCGTCCCCGGCCTGGCCAAGGACGCACCGCGGTGAGGCTGCGGCTGGCCACGCGCGGGTCGGCACTCGCGTGGACGCAGTCCGGTCACGTCGCGGACGCGTTGCGCGCGCGGGGCCACGAGGTGGAACTGGTCAAGGTGGTCACGCACGGCGACGTCAGCACCGCGCCGCTGGCCGGACTGGGCGGGGTGGGGGTGTTCGTCGGCGCGGTCCGGGCCGCCGTCCTCACCGGGGACGCCGACCTGGCCGTCCACTCGTTCAAGGACCTGCCCACCGCGGCCGCAGACGGGCTGCTGCTGGCCGCGGTGCCGCCGCGTGAGGACGCCTCCGACGCGCTGTGCGCCCGCGACGGCCTGACCCTCGCCACGCTACCGCGTGGCGCCCGGGTGGGGACCGGGTCGCCCCGCAGGGCCGCGCAGCTGCTCGCGCTGCGCCCCGACCTCGAGGTGCTCGCGATCCGGGGGAACGTGGAGACCCGGCTGCGCCGGGTGCACGAGGACCTCGACGCGGTGGTGCTCGCCGCCGCCGGCCTGCGGCGACTCGGCCTGCAGGCCGCGATCACCCAGCTGTTCGGGTTCACCGACATGCTGCCGGCGCCCGCGCAGGGCGCCCTGGCCGTGGAGTGCCGCGCGGACGCCGTTGAGGTCGTGGCTGCGCTCGCCCCTCTCGACGACCCGGCCACGCGGTTCGCCGCCGTGGCCGAGCGGGCGGTGCTGGCCCGGCTGGAGGCCGGGTGCGCGGCACCGGTCGCCGCGCACGCCACGGTCGAGGACGGCCGGCTCACGCTGGTCGCGACCGTCGTGGCCGTGGACGGCTCGCGACGGCTCCTCGAGCGCGGCGAGGCCGAGGTCTCTTCCGAGGCGGCCGAAGAGCTCGGGCGGCGGGTGGCCGGCGGCCTGCTCGACGCCGGCGCAGCAGGGGTGGCCGACCTCGGCGCCGCCAGGCCCCGTCCCCTCGACGGGCGGAGGGTCCTGGTGCCCCGGCGAGCGCCGCGTGGCACGGCGGACGCGCTGCGCGCCGCGGGCGCGGACGTGGTGGTCGCCGCGTTCACCACCATCGTCGACCTGCCGCGCGAGCCGCTCGAGGCCGCGCTGGAGGAGCCCTGGGACTGGGTGGTCGTGTCCTCCGCCCACACCGTGGACGCCCTCGCCGCCGGGCCCGCCCTCGCGGGCACCCGGGTGGCTGCCGTCGGGCCGGCCACGGCGGACGCCCTGCGCGCGGCCGGGATCGAGCCCGACCTCGTCGCCGACCCCGGCGGCGGGGCCGCGCTGGTCGAGGCGTTCCCCGACGGCCCGGGACGGGTGCTGCTGCCCGGCGCGCAGGAGCCGTCGGCGGAGCCCGCGGCCGGCCTGGCCGCGAAGGGCTGGACGGTCCGTCCCGTCGGCGTCTACGCCACCGTCGCGGAACCCCTGCCCGACGACGTGGTGCGGGGGTGGCGGGACGGCCGGTTCTCCGCCCTCGTGGTGACGGCCGGTTCGGTGGTCCGCGCCGCCGTCGATGCCTGCGGGCTGCCCGGCCCGGGCGTCGTCGCCCTCGGCGCGTCGGCGGCCGCTGCCGCGACGGCGTGCGGGCTGGACGTGCGTGCCGTCGCGGCCCGGCCGGAGGCGTCCGCCCTCGTCGAGGCCGTGCTCGCCGCGCTGGGCGACCCGTCCTGACCTACAGCAGGGGCACGAGGTCGGCCACCGAGTCGAGCACGAGGCTGGGCCGGTAGGGGTAGGTCTCGATCTCCTCGCGCGCAGTGACACCGGACAGCACGAGCACCGTCAGCAGCCCCGCCTCCATCCCGGCCACGATGTCGGTGTCCATGCGGTCGCCGATCATCGCCGTCGTCTCCGAGTGCGCCTCGATGCGGTTCATGGCCGAGCGGAACATCATCGGGTTCGGCTTGCCGACGACGTAGGGCTGCCGGTTCGTGGCCGCGGTGATCATCGCCGCCACCGCGCCGGTGGCCGGCAGCACGCCCGAGGGCGAGGGACCGGTGGTGTCGGGGTTGGTGACGATGAACCGCGCCCCGGCGTTGATCAGCCGGATGGCGGTCGTGATCGCCTCGAACGAGTAGTTGCGGGTCTCCCCGAGCACGACGTAGGCGGGTTCGGTCTCGGTGAGCACGAACCCGGCGCTGTGCAGGGCGGTGGTCAGTCCGGCCTCGCCGATCACGAAGGCGGACTTCTCCCCCGGCTGGTTCTTCAGGAACGCGCCGGTGGCCATCGCGGACGTCCACAGGTTCTGCTCGGGAACCGGCAGGCCCGAGCGGGCGAGCCGCGCCGCGAGGTCCCGCGGGGTGTAGGTGGAGTTGTTGGTCAGCACCAGGAAGCGGCGGGAGGTGTCCACCCAGCGCTGGAGGAGTTCGATCGCCCCGGGCACCGGCTGCTCGTCGTGGACGAGGACGCCGTCCATGTCGGTGAGGAAGCATTCGATGTTGCGCACGCTGCGATGGGCCATGGCCCCAGTCTGGCACCGGTGGGCGGACGGGAGTGCAACCGCCGGTGGACGGCCGGCGAACGGCGGCCTCCCCGGATGGCGGAGAATGGAGGTCCCCCACCTCGTGGTGGGTCCTGTCCCGCCAGAAGGAGTCCCGATGATCCCTCCCGTCCGTCGCCCGCGCAGGCTGCGCAGCACCCCCGCCGTCCGGCGCCTGGTCGCGGAGACCCGCGTCCGGCCCGCGCAACTGGTGCTGCCGGTCTTCGTCGC
Source organism: Actinomycetota bacterium (assembly GCA_020161015.1). Lineage (GTDB taxonomy): Bacteria > Actinomycetota > Actinomycetes > Propionibacteriales > Propionibacteriaceae > Propionicimonas. The sequence goes on along the minus strand of JAIUOT010000026.1, from coordinate 22,209 downwards.
CGACGGGATCGCGGAGCCGCGTCCGATCGGCTCGCTGCCCGGTGTCGTGCAGCACACGCTGGACTCGGTGCGCGCGGAGGCCTCCCGCGCGGTCGGCGCCGGGCTGGGCGGCATCGTGATCTTCGGCGTGCCCGAGCCCGACGACAAGGACGCCACGGGCTCGGCCGGCTACGCGGAGTCCGGGATCCTGAACCGCGCGATCGCCGCCGTCCGTGCCGAGGTCGGCGACGACCTCGTGATCGTCGCCGACACCTGCCTCGACGAGTTCACCGACCACGGCCACTGCGGCGTGCTGGCCGCGGACGGGACGGTCGCCAACGACGCCACCGTCGAGCTGTACGTGCAACAGGCCGTCTCCCAGGCGGTCGCGGGGACGCACTTCGTCTCCCCCTCCGGGATGATGGACGGCCAGGTGGCCGCCATCCGGGCCGGCCTCGACCTCGCCGGGTTCACCGACGTGGGCATCCTCGCCTACGCGGCCAAGTACGCGTCGGCGTTCTACGGCCCGTTCCGCGAGGCCGTCGGCTCGTCCCTGGTCGGCGACCGCCGCGCCTACCAGCAGGACCCGGCCAACCGCAGGGAGGGCAGGCTGGAAGCGTCCCTGGACGAGCTCGAGGGCGCGGACATCCTGATGGTGAAGCCGGCCGGGCACTACCTGGACGTCCTCGCCGACGTGGCGGCGTGGTCCCGGGTGCCGGTGGCCGCCTACCAGGTCTCCGGGGAGTACGCGATGATCGCCGCCGCGGCGGAGCGGGGCTGGATCGACCGCGACGCAGCCCTCCTGGAGGCCACGACGGCGATCGTGAGGGCCGGGGCCGACATCGTGCTCACCTACGCCGCGCTCGAACTCGCCGGGTGGCTGCGATGAGCGGGAACGCCGAGGCCTTCGACCGCGCGCGGGCCGTCATCCCCGGTGGGGTGTCCTCGCCGGTGCGGGCCTTCGGGTCCGTGGGCGGCACGCCGGTCTTCGTCTCCCGGGCCGAAGGCGCCCGCATCGTCGATGTGGAGGGACGCGAGTACCTCGACCTGGTCGGCTCGTGGGGCCCCGCCCTCCTCGGCCACGCCCACCCGGAGGTGGTCGCGGCGGTCCAGGCAGCGGCGGCGCGGGGACTGTCGTTCGGCGCCCCCACCCTCGCCGAGGCCGAGCTGGCCGAACTCGTCCGCGAGCGGGTGCCGCTGGCGCGGAAGGTCCGGTTCGTGTCCACGGGCACCGAGGCCTGCATGACGGCGGTGCGCCTGGCCCGCGGCGCCACCGGGCGCGACCTCGTGGTGAAGTTCTCCGGCTGCTACCACGGCCACTCCGACGCCCTGCTCGCCGCGGCGGGCTCCGGCGTCATCACCGCCGGGCTCCCGGGTTCTGCCGGGGTCCCCGCCGCGGCGACGGCCCAGTCGCTCGTGGTGCCCTACAACGACGCGGACGCGCTCCGCGAGGTGTTCGCCGCGCGCGGGACGGAGATCGCAGCCGTGATCACCGAGCCGGCGGCCGCCAACATGGGCGTGGTGCCGCCGGTCCCGGGGTTCAACGAACTGCTCCGCGAGCTCACCGCGGCCCACGGGGCGCTGCTCGTCTACGACGAGGTGCTCACCGGCTTCCGTGTCTCGCGCGCCGGCTGGTGGGGGCTCGAGGGCGGGGCGGTCACCCCCGACCTGTTCACGTTCGGCAAGGTGGTCGGCGGGGGCCTGCCGCTGGCGGCGATCGGCGGTCGTGCGGACCTGCTCGACCTGCTGGCCCCGGTCGGCCCGGTGTACCAGGCGGGCACCCTGTCGGGGAACCCGCTGGCCACCGCCGCGGGGATCGCCACGCTGCGCCTCGCCGACGATGCCGTGTACGCGGCCGTCGACGCGGCGTCGGCCAGCCTGTCCGCCGCGGTGGCCAGCGCACTGGATGCCGCCGGCGTCCCCCACCGTCTCCAGCGGGCCGGCTCGCTGTTCAGCGTCTTCTGGGGCGTCACCGGGCCGGTGCTCGACGACGCGTCCGCCCAACGCCAGGACGTGGGCGCCTACCGCGCGTTCTTCCACGCCATGCTGGACGCGGGCGTGGCGCTGCCCCCGTCGGCCTACGAGGCGTGGTTCCTGTCCGCCGCGCACGACGACGCCGTCCTCGACCGCATCGCCGGGGCCCTCCCCGGCGCGGCGAGGGCCGCCGCTGCGGCGCTGGGTGCCTAGCTGCTGGTCTTGATGCCGACCCAGTCGCTGGTCGTGGTGATCGCGCCGTCGACGGTGAACTTCACCCGGTAGTAGTAGGTGGTGCCCGGGGCGAGCGAGCAGGTCGACGGGGTGATCAGGGAGGCACCGGTGGCGCAGGGCGCTCCGGCGACCGTCTGGACGGCGACCGGGGCGCTCCGCTGGGTCGTGCTGCCGTCGCCGACCTGGCCGTTGGTGTTGGAGCCCCAGCAGTACGCCGAGGTGCCGGAAACCGCGCAGGTGTGCAGCTCACCTGCACTGACCTGGCTCACGGTGCCGGACAGTGCGCCGCTCGCGGTCACCGCGACGGGGGCGGTGCGGTCGGTGGTGCTGCCGTCGCCGACCTGGCCGTTGGCGTTGTCGCCCCAGCAGTACGCCTTGCCGGAGGCCACGATGCAGGTGTGGTACATCCCCGCGGTCAGGCTGCTGAGGCCGGCGCCCGCGGTCCAGGATGTGTTCACGGCCACGGGGACCGTGCTCAGCGCGGTGCTGCTGTTGCCCAGCTGGCCGTTGTTGTTGTAGCCCCAGCAGTAGGCCTTGCCGCCCGCGATCACGCAGGTGTGTGCCTCGCCGGCGGCGACCTCGGTGACAGTCTGGCCATTGAGCACTCCGCTGGTCAGCGTGGCGACGGGGACACTGCTGTTCGTCCCGGAGCCGCTGGAGTTGATGCCCAGCTGGCCGGACACGTTCGAGCCCCAGCAGTAGGAGGCGCCGTCGGCGACCGCGCAGGTGTGGGCTGCGCCGGCCGAGATCTCGGTCACGTTCTTGCCCGCCAGCACGCCCTGGACGAGCACGGGGCTGTTGCGCTGGGTGGTGCTGCCGTCGCCGAGCTGCCCGCGGGTGTTGTCGCCCCAGCAGTACACCTGGCCGGCACCGGTCAGTGCGCAGGAGTGCATGTAGCCGGTGGTCACCTGGACCGCATCGGTGATCGTGCCGGCCTGGACCGGAGAGGTGCGCTGGCTGGTCGTGCCGTCGCCCAGCTCGCCGTTGGTGTTGAGGCCCCAGCAGTAGACGCCGCCGTCGGCAACCGCGCAGGTGTGCTCGCCGTTGTCGCCGCCGTTGTCCATGGCTGCGGAGATCGAGGTGACCGTCCTGCCTGCGAGCACGCCGGTGTCGACCACGGCCGTCGGGGAGGTCGAGGCGGTGGTGGAGCCGGTGCCCAGCTCGCCGTTGGTGTTGTCGCCCCAGCAGTAGGCCGCGCCTTCGAGGATCGCGCAGCTGTGGTCGCCGCCCGCGCTGACCAGGCCGACGTCGACGGTCGTGGTGCGCTTGGGCAGCCCACCGCGGTCGAGGACGGAGCGGAGCCCGCCCTTGTAGACGGTGACCGGGCTGGAGCCACTGGAGCTGGTGGACCGCTGCACGGTGTACTCGGCGTAGGACTGGGACAGCTCGCTGACCGCGTCCCAGCCCAGGGTGAGCGAGGTGCTGGTCTTCGCGGTGGCGGACGGGCTGACGGCGTCCCGGATCTTGGTGGTCGCCTTCACCCAGCCGCTGTTCGGGGCCGTCCACGTGCCGATGCCGTAGCCGAGCCGGCCCCAGTAGTCGGTGCCCTGCGCGAGCGAGCAGTCGGTGGCGCTGAGGCGCACCGACCCGTCCGCGCACACCGGGCCGGTGATCGCGACGGTGACCGGGGTCGTGGAGGTCGAGGAGGCCTTGTTGCCGAGCTGGCCGCTGGTGCCCAGGCCCCAGCAGGCGCCGGGGGTCGCCCCGGTCGCGCAGGTGAAGGTGGTGCCCGCGCTGATCGAGGTGAGGGTGCGCCCGGACAGGACGCCGCTGGCGGTCACGGCGACCGGCGTCGTGACGCTCGCGGTGGTGGAGCCGTTGCCCACCTGCCCGGAGCCACCGGCCCCCCAACAGTGGGCGGCACCGTCGGCGATCGCACAGGAGTGCGTGTTGCCGGCCGAGACGGCCGTGACCGATCCCGCGGCGGCGACCGTCCCGACCACGGCCACCGGGGTGGAGCGCTGGGTCGTCGTGCCGTCGCCGAGGCGTCCGTTGGTGTTGAGCCCCCAGCAGAACGCCAGGGCGTCGGCCACCGCGCAGCTGTGGGCGTTGCCCGCGGAGACCGCGGTCACGGTGCGTCCCGCCAGCACGCCGGTGGCCGTGACGGCCACAGGGGCCGTGCGCTGGGTCGTCGAGCCGTCGCCGAGACGGCTGTTGGTGTTCAGGCCCCAGCAGAACGCCAGCCCGTCGGCCACCGCGCAGCTGTGGGCGTTGCCCGCGGAGATCCCGGTCACCGTGCGGCCGGAGAGCACCCCGGACGCCGTCACGGCCACCGGGGCCGTGCGCTGGGTGGTGCTGGAGTCGCCGAGCTGGCCGTTGGTGTTGAGGCCCCAGCAGTAGGCCGCGCCCGCAGCGACGGCGCAGGTGTGGGAGCCGCCGGCAGAGATCGCAGTGACCTTCTTGCCGGCCAGCACGCCGGACGCCGTCACGGCGGTCGGCGTCGTCAGGTTGGCGCCCGCGCCGGTGCCGGTCCGTCCGTTCCCGACGTTGCCCCAGCAGTAGGCGACGCCCTCGGCGACCGCACAGGTGTGGTCGGTGCCCGCGCTGACGTCGGAGACGGTCTTGCCGGCCAGGGCGCCGCCGACCGCGGTGGGCGTGTTCGTCGAGGTGGTGGAGCCGAGGCCGAGCGCGCCGTTGGCGTTGGTGCCCCAGCAGTAGGCCTGCCCGCGGGCGATGCCGCACGCGTGGGTGCCGCCGGCGGAGATGTCGGTGAGGTCGAGGGCTGCGGTGGTGGACGTCCCGCCGACGGTCTGGGTGGCGGTCAGGTCCGGGCCGGCGTAGACCTGGGCGGCGTTGCCGCCGGTGGAGGTCGTCGCGCCCGTGAGCACGTAGTCCGGAGTCGCCCAGTCGCCGTCCGCCGCGTCCCAGGAGGCGGTCGCGGTCGCGGCGGTCGTGGTGAAGGTCGGCGCGATGGCGTCCAGGGTGGCCGCGCTGAAGCTGGCCTTGGCGAACTCCACGTCGACGTAGCTGGCCAGCGTGGCCTGCTGCTGCCAGGTCAGGGACAGCGCGGCCAGCACGCCGAGTCCGAGCGCGGCGATCCGCCGGCGTCCCTTCCTGGGGGAAGCCGGGAGGTAGCGCAGACCCCTCCTCACTGCGCTACCTCCCGGTCGGCGTCCCGCCGGCGCCCGCCGGCGAGCCGGGCCACCACCAGCCCGGTACCGATCGCGGCCCCCGCGAGGGCCAGCGTCTGGGGAATGCCGTCCGCGCCGGTGTAGGCCAGGCCGTTGCCGTGGCCCTTGCCTCCGCCGTCGGTCTCGGCACTGACGACCTCGCCGGCGCCCCAGGCGTCCACCCGGAGCGTGGCGTTGACGTTCTCCTCCTGCCGGGCGAGCGTGGCGCGCACCTGCACCCACACCGGGTCACCGGCCGGGGTGACGCCCAGTTCGCGGGTGTCACCGTGGGTGGCGGGCAGGAAGGCCTGGTCGAGGGGGGTGTCGTTGACCCAGCTCTCGGCAGCACCGTTGCAGGTCTCGCCCTGCCAGCGCTCCGGGCAGGCGAGGACGTCGACGCGCAGGGCGTCGGCGGCGACGGAACCGGCGGCGACGCCGAGCCCGATGTGCACCGCACCCTCCTCGTCACCCCTGGTGTCCACTCCGATCTGCCAGAGCACCCGCTCCCTGGGGACCATCGACGACATCTTCTCCTCGTCGGAGACGATCGTGAGTACCAGGTGCTGGCCCACCACCTGGTACTCGGTCTCCGCGGCCTGCGCCTCGGTGGCGCCCAGGACCTGGGAGCCGGCGACGACGGCCGCGGCAGCGATGATGGTGGCGCGGCGTGCCTGCCGCGGCCAGAACGCCCAGGTGACCAGGGCGCCGGCCAGGAGGGTCATCAGACCCATCAGCCGGGGGTCACGCAGGTTGGCGAACCAGGTCGCCACACCGGGCATCGACGCCAGCACGATGCGGGCGTCGTTGATGACGTAGGGCTCCGGGTCGTCGACCGCGTTGGCGTCGCCGCGCATGGTGATCACGCGGGACGACGGCGAGCCGGGAAGCGGCTCGAGGGAGGTGATCCGGTGCGTGATGGGCAGCTGGCCCGGGCGCTCCACCGTGGTCACATCACCGACGGCGAGGTCGGCGGCCGGGACCAGCCGGACGAGCGCAGCCGACCCCGCGGGGATCGTCGGCGCCATCGAGCCGGTGGAGAACAGGATGATCGAGAAGCCCCACAGGTGCGCGGCGAGGGCCGCGACGATGCTGGCGGCGCCGAGGGCGCCCAGCGTCCACAGCAGCACATCCACGATGCGCCGGCCGACGGCCGCGAGGCCACCGCTGAGGGCGCGCGACGGCGAGCTCTCGACGGCCCTGCGGGGTCGATCACTGGCCATGGTGTGGGGTTCCTCTGTTTGGCCGAAGCCCGGTCAGGTTCGCGGCGGCGAACCTGACCGGGAGTCCGGGATAGGGGTTACTTCGGGTCGGCCGGTGTTACTGCGAGACGGCCTGGAACTGCCAGGTGACGCTGCCGGTCTGGCTCTGGGCGAGGCCGCTGCCGGCGGTCACCTTGAAGCACAGGTAGGCGGGGGCGCCGGCGGTGGTGGTCGGTGAACCCATGGCGAGGGTGAAGGACGAGGCGCCGGTCACGGAGTTGATCGCGGTGCCGGCCGGGACGACCGGGGTGCCGGTGGTGCTGGTGGTGCAGCCCGGGGTGGCGGTCTTCACGACCTCGTAGGTCAGGTTGGTCACGGTGCCGGTGTTGGTGGAGGCCACCAGGTTCACCTGCGCGTTGTTGGTGGTGCCGGCGGCGAGGCGGAGCGCGTACGGCGCGGCGACGACGTCGGTCGGGGTCAGGTTGTTGAAGGGGGCGGTGAAGCTCAGTGCCCCGGCGGCGCCGCTGGTCGAGTGCTGCGAGAAGCTCGCCTGGCTGGCGTCGACGGCACCTTCGAGGTTGAAGTAGCCGGCGGTGAACGTCGCGTTGGCGTACTCCGAGTCGTTCCAGGAGGCCAGCGTCGCCATGGTGCCCACGCCGAGGACGAGGCCCCCCGCGAGGATGGCTGCGACCTTGCGGCTCCCCTGCCGCTTGGTCTCGGTGGTGGTGTTGCTCACTTGTCGTACCCTTTCGTGATATCCCCAATGTCGGATGAGTGGTTAGAGATTAACCGGCGAATCTTTCACGCAACAACTTCGAACCCAACTTTGATGGCCTCACGGGGCCGTTGTATTGATCGTGGTTAAACCCTGAGCGTGACCGCATCCTGAGGCTCAAAACCCCTTGTCACTCGGCAGAGGGTCACCCACGAGGGGTAACTGTCACCCCCCCGGATGACATTCTGTGAAATGCCATGGTCACCCGTTCGGGGACGTTGTGAATATGTGGCTTGTCACCCATTGGGGGACGTTCTCGAAAATGGGTTGTCACCTGTGGGGGGACGCCAGCGAATTGCCGGTGGTCACTCGCGCGGGTGACGATCGCCGATTTCTGTGGCGCAGCTGTGCCCGGTGGTGGCCCGCCCCCACGGCGCCACGGCCGGGCCGTCGGCACCCCCGGACACGGAGACGGCGCGAGCCCTCCCGCAGGAGGCGCTCGCGCCGTCGGTACCGGTGCCTAGAAGTCCCGCAGCACGGCCCCGCAGCGTTCGGCAGCCAGGCTCACGGCCGCGTCTCGCGCCGCCGCCGTCTCCGCGTCGGTCAGGGTGCGGTCCGGGGCCCGGAAGCGGAGGGCGAAGGCCAGCGAGCGGTGACCGGGCGGCACCTGGCCGCCGGTGAACACGTCGAACAGGCTGATCGACTCCAACAGGTCCCCTGCCCCCTCCACCAGCGCCTGCCGGACGTCACCGGCGCCGACACCGTCGGCGACGACGAGGGCGACGTCCTCCTTGGCCACGGGGTGCCCCGAGACCGGGAGGATGGAGCCCGTGCCGGGCGCGAGCCGGACGAGCGCGTCGAGGTCGAGCTCGACCGCCGCCGTCCGCGCCGGAAGACCGAAGGCACGCACCACCGCGGGGTGGAGTTCGCCGGCGTGCCCGACGACCTCGCCTCCCAGGACGAGCGCGGCACAGCGGCCCGGGTGCCAGGGCGCCTGGTCGGCGGGCCGACGCTCCAGCGTCGCACCAAGGGCAGCGGCGGCCTGGTCGGCGAAGGCGAACGACTGGGCCCAGCCCGCCTCGACCGCCTCGCCCTGCCACCCGGCGCGTCGCCACTGGCCGCAGAGCACGGCCGCGAGGTGGCGCGGCTGCACCGGCAGGGCCGCCTCGATCGCCGCGAGCTCGTCGGCGGAGGGGCGCCCGGCGACCGAAGGGATGGGGGTGGCCGCCCCGGAGCCGGCGAAGAACACCCGTCCCGCCTCGTAGAGGGCGAGGTCGTCGTTGCCGCGCGAGGTGTTGCGTCCCACGGCGGCGAACAGCCCGGGCAGGATCGAGGTGCGCAGGAAGGGCGCGGTCTCGGCGAGCGGGTTGGCCAGGCGCACGAGCGCCCGGCGCCGGTCGTCGTCCGGCACGCCCATCCTGTCGAGGTCCTCGACCGAGGCGAACGGGAACGTCAGCACCTCGACGAAGCCGCCGGCGGCCACGCGGGAGCCGATCGCCCGGCGCGCGCGCTGGTCCGCGGTGAGGCCACGCCCCACCGGTGCCGGCGGCACGATCGAGGGCAGCTTGTCGAAGCCGATCTTGCGACCGACCTCCTCGACGTAGTCGTAGGGGTCGCGCAGGTCGGGACGCCACGTCGGCGGCACCATGCTCAGCCGGTCGCCGTCGATCTCGACGTCACAGCCGCTGGCCCGCAGGATCTCCACCACACGCTCGCGGGACACCGGAAGGCCCAGGATCCTCGAGGGCAGGTCCGCGTCGATGGCCTGGGACGGCATCGCCGGCACCGCGCCGGCGACGGTCTCCGCCGCCGAGAGCGTGCCGCCGGCCAGCTCGACCAGGAGCCGGGCGGCCAGGTGCGCGGCGCTGTACGCCGCGGCCGGGTCGACGCCGCGGTGGAACCGCTTGGACGCCTCCGAGGGCAGGTTGTGGCGGCGCAGGGTGCGCGAGATCGTCGTCGGGTCGAAGGAGGCCGCCTCGATCACCACCTCCGTGGTGGTCTCACGCAGCTCCGTCGACTGCCCGCCCATCACGCCGGCGAGCCCGATCGGACCGGTGTCGTCGGTGATCAGCAGGTCGTCGGGGTCGAGCGCCCGGGTGACGTCGTCCAGGGTGACCAGGCTCTCCCCCGCCCGCGCCTTGCGCACGACGATCTCGCCCTTCAGCAGCGACGCGTCGTAGGCGTGCAACGGCTGCCCGGTCTCGAGCATCACGTAGTTGGTGATGTCGACGGCCAGCGAGATCGAGCGCATGCCCGCCATCACCAGGCGGCGGGCCATCCAGCGCGGGGTGGGGCGCGACGGGTCGATCCCGGACACGCCGAGGGCCACGAAGAGCGGGCACGCGTCGTCGTCCAGCCGCACGGGGTAGCCGTCCACCCTGGTGGTGGGCGTCGTCCGGGCGACCACGTCGGTGAACCGGACGCCGAGGTTCTGGCCCGCCTCGCGCGCCAGGCCCCGGATGCTGAGGCAGTAGCCGATGTCGGGGCTCACGTCGATCTCGAGCACGTCGTCGCGCAGGTGCAGGACGCCTGCCGGGTCGTCTCCCGGTTCGAGGGCGCGGCCGTGGTCGTCGACCGGTGGCAGCACGATGATGCCGGTGTGGTCGTGGCCGATGCCGAGTTCGTCCTCGGCGCAGATCATGCCGTCGGAGGTGTGGCCGTAGGTCTTGCGGGCGGCGATCGCGAATCCGCCGGCCAGCACCGCACCGGGGAGCGAGACGACCACCAGGTCGCCGACGGCGAAGTTGTGCGCGCCGCAGACCACGCTGCGGCAGCCCTGCGGGTAGTCGGGGTGCGGCTCGTTGTGCTCGGGGCCCACGTCGACCTGCACCCAGCGGATCGTCTTGCCGTTCTTCTGCGGCTCGTCCGCGTAGGCGAGGACGCGGCCGACCACGACCGGCCCGGTGACGTCGGAGCCGAGCTCCTCGACGCGCTCCACCTCGAGGCCCGCGCGGATCAGCACCTCGCCGAGCGCGCGCCCGGTCAGGCCGTCCGGCAGGTCGACGTGCTCTGCCAACCAGCTCAGCGGCGCCCTCATCGTGCCATCCCCTTCAGTGAGCGGCTGAACCGTACGTCGCCCTCGACCATGTCGCGCATGTCGGCGGCGTTGTTGCGGAACATCAGCGTCCGCTCGATGCCCATGCCGAACGCGAAGCCGGAGTAGGTGTCGGTGTCGATGCCGCACGCGGCGAGCACCCGCGGGTTCACCACGCCGCAGCCGCCCCACTCGATCCAGCCCTGCGACTTGCAGGTGCGGCACGGTGCGTCCGGGTTGCCGACCGACTCGCCCCGGCACACGAAGCACTTCAGGTCGACCTCGGCCGACGGCTCCGTGAACGGGAAGTAGTGCGGGCGCATCCTCGTCTCGATGCCGTCGCCGAACATCGAGCGGGCGAGATGGTCGAGCGTGCCCTTCAGGTGGGCCAGCGAGATGCCCTTGTCGACCACCAGGCCCTCGATCTGGTGGAACACCGGCACGTGGGTGGCGTCGAACTCGTCGGCCCGGTACACCTTGCCCGGGCAGACGACGTAGATCGGCAGGGGACGGTCGAGCATCGAGCGGATCTGAACCGGTGACGTGTGCGTGCGCAGCACGATGTGGTTCTCCAGCGGTGCGACGAACAGGGTGTCGGTGGTGCCGCGCGCCGGGTGGTCGGGACCGATGTTGAGCGCGTCGAAGTTCAGCCACTCCCCCTCGGCCTCCGGGCCCTCGGCGATCTCCCAGCCCATCGCGACGAACACGTCGCCCATCAGGTCCATCAGGGCGGTGATCGGGTGCGGGGCACCCTCGGGGGCGAGCTCGACCGGCAGCGTGACGTCCATCCGCTCCGCCGCCAGGCGCTGCGTGAGCTCAGCGGCGCCGATCCCCGCCTCGCGTTCGGCGAGGGCAGCGTTCACCGCGGCGCGGGCCGCGCCCAGTCGCTGGCCGGCGTCCTTGCGCTCGGGGCCGGGCAGCGTCCCGATGGCGCGGTTGGCCAGGGCGAGCGGCGAGCGTTCGCCGGCGTGGGCGAGCCTCGCCTCCTTCAGCTCCGCGCTCGTGGACGCGGCGGCGAAGGCCGCCAGGGCGTCGGCGACCACGGCGTCGATCGCGGTCTGGGAGAGGTCGGCCGGTTGGTCTCCAGGCACGGTGATCGGTTTCCCCTTCGGGTCAGTTGGACGCGCGCTGCGCGCTGGCACTGGCGTACAGGCACACTGCCGCCGCCGTGGCCAGATTAAGGCTCTCCGCCTGTCCGTAGATGGGCACGGCCACGGTGTGGTCGGCCAGGGCCAGGTGTTCGACGGGCAGGCCCCAGGACTCGTTGCCCATCACCCAGGCGGTCGGCTTGTCCAGCTCGGCGTCCAGGTCGGTCAGGTCCGTGCCCGCGGCACCGTCGGTGGCGAAGATCTGCATCCCCGCCGCGCGGCAGGCCTCGATCGCCTCGCCCAGGTCGGCACCCACCACGATCGGCAGGTGGAAGATGCTGCCCACGCTCGCCCGGACGACCTTGGGGTTGTACACCTCGACCGAGTCGGAACTGAGGATGACGGCGTCCGCCCCGAACGCGTCGGCGCAGCGGATCACCGTCCCGGCATTGCCCGGGTCGCGCACCTGGGCGCAGATCACGACCAGCGACACGTCCTTGCGACGGTGCTTCTTCTTCGGCTTGTCTTCCTTCCTGGGCTTCTTGCCCAGGACGGTCCTCAGCGGCACGTCGATCGCCCGCGCGACCGCGACCACGCCCTGCGGGGTCACGGTGTCGGTCAGCGTGGCGAGGTTCTGCTCGCTCACGCCGTAGTACGCGACGCCGGCGTCCCTGGCCATCTCGAACAGGTCGATGTTGTCCATCGCCGATGCCCAGCGGAAGAACACGGCGTCCACCACCCCCGGGAGCCGCAGGGCCTCGCGGACGGCCTGCCGGCCCTCCACCAGGAACATGCCGGTCTCCTTGCGCTCCTGCCGGCGCTGCAGCGCCCGGGCGGCCCTCAGGACGGCCTGTGAGGGCTCGGGGAGTTCAATCGGTGCGACGCTCATCGTCTTCCACCTCGGCGAGTGGGGAGTGGATCGGCCGGGCCCGAAGGGGGCCCGGCCGTCCGAAAGGGTTGGCTCAGGCGGCCTGGGCCGGCTGGTTGGCCTTGGCGATCTCGACGAGCGCGGCGAACGCCCCGCTGTCGTTCACGGCCAGCTCGGCGAGGATCTTGCGGTCCACCTCGACGCCGGCGGTCTTCAGGCCGCTGATGAAGCGGTTGTAGGTCATGCCCTCGGCGCGGCAGGCCGCGTTGATCCGCTGGATCCACAGCGACCGGAAGTCGCCCTTGCGGGCGCGGCGGTCACGGTAGGCGTAGGTGTAGGAATGCAGCAGCTGTTCCTTGGCCTTGCGGTACAGCCGGGAACGCTGGCCCCGGTAGCCGGAGGCGGCGTCCAGGACCTCACGACGCTTCTTCTGCGCGTTGACGGAACGCTTCACGCGTGCCATAAGGGTTACTCCTCAGTCTTCGTATCGGGGTTGGACGTCACTTGGCCTTGTAGCTGCCGAGGAGACGACGCGCCTTCTTGGCGTCGCCCTTGGCCACCACCTTGTCACCGCCGAGACGACGGGTCTGGCTGGTCGGCTTGTGCTCGTTGAGGTGCATCTTGCCGGCCTGGCGGTGCATGACCTTGCCCGAGCCGGTGAGCCGGAAGCGCTTCTTGGCACCCGAGTGGGTCTTCATCTTCGGCATAGCGTGTGTCCTTACTCTTTCTTCCTACAGGTCGATGTCCGGGTCCATGTTGTCCGCCGGACCCCGCTTCTTCTTCGGCTGGGCCGCCGCAGCTGCGGCCGCCCTCAGTTCCGCCTCCTGCTGGCGCTCGGCCTCGGCGGCGGCGGCCCGGGTGGCCGCCTTCGCGGCCTTCGCCGCCTCGACCTCGACCTTGGCCTCGGTCTTCTTCCGCGTCGGCGAGAGCACCATCAGCATGTTGCGGCCGTCCTGCTTCGGGGCCGACTCGATGAAGCCGTCCTCGGCGACGTCGTCGGCGAGCTTCTTCAGCAGGTTGAAGCCCAGTTCGGGCCTGCTCTGCTCGCGTCCGCGGAACATGATGGTGATCTTCACCTTGTCCCCGGCCTTCAGGAACCGCACGACGTGACCCTTCTTGGTCTCGTAGTCGTGGGAGTCGATCTTGGGGCGGAGCTTCATCTCCTTGATCACCGTGTTGGTCTGGTTGCGCCGCGACTCGCGGGCCTTTTGGGCCGCCTCGTACTTGAACTTGCCGTAGTCCATCAACTTCGCGACCGGCGGGCGGGCCATCGGGGCCACCTCGACCAGGTCGAGATCGGCCTCCCGCGCCAGGCGCAGGGCGTCCTCGATCCGCACGATGCCCACCTGCTCGCCGGCAGGGCCGACCAGGCGCACCTCGTTGACGTGGATGCGATCGTTGATCCGCGGTTCAGTGCTGATGTGTCCTCCAAGGCTGGTGTTCGTCTGCCGACCGGCTGCACACGAAGAAGGGCCCCCGCGCATGCGGAGACCCTGAAGGACGGACGGTGCCGTGGCACCGCCTCGCGCGTACCGACCTGTCACCGGGGGCGATCAGGTGGGAGTTCAGGACTCCACTTGTGCGGACTGCCACCTCACGGCGCAGTCGATCCGGGCCAGTCTAGCCGTTGGAGGCCTCGGGCGACGAATCGGCGGCGTACAGCCACCCCCAGCCACCGTCGTCGAGGCGGACGACGCGCCGCCCGCGTGCCAGTTCTGCCAGCAGCTCGCCCTCGATCACCAGCGGGTGCGGCCCGGCGACGTCGACCAGCACGGCGACCGAGCCCTGCTCGACCGCGGACGCGGCGAGTTCGTCCAGGCGACACGGCACCGGCCGGGCGTCGGCCTTCCAGGCGGTCAGCGAGTCCAGCCCGGTGAACGCCGGCAGCGCCGTCCGTCCGTCGGCCGCGACGAGCTGCGCGGCCTGGAGCTGGGCGTGCCGGGTGGGGTCGGGCCCGTCCCCGCCGTCGTCGCCGACGGCGACCACCGGGAGCAGGAAGCGGGCCGTGCACAGCGCGGCCACGGCGGTGAGGTACCCCTCGTGGTCGCCGGCGCCGGCCAGCAGCGCGCGGAGCTGCGGATCCGGGTCCCCCCGGTCACCGGAGTACGCCGCGCTGGGGCGGCCGAGCGTGGACACGGCTACAGGCGGCAGGCGTGGATGCTGGTGACCAGGATGGCGTCCGCGCCGGTGTCCCACAGGGAGTCCATGATCTGCTGGGCCTCCTTCGCCGGGATCATCGCGCGCACGGCGACCCAGCCGTCCTTGGCCAGCGGGGAGACCGTCGGCGCGTCCAGCCCGGGGGTGACGCGGCACGCGGCGTCCAGCAGCTCGCGGGGCACGTTGTAGTCGACCATCAGGTAGTCGCGGGCCGTGATCACGCCGTTCAGGCGGCGCTGGAGCAGGTCGAGCCCGGCCGGGGGGACGCCGCCGCTGCGGTGGATCAGGATCGCCTCGGACTCCAGGATCGCGTCGCCGAAGAGCTCCAGCCCGGCGCGCTTCAGCGTCGTCCCCGTCTCGACGACATCGGCCACGACGTCGGCGACACCCAGCCGCACCGAGCTCTCCACGGCGCCGTCGAGGTGGATCAGCCGCGCCGACACGCCGTGGCTCTCCAGGTAGGTGCGGACCAGTCCCGGGTAGGAGGTGGCGATGCGCAGCCCGGCGAGGTCGGCGACCTGCATCCCCGAGCCTCCGGGGGCGGCGAACCGGAACCGGGTGCCGCCGAAGCCCAGGGCCATCACCTCTTCGGCCTCCGCGCCGGAGTCGAGCAGCATGTCGCGTCCGGTGATGCCGAGGTCGAGGGTGCCCTCCCCCACGTACACGGCGATGTCACGGGGACGCAGGTAGTAGAACTCGACGCCGTTGGCGTCGTCGACGAGCACCAGTTCCTTGGCGTCGTGGCGCTGCCGGTAGCCCGCCTCGCGGAGCATGCCGGTGGCAGCCTCGGCGAGGGAGCCCTTGTTGGGCACCGCGATCTTGAGCAGGTCGGATCCGTTCACCGCTGTTCCGTTCACAGGTATTCGTAGACGTCTTCGAGGTCGAGGCCGAGCGCGATCATCAGCACCTGGAGGTGGTACAGCAGCTGGCTGATCTCCTCCGCGGCCTCGGCCTTGCCCTGGTACTCGGCCGCCATCCAGACCTCCGCGGCCTCCTCGACGACCTTCTTGCCGATCGCATGGACGCCCGCGTCGAGGGCGCGGACCGTCCCGGAGCCCTCGGGGCGGGTCGCCGCCCGGTGCCGCAACTCGGCGAACAGGTCATCGAAGGTTTTGCTCACGACCGGTCAGCCTACCGGTGCCCACGTGGGTGAGGCAGCCGCGGTCCAGCACGGCGGGCGGCTTGGGCCGGCGCGGCGAGCCGCCCAGACCCAGCGCGGCGGGCCCCCGGGTCCAGCACGGCGGCCGGGTCCAGCACGGCGGCCGGGTCCACCACGGCGGCCGGGTCCACCACGGCGGCCGGGTCCACCACGGCGGCCGGGTCCACCACGGCGGCCGGGTCCACCACGGCGGCCGGGTCCACCACGGCGGCCGGGTCCACCACGGCAGGCGCCCGGGTCCAGCGCCGCAGGCCCCGGACCGCCCCTCCCCGTCCGCCGGCGCCTCACGTCCGCAGCGCCTCATGCCCGCCAGCGTCGAGGGCCAGCCTTACGTTCGAGGGCCAGCACACAGGGGCTGGCCCTCGGCATCAACGCTGGCCCTCAACGCGGAGGGCTGGCCCTCCAAACGGGCGGTCGGGCGTCCCGACACCTGCGACGGCGAACGGAGGCGGGCTCCTGAGGCGAGGCCGCTGCTCGCGCGCCCGCCTCCCTCGCTCCAGGGCGTGGCCGGATCGCCCTAACCGCCCACGTCCCACCGAGGACCAGCCTTACGGCCGAGAGCCAGCACACAGGGGCTGGCCCTCGGCACCAACGCTGGCCCTCGGCACGGAGAGCTGGCCCCCTCGGCACGGAGAGCTGGCCCTCGGCACGGACGGCGGGCCCGCGGCGTCAGGCGCCGGGCCTCGGGACGCGCCAGCCCTGCACGCGGACGGAGACCGGGGACGAGGGTGCAGAGCGCTGCGGCGCCGCGTCAGAGGCGGATGCCGAGGAGCGCCTCGGCGACCTCGGCGACCAACGCCGGCGCGGACGGGTCGTCGCCGCCGGCTGCGGCCCAGGCGTCGATGGCGGCCAGGGCGGCCGGGGCATTGAGGTCATTGCGGAGCGCGGCACGGACGGCGTCCAGCGTCGCGGTCGCGTCGGCTCCGGCGGACGCGGACGTTGCGCTGCGCCAGCGGTGCAGGCGCTCCAGTGCCACGGCGAGCACCTCCGGCGTGTACTCCCAGTCGGCGCGGTAGTGGTGGGCGAGCAGCACGAGCCGGACGGCCATGGGGTCCACCCCGTCGTCCAGGAGGCGCCGGACGAACACCAGGTTGCCCAGCGACTTGCTCATCTTCTCGCCGTCCAGGCCCACCATCCCGGTGTGCAGGAAGACCTTCGCCATCGGCCGCCCGGTGGCCACCCGGGCCTCCGCCGCGCACATCGGGTGGTGCGGGAAGGCGAGGTCGCGGCCGCCGGCCTGCACGTCGAACTCGGGGCCGAGCGCGTCGAGCGAGATTGCTGTGCACTCGACGTGCCACCCCGGTCGTCCACGCCCGAGCCAGGAGTCCCACGCGGGCTCACCGGGACGCGCCTGCCGCCACACGAGGCAGTCGAGCCGGTGTCGCTTGCCCGGACGCTGCGGGTCGCCGCCGCGCTCGGCGAACACCTGCTCGGCCTCCAGCACCGAGATCCCGGTGCCGGCCATCAGGTTGCTCGCCCGCGTCACCGAGAAGTACCAGTCCGGGTACACCGGATCGGGCACCTGGTAGACGGCCTGTTCGTCCCGGAGCACGGCGATCAGGTCGGTGACCGTCTCCAGGCTCTCCACCACCCCGGTGAGCTGGTCCGGCGGCAGCACCCGCAGGGCCGCCATGTCCGTGCGGTACAGCTCGATCTGCTCCTCGGCCAACCCGACCCAGTCGACGCCGGTCTCCGCGGCACGCTCCAGGAGCGGGTCGTCCACGTCGGTGACGTTCTGCGCGAAGCGCACCCGCAGCCCCGTGTCCCGCCAGGCGCGGTTGAGCAGGTCCACCGCCACGTAGGTCGCGGCATGGCCGAGGTGTGTCGCGTCGTAGGGGGTGATCCCGCAGGCGTACAGCCGTGCCTCTCCGGTCAGCGGGCCGGCCGGTTGCAGCATCCCGGTCACGCTGTCGTGGAGCAGGACGCGACCGCTTCCGGAGCCGGGCAGCACCGGCGGTTCGGGGGTCACCCACGCACGCATGGGCCGCAGCCTACCGGGCACCGGTTAGGGTGTGCTGCGAGCCGGAAGGGGAACCGAATGGGTTGGTTGGAAGCGATCGTGCTGGGCATCGTCCAGGGTTTGACCGAGTTTCTCCCGATCTCCTCCAGTGCGCACCAGTCGATCGTCGGACAGCTGTTCTTCGGCGGGCACGACCCCGGTGCGGCGTTCACTGCGGTGAGCCAGCTGGGTACGGAAACGGCCGTCATCGTCTACTTCGCCAAGGACATCGGACGCATCATCGCCCGCTGGTCGGGGTCGCTGGTGGGACGCGTCCCGCGCGAAGACCCCGACGCCCGGATCGGCTGGCTGGTGATCATCGGTTCGATCCCGATCGGCATCCTGGGCCTGTTGTTCGAGGACGCGATCGGCACCAGCCTGCGCAACCTGTGGATCACCGTCGCCATGCTCGCCGGCGTGGGCATCGTGCTCTGGATCGCCGACCGCGTCGCCCGGAACCGGTACGAGCTCACCCAGCTCACCTGGCTGGACGGCATCGCGCTCGGCTTCGCCCAGGCGCTGGCCCTGATCCCCGGCGTCTCCCGCTCGGGCGCCACCATCGCCGGCGGACTGTTCCTCGGCTACAAGCGCGAGGCGGCCACCCGGTACGCGTTCCTGCTCGCCGTCCCGGCGGTCTTCATCTCCGGGCTGTTCAAGCTCAAGGACATCCCCGACGACCCGAACCTCTCCTGGGGGCCCACGATCGTGGCCACCGTGATCGCCTTCGGGATCGGCCTGGCCGTCATCCACTGGCTGCTGAAGTACGTCAGCAAGCACAGTTTCTCGATCTTCGTCTGGTACCGGCTGGGGCTGGCGGCGCTCGTCGCCGGGCTGCTGCTGGGCGGGGTCCTGCAACCGTAGGGGACGCGCGGATGCAGCGACGGTCGGTCGGCCACAGCGGCCTGCAGGTGTCCAGGCTCGGCCTGGGCACCCTCACCTGGGGTCGCGAGACCCGGCTCGAGGACGCCCGTCCCCTGCTGCGGTCCTTCGTCGCCGCGGGTGGGAGCCTGGTGGACACCGCCGCCGCGTACGCCGCGGGGGACGCCGAGCGCATGATCGGACGGATGCTGCGCGCCGGCGACGTGCAGCGCGACGACCTCGTACTGGCCAGCAAGGCCGGCTTCGGCATCCGGGACGGCCAGCGGGTCGTCGACACCTCGCGCACCGCGTTGCTCTCCGACCTGCGCGGCTCGCTGCGCCGCCTCGGCACCGAGCACCTCGACCTGTGGCAGCTCCACGCCTGGGGCCAGGCGCCCCTGGAGGAGTCGCTGGCCGCGATCGACACCGCTGTCGCCGCCGGGGACGTCCGCTACGCCGGGGTGTGCAACTTCGTGGGCTGGCAGACCGCGCAGGCGGCCACCTGGCAGGCGGCGTTCCCCGGACGCACGCCGCTGAGTTCTGTCCAGGTCGAGTACTCCCTGCTCGCCCGC
Organism: Actinomycetota bacterium; assembly: GCA_020161015.1. Taxonomy (GTDB): domain Bacteria; phylum Actinomycetota; class Actinomycetes; order Propionibacteriales; family Propionibacteriaceae; genus Propionicimonas. The sequence goes on along the minus strand of JAIUOT010000026.1, from coordinate 3,263 downwards.
AGGGCCGAGGTGGAGGTGATCCCGGCCGCCCGGGCGTTCGGGATGGGCCTGTTCCCCTGGTCGCCGATCGGGCGCGGCGTCCTCACCGGCAAGTACCGCACCGGACGGCCGCGCGGCTCGCGCGGGGCGTCCCAGCACTTCTCGTGGTTCGTCGAGCCGTACCTGGAGACGCGCTCGCGGGCGGTCGTGGACGCGGTGACGACCGCTGCCGCCGGCCTCGACCTGACCCCCGGACAGGTGGCGCTGCTGTGGGTGCGGGACGCCCCCGGGGTCACCGCCCCCCTGCTCGGCGCGCGGACGGTCGCCCAGCTCGAGCCCTACCTGGCCTGCGAGGACGCCGACCTGCCCGCGGAGATCGTCGCCGCGCTCGACGACGTCTCCGGCGGGCCCAACGCCATGCGCGAGGGCTACGAGCCCACGCTCACCCCCTAACGGCCGCGAGGAGGCACCCGATGGCCATGGCTGACGCGGAGCGGTTCCAGCCCGCCTCCCTGGGCGAGTGGCACGACTGGCTGGCCGCGCACCACGACCGCGGGGCGGGCGTGTGGGTGGTGATCTGGCGGGCGTCGTCCGGCGAGACGCAGCTGACCTACGAGGAACTCATCCGCGAGGCGCTGTGCTGGGGCTGGGTGGACGGCCAGTCGAGCCCCCTCGACGAGCGCCGGTCCATGCTGTGGTTCACCCGGCGCAAGCCGAACAGCCCCTGGGCCGCGACGAACAAGGCGCGGGTCGCCCAGCTGGCGCGCGAGGGCCGGCTCCAGCCGTCCGGGCTGGCCGAGATCGAGCGGGCGAAGGCCAACGGGATGTGGACGGTCTACGACTCGGTGGACGCGCTGGAGGAGCCCGTGGAACTCACCGAGGCCCTGGACGCCGTGCCCGCCGCCCGCGCTGCCTGGGACGCGTTCCCGAGGAGCGCGCGGAAGATGGGGCTCGCCTCGATCGCCCTCGCCCGGAGGCCGGAGACGAAGGCGGCACGGATCGCGTCGATCGTGGACCGTGCCGCGCGCGGGGAACGTCCCGCCTGAGCCCGATCCGCCTCAGGCGCGGTCGAGGAAGTCGTCGAGCACCCGGCAGCCGAACTGCAGCGACTCGACGGGCACGCGCTCGTCGATGCCGTGGAAGAGCGCGACGAAGTCGAGTTCCGGAGGGAGCCGGAGCGGCGCGAAGCCGAAACAGCGCACGCCCAGGCGCGACCACGCCTTGGCGTCGGTGCCGCCGCTCATGATGAACGGCACGGGGACCGCGTCGGGGTCCTGGGTGCGCAGGCTCGCCGACATCGCGTCCACCAGGTCGCCGTCGAAGGTGGTCTCCACGGCGACCTCGGAGATCGACACCTCGTAGCGCACCCTGTCCCCGATGAGGCGGGAGACCGTGTCGTAGAACTCCTGTTCGTAGCCGGGCAGGAAGCGGCCGTCGATCCCGGCGGTGGCCCGTCCGGGGATCACGTTGTGCTTGTAGCCGGCCTCGAGCATCGTCGGGTTGGCCGTGTTCGACATGGTGGCGCCGACCATGCGGGCGATCGACCCCAGGCGGGCGAGGGTGGTCTCCGCGTCCCCGGCGTTCACCTCGACGCCAAGGGCGTCCTCGACGGCGTCCAGGAACTGGCGCTGGGCCGGGTGCAGGCGCACCGGCCAGGTGTACGACCCGACAGCGCTCACGGCCTGCGCGAGCGAGGTGATCGCGTTGTCGTCGTTGCGCATCGACCCGTGGCCGGCTGTCCCGTCCGCGATCAGGTCGAGCCAGGCCAGGCCCTTCTCCGCGGTCTGGATGAGGTAGAGCCGCTTGTCGTTCACGCTGAGGGAGAACCCGCCGACCTCGCCGATGGCCTCGCTGCAGTCCGCGACGAGCTCCGGGTGGGTGTTGGCCAGCCAGGTGGCACCGAGCGGGCCGCCGGCCTCCTCGTCCGCGGTGAACACCAGGCGGACGGGGCGTCGCGGGGCGCGGCCGGCACGCATCCGCTCCCGGACGACGGCGAGGATGATCGCGTCGAAGTCCTTCATGTCCACGGCGCCGCGGCCCCAGACGTGGCCGTCGACGATCTCCCCGGCGAAGGGGTCGACCTGCCAGTCGGACGCCACGGCGGGCACGACGTCGGTGTGGCCGTGGATCAGCAGTGGCGGCAGGGACGTGTCGCACCCCTCGGGCGCCCACTCCGCGACCAGCGAGGTCCGACGCGGGGCGGACTCCAGCAGGGTGCTGGAGATGCCCACCTCGTCGAGCCGGGCAGCGACGTACTCGGCCGCCTCCCGCTCCCCCTTGGACCCCGCGGGGCCGAAGTTGGAGGTGTCGAAGCGGATGAGGTCGCTGCACAGGCTCGCGACCTCCTCGGTCGCGGCGGGGACGGAGTTCATGGGGCCATCCTGCCACTGCCCGGACACGACCTTGCGCCACCGTTTCGCCAACGAAGCCCCCTTGTGGGTATGCTTCTCTGGCTGTCCGGGAGACCGGGCAACACCACCTGTCCGGGTGGCGGAATAGGTAGACGCGCTAGCTTGAGGTGCTAGTGCCCTTTATCGGGCGTGGAGGTTCAAGTCCTCTCTCGGACACTCATCGAACGTGGCTCTGACTAGGCAAGATAGTCAGAGCCACTGTCGTTCCCGGAGCCGTGCACAACATATGCACAACATCTCGATGCATGCGAGTGGCTCTCGCGACCAGGTGTGGTCACACGTAGCCGGAGCGGTCAGAGCGACGCGAGCCTCGCCGCAGTTTCGGGAGCAGAGGCGCCCAGGCTGGCGAGCACGACCTCGGCGGGATCGTTCCAGGTGCGCGCGATGTCGTCGATGACGGCGTGGAGCGTGGGCGCGTGGTCTTCGCAGAACCCGAGCAGGAAGGCATCGGGATGCTGCGCCACGATCCCGTAGGGATCAAGCACCGAGGTCGGGAAGTCCTTGGTGTTGCTGGTCACGATGATCGAGGCCTTGGCCTGGATCGCAGCGGCGAGTACGTGCCGGTCGTCAGGGTCGGGCAGCTTCAGCCGGGCCATGCGCGGCTCGTAGCCTTCCACGAGGACGTCCCGGATCGCCTTGTTCATCAGCATTCGCGTGCGGTCCAGGCGTTCGGGATCCAGGTTGGGTCGGTTCTCCGACAGGTGCTCGAACACCTCGTCCAGGATCGCGTCGGTCCACCGGGCTCGGACGAGTCCGGCCATGGCAACCCGGATCAGGACGTCGCGGAGCGTGTTCGGGTAGAGGACGTTCGCGTCGTACAGGGCGACGAGTGCCATCAGGCGAAGCCCAGTTCCTTGGTCATCCTCGACAGCT
>JAIUOT010000025.1 GCA_020161015.1 Actinomycetota bacterium | reverse complement strand
GGACCTGCTGCTCGGCACCTGGCAGCTGCTCCAGCAACTCGGCGGGGTTCCTCGCCGGTTGATCTGGGACAACGAACGGGGCATCGGCCGCGGCCCGCACCGGGCCGAGGGCGTGCCCGCGTTCATGGGCACCCTGGCCACCAGGTTGGTGCTACTGCGCCCGCGGGACCCGGAGAGCAAGGGGATCGTGGAACGCCGCAACGGCTGGTTCGAGAAGTCGTTCATGCCGGGCCGTTCCTTCGCTTCGCCGGCGGACTTCAACGACCAACTCGACGACTGGCTGACCGGCGCGAACCAGCACGTCGTGCGCACCACCAAGGCGCGGCCAACTGATCGGCTCGACGCGGACCGGGCCGCGATGCTCGCGCTGCCACCGGTGCCTCCGCTGGTCGGGTGGCGTAAGCAGGTGCGGCTGGGCCGGGACTACTACGTCAGCATTGCCCGCAACGATTACTCCGTCGACCCGACCTGGATCGGCCGGATGGTCGACGCCCACGCCGACCTCGAGAAGGTCCAGGTTCGCCTGGACGGCCGGCTGGTCGCCGAGCATCCCCGGGTGTGGGCCCGCGGCCTGACGATCACCGACACCGCCCATGTCGCCACCGCTGCCCGGCTGCGGCAGGAGTTCCAACAGCCCAGGACCCGGGCCGGCGCCGACGGCCTGGTGAGGGACCTGGCCGACTACGATCGCGCGTTCGGCCTCGAGGGTCGGGAGGTGTCCTGATGGCCACCACGAAGAGCACCGAGACCACCAAACAACTCACCTACCTGTCCGGTGCGCTCAAAGCACCCCGGATCCTGGATGTGGCCGGCCGGCTCGCCGACCAAGCCCGCGATGCCGGCTGGACCTTCGAGGACTACCTGGCCGCGGTCCTGGAACGCGAGGTGTCGGCCCGCAACGCCTCCGGTGCCGAGATGCGGATCCGATCGGCCGGGTTCGGAGCCCGCAAGACCCTCGAAGACTTCGACTTCGACGCCCAACCAGCTATCCGCAACCAAGTCGCCTCCCTGGCCTCCGGCGGCTTCCTCACCGAAGCCCGCAACGTCGTCCTCCTCGGCCCTCCCGGCACCGGCAAGACCCACCTCGCAATCGCGCTCGGCGTGACCGCTTGCCGCCACGGAAACCGGGTCCTGTTCGCCACCGCCACCGACTGGGTCACCCGTCTCTCCGACGCCCACCGCGCCGGGAAGCTCGCAGCCGAACTGGCCAAGCTGCGCCGCTACGGGCTGATCATCATCGACGAGGTCGGCTACCTGCCCTTCGAACAAGACGCAGCCAACCTCTTCTTCCAGCTCGTGTCGTCCCGCTACGAGCACGCCAGCTTGGTGCTCACCAGCAACCTGCCGTTCTCCGGCTGGGGCGGCGTGTTCAGAGACCAGGTCGTCGCAGCAGCAATGATCGACCGCATCGTCCACCACGCCGACGTCCTCACCCTCAAAGGAGCCAGCTACCGGCTCCGGAACCGAGGCAACGACACCCTCCCCAGCATCCGCACCACCACCAACGAAACCCAGGGCTAAGCTGCCCACAACCGTTCACTTTTCAGGCGGCAGAACCGTCCAGTTTTCGAGCGTCGTCCACATGCCCCAGCAATCCAAGTCTCGAAGCACAGGTCCTCGCGAGCAATTGGCTCTAGGTCGCCGTCATTCTGAGAGGAAACCTAGCGGCGTCGCGAGCTCGGAATGGGCTTCTTGCCGACAGTGGCCCATCGACGCAACATCCGACTCTGCCGCCATCCAGCTGGGTCGCGGAGTGGAGAGGAGTTCTCGAAGATGGGCGATCTGGAGCGACCTCGGCGCTAGGGTTCCGAGCGTGACTGAAGCTCCACCCGCCGTTGCTCTCCTGATCGATGCCGACAATGCCGCTTTGGGCAGTCTGGATCGGGTTCTGGAAACCCTCGCAGAATATGGCGAGGTCAAGGTTCGTCGCGCGTACGGCAATTGGTTCAAGTCCGCACTGAAAGCCTGGGATCCCGCGTTGAGCCGTCGTGGAATCAGGCCGATTCAGCAGTCCGATCCCGTCAAGGGCAAGAACGCCACCGATCTCGCGCTGGTCATCGACGCGGTCGACCTGCATCACACAATCCGGCCGGACGTGTACGGCCTGGTATCCAGCGACAGCGACTATGCCCCATTGGCTCACTTCCTGCGCGAGCGCGGCGCCAAGGTTATGGGGTTCGGCCGGGCGAACACACCGGAGTCGTTCCGGGTCGCGTGCTCCGTGTTCGTCCCGATCACCGATCCGGCCCCCTCCAAGCCGAAGCCCGAACCCAAGCGGCAGCCAACCCTCGATGAACTGCTAGCGGGGGCGATCGAGAAGAACGCCGACAAGCAGGGCTGGGCCCGAGTCAGTACGGTGGCGAACCAAATGCGCCAACATCACGGTCAGACAGCCAAGGACCACGGCAAGGCCACCTGGACCAAGGTGCTCAAGGGATTGCCCGGCTATGAGTTCCGCAACGAAGGCACGACCAGCGTGGCGGTCCGGGCCAAGAAGAACGGATAGCCCGCTAGGGGACCTCCAGAGCCCGCGCCCACCTGCCCCCGAACCGCTCGCGGAAGCATCCGGCTTTGGCGCCCCTCTGTGTCAACTGGCCGCGGGGAGGGCTGGTCGTAGGCTTGGTGTGGCGGGTCCGGGAAGTGGCTTTTCCGAAGTGCTGGTGTGGGGATGTGAGCCGGCCGCGCTGGATGTCGCTGACGCTCCCCGTTGCCCTCCCGGGCTCGCTCCTTTGGCGAGGGCGTCGGTGACCATGGTGCGGTACACGATGTCGGAAAGGCGGCGTTTCAGGCTGCGCATGGCTTCCATCGAGGTCTTCCCGGCGGCTTTGCGCCGGTCGTAGTAGGTACGGCCTTCGGTGGGGTTGCGGAGTTGGACGACGGCCATGACGTGGAGCGCCCGGTTGATCTGTCGGTTCCCGGCACGGGAGAGCCGATGCCTGGTCTGGTCACCGGAGGAGGCATCCAGGGGTGCGGTGCCGTTCCAGGAGGCGAAGTGGTTCCGGTCGGGGAACCGGGCGATGTCGCCGACCTCGATCAACAGCCGGGCCGCCGAGGAGGGGCCGATGCCATGCAGCTCCATCAGGGTCGAGCCGGTGTCGGCAACGGCCTGCTTGAGTTCTTTGTCGAGGGCTTTGGATCGTTGATAGGTCTTCTCCAGGTCACCCACCAGCTCCAGCGCGACGCGTTTGCGGGTCTTCCCGACCACGTCTCGGGGACGCACCGTGGAGAGCAGGACTCGGGCCTGGGCGGCGGACAGGTCCTTCTTCGCGCCGCCGGGGATGAGTTCGAGGAGCAGCTGGTGGAGCTGGGAGACCATCCGGGTGTGGTCCTCACCCAGGGCGCGGCGCCGGTCGGCCAGGATCCTCAGCAGGGCCTGCTGCTCATCGTTGACCACCGGCCGGAGGCCGTTCATCCGCAGCGCGACCAGCGCGATCGCGTGGGCGTCGTCGGGATCGGTCTTGCGGCCCTGGCGGGTGTCGAACATCCGCAACCTCGCCGACAGCTTCGGCGGCACGTCGACCACCGTCTCCCCGGCGATCACGAGCCGGCTCGCGACATGCCGACCGATGCCGTTGCAGCCCTCGACCGCCCACAGCCGATCCGGCCACTGCCGGGCGTACCGCAGGAGGTCCTTGAACCCCTCGGCGGTGGTGTCGAAGCGGTGCTTGGCCAGCACCTGCTCGGTGCCGGTGATCACCTCGATCGTGACCGACCGCTTGTGAGGATCCATCCCGATCACCACATGCTCCACGATGTTCTCCCTTCAACCTGTGTGTTCGGTTGAGCAGGGAGGGCAACGCTACTTCGAGCAGGGCAGACCCCTCTTGAGCCTCTCCCGGCCCGGCGGTGCCCGGGGCTGCGCAGGCCAAATGAGAGCCAACCCGAAAGGGCGGCAGCCGCAGTGAGAGCGACCACCCCGGACACCTCAGCACGAGCCTCGGCCAGACCCGCACCTGAGGTCAATGAAACAAGTAGCCGCGGTGTGCGAGGGTAGCCTTTCGGCTGGCCGGCGCCCGAGCACGACCGCCCTCAATTGCCGCGCTGCGCGTGGTCGATCTTGCCGAGTGCGGGATGCTTCGCACCCGGGCGTGGTCGAAGCGCGTCTTCTCGCTGGGCGCCGTTCTTGCGTGGTGGGGCGGTGGTTCTCGCTAGCTTTGCAGACGGAGTCGGTTCGGGTGTCATGATCGGGCCTGAGCGGACACTACTGGGACATGGATACCGATAACGCGACGGCGAGTGAGGCGGAGTTCCGGGCCTGGTACCAGCGAACCAGTCCTCGGGTTTATGCCTACGTGCGCCGTTACTGTGCGGATGATGACTGTGATGACGTGGTTGCCGAGGTGTATCTGGTGGCGTGGACCCGGCTGGCCGAGTTGCCGGTGGAGGGGGTGCCGTGGCTGATCGGGACGGCCCGCCATGTGTTGTCGAACTCGTGGCGGGCCCGCGGTAGGCGCCGGCAGTTGGTCGCCGATTTGGCCGGCCTGAACGATCTTGCCTCGGCTGACCCTGCCGGTATGGCTGTGGAGCGGGCCGATCTGTTTCGTGCGATCCGCCGGCTGCGTTCCGATGACCAGGAGGTGCTGTTGCTGGCCGGCTGGGACGGTCTGGACTCGGCCGGGATCGCTACCGTCCTGGGTTGCTCGGTCGCGGCGGCACGCACCCGCCTGAGCCGCGCGCGACGTCGACTGGTCGACCGACTGAATGCATCCCTCGATGCCCCTTCTCCCGTTCTTCGTCTCGTCCCGGAAGCGAACTGACATGAATATCACCATCTCTGAAGATCAGGCCATGGACGCCATTGTCGCGACCCGCCCCGACACGGAACTGATCGACCAGGCCTGGTACGTCGGCCGCCGCGAGCAGGTACTGCGTCAGGTGCTCGCCACCCCACGCGCCAGCCAGCCCGCCACGCCCGTAGGTCCGCCGCGCCGCATCCGTTGGGGTCTGGTTGCCGCCATAGTGGCCCTGGTCGCCGCCGCCGGACTGTTCGCCCAGGTGCTCGTGCCCCTCGGGAGCCCCGGAAGCCCGCAGACCGCCCAGGCACTTGACCGACTCGCTGCCGCTGTCCCCGCTCGTGCGGTGATCCCTGACGGCTTCTACGAACTGACCGTGTATACCGAGTCCGGGATTGCGGAGTCGGACAGCGGCCCCCACGCCTACGCCACCAGGCGCAGCACGTGGACCGCCGCCGACGGGTGGGCCTGGGCCCACCAGACCGGCGATGATCCCGCCTACTACATTTTCCGGCCCGCACCGAAGAACTACGACCTCAACGCCGTCCCGGCCGACCCCGCCGTGATGGAGGCCTACCTACGGGCCAGGGTGATGGGTTCCTCCTCCGTCGAAGAAGCACTGTTCGAAGCCGTCAAGGCGACCCTCATCTTCACCCCGACCCCCGCAGCAACCCGCGCCGCCTCTATCCGCATGCTCGCCAACGTGCCCGGGATCACGGTCACCGAGAACACCACCGACCCCGCGGGACGTCCCGCCACCAAGGTCGCCTTCGTCGACGACAAGCACCGCCCCGGGATCGCCAACGCCATCTACCTCGACCCGGTCACCACCCAGATCGTGGCAGAACTCCAGACCCAGAACGGGCAGCCTTACTACACCTGCATCTACACCGAGCGCCGCATCGTCAGCAGTCTCCCCGACGACATCATCAAGACCCTCGGCGCCGACCGCATCGAGAAATCGATCCCGTAGCAGCCAGATCAGCCCCCAGCCGGCTCGGTCTCCATCCACCGCGGAGCCCGAGCCGGCGCAAGCACGGAAACCGCACTGATCCGCCTTCGGCGCAATCGCTCGACCCCGCTGGAGGGACTCGCCGGGCGCTGTCTCCGGACACACCGGCCCGGTTCAAAGGCGTGGTCGCGAGCCGCCGCGGTGTGAACACATTTTGGACACAGTTCGCGCGTGGTCGTGGCTGTTGTGGGGGTCGTGGAGGTTGCGGTTCACGCTCAGCACAGCGTCCAGAGCGCCGTGAAACGGCGTGCACGGTGCCCGGGTTGAACTCTCAAGGCGGTAGCGGGGGTTCGAATCCCCTCGGGGCTACAAGGTGAAACCCCTTGTCAGGGGCAACTCTGGCAAGGGGTTTCGTTCTTGTGATGGCGCTGGAAAACGTCCTGAACACAGATCGGACACACAAACTGTGTCCAGTTCGTGTCCAACCGATCCAGTCTGTGTGGCGGGACTTGCGCCTGACAAGGGGTTTCGCCCGACGTTACGGCGCTGAGCTGTTGACCTGGCGGGGCGGTAGTTCGGCGGCCGGATTCCTGCCGAAGGTGGTCGGCTGGTCGGCTTGCCCGGCGCTGGTTGTGCTCGGCGAATCTCGACCGCATTCCTCGCCCAGGCCTCGACTGTTCACGGTGGCTCAGGATTCGCCCGGTCTTGCCGGCGCCCCGCGCGTCTTCCGGCCCGCTGTGACGAATACGCACACGGTGAGGGCAAGAGTGGTGATGGCCATGGACATCGGATCGTAGGACGAGCCGTAGTAGGGGAGGAGGGTGAAGGCGGTGTTGTACGTGGCGTGGAGGGCGATGGTGGCGAAGACGCTGTAGTTGGTCAGGAGGTAGATCTTGGTGAGCAGCACGCGGTAGATGACCGTGAAGTGCATTGCCACGCGATCCAGCTGGGTGGGTTGTGGGTCTGGATGAAGGGGATGATGTGCCAGCTTGCCCAGGTCGTGCCGGTGATCAGTCCGACCTGCACGGTTGCGCTGCCCTGTTCCAGCAGGGCGTCGGTCATGACTGCGGTCCAGCCGAGTTGTTCGCAGTACCCACTGACCCCGTAGATCAGCAACAGGGCTGGCACGCTGACCAGCGGGGTGGTGTCGGTGGGGTGCGGGTCACCGAACAGTGTGCTGACCGCGTAGGACGCAGCGACGGCGAGCGGCATCAGCACGAAGATCCCGACCCGCCAGACGGGTTTGTCGACGCGGGCGAGGTCGAGGCCGTGAGCGAGGAGCGCAGGGACGGACCCTCGACCGCTCCGTGTGGCGATGGTGGCCGCCAGCAGGACCGACACGAATTGCAGAGCGCTCAGTGGTAGCCGGATCGGGATGATGGCGGTGGCGTCCAGGAACCGTGCGGCGATCCACCGTGGTGCTGAGAGCAGGAACACCAGAGCCAGGAAGCTCGAAAGCCTGGGCATCTGGCTCAGGTGGTCGGTGCGTTTCGCTGGCCGGCCGCAAGGCTTTCGCCCCATGCCCGGGCGCGCTCGGTCTCGCCGTCGACCGGCGGGCCTTCCCGGCCGGCGACCACGAAGCTGGGGCCCCGCTCGGCCGCCCATCCTCGTCGCCGGGCGAGCTTGTGGGCCGCGCGGGCCGCGGATCCGGAGAATCGGCCGGCCATGACGGTGTCGATGGTGACCAGGCGGGTGGCGGGGTTGGCGATGGAGCGATCGAGCCACTCCCGCAGGCCCGGGTTCGTCCCGCCAGCCGTCGGCACGCCCGCCTGAGCCCGGCTTGCGGCGCTGGGCAGTCCGAGGTTGTGGGTCGGGGCGGCGAGCAGCACGAGGTCGTGGGACGGGTCGCGCGGAGCGCCCCCGGCAGGGGTGACCTCGACGTCGGCGCCCGCTTCGCGGAGGCCTTCGGCGACGGCCTCGGCGATCTGTCGGGTGTTGCCGAAGCAGGATTCCACAACGATGAGGGTTCGCATTGCCCGTGACCTTTCAGGAGACGTGGGGCTGTTGGGCCCACACGGCGGCGATGGCCTGGGCCAGGACGAGGCCGGTCGCGATGATGGTCGCGAGAGCCGCCACCGCGAGGACGCCGGCGGCGACGCGTCCGGCTCGGTCGGGCGTTCGGCCCGGTGAGAGCAGCCGCCACACGAATGCCGCCACCAGTGCGGCGAGCCCGACGACGGTCAGGCTGAGCAGACCGGAGCCGTGGGCGTGGGCGAACACCGGGCGAGGCAGCGCCGTGGCGGAGCGCTTCGCGGCGGCGTCGAGCGAGTGGTAGAGCGAGCTTCCGCTCACCTCTGCCGAGATCACGGTCGTGAGGGCCGCGGCCGTCGCGACCAGGAGTGGCCAACGCAGCCTTCCCCGTGCGTCGGGCCAGATCGCGTACGCCAGAGCGAGTAGTGCGCTGATGGGGGCCAGGATCACCGCGATGTGGGCGACCACGACATGGATCGGCATCCGAACTCCTCCGTATGATACTTGGGATACGATGTCTCAATGTAGGATGTCGAGCATGACGGGCGCCAGTGCGGAGAGCCGAACTCAGGGTCCGACCGGGGTTGCCCGCAGGCGCCAGCGGATCAGCGATGTCGACACCGAGCATCGGATGATCCGGGCCGCGATCGGGCTCGTGAGCGAGCAGGGCCTCACTGTGAGTCTGGACCACCTCAGCCTGGAGGAGGTGATTGCGCGAGCCGACGTCTCGCGAAGCTCGGCGTATCGACGCTGGCCTTACAAGGACCTGTTCCTGGCCGATCTCCTCGTCGCGCTCGCGCGGGCTACGGACCTTTCGGCCGAACCGCCCGGGTTGGTCGAGGAACTGCTCGCGCTGATTGAGACCGCCGACCTGACCTCTGCCCAGGCTCGCCGGGACCTGCTCGTCGAGGGGCTCCGGCTCTCATCGACCGCGGAGTTCGAGCGTATGTCCACCTCGCCCCGCTGGCAGACCTATCTGGCACTTTCGGCGACCGTCACCGGCTTGCCGGCGGGCGGAGTCCGCGACGCCGCCGCCGCGGCGATCCTGGACGCGGAACGACGCTTCGCCGCCCGCCGCGCACACGTCTACGGAAACCTCGCGACCATGATCGGCTACCGCCCCCGAGGCAACCTCGATCCCGAGACCAGCTTCGAACTGATGGCATCCGCCACGGGCGCGATCATGACCGGCTACATCGTCCGCAGCCTGGCCAATCCGCAGATCGCCACCACGACACGGCACCTGGCCGGATTCGGCAGCACCGAAGTCCGCGACTGGACCGCACCCGGTTACGGGCTCACCGCGATCGTCGACGCCTTCCTCGAACCCGACCCCGACGCGGCCTGGACGCCCAACGCCATCGCACAGCGACGCCAATTGTGGGAGCAGACGGCCGCGTCGCTGTACGAGCGATGACCCGGATCGGTCCCCGGCGTGGAGCTCGAAGCTGTGTCGGGGTTAGGTTTGCCGACATGGGGGAGCCGGGTGATCGTTTCCGGATCGTCGAGGATGCCGAGCTGGCTTTGCTTGCCAACGACACTCGGCAGGATCCGGACGCAGTTGACAGGATGCTGCACCGCGACTTCGTTGAGATCGGGCGTTCGGGGAGGTTGTGGAGGCGAGCGGATACGCTTTCTTCGCTGAGGTCGGAGGACGCCCGCGAATCTCCGGTGGTTGACGAATGGCGCTTCGAGGAGATCTCTGCCGACCTCATTCTGGTGACCTACCGACTCAGGACGAGCGCCGGACAGAGCAGGCACTCCTCGATCTGGGACCTCGCAGCGCGCCCGCCCCAGATCAGGTTCCACCAAGGGACCGTCATTCCCCCGCCAACTCCCTGATCAGGGGGCTCGGGGACGCCGTCTTGAGCTCGTCCCCCGCGCAGGGTGTACTCGCCTGCTGGGTGGCGGCGGCTGGAGAGGTCGCCGGTGTCGGCGGCAGTCGAAAACGAGGCCACTGCGACGGCGTTTCGGCCTCAGATTCGGTCGTCGCCCACAGCCGGTGTGTCGAGGGACTTCGGTCCTGGAGCTGTTCGGAGGGGGTGGTGTGGCGTGGTGCGCTGGTCGGGGATTCGTGGAGAGCGCGTGAAGCCCGCCCCGCGAGAGGTTGGGGGCTTGTCGCGGCGGGCTTGAAGAGGTTCCGCGCAGAACTGGGGGGCCGGGGGAGGCCATGCGCTGAGACCTGCTTTCAGCGTAGGCTTTCGAGCCGATTTCTTGGAGTTCGCCGCGGGCTGAGGCGGCATTTGTTCTTAGCCTGGCCGCGCGGGAATTGCCGAACGCGTGGGTTTGGCGGTTCGGGCTCTTTCCGCACGAGGGTATTCCCGGCCCGAGGCCGACCAGGTACCGCTGGGCCGGAATCGATGTGCACGGCGACGTCACGGAATCCGAACCGCTAATGGTCCGACTTCGCGCTCGAGTGATTGGCTGGCGGGCGCCATTGTGTCTCGGCCGGTTGTGTGCTCGTGGGCTCGGGGTGTGGCCGCGTCGGGCGTGTGCCGCGCAGCAGCACGCAGGCGTGGACCTTCCGGTGCGACTGTGTCGGTTCGTCGTGGGGCGGGTCAGGTTTCGGGGATGTCGATTTCGGCGTTGCCGCTGGTGATGATGGTGGCGATGGCTTGGGCGACGGCGGACGCGGGGACGACGTGGGGCAGGAGGGTGCCGTCCGGGGCGTGGCGGAGGTGGTCGGGTTCGGGGCTTGGGGTGTTCTGGCCGAAGTTGGTGTCGGCGATGCCGGGTTTGACGATGCTGACGGCGATGTTGTCGTTGGCGAGTTCGTCGCGGGCTGTGAGGGCCAGGGTGTTCAGGGCGGCCTTGGTGGAGGCGTAGCCGGCGATGTAGGGGATGTGTTTGGTGGAGGCCTGGGAGCTGATGTTGATGATCTGTCCACCGCCCTGGTTTCGCATGTGGGGGATGACCAGCTGCATGAGGCGCAGTGGCGCGACCAGGTTGAGTTCCAGGAGCGCGGTGTACTCGGCGAGGTCGATGTGTTCGACGGGTTTGGCCATCGCGCGCCCGGCGTTGTTGATCAGGACGTCGATGCGTCCGAACCGTGCGATGGCTTCCTCGACCAGGTGGGCGGCCTGGTCGGGGTTGGTGATGTCGGTCGGTATCGGGACCGCGCCGGGTAGCTGTTGTTCGAGTTCATGCAAGGTATCCGCGCCGCGGGCGGCGAGCACGAGTCGGGCACCGAGTCCGGCGAGGTGGTGGGCGGTGGCCAGGCCTATGCCTGAGCTGGCACCGGTGATCAGGATGACCTTGTTCTGGATGGTCATGGCGTTCCTTTCGTCTTCGGCGGGGCGGGTGGGTGCTACTCGGGTCTGGTGAGGCCGTGGAGGATGAGGGTGAGCACGGCGTCGAGGTCGGCGGTCGTGGTGGCCGGGTCGGCCCACTCGCGGGAGAGGGCCGGGTGGTGGAAGCGGGCGGTGGCCTGGAGTACGGCTCGCCCGAGGACGGCCGGATCCCCGTCGGTGAACTCCCCGGCGGCGATGCCGTCGGCCACGATCCGGGCGGCCTGGTCGGCCAGGTGATCGACGTGGACCGCCGCGACCTCGCGGGAGCCGGTCGCGATCTGGTGAAAGGTTTCGAAGAGTTCGGGCTCGTCGCGGGCGATCGCCTGTTTCGTGGCGGCCAGCAGCGCCACCCAGTCGCGTAGTCGCCTCGAGGCCGGGCCTGGCCGGGTCACGACATCCTCCAATGGTGCGGAGACCCGCTCCAACCACCGCGCGGTGACGGCCTCGCGCAGGGCAGCCTTGCTGGGGAAGTGCCGGTAGACGCTGCCGTGGCTGACCTCGAGCGCACGCGCGACATCGACCACAGAGGTCTTCGCCGGACCGAAGCGCCGCAACGCCGCCTCGGCAGCATCCAAGATCGCCTCGGACGTCAACGGCTCGGTGCTCATGACACCCATCCTGACGGGTTGACTGACAAAGGTCAACATCTGTCAGTCAATATTCCGATCGGACCAGCTTCGATGAGTGTGGGTTGCGCGTGCGGTCGCCGGTACGGATCACCGGGGATGTCGCGGCGGTGGGCGGTCGGGGATTTCGCGCGATCCAGCGTGGCCGCCGGCGGCGAGCGAGTGCTGTCGACGGTCGGCCCGGTCGCGGGGCGGCTGGTTACCGGACGATGCGGAGGTTGAACGCTGCGGTGCCGAGCGCGCCCATCAGGCGCAGCCACAGGGGTAGCCACATCTCGGTGCCGCGGGCGGTCTCGATCCCGCCGAGGTCGATCACGTCGGTGTGGCCGAAGCTGTGCAGCAGGCTGGTCACGATGGTCTTGGCGTCGGGGTTGTCGCCGGAGACGAACACGGTGGTGGGCTCGGGAAGGCTGGCGGGATGGGCCATCAGGTTGGCGTTCAGAGTGTTCAAGGTCTTGACCACCCGGACGTTGGGGAACCGGCGCTGCAGCTGCTCGCCGAGGGAGTCGGTGTCCTTCACGAACAGGGTCGGTGGCATGCCGTGGCTGAAGTCGAGGGGGTTGGAGATGTCGATCAGGACCTTGCCGGCCAGGTTCTCCTCGCCCGCCTGTGAGAGCACCTCGAGCGCGGCGGCTCCGTTGGTGGCGTTGACGACCAGTTCGGCACCGAGCGCCGCGTCCGCGAACGACAACACCGCGACATCCGGATGGGCCGACGCCCAGGCGCTGAACGGCTGGTTGCCCATCTGGTCGACCTCGGAACGGGCGAGGGTCGTCTGCGGGTCGCGTGTGCCCACCGTGACCTCGTGTCCGAGTTCGGACAGTCGAGCCGCGATGGTTCGTCCAACCGTCCCGGTACCGAGTACGGCGATGCGCATGGCTGCTCCTCCCTTTGGTAGACAGATCTGTCTACTGCTGTGTGAAGACCATACCAGACAGATCTGTCTGCCACCAGCTGTCGCCGCCGTCTCCACCATGGCGCTGGCGGCCCCGGATCACGGGCACGCCTCGGCGCCATGCCGCGGGAGGCCGGGGACGGTGGCGCGCCGGGCTTGCCGTGCTACACGGCGTCTGGCCGGGACAGGCTCGCCTCGACCAGGGCGCGGGCCGCGCGCCGGGCGACCGCTGGCGCGTCTGGACGCCCATCGATCGAGCCGCTCGCCAACCCTCCGTCCAGAACGAGAGTGAGCGCTCGAGCCAGCCCCTCCGGATCCGTTGCGCCGCCGGCGGCGGCGAGATCCCTCACCCAGCCGCGGACGGCGTCCTTGTGTGCGATCGTGCGCTCGTGGATCCTCGAGCCGGGCTCGGACTCGGCCGCGGCGTTGATGAACCCGCACCCCCGGTACCCGTCCCTGCGGCACGCGGTCTCGAGCGCATCGAACAACCCGACCAGCTGCTCGGCCGGGTCCGGACCGGCCGCGGCCGCCGCAGCCCTCAACTGTCCCGTCCACACCTCATCGACCCGGTCCAGATAGGCCAGCACCAGGTCGTCTTTGGCCGGGAAATGCGCATACAGGGTCGCCTTCGCCACCCCCGACTCCGCGATCACGCGATCTACACCGACCGCCCGAATGCCATGGGCATAGAACAGTCCGAACGCGGTATCGAGGATCCGCTCTCGCGCGAACCCTCGCAAGGACGAGACACCCACCCGGCTCAGGCTACCCGACAGACCGGTCCGTCAGGCAGGGTGACGGGTTCTTCGGAGGACTCTGGCACCGACAGCTGCAGGGACAGGCGATGGCATCCGATGATGGAGTCCCCAGGTCGGACGACGACGCTCGAATTCTGGTCGGTTTCGACGGCGCTCCGCGTGGGGTTGGCGGTGGTCTTCTGCGTGGTGGCGGCGGGATTGCCTGCGGCAATGGTTGCGTTCGTCAGCCCGCGGTTCTTCACGTTGGTGGCCGGGGCTCTCGCCGGTGGGGCGGACGATCTCGGAGTACGTGCTGCTTGATTGTGTCGCTCGCCTTGGGGCCGCGTTGCCGAGCTCCTTCCGCGTGCGCGCCGTCCACGGCATCCGAGAACGACTCTGGATACTGGTCACCATGGCATGGCTGGCTTGACGCTGGAGCGCTGGTAGAGCGCGGCTACGAAGGTGCCCGGGGCTTGACCCCGGGTTTTGGACACGTGGAATCCAGCAGGTGCTGGAGGAAGCGAGATGATCAGGATCATGGCCAGGAAGAGCTACTCCGATGAGTTCCGCCGTCAGGCCGTCGACTTGTACGAGTCCACTCCGGATGCCACGTTGCGGGGTATCGCTGCCGATCTCGGGGT
>JAIUOT010000024.1 GCA_020161015.1 Actinomycetota bacterium | reverse complement strand
GCACGCATGTTGCACGAGAAAACCCGCCCCAACTATTTTACCTAGTCAGAACGGGTTTCACTTGGGGTGAGTAACGGGACTCGAACCCGCGACATCCTGGACCACAACCAGGTGCTCTACCAGCTGAGCTATACCCACCATGCGTCACCGACGGCCCCCGAAAGGGCTGGCCCAGCTTAGCGGTTGAAGGTGCGAGAGCAGAAATCAGTGCTCGACGGACGGGACCGCCTCGCCGGTGAGGGAGCCCTGGTGCTTGGCCGCCAGTTCCCGCAGCGCCTCGGTGTTCAGCCCCGGCGGGGAGACGAACAGGGCCTCGCGGTAGTAGCGGAGCTCCTCGATCGACTCCTGGATGTCGGCGAGGGCGCGGTGGTTCCCGTTCTTGGCCGGGGTGTTGTAGTACGCCCGCGGGTACCAGCGGCGGGCCAGTTCCTTCAGGCTGGAGACGTCCACGTTGCGGTAGTGGACGTGCGCCTCCAGCGTCGGCATGTCGCGGGCGAGGAACGCACGGTCGGTCCCGATCGTGTTGCCGGCCAGCGGCGCGCGCCGGGGCTCGGGGACGTGCTCGCGGATGTAGGCGAGCACCCGCTCCTCGGCCTCGGCCATGTCCAGGCCGTCCTCGAGCAGCGGCAGCAGGCCCGAGTTGTCGTGCATGGTGCGGACGAACTCGCCCATCTGCTCCAGCGCTTCGGCCGGCGGCCGGATGACCACCTGGATGCCGTCGCCCAGGACGTTGAGCTCGGAGTCGGTGACCAGCGCTGCGACCTCGATGAGCGCGTCGGCCTTGAGGTCGAGGCCGGTCATCTCGCAGTCGACCCAGACGAGGTGTTCGTTCACGGGCGGTACTTTACGTCGTTCGTCGCGGGCCGGTCACACCATGACACCCGTTGTCACGCCGTCCCCGCCCAGCCGGAGTTGATGCCCACGGACCGCTCGCGCAGGCCGCGCAGGTAGCCCGCCTGTCCGACGTGCTGGGCGGTCTCGACCATCACCGACACCAGGCGGACGCCGCGGGTGACCGGTGGCGTGTAGCGGGCGTCGATCACCTCGTCCAGGCGCTCGGGGGAGAGGCTGTCGAGCAGGGCCCGCGTCTGTGCCCAGGTGGCCGCAGCGTAGCCGTTGAGCAGCGCGGTGTCGGTGACGTTGAAGGCCCCGACCTCGACCGGCGTCATCCGGAAGCCGTGCGCCTGGCGCAGGTACGGCAGACCGAAGCGCTGGTACCAGCCGTCCGACGTCCACACCTGGTCGACCCCGCCGAGGTGGGCGACGTGGTCGTCCTCGATCCGGGTGAGGTGCCAGATCAGCCAGCCGATGGAGTTGGCCTCCGGGTCGGGACGCCACAGCAGGTCGTCGCCGGAGAGGCCGTCCAGCACGGCGGGGATCAGTTCGTGGACCCGACCCAGCGAGTCCCGGACGATGTCGAGGCTGTCCATGCCCCCATCCTGCCTCGCGTGCGTGGCACCGGCCAGAGCGGGATACCATCGAAGACGCCGGGCCCCCGTAGCTCAGCGGATAGAGCAACAGCCTTCTAATCTGTCGTGCGCAGGTTCGAGTCCTGCCGGGGGCGCTGTCATGCCTTGTCAGAGGACCTTTCCGGGATTGGCGTCGACCACCCGCGCGATCACGCCGGCCAGCGGCGCGGACCCGGTGATCGGCACCACGTGGGCGCTGCCCGGCACCGTGACCAGTTCCGCCGGACCGGTCGCGGCAGTCACGAGTTGCCGGCACCAGGCGTGCCGGGCGACCGGATCATGCTCGCCGCGCACCACCACGACGGGGACGCGCGCCCGGGTCAGCTGCTCGGCGATGTCGTAGGCGAACATCGTCCTCAGGGTGGCCAGGTACCACCCCGGGCCGCCCCGGACGTAGTCGGTGAGCACTCGTGCATTGACGCCCGGCGGCTCCCGCAGGGTGTCCAGGCCGAGGTCGCGCGCCTGGGCGCCGAGGCTGCGGCGTCGTCGGTCGACAACGGGTCCGACGAGCACCATGCCGGCGACGACGTCCGGCCGCCGCACCGCGTGCTCGACGGCCACCTGCGCACCCATCGAGTGGCCGACGAGGACCCGCCGTCCCACGCCGGTGCGCTCGAGCGCTGCGTCCAGGGCCGCGGCGTGGTCGGCGATCGAGAACGCCCGGGACGGACGTGCCGTTGCCCCGAAGCCGGGAAGGTCCACCGAGACGACCGGCCCGTGGGAGGCCAACAGCGGCTGGAGGTCGGCGAAGGTGCGGTGCGTCATCCCGATGCCGTGCACCAGGACGGCCGTCGTCGTGCCGGGCGGGCCGGACCTGTGGAGGGCCACGTCCACCCCCTCGGGCAGCCGGACGTGCGTGGAGTGCATCCGGCCAGTGTGCCCGCTAACGGGACGATGGCCCCTTGCGAAGGGACGCCCGTCCACGAAATTCATCACAAGAATCACGTTGTCAGGTGAATGCCGCCCGCCCGGGAACGGGTAGGGGCCTCAGTGTCCCGTGGGATCCGTAGGGGCCGCCTCGCCCGGGAGAGCGTCCCGCGGAGTGCGCCGGTTGAGCCAACAGCCGGCGCACCGCGGGGCAACCACGGGCCCACCCGGGGACCTGGTGCCTGCCTGACCCTATCCCGCGGCTCCTCCGCCGTCCCCGAGGGCCAGCCCTACCGCCGAGGGCTCGTGCACCGGTGCTGGCCCTCGACGCCAAGGCTGGCCCTCGCGCGGGGAGGCTGGCCCTGGACGGGGGAGGCTGGCCCTCGCGCGGGGAGGCTGGCCCTGGACGGGGAGGGCGGGGACTCTGCGTGGGGCCTGCCGCGCCATCGCAGCGGTGGCCATGAAGGGAGGCATGGCATCGTGGTGTTCGGCGGGCCGGTGCTCGGCCGGCCCGGAGCGGGGTAAGGGGCGGGCATGGCGGCACTCCAGGCGGGTGGCTACGACGCGATCGTGATCGGGGCGGGTCCCAACGGGCTCGTGGCCGCCAATGCCCTCGCGGACGCCGGCTGGAGCGTGCTGCTCCTGGAGGCCCAGCCCGAGGTGGGCGGCGCCGTCCGGAGCGCGGAGGTGACGGCTCCCGGCTTCACCACCGACCTGTTCAGCGCCTTCCACCCGCTCGCCGCGGCGAGTCCGGTCATCCGGGACCTCGACCTGCACCACCACGGGCTGGAGTGGCGGCACGCCCCGGCCGTCCTGGCCCACCAGTTGGACGACGGACGCACGGCCGTCCTCCACCGGGACCCCGCCCGGACCGCTGCCGGTCTCGACGCGTTCGCGTCGGGCGACGGGGACGCCTGGCTCGCCCTCTTCCAGGAGTGGCAGCGGGTACGCGACGACGTGCTGACGGCGTTGTTCACCCCGTTCCCGCCCGTGCGGGCCGGGTCGCGGCTGTGGCGGACGCTGCGCACCTCCGGCGTGCTGCGGCTGGCGCGGCTCGCGGTCTCACCCGTCCGCCGGTTCGGCGAGGAACAGTTCGCGGGCGAGGGCGGGCGCCTGCTCCTGACCGGCAACGCCCAGCACTCCGACATCCCGCCCGACGGTGCCGGGAGCGCCCTCTTCGGGTGGCTGCTGGCGATGCTCGGCCAGGACGTCGGCTTCCCCGTGCCGCGCGGTGGGGCGGGGGCCCTCGCCGGGGCGCTCGCCGCCAGGGCGCGCTCCCGCGGGGCCGAGATCCGCACCGGGGCGCCGGTGGTGGAGATCGTCGTCCGCTCCCGACGGGCACGGGCGGTACGCCTGGCCGACGGGACACTGCTGACGGCCTCGCGGGCGATCCTCGCCGACGTGACCGCGCCGGCCCTCTACCAGGAGCTGCTGTCCCGCGTCAGCATGCCCGCCCGGCTCCGCGAGGACGTCCGGCGCTTCCAGTGGGACAACGCGACCTTGAAGCTCAACTGGGCGCTCGACGGGCCGGTGCCGTGGCGCGGCGAGGAGGCCCGGCTCGCAGGCACGGTGCACCTCGGCGTCGACCTCGAGGGCTTCGTGGACCTCGCCGCCGACCTCGCCGTGGGACGGATGCCCCGCCGGCCCTTCGTGCTGTTCGGGCAGATGACCACCGCCGACCCGTCCCGGTCGCCCGCGGGCACGGAATCGGCGTGGGCCTACACGCACCTGCCCCACCGGCACGCGGCGGACGGGGCGGCGCTCGACCGGCTGACCGCGCAGGTGGAGGAGGCGGTCGAACGCGTTGCGCCCGGTTTCGGGCGGCTCGTCCGCGCCCGGCACGTGCAGTCACCCGCCGACCTCGAGGCAGCCGACGCCAACCTCGTGGGAGGAGCGCTGAACGCCGGGACGTCCGGCCTCCACCAGCAGCTCGTCCTCCGTCCGGTCCCCGGGCCCGGCCGACCGGAGACACCGATCGACGGCCTGTACCTGGCCAGCGCCTCCGCACACCCCGGCGGCGGCGTCCACGGGGCGTGCGGCTGGAACGCCGCACTCACCGCGCTCCGCGCGCACGGCCCGCTCGGCGCCGTCCGCACCGCGCTCTCCCGCACCGCCTGGGACCGGGTGCTCGCCGACGGCGAGCGCTGAGCCGCACCACCGAGCACTGAGCCGCACTCCAGGGCGCGATCCCACAGCGGGAGCGGGAGAAGGGCCGGGTCCGGCTCAGCGGTGCTCGTGCCGTCCCCGGGCCAGCAGGGCCAGCCGGTGCAGCGTCTCGCGGTTCCGAAGGGTGATCATCATCCGCCGCAGGGGTGGAGGGACGAGCCGTGCGGGACCGGACACCGCATCCTCCGAGATCGTCACCACGCTGCTCTCCTCGCCGGCGGCGCGGACGCTGAGGTGCACCCGGGCCTCGCCCGCGGGCCAGCCGCGCGCCGTGAGCACCAGTTCCGCCGGCTCGTCGACCCGCTCCACCCGGGTGATGTCCTGGACCAGAAGCGGCCACACGCCGAAGGAATGGTGGAGGCGGCTGCCCCGCGCCGGCCAGGCGGAGTCGACGTCCCGGATGCGGGCCGTTCCGACCACCCACGTCGCGTACGACCAGCCGTCGGCGAGCACCGACCACACGGCGGACGCGGGAGCGGACACCGCTCGCGAGATGGTCGGGCCCGGATCGTCGGCGTGGGGTCGGCCGGCATCGGAGGTCATGGGTGTCCCTTCTGTGGCGCGTCGTCCGCCGGCGGGGTCGGGTCGACGCGGGTCGCGCCGCTCAGGCCCGGACGGGCTCCTCCTGGTCGTCGGCGATCTCCTGCCTGGCCTGACGGATCAGCTCGCCCACCAGCTCCTCCTCACGGGCCACGAGCTCGATGAGCTCATCGCTGAAGCTGGAGGTGGGATCGGAGGGATCGGCGTACAGCGGTACATCGTGGATGGCCGTGTCCACCCTCGTCAGCTCGGCGGCCAGGTCACGCAGGTTCTCGCTCATGGGCCACAGGTACCCCTGTGAGGCCGCCGCCACGCACGGGGCGTGTCCGGGCCGACCCGATTCGACGGCGAGGTGCTCGACGAGCTCCCCCGGGTGCTGAGCGAGCTGGGCTGAGGCGGGGTAAGGGGGTCCCATGGCACCTCAGACAACGACGACGGCCCCCGGGGCCAGTGCGGACAGCCCGGCCGGGATCCCGCCGAAGGGCTGGCTCCAGGTCGCCAGGCGCGGCTGGGCGGAGTCCTCGGCCGACCAGGTCCCGCTGCTGGCCGCCGGCGTGGCCTTCTTCGGCTTCCTCGCCCTCTTCCCCGCGCTGATCTCGCTCACCCTCATCTGGGGGCTGGTCTCCGACCCGGCCGGGATCACCCGGCAGGTCGGATCGCTCACCGCCTCCCTGCCCCCCGACGCGCGGTCGGTGATCGAGGGCCAGCTGGACCAGCTCGCCTCCGCACCGGCACAGGCGCTCGGCTGGGGGTTGGTGATCACGATCCTCGCCGCACTGTGGAGCGCGTCCGGCGGCATCGGCAACCTGGTCACGGCGATCAACGTCGCCTACGACGAGCAGCGCAAGCGCGGCTTCGTGAAGGACAAGCTCGTCGCCCTGGCCCTCACCCTTGGCGCGATCGTGTTCATGGCGGTCGTCGTCGCGCTCGTGGCCGGCGTACCGGTGGTCTTCGATCTCGTCGGGCTCGGCGGTGGCTGGCGGTGGCTCGCCGAGGTGGTGCGCTGGGTGCTCCTCGCGCTGCTGGTGATCGCTGCGCTCGCCGTCCTCTACCGCGTGGCCCCGGTCCGCGAGGCGCCGAAGTTCCGGTGGGTGAGCGTCGGGGCCGTCGTCGCGACGCTGCTGTGGCTGCTCGCCTCGGCCGGCTTCTCCCTCTACGTCACCCTGTTCGGCAACTACGCCCGCACCTACGGGGCGCTGGCCGGGGTGGTCGTGCTGATGCTGTGGCTGTGGATCACGAGCTACGCGGTGCTGCTCGGCGCGGAGATCAACGCCGAGGCCGAGGAACAGACGGCGAAGGACACCACGACCGGCCCCGCCGAGCCGAGGGGACGGCGGGGCGCGGTGAAGGCCGACTCGCTGCCGCCCGCCGGCTGACCGCGCGGGGCGGCGAGCCGCCGCCGGGGCCGGTGGGTGGGATCATGGCCGGCGATGGCCACGACGACACGCGGACGCCACGGCGGCGGGGTGCTGCCGTGGGTCGTCACCGCCCTCCTGGTGCTCGCGTTGGCCGCGGCCTTCGCCTGGCCCGCGATCAGCGATGCGCTCGCGCCGCCGCCCGCCGGCGCCAACACGCTGCTGGCCGCCGCACCGGAGGAGGTCGCCCGCGCGCGCAAGGATCTGGACGGGCTCGCGGTCGTTCCGCGGCCCCCCTTCGATCCGGGCTACTCGCGCGCCGCCTTCGGCGACGCCTGGACCGACACCGACCGCAACGGCTGCAACCAGCGCGACGACGTCCTGTTGCGCGACCTCGTCGCGTCCCGGCCGCACCGGGTGCAGCGGCAGGGCTCGTGCGACCACGACGTGCTCGCCGGCACCTGGGTCGACCCGTACACCGGAGGCGAGATCACCCTCACCGACACCAAGGCACAGTCGGAGGAGGTCCAGATCGACCACATCGTCGCGCTCAGCGTCGCCTGGCGCTACGGGGCCGCCGAGTGGACGGACGCCCGCCGGCTCGCCTTCGCCAACGACCTGGGCAACCTGCTCGCGGTCGGCGGTGGCACCAACAAGGACAAGGCGGGCTCGGACGCGGCCCGGTGGCGGCCCGCGCCCGCGGCACAGTGCGGGTTCGCCGTCCGCTATGTCACCGTGAAGTCGCGCTACGCGCTGGCCACCGACCTGTCCGAGAAGCGCGCGCTGGCGGCCATGCTGGGCACCTGCGACTGAGCCCGGCGAGCCGGTCCGCTGCGCAGTGGCGGGGCCGGTGATAGCGTCGGGAAACCGACGGACGAAGGTGTCGAATGCCCGGTTTCCCGCTGCCGAACTGCGCGCTCGGGGTCGCGACGGCCGCCACCCAGATCGAGGGCGGAGACCTCGATACCAACTGGCACCGCTGGGCGGCGTCCGGCGGCATCTCGGACGGATCCACGCCGGCGCGGGCGGCCGACCACTGGAACCGGGTCGACCAGGACGTTGCCCTGCTCGCCGACCTCGGCGTCCGGCACTACCGGTTGGGCCTGGAGTGGGCACGCCTGGAGCCCGAGCCCGGCGTCTTCGACCCCGAGGCCTTCGCGCACTACCGCGACGAACTGGCCCTCCTCCGCGAGGCGGGCATCACCCCGCTGGTCACCCTGCACCACTTCTCCCTGCCCGGCTGGCACGTCGACACGGGCGGCTGGCTCGGGGCGGACGCGGTCGCGGTCTTCCTTCGCTTCGTGGGCGAGGTCGTGCGGCGGCTGGGTGACCTCGCGAGCGAGTGGATCACGATCAACGAGCCCAACGTGTACGCCACGCAGGGCTACCTGTACGGGGTGTGGCCGCCGGGGGAGCGCTCGTACCGGCGCACGGTGGCCGTGCTGCAGGTGCTGGTCGAGGCGCACCTGCGGGCGTACCTGCTGATCCACCGGCTCCAGCCGCACGCCACCGTCGGCCTCGCGCACCACCTGCGCGTGTTCACCCCGGCGCAGGCGCGCAACCCCGCGGACCGGGCCTCGACGCTCGCGTCCCGCTACCTCTTCCAGGACGCGGTGCTGGCGGCCACGAGCACCGGGCGGTCGGCCGGGCCGCTGCGGGTGCCGCGTGACCTTCGCCCGGGCCGCTACGCCGATGTCCACGGCATCAACTACTACACCCGCAGCACGATCCGTGGCTTCGACCACGGCGTCGCCGACGGGGTCGAGGTGAACGACCTGGGCTGGGAGGTCTACCCCGCCGGGCTCGTCGAGGTGGCCACGCAGGTGTACCGCCGCTTCCCCGCCCCGCTGTGGATCACCGAGAACGGCACCTGCGACAACGACGACCGGTTCCGTGCCCGTTACGTCTACGAGCACCTCGCCCGGATCGCCGCGTCCCCGTTGCCGATCGAGCGCTACTACCACTGGTGCTTCACCGACAACTGGGAGTGGGCCGAGGGGGAGGTCGCCCGGTTCGGGCTGGTGCACCTCGACTTCGACACCCAGGAACGCCAGGTGAAGGAGTCGGGCCTGTTCTACGCCGACGTCATCGCGCACGCCGGGGTGACGGAGGAGGCCCACCGCCGGTGGGTCGCCGGACGCCACTACCCGAGGAACGGGGCCCCGCGGTGACCGCGCTGCCGGCCGTCCCGCCGGCCATCGACCGGCGCAACCTGTGGACGTTCGGCGTCGGCACCGTCGGCAGGGACATGGTCTACACCCTCGTCAGCCTGTACCTGGTGTTCTTCCTCAGCGACGTGCTGAAGCCTCCGCCGGAGGAGTTCCTGTGGGCGAGTTCGCTGATCCTCGTCGCACGCCTGTTCGACGCGGTCGCCGACATCGTGATGGGCGCCGTCGTCGACAACACCCGCACCCGGTGGGGCCACTACAAGCCGTGGATCGCGGGCGGGGTGGTGGCGTCCGCGGTCTGCACCGTGCTGCTGTTCGCCGACCTGGGGCTGCGCGGGACGGCGTTCGTGGTCGGGTTCGCCGTGGTCTACCTGCTGTGGAGCCTGTCGTGGACCGCGAACGACATCCCGTACTGGTCGTTGCTGCCCGCGCTGACGATCGACCAGAAGCAGCGTGAGCGCTTCGGCTCTGTGGCCAAGATCTTCGCCACCATCGGACTCTTCACCGTTGTCGTCGCCGTGATCCCGGTGACCTCGGCCCTGCGGGACCGCGCGGGGGAGACCGGGGCGTGGACGCTGTTCGCGATCGGGGTGGTGGCGATCATGCTGGCCAGCCAGTCGGTGACGCTGTTCGGGGTGAAGGAGCCGCGGATCGCCGTCGAGCAGGAGCGGACGAGCCTGCGCGAGCTGGCGCGGGTGGTGACCGGCAACGACCAACTGCTGTGGACGGCGATCGCGATGGTGCTGTTCATGACCGGCTACCTGACCACCACGACGTTCGGCACCTACTACTTCAAGTACGTCTACGGCGACGAGAGCATGTACTCCCCGTTCGGGGCCGTGCTGGTCGCGAGCCAGCTGGTGGGCTACGCGGTGTTCCCCGTGTTCTCCCGCCGCTTCTCCCGGCGGACGCTGTTCGGCGCGGCGATCGCCCTGATCCTCGTCGGTTACGTCGTCTTCTTCTTCGCCCCGACCCACATCGCCTGGGTCGCCGTGGCCGGCCTGCTGCTGTTCCTCGGCGACTCCTTCGTCACCCTGCTGATGCTGGTCTTCCTCACCGACACCATCGAGTACGGGCAGTGGAAGCTCGGACGCCGCAACGGCGCGGTCACCTTCGCCCTCCAGCCGTTCATCAACAAGGTCGGTGCCGCGCTGTCGACCCAGGTGGTGGCGATCGCGATCGTCGTCGCGGGCGTGAACCCCGACCGCCCGCAGGACACGACGCCCTCGGGGCTGCTCACGATCAGAATCGGCATGCTCGTCCTGCCGCCGGTGCTCATCCTGGCCAGCTACCTCATCTACCGTGCGAAGTTCCGCATCGACGAGGCCTTCTACGCCCGCATCGTGGCCGACCTCAGGGAGCGCGGCAGCCTGCACTGAGCGACGGGCGGGCGTCCGCGGTGGCCTCAGTCGGCCCGTGAGGGCGCCGCGCCGTAGGTGATCGCCAGGTACTCGGGGTGCCGCTGGATCCAGCCGGTGATGAACGGGCAGACCGGCAGCGCCTTGCGCGCCCCGGCGGCGACCAGGCCGTCGAGCGCGTGACGGGCGATGGCCGAACCCACCCCTTGCCCCTCGAACGCCGGGTCCACCTCGGTGTGGGTGAACACCACGAGGGCGTCGGTGAGCTGGTACTCCGCGAAGCCGGCCAGGCGGCCGTCGACGTGGGCCTCGTAGCGGCCGGCCGCCGGGTTGTCCGTCACGACGACCCCGCTCACGATGCGCTCCCGTGCCCGGTGGCGGGCCGCCCCGCAGTGTCGTCGCGGAGGCCGCCGGCCAGCGGCCCGTGAAAGGTCTGGTGCGCCATCCTCACTCCATCCTGTGCGCGGCAGGTGGTCCCGCCGGTCGTGGCTGTCAACGCCGCGAGGGCTCCGGATACTCCCACCGGCCGTGCGGGGGTGCTCACGGGAGGTGGGAGCATGGTCCCCGATGAGACTCACCGACCTGCTCGCCGACGACGGGGCCGCCGACCCGGACGCCCTCTACGACGCCTTCCTCGCCTGGACGGCCGCGGACGGCATCACCCTCTACCCCCACCAGGACGAGGCCGTCGTCGACATCCTGACCGGCGCGAACGTGATCGTGACCACGCCGACCGGATCGGGGAAGTCGCTGATCGCCACGGCGGCCCACTTCGCCGCCCTCGCGGCGGGCGGCCGCAGCTACTACACCGCGCCGATCAAGGCGCTGGTCAGCGAGAAGTTCTTCGCGCTGTGCGCGGTCTTCGGCGCCTCGAACGTGGGGATGGTCACCGGGGACGCCGCGGTGAACCCGGACGCGCCCATCGTGTGCTGCACCGCGGAGATCCTGGCCAACATCGCCCTGCGCGAGGGACGGGCGGCGCGGGTCGACCAGGTGGTCATCGACGAGTTCCACTTCCTCGCCGACCGCGACCGGGGCTGGGCCTGGCAGGTGCCGCTGGTCGAGCTGCCGCAGGCGCAGTTCGTGATCATGTCCGCGACGCTGGGCGACATGAGCGCGACGGCGGCGGCCCTCGAGCGCCGCACCGGACGCCCGGCGACGATCGTCGGCGGCGCCGTGCGTCCCGTCCCCCTGGTGTACAGCTGGGCTCTGACCCCGGTGCACGAGACCATCCAGGGCCTGATCGACACCCGCCAGGCGCCGGTGTACGTCGTGCACGCCACCCAGGGCAGCGCCGTCGACCGCGCGCAGGCGCTGCTGAGCTCCGGCATCATCGACCGCAGCCATCGCGCGGAACTCGTCGACGCCCTGCGCGGCTTCCGGTTCGCGGGCGGCTTCGGCCGGACGCTCTCGACACTGCTGCACGCAGGCATCGCCGTCCACCACGCCGGCATGCTCCCGCGGTACCGCCGCCTGGTGGAGACCCTCGCCCAGCGGGGGCTGCTCACCGTGATCTGCGGCACGGACACCCTCGGCGTGGGTATCAACGTCCCGATCCGGACCGTGCTGTTCGCGGCCCTGACCAAGTTCGACGGACGGCGCTCGCGCGTGCTGCGCAGCCGCGAGTTCCACCAGATCGCCGGCCGCGCCGGGCGGCCCGGCTTCGACACCGTCGGCTACGTGGTGGCGCAGGCGCCCGAGCACGAGGTGGAGAACGCCCGGATCGTGGCGAAGTTCGAGAACGACCCGAAGAAGCTGAAGAGCGTCCGCCGCAAGAAACCGCCGGAGGGGTTCGTCAACTTCGGCGAGGCCACCTTCACCAGGCTGATCGAGTCCGAGCCCGAGCCGCTGCACGCCCGGATGCGGGTGACCCACGCGATGCTGCTGAACCTGCTCCAGCGCGACGAGGACACCGGCGCGGCGCTCGCGGCGCTCGTCGACTCCTGCACCCCCGACCGCGTCCAGCGCCAGCGGCTGCTGCGGCGTGCCGCGGCGATGGGACGCTCGCTGCTCCGCGCAGGGGTGGTCACCCGGCTCGCCGAACCGACCCCGGGGGGGCGCCGGTACGCCCTGGCCGTCGACCTCCAGCACAACTTCGCGCTCAACCAGCCGCTGAGCGCGTTCGCGCTCGCCGCGATGGCCGAGCTCGATCCCGACGCCCCCGGCTACGCTCTGGACGTCGTCAGCGTGATCGAGGCCACCCTCGAGGACCCGACCGTGATCCTGCTGGCCCAGCAGTTCCGGGCCCGTGGCGAGACGGTCGCCGAGCTGAAGGCGGACGGCTACGACTTCGAGGAGCGCAGGGAGCTGCTCGACGAGGTCACGTGGCCGCGCCCGCTGGCGGAGTTGCTGGAGCACGTGTACTCCGGCGAGCTCGCGCTCCACCCGTGGCTCGCGGAGACACCGGTGAAGCCGAAGTCGGTCGTCCGGGACCTCTACGAGCGGGCCATGACCTTCGGTGAGTACATCGGCTTCTACAAGCTGCAACGCAGCGAGGGCCTGCTGCTGCGCTACCTGTCCGACGCCTACCGTGCCCTGCGGCAGACCGTCCCCGAGTCGCTGCGTACCGAGGACCTCGAGGACCTCGTCGAATGGCTGGGCGAGGTGACCCGGCTCACCGACAGCTCGCTGCTGGACGAGTGGGAGTCGCTGGCGGGGTTGTCGGCGGGCACCACGGCCGACGAGGTCGCCGTCCCGCGGCAGACCGTGACCAGCAACGTGCGTGCGTTCCGGGTGCTGGTGCGCAACGCGATGTTCCGGCGCGTGGAGCTGGCCTCCGGTGACGACGTGGACGCGCTCGTCGCCCTCGAGCCCGGCGGGCCGATGACCTGGGCAGCCTGGGACGAGGCGCTGGGGGAGTACTGGGACGAGCACGAGGTGCTGCCGGTCGACGCCGACGCCCGTGGCCCGGCGCTGTTCGTGGTCACCGAGCGTGGCCGTACCTGGGACGTCCGCCAGATCGTCGACGACCCGCAGGGCAACCACGACTGGTCGATCACGGCCCGCGTCGACCTCGACGAGTGCGAGGACGCGGGCGAACTGGTGCTGCACACGCTGGGCTTCGGGCGGCTGGACGGCTGAGGCCCCCACCCGCCGGCGGAACGACGGACCGGCGTCGATAACAGTTCCGTCGAGCGTGGCGCGTCGCCGCGGTGCGCGGAGCGCGCACGGGCGACGATGGGGCAATGGCAGTTCACGAGGGACGACGGGTGCCGCGGGCCGGGGTCCGTCGGTGGGGGAGAGCGGCGGCGGTGACCCTGGGCGTGGGCCTGGCGGCCGGCCTCGCCGCCTGCGGGACGGGCGGCACGGCGTTCACGCCGAAGCCGGTGGTGACGATCACTCCGACGCCGGCCGCGCCGGGCAGCGGGCCGACCTCGCCGTCACCGAGCGTGACGCCGTCGCAGACTCCGAGCGCGCCGCCCAGCACGCCGGCGGTGAAGGCGACCGGCAGCATGGGTGTGTTCATGACCGTCACCGAGGCGTTGTCCGGAACCTGCCGCACGGTGGACGGGGCGCCCACCATCGCGATGACCGACCCGAAGAACGAGTTCTACACGTCGGTGAAGGTCACCGTCGTGCTGACCGCGTCCAGAAAGGCCGTGAGCTCCGTCGCCACGACCTTCGAGGAGGACAGCGAGGGCTTCACCTGGAAGCTCGGCTACGACGCTGCGAAGCCGGTCAAGGGCACCTCGGCCGCGCTCACCGTCTCGGGGAGCACCTACACGGTGAAGGGCAAGCTCAACGCCCTGGAGACCCGTGGCGGCAAGACCAGGACCGAGGTCCTGCCCTTCACGATCGTCGCGAGGTGCGCCTCCGCGCAGTGGTGACCTGCGCGGGGGCCCTCCGTCGTCAGGAGATCTTCGCCCCGGAGGACTTCTTGTCGACCGTCTCGAAGCCGTCCCGGGCGCCGGTGACGACCACGTAGAGGGTCTTGTTGCGGTCCGCTGAGGTGGTCTTGTAGGTCTTGCCGGTCGCCTTGTCGATGGCCGTCGAGCCGCGGTACCACTGGTAGGTGTAGGTCACCGGGCCGGGGCCCCAGATGCCGCGGATCGCGGTGAGGGTCTTGCCGACCTTCCGGGTGCCGTCGATCTTCGGCTTGTACACCGTGGTGAACGTGCCCTTGGCCACTTTCTCCGTGGCGTCGGAGGCCTTGGTCACGGCGGTGTACCCCACCTTGGTGCCGGTGACGGACACCGAGATCGTCGCGCCAGCGTCTGCCGCCTGGAGCACGTAGGTGCTCGCGGTGGCACCCTTGATCGCCTCGTCCCCGCGGTACCACTGGTAGGCCAGGGTGACCTTGGCCGGCGTCCAGCTGCCGGCGGAGGCGGTGAGCTTCTGGCCGACCGCGGCCGTGCCAGAGACCTTCGGGGTGGGCGTGGCGGTGAAGGTCGCGTTGTCGACCATGTCGGTGGCGGCGGAGGTGCGGCTGGTGAGCGTGTAGCCCGTCTTCAGGCCGGTGACCACCACGCGGAGCGTCGAGCCGGCGTCCTCGGGCTGCACGGCGTAGGTGGTGTCGGTGGCGCCGCTGATCGCGGACGTGCCGCGGTACCACTGGTAGGAGAGCCCGACGGTGCCCGGGCCCCAGTCGCCGGCCTCCACGCTGAGCGTCTTGCCGACCTTCGCCGACCCGGTGACGGTCGGCGCCGCGGAATCCAGGGACATGAACAGCGCGGCCCAGGTCTGGATGTCCGCTGTGCCGGACGCGCTGCGTCCGGCGGTCACCTGGAAGGACTTCAGCGCGGAGACGGTGGCCGGGCCGAAGGCGTCCCCGGCGTCGGGGGAGTAGCCCAGGCCCTTCAGCAGGGCGTTCAGGGCGCTGGTGCGGACGCCGGTCGTCCCGCTGGTCAGCTTCGCGAACAGGGCGCTGAGGGTGTACGGGCCGGACTGGCCGTCGACCTCGAGCTTCTTGGCCTTCTGGAACTTCTTCACCGCGGACACGGTCGCTGCGTCGTAGGTGCCGGTGATCGACGTGCTGTAGCCCGCCGCCTTCAGCAGGTACTGCAGCGCGGTCACGCGGAATCCGCTGTCGCCGGACTCCAGCAGGATCGTGATCGGCACGACGTTGTAGTCGTTGAGGTTGTAGGTGTCGATCAGCGTCTTCAGTTGCTTGGCGTAGGACGCGGAGTCCTTCGGCTTCACCACGTCGGCGATCGCGTCGACGAACTTCGGCACGCTCGACATCACGGCGCGAGCGCCCTTGTAGGCGGAGTCCTCGGTGATGGCCGCGGCGTTCGCGTAGAACGAGTTGGTCATCGACGTGAACTTGCCGTACTGCGTGGAGCCGATCGTGACGCAGCCGGACTGGTACATGCTCGAGGCGGACGCGGCCACGCTGTCGCCGTTGGCCAGCACGAACGACGGGTAGCGGCGCAGGCCCGCGTAGTAGGACCGGTTCTTCCAGTAGCTGAGGGTGGTCTTCACCACGCCGTAGGCGCGTCCGCGGGCCTCCACGACCTCCCAGTCGCCGCTGGACAGCTTCTTGGTGAGCACGGCCACGTGGCCGATGCCGTTGGAGCGCGCGGGGTTGTTGCGCAGGAAGACGAGGTCGCCGGTGGCGGGGGAGCCGCTCACCTTCCGGGTCACGTTGTACTGCGCGGCGGCGAGGTCCGTGATCGGGTTGCCCGAGCGGCCGAACAGCCACTGCACGAGTTCCGAGCAGTCGAACTTCGGCGGGTTCGGGTTGCTGATCGCCGCCTCGGCGCCGAGCACGTACGGCTTGCCTACCTGGGCCAGCGCGAGCTTGCCGAACTGGGAGGCGGTCATCGAGGCGCTGCACGGGGTGTCGAAGTAGTTGTTCGCCTTGTCCACTGCGGCGGAGGTGCCCCAGTCGGAGGCCAGGATCGCCTGGGCGATCGAGACCGACGCCGGCACGCCGAACTTCTGCTGCGTCTTCTGCGCCGCGGTCACCACGCGGGAGATGAAGGAGCTCTTCTCGGTGGTGGACACGGCCCTCGCGGGCGCGGCGTCGACGAGGGCAAGGCCGATCGCCATGGCCAGCCCAATGGTCACGGACAGCACTCTCGTCACAGCTTTCACAGGGTCCTTGGTAGCTGGGCGGTGGGGGGCCAGCAAGGGTCCGGTTGAGGGTTGAGGGTTGAGTGCGCACACGGAACAGCCGATTGACTAGGTGTTTTGAAGGAAATCGCCCTCAAGTCGTGGTTCAGGGTTGGGTTGAGAGTTGGTCCGCGGCCGGGACACGAGGAGGCGGCGCCGCGATCGGCTAGGTTGGGTCCGTCCACTCCCGAACGAGGTAGGTGCGATGGTCCGGACGACGCGACGCGGGCTTCTGCAGGCGGTCGGGGCGGCAGCGGGGCTGGGGGCGGCGGGAACGCTGGGGGCGTGCGCGCCCGTCCCCGGGGGTCCGACGCCCTCAGGGGCGACGGGCGGTGCCTCCGCACCGCCGGCGACGAACTCCCCCACGGCCGCGACGACGACGCCGACGGCATCGGCGGGCCTGCGCCTGGTGACCGCGAGCGACGGGCACCTCGGTGAGCCGGGCACCGACTCCCGCCGCTTCCTCGAGGAACTCGTGGACGCGGTGAACACGCTGCACGCCACCGCCCCGGTGGACATCGCCGTGCTCAACGGCGACATCGGACACGGCGGTGCTGCCCTGCTGAGGGAGGCCAAGAAGGGGCTCGACCGGCTGGAGATGCCCTACCTCGTCACGCAGGGCAACCACGACGAGGTGTCGGCCGCGGACTGGGAGGACATCTGGGGCGCGCCCGGCGACCAGGTGTACCGGCTGGGGCGCCGCAGCCTGGTGCTCGCGAACACGTCCAACGAGGCCGGGGACTACCTGTGCGCGGATCAGGACTGGCTCGCTCAGGCGCTGTCGGGCGAGGCAGGGCAGCAGGACGTGCTGGTCTTCATGCACATCACCCCGAACACCTGGACGAAGTGGGGCATCGCCTGCCCGGGGGTCCGGCGCGTGCTCGCCGGGGCCCCGAACGTGCGCGCGGTGTTCAACGGCCACGACCACGACCAGGGCGGGGTGAAGGTCGACGAGGGCGTCCACTACTTCTTCGACGCCCACTACGGTGGGCACTGGGGGACGCCCTACCGCGCGTTCCGCCTGGTCGAGCTGGGGGAGGGGCACCTCGGCACGCGGCTGGTCACCACCACTGGCGAGCGACGCTCCGGGGACGACCTGCGCTGGTGAGGCGCGCCGGCGTCGGTGTCAGGCCTGGCCGATGATGGTGTTGAGGGCGAGCACGATGATCGCCCCGTTGAAGAAGAAGCTCGAGACCGCGTGGACGGTCACGGTCCAGCGCACGCGCCGGGTGAGGATGTCGACGTCGGAGGTCGCGAACGTCGTGCCGATGGTGAACGCCAGGTAGGCGAAGTCCACCAGGAGGGGCTGCGGCGTGGCGGGGAACGCGAACTGCTGCTGCGGCGCGGCGTAGTTGAGCTGGAAGTACCACTGCGCATAGCCCCAGTGCAGCAGTCCCCACGCCAGCAGCATGGCCCAGGCCCCGAGCACCTTGATCGCCCAGCCGAGTTCGGGGTCCTCACGCAGGAGCAGGACCAGCACCGCGGACAGGACGCCGGTGGTCGCGGCGACGACGGAGGCCGTCAGCCCGACAACCCGGACGACCGGGCTCACCTGGATCCGGCGGGGCGCGAGGTCGGCACCCCGTCCACCGGGGCGGGCGGTGAGCCACAGCGCGACGATCATGGCGGACGCGTAGGCCGTGCCGAGCGCGCACCACGAGAAGAGCAGGGCCACGGAGAGATCGTCATTCTCGGCGAGGATGAAGCCGACGCCGATCACGATCAGCAGCAACTGCACGGCGAGCCCGAGGACGACTCCGGTGTCGCTCATGCGCTCCCGCCAGATCGCCACGGCCGGGAGTCTACGCCGCGCGGCCGGGCCTCCGGCGCACCAGACGGGCCACCACGCCGACGCAGAGGGCGGCCGCGCCCGCGACGACCGACGGCCAGGGCAGCGTCGCGGCGAGCACCACGCAGCCGACCACGCCGAAGACGTTGAGGGCGCGGGGCCAGCGCCGGTCGTCCCCGGACTGGGTGAACGCCGCGAGGTTCGCGATGGCGTAGTACACGAGCACGCCGAAGGACGAGAAGCCGATCGCCCCCCGCAGGTCGAGCATCGCGGCGGCGGCCGCAGCAAGGGCCGCGATCACGACCTCGGCCCGGTGCGGAGAGCGGAAGCGCGGGTGGACGGCCGCCAGGCCGCGGGGCAGGTCGCCGTTGCGGGCCATCGCGAGGGCCGTGCGCCCGATCCCCGCGAGCAGGGCCAGGAGGGCGCCGAGGCTCGCGACGGCGGCCCCGGCCTGCACCAGCGGGGCCAGGGGCTCGAGGCCGACGGCCAGCACGGCGTCGCGCAGCGGTGCGGTCGATGCGGCGAGGCCGGCCGGGCCGAGCGCCGCGACCAGCGTCCAGCCGACCAGCGCGTAGACGACCACGGCAATGCCGAGGGCCGCAAGGATCGCGCGCGGGATCGTCCGCCGGGGATCGCGCACCTCCTCGCCCATGGTGGCGATCCGCGCGTAGCCGGCGAAGGCGAAGAACAGCAGTCCCGCGGACTGGAGGACGCCGTAGGGCCCTCCGGGGAGGTCGACCACCGGTGTCCCGGCCGGGGACGGCTGACGCAGGAGCACGGCGACGACCACCACCGCCAGGCACGCCAGGGTGAAGGCGACGAGCAGGCGGGCGGCCAGCGCCGTCCGGGTGACGCCGAGGTAGTTGATCGCGCCGAGGGCGAGGACCGCGGCCACCGCCAGCGCGCGCTGCGTCCACCCCTGCCCCGGGAGGGCGTAGCCGGCGAAGGTCAGCGCCATCGCCGCGCTCGAGGCGGTCTTGCCGACCACGAAGCCCCAGCCGGCCGTGAACCCCCACCACTCGCCCAGGCGCTCCCGCCCGTAGACGTAGGTGCCGCCGGACGTGGGGTAGGCCGCCGCCAGCTGGGCGGAAGCGGTGGCGTTGGCCCACGCGACGAGCGCGGCCAGCGCCAGCCCGGCGAACAGGCCCCAGCCTGCCGCCCCCGCGGCGGGGGCGAAGACGGCGAACACGCCCGCACCGACCATCGAGGCCAGCCCGAGCACGATCGCGTCGCCGGTGCCGAGCCGGCGGGCGAGTGCGGGCGTGTCCGTCACGGCCGGGACCGGGCGTTCGCGCTCAGGCCTCGCGGACCTCGTCGAGGTCATCCAGCGCGGGCAGGGCGTGCCCCGGGTAGCTCAGGGGACGGGCCGGGATGCCCGCCACGGTGGTGAACGGCGCGACGTCCTCGAGCACCACGGAGCCGGCCCCGATCCTGGCTCCCTCGCCCACGCGGATGTTGCCCAGCACCTTGGCCCCGGCGCCGATCATCACGCCCCGGCCGATCTTGGGGTGCCGGTCGCCGCCAACCTTGCCCGTGCCGCCGAGGGTCACCTCGTGCAGCATCGAGAAGTCGTCCTCGACGACGGCCGTCTCGCCGATCACCACCGAGGTGGCGTGGTCGAACATGATCCCCTTGCCGATGCGCGCGCCGGGGTGGATGTCGACGGCGAATGCCTCGGAGATCCGGCTCTGCAGGTAGAGCGCGAGCGCGGACCGCTCGTGCGTCCAGTAGTAGTGCGCCACCCGGTAGGACTGGAGGGCGTGGAAGCCCTTGAAGTAGAGCAGGGGGACGGAGTAGCCACGGCAGGCCGGGTCGCGGCTGAGCACGGCGCGCAGGTCCTCGCGGATCGCGATGCCGATGGTGCGGTCGTCCTCGAACGCCCGCCGGATCAGTTCGCGCAGGCTGAGCGAGGTGATGGTCTCGCTGCCGAGCTTGCTGGCCAGGATGAAGCTGAGGGCGTCCTCGAGCCGCGCGTGGGAGAGCACATTGGTGTGCAGGAAGCTCGCCAGCGCGGGCTCGGCCTGCGCGTCGGCGGCCACCTCTGCGCGGATGCGGTTCCACACCTCGTCGCGATGCACGGTCATGTCGGTCACTTCTCTGCTTCCGTCGGTGAGAGCGCGCGGAGCGCCTGGAGGACGTCGGGCCGGCGCGGGGCGCCCACCATGCGGTGGCGCTCCACACCGTCCGCGTCGAGCACAAGCACGGTGGGGGTGCGGGTTATTCCCAGCTCGCTCACCAGGTCGAGCCGCTGGGCGGCGTCGATCTCGATGTGGGTCACCCCGCTCGACGCAGCGCTGACCTCGCCGAGCACCTTCGCCGTCACCCGGCACGGCGCGCACACTTCCGAGGAGAACTGGACGAACGTCGCCGCGTCGCCGATGGGGCGACCCAGTCGCGCGGCGTCCAGCCCGCCCGCCGCGGCGGGGGCCGCACGGAGGCGTCCGTCGAGCGCGCGCCGGTAGAGCCCGAAGCCCAGCGCGAGCAGCACGGCGGCCGCCAGCACCCATGCCCCGGTCATCGCACGGTCCCCGTGGCGGGACGGCGCGCGCGCAGCCGCTGCGCCAGCAGGTAGACCTCGCAGCCGAGGCACACGTCGAAGGCGGCGTTGAGCAGTGCGGCCACCAGGGCGAAGCCGACCGCGACGTAGAACAGGCCGGCCAGGCCGAGCAACGCCCCGGCCAGGCCGAGCACGGCGAAGGCCAGTCCGACGGACTGCGCGAAGCGCGGCGGGCGCTCGTCCTCCAGCTCTGCCGGGGCGCCCAGGCGGGGGCGGACCACCCGGCGGAAGACCCAGCCGTACGGCTGGTAGCGCAGGCCGAGCAGGGCTCCGGCGCCGAAGGCGATGGCCTGCAGGATCAGCAGCGGGAGCCCGAGCGTCGGGCCGGCGAGGAGGGTCGCGGCGAGCACGACGGTGGTGATCGCCGCGCCGAAGCGCGGGCCGCGGGGATCGATCAGGGCGGGGGCGGGAATGGGCGTGGGCATATGTGAGGGTCCTCGAGATGGTGGGGTCGTAGACGGTGGGCGGCAGCGGACGCGGGTCGTCCCCGGAACGGGAGTTCGGGTTCGCCGGCGGCCGGGGCCGCGGCGATCAGGCTGCGGTCAGGCCAGGCTGCGACAACAACACATGCACATGGGAACACGCGGAACGCTCAGCGATACGGCGAGCCTGCGGCTGGTGTGCATGTCGTCGAGGGTAACACGGGCCCCCCGGAGGGCAGAAAGTGCGGGTCTCGCCCTTCGGCGTGCCCTGCCACCCGGACGCGGCCAGGCGCCGCCGGGCACACGCCGGTTATCCTTGCGGTCATGCACGTGCCCGCATGGCTCCCGCGACCCGGACTCCGGTCCCGGGTGGCTGCCGGCGTGGTCACGCTGCTGGCGCTCGTTCCGGCCCTGCTCCGCCTTCCGAAGGTGAGCGTGGTGGCCTGCTTCGAGACCGGCCACCCGCTCTACCAGTGGGTGCCCAGCAGCGACTTCACGGGGGGCGCGCACTGCGTGAGCGCCCCCACCACGGTCGTCAGCTGGACGCTGATGGTGGCGGCCACGCTCGTGGTGCAGCTGCTCCTGCTGCCGGTGCTGCTCGCTGCCGGCGCGCTCCTCGTCCGTGGCGCCCGGGCCGTCGCGGCCTCCGCGCACCGGATCCTCGCCGGCGCGCTGGTCCAGCTCGTCGCCCTGCTCGTCCCCGAGCAGCGGCCCGTCCCGGTGCGCGTCCGCGCGGACTACCGGGGCCTCGACCGCTCGCGGGCCAACCCGCGCCGCGGTCCTCCGTCCCGCTCCTGCTGATCCTGTGATCCGGCCGCGCCCCGGCGCGCGGCCATGACGCCTGCGCGCGTCCGGACGATCTCCGCGTCCCCCCTCACACCCGTCAGGAACCCAGGGCACCCCGCCCGGAACGGACACACACCCATGTCGAACCAGAAGACTCCCCCCACCCCCTCCCGCGGCACCCGCCGCGAGGAACTCCGCCGGCAGCAGGAAGCTGCCTCCGCCCGCGCCGGGCGCCTCGCCCGGGCCACCTGGATCGTGGGCCTTGCCGTGATCGCCGTGATGGCCGGCATCATGGTCTGGGCCTTCACCCGTCCCGCAGACCCCGGTGCGGCCGCGCCCGGAGCGCTGGTCGCCCCGGCCGGCGCGACCGATGCCGGTGCCGTCGTCGTCGGCCAGGAGTCGGCGCCGGTCACGGTCACCATCTACGCCGACTTCATGTGCCCCTACTGCGGGCAGTTCGAGCGGGCCAACGGCGGCGACCTCGCCGCAGCGGTGTCCGCGGGAACCGCCAAGCTGGAGCTGCACGCGATGTCCTTCCTCGACAACGCATCCTCGGGGACCCGCTACTCGACCCGGGCGGCGAACGCCTTCGCCACCGTCGCCAACGCCGATCCCGCCGCGGCGATGGCCTTCTACCGGCTCCTGTTCGAGCAGCAGCCGGCCGAGAACACCCCCGGGCTCACCGACGCCCAGCTCACCGACCTGGCCCGCCAGGCCGGGGCGACCGAGGCGGTCACGGCCTCCTTCGCGGAGGGCACCTACCAGCCCTGGATCGCCCAGGTGACCCAGAAGGCCTGGGACTCCGGAGTGAAGGGCACGCCCACCGTGCTGATCAACGGGCAGACCTTCACCGGTGACCCGTACACGGCCGGCCCGCTGGCCGCGGCGATCGCGCAGGCCGCCGGTGCCTAGTGCCGCACTGGCCGCCCTCGTCCGCCTGCGGCGGTCGAACGGGTGGATCTGGGGGACCATGCTGTTCTCGGCCCTGATCAGCCTGACCGCGTCCTTCGTGCTGTCGGTGGACGCGGTCGTGCTGGCCGCCGACCCGCGCGCGGCGCTGGCGTGCAACATCAACGCCGTGCTGAGCTGCGGGACGGTCGGCACCTCCTGGCAGGCGAGCCTGTTCGGCTTCCCGAACGCGTTCCTCGGCCTCGCCGCCGAGCCGGTGGTCATCACGATCGCCGTGGCCTCGCTGGGTGGGGTCCGGTTCCCGCGGTGGTTCATGCTCTCTGCCCAGGTGGTCTACACCCTCGGCGTTGTCTTCGCGTACTGGCTGTTCTTCCAGTCCTACTTCGTGATCGGTGCGCTGTGCCCGTGGTGCCTGCTGGTGACCCTGTCGACGACCCTGGTGTTCACCTCGCTCACCCACGTGAACATCCGTGACGGGAACCTCTACCTGCCGCCGCGGGCGAGCGCAGCGGCACGGGCGTTCGTCGACGCGGGCCTGGACGCCCTCCTGGTGACGGTGTGGCTGATGGCGGTCGTCACCATGGTGGTGGTCAAGTACGTGCCGCTCATGACCTGAGCCGCGCGGCCTCCTCCGCGGCGCCGGCGAGGGCGTCCAGCACGGCGCGGACGGCAGCGCGCTCGAGCCGGTCCGGACGCCCCAGCGCGACGATCGAGCGGGCCGATCGCACGTCGCGCAGGGGCAGCAGGACCACCTCCGGCCGCGGCCGGGTGGTGAAACGGGGCAGCAGGGCGCAGCCCACGTCCGCGGCGACCAGCGCTTCCACCACCCGGTTGTCCCGGATGCGCTGGACGACCTCGAGCGGCCGGCCGGCGCGGTTCTCGATCGCGATCCGGACCGTGTCGAACGGGAAGCCCACCGGAACGCCGATCCACCGCTCGCCCGCCAGGTCGGACGCGGTGAGCGCGGCGCGCGAGGCCAGAGGGTGACCGGCCGGCACGGCGACGTCCAGCGGCTCGTGGGTGAGCAGGCGCGCGGCCAGCCCGTCCGAGCCCTCCGGCGCGTCGGCGAGGCTGTGGCCGACCACCAGGTCGTGGTCGGCCGCGCGGCCCGCGAAGTCGGCCTCTGCCACGTCCTCGTCGCTCAGCACCACCACGACGCCGCTGCCCGCCGTACGGGCGACCAGCCCGGGGGTGAGGAACTCCAGGGCGCTGGGCAGGCCGCACACGGTCACCGTGCCGGTGGGCGTGCCGCGCAGGTCGTCCAGCGAGCGCTGGAGGCGGCCGACGACCGTGGCGACCTCGACGGCCCCCTCGGCGAGGAGCCGGCCGGCGGCCGTCAGCCGCAGCCCGCGGCCGTCCTGCTCGACCAGCGCCGTGCCGAGGGCCCGCTCCGCACTGCGCAGCTGCTGGCTCACCGCCGACGGCGAGCGGTACGTCGCGGCGGCGACCGCCGTCACGGTGCCGCGATCGGCGAGTTCCCTGAGCAGCGCCAGATGATGCAGTTCCATGAAGTCAGCCTAAAGCCTCACTTCAGAATCTTGCGCTTGTCCTTCACCAGCGAGGGGGTCAGCATGGTGGCGTGCCCGTCCGCCATCGCCTGCTCGCCGTCCTCGTGGCCGCCATCTGGGGGGTCAACTTCCTCGCGATCCACGCCTCGCTGGCGCAGTTCCCGCCGTTCTTCCTCGTGGCGCTGCGGTTCGCGCTGATCGCCGTGCCCACGATCCTGCTGGTGCCGCGGCCGCGCGTGCCCCTGCGGTGGCTGGTGGGCTACGGGCTCGGCTTCGGGGTGGTGCAGTTCACGTTCCTCTACGCGGGGATGGCTGCGGGGATGCCCACCGGGCTGGCCTCGCTGGTGCTCCAGGCGTCGGCACCGTTCACGCTCGTGCTCGGCGGCGTCCTGCTGCGGGAGAGGGTGACCGCGCGCCAGTGGGTGGGCATCGTCACCGCCGTGGCGGGCATGGCGCTGGTGGGCGTGGCCCGTGCCCAGGCCGCCGCGCTGCTGCCGTTCCTGCTGGTGCTCGCCGGCGGCCTCGGCTGGGCCTTCGGGAACCTCGCCAGCCGGCTCGCGCGCCCCGAGAACCCGCTGCACCTCACGCTGTGGATGTCGGTCGTCGTGCCCGTCCCGATGCTCGCCCTCTCGCTGTGGCTGGAGGGCCCGGCGCAGGTCGGGGCTGCCCTCGCCGGCTCCGTGACCGCGTCGGCGATCCCTGCCTGGATCGGCCTCGCCTACACCTGCGTGATCGGGACGGCGGTCGGCTCGGGCCTGTGGACGTGGCTGCTCGCCCGCCACCCGGCCGGCGTGGTGGCGCCGTTCTCGATGCTGGTGCCGGTGGTCGGCATCGCCACCGCCGCGCTGGTGCTCCACGAGATCCCGGGCGTGTGGGAACTCGCCGGCGGGGCCGTGGTGGTCATCGGGGTGCTCATCGGCGCGCGGCGTCCGCGGGCCGGACGGCCCGCACGCGGGGTGCAGGACGACCTGACGCCGGCGGGCGTCCCGGTGGGCGGGGTGGGATCAGCGGGCGTCGTCGCCCGGACCTGAGGCGCCGGGGTCGTCGGTGGCGCGCTTCTCCTCCTCGCGACGGCGCAGGTCCTCCTCCCATCGCCTCAGCATCCGCTCGTGGGCGTCCCCGTCGTGGGCGAGCCGGGCGAGGAACTCCGGGTCGTCATCGGGTCCCTTCGGGCGCCGGCGCCCCGACCACTCGTCGCCGGGCTGGCCCGCCGTCCGGGAGGGTGGGGGCACAGGACGGTTCGGGGCGCGGCCGGTGGGCCGGCCGGCGATGAGCCAGGCGATGCCGCCGGCGAGCGGGAGAATGACGACCAGCAGGATCCAGGCCCACTTCGGCAGGTTCCTCACCCGCGCCTCGTCGGCGAGGATCGCGTCCACGAGGCAGAACA
The DNA here is from genome assembly GCA_020161015.1 of Actinomycetota bacterium. GTDB lineage: Bacteria > Actinomycetota > Actinomycetes > Propionibacteriales > Propionibacteriaceae > Propionicimonas. Next base: position 59,412 of record JAIUOT010000024.1, on the reverse strand, counting down.
CGAGCAGGATCAGCTCGAGGGCGACGGGCAGTATCCGGATCATGCGCACTCCTGGGGGTCCTGCCGCCCACGATAGGGCATCGACGGCCCTCCCGCCGTCGCTGCACCGCACGCGGCCGACCGGTGCCGGGCGACCCGGCCGTGGGTGCTCCCGCGCGGGACGGAAGCGGGTCAGCGGTCCTCGGCGGGCGGCCCGGAGTCGTCCGGCTCCGCCTGGTCGCGGAGTTCCTCCTCCCGTCGGCGGAGGTCCTCCTCCCACCGCTTCATCATCCGCTCGTGGTCGGCGTTGGTGCGCTTGAGCCGGGCGATGAACTCCGGGTCGTCGTCCGGGGCGACCGGGCGCAGGTAGGGCGGGCGCTCCCAGGTGGGCCCGGACGGTGTCGGGCCGGGCGGGACGGGGGGTGTGCGCCGGGCGGCGCGCTGCGGCCGTCCGGCGAGGAGCCAGGCGATCACGCCGACGAACGGGACGATGACGATCAGCAGGATCCAGGCCCAGCGGGGCAGGTTCCGGATGCGCGCCTGGTCGGCCATCACGCAGTCGATCAGGCCGAACACGAGGAGTGCCACCTCGAGCACTGCGGGCAGGATGCGGATCATCGGACTCCTGTGGACAACTGGCCCTCCACGATAAGCCATCGCCCAAGCGCACCGGGGGCGAACACCGCCGGTGCCCGGCGGCCGGGCCTCAGGCGGCGAGCGAGCGCGACCTCAGCTGGCCGCAGAACGCCTGGGCGATCAGCCGGCCGTTGCGGGAGACCTCGGTGTCCTGAGCCTGCATGGCGCGCCGCAGGGCGCGTCCGTCCCCGCCGCCGAGCTCCGCCCAGCGTCCCATCAGTTCGGGGGAGGCCTCGGGGTGGAACTGCACGCCCACGGCCGACCCGATCCGGAAGGCCTGGTGGGGGTAGGCCGCGGAACTCGCCAGCGGCACGGCCCCGGGCGGAAGGACGGTCACCGCGTCGTCGTGGGACTCGGGCAGCAGCGAGTGCCCCTGTTCCGCCAGCCGTCCCAGCAGCGGGTCGTCCAGCGCAGCCTCATGCCAGGTGATGCGGCACGCGCCGTGCTCGCCGCCCCCGGGGTGCCGGACGGTGACCGTCCCGCCGAACGCCTCCGCGAGGAGCTGGTGGCCCAGGCAGATCCCGAGCAGGGGGATCCCTGCATCGACCGCGTCGACCATGAACTGCTTCAGCGGCTCGATCCAGGGGTGCTCGGCGGTGTCGTGGGCGCTCATCCGTCCCCCGAGCACGATCACGCCGTCGCCCAGGGAGCCCACGTCCGGCACGGGACGCTGCCACAACGGGACGGCGCGCACCAGCACCCGGTTGCTGGCCAGCCACGCGCCGAAGCGGTCGGCCGGAACCTGCGGGTCGGGCTGGAGGATGGTTGCGCGCACTGCCCTCGGCATGGGCGCAGGCTAGCGGAGCAATCTGACGGGCTTGTTACGGCGCCGCAGTGGCGGGTCAGGACGCGGGAACGGTCTCCGGGACGTCCGCCAGGATCTCCGCGGGGTCGGCCACCCTGGTCAGCGACGGTGCCACCCACCGGGCCGCGAACAGGGCGGCGGCGAGCGGGATCAGCACCACGAGGAGCGCCTGCTGCGCACCGCCGAGGGCTTCGGCGGCGACACCGACCAGCGGGGCGGCGGTGAGGACGGCGATCGATCCCATCGAGGTGATCACGGAGACCCGCGCCTGGGCGCCGCGGTGGTCGTCGGAGACAGCCGCGACCGCGATCGGGAAGCACAACGCCGCACCCGCTCCCCACAGCGCCGCGCCGACCAGGGCCACCGCGGGGTGCGGGGCAAGGCCGAACGCAGCCAGGCCCAGCAGCCCGGCCACCAGCGAGAGCTGGAGGCTGGCCACGCGTCCGAGCCGGTCGATGGCGCGGGTGCCGGCGAGCCGGACGATCGTCATGGCGCCGATGAAGACGCCGAGGGCGATGCCACCGAACGCCTCGGTGGTGCCGAAGCGGTCGACGACGGCCAGCGCCAGCCAGTTGTTGGCCGCCCCCTCACCGAGCGTGGCGGCGAAGGCGACCAGCCCGATCAGGATCGTGCGCGGTTCGGTCCAGACGGACATCGCGGAGCGGGACGCCTTCTCCGGTGGCCCGCTGGGGGCCTGCGGTCGTCCCGGGAGCACCATGCCCGCCGAGAGCGCAGCGAGCCGGAGGACGGCGACGCCGACGGAGAAGGCGGCGAACTGTGCGACGACGGGGAGGCCGACCGACGCCGCGCCCGCTCCGAGGATCGACCCCGCGACGGCGCCGGCGGAGAACGCGGCGTGGAAGTGCGGGATCACCGAGCGTCCGTACGCCCGCTCGACGCGGGTGGACTCGACGTTCATCGGCACAGCGACCAGCGAGCCGCCCACGCCGTTGACGAGGATCCCGACCCCGAAGAGCCAGCGCGATCCGAGGGCGGGGCCCAGGCCCATGAGCACGAACCCGACGGCGATGATCACGGTGCCGGCCGCGAAGACCCGGGCGCTGCCGAAGCGGGCGAGCAGCGCGGAGGAGGAGACGACCGTGGCCAGTGCGCCGATCGATCCGATCAGCAGGATCCCGCCCAGGTCGGCGGCGCTCAGCGAGAGGAGGTCGCGCACGCCGGGGATCCGGGCCAGCCACGAGAACGCGAGCAGCCCGCTCAGGGCGAACGCGCCGAGCAGCAGCAGTCGGGCGCGCTCGTGGGGTACGGACGGCAGGGCGGGCCGGGACACGGACGACTCCAGGGCTCGGAGGGACGACGGGAACTCCTCGTCCGCGGGGTCGGGCGTCAGCAGCACAGGACGTGTGCGCCTCCGGGCGGCCAGCGTGGCTGGACGCGGCATCGGGGAAGGAGTCCATTCCATCAAGGTTCCGGGGGTCCGGTCAAACCGAGCGCTGGTTGGGATTGGTCGCGAAGGGGGATATAGTTTAGAAATCAACCATCGCTGGAAAGACCTGCCATGACCCTGCCCGACCTCCGCAATGACCTCAGTGCGACCCGCATCTTCACCGACATGCACACGGCCTACCGGTTCACGCCGGACCCGGTCTCGGACGAGGAGCTCGCGGCGATCTACGAGCTCGCCAAGTTCACGCCCACGGCTCTCAACAGCCAGCCGTTGCGGGTGACCTTCGTCCGCACGGCCGAGGCCAAGGAGCGCCTCCTGCCGCTGCTCGCCGAGTCGAACCGGGCGAAGTCCGCGTCCGCTCCGGTCGTGGCGATCCTCGCGGCGGACACCGACTTCCACGAGCACCTGCCGGTGCTGAACCCGCAGACCGCGGGCGTTCGCGAGCGGTTCGCCGCCGACGCGGAGCGGCGCCGGACGATGGCGCTCAACAACGCCTGGCTCCAGGCCGGCGGCTTCATCCTCGCCGTCCGTGCCGAGGGCCTGGACGCGGGGCCGATGGGCGGCATCAACACCGCGGGCATCGACGAGGAGTTCTTCCCCGGCACCAGCCTGCGCACGATCATGGTGGTGAACATCGGCCACGTCGCCCCCGACGGGTCGTTCCCGCGCAACCCGCGCCTCGGCTTCGACCAGGCGGTCACGCTGGCCTGACCGGCCACTCAGGTGGCCGCCGGCGTCCGTCCCTCGACGACGTCGAACACCACCTGCCGGCACGTGGGGTGGCCGAGCAGCCGGAAGTGGCCGGCGACCGGAACCCGCACGTTGCGGGCCCCGGCGAGGGTGCTCCCCTCCGGCACGTGCTCGTCGAACAGCCCGAAGACCGAGGTGATCCGGGCGTTCACGTCCGCCACCTCGCCCAGGGCGGCGAGGCTGGCGTGCCCGGCGGCCAGCGGACGCAGGCTCGGCAGCGGCAGCAGGGGAGCGAGGCTCGAGCCGTGGAACGGCGTGCACACCGTGACCATGGAGCTGATCCGGCCCTCCTCGTCTGCGAGCATGGCGAGCTTGCCGATCAGCCCGCCCTTGCTGTGCGCCACGACCACCACGTCGCGCAGGTCGCGCTCGGCGATCAGCTGGCCGACGAGCCGCGCCCCGTCGGCGATGGGGGCGCGGGTGTGGCCGAGCGCTGTGACGACGTGCACGGCGTGGCCCCGTCGCGACAGCGGGACGATCAACGGCCGCAGGAAGCGCCAGTCCTCGTAGACGCCGGGGATCGCGACCACCGTCCGCCCGGCGCCCGTGGCGTAGCGGTCGGGCGAGCGCGGCGCGAACAGGGTGCTGATCCACACCCCGCCCGCCCACAGGTAGTCCAGCGCCCACCAGGCGATCCGCTGACGTCTCACGCCGTCCATCTTCGTCACCGCCTCACCCTCGTGCCACATCCGGCCATTCCGCGTCGCCACCGGCCCCGTTCCGTCGTCCTGGCGGTGCGGCCCGCGCTCCGTCCTCGCTGCCGAGTGCAACCCTCGCTGCCGGAATTCCGGTAGCCGGAGTTGCACTCGGGGGCAGGAACGGGTTGGGGGGGTCGGAGAGGTCCGGCAGGAAGGTGGGCCCGGCACCGGCCCACAGCCTCGTCGGGTAAGAAGGGGGCGTGGAGGTCCTCGGCGAGCTGTGGCGGCGAGCCCTGGCGACCCAGCCGGTGCCCGACCAGCGCACCTCGGCGATCATCGCCGCCGTCTCCCTCGCTGCGGTGCTCCTCGCGTGGCCCGGCGTCCGCCTGCTGGTCACGCTCTGCCACGAGGCAGGGCACGCGGTGGTGGCCACCCTCGTGGGGCGCAGGCTCGGCGGGATCCGCCTGCACTCCGACACCTCGGGGGTCACCGTCAGCAGAGGGCGCCCGAGCGGGCCCGGCATGGTCGCCACGCTTTTCGCCGGCTACCCCGCGGCCGCGGTGGTGGGGCTCGGCGCCGCTTGGCTGGCCGGCGCGGGCCACGCGTCGGGCCTGCTGTGGCTGCTCGTGGCGCTCCTCGCGCTGATGCTGCTCAAGATCCGCAACCTCTACGGCGCGCTCGTCGTGGTGGGCAGCGGTGCGGTCGTGGCCCTCGCGTCGTGGTACCTCGGCGGCGAGGCGCTGTCGTGGGTCGCGACCGGGCTGGCCTGGCTGTTCCTCCTCGCCGCGCCCCGTCCGGTCGTGGAGCTGCTGTTCGCCCACCGGCCGGGGTCGGACGCGGCCCAGCTCGCCGGCCTGACCCGGGTGCCGAAGGTGGTCTGGAACCTCACCTGGCTGGTGCTGACCGTCGGGGCGCTCCTGCTCGGCGGCGCGTGGATGTTGCGGCTCCCGGCCTGACCGACGCCGGTTCAGGGGGTGCGCAGCCCCTGCAGGAGGGCGACGAGATCTGCCCGCTCCCTGCTCTTCTGCGACCCGGACGGGCTGGTCTCCGCGATCACCTGCAGCGTCCGTCCGCCCACGTCCACCAGCGCGACCTGGTCGATGCCGGTGGCACAGGAGTTGGTGCACTCGTAGTACTCGCTGCCGAACACCAGCGCCGGCCCGACGGGGGTGGCGGCCCGCTCGACCTGGGCGTCGCGCGGCGGCGCCGGGAAGTAGCCGTGGAACCCGTTGCCGGGCGCATCGCCGGCGGTGCAGTCGGCGCCGAGCACGGCGGCCTGGTACCGCCCGGTCGGGGTGGCCAGGCGGTGCACCATCGTCGTGCAGTCGTTGGCGGCCGGTGCCAGCGCCTCGTCGGTGCCGAGGACGACGAGCTCGAGCCCGGGGGCGAGCGCGACGACGATCTCCGCCGGCGCAGGGCTCGGCGTCTGCGGACGCACCGTCGGCACGTCCGGCCGTTGGCAGCCGGCCAGGAGGACGGCGACCACGGCCGCCAGCAGCACCCGCCTCATGGGGGAATGCTAGGGGTCAGCGGTGGCGGGCGACGAGGTTCACGAACACGTCCTCGATCGTCGCCGGCACCTCGACCACGTCGGGACGGGCGAAGCCCGCGGCCGCCAGGCGCCCGGTGAGTGCCGCCGGGGTCAGCGGCGAATCGGCCGCCACCACAGCGTGCAGGCTGGCCCCGGACAGGTACGCCTCCTGGACGTCGTCGGCCGCCTCCAGCCACGGCAGGACGGCGTCCACGTCCGGGGTGGAGATATCGAGGATCCGCTGGTCCATGTGCTCGCTGCGGATCTCCGACGGGCTCCCGTCGGCGATGATCCGCCCGCGGTAGATGAAGGCCAGCCGGTTGCAGTGCGCCGCCTCGTCCATGTAGTGCGTGGTGACGAACAGGGTGACGCCCCGGCTCGCGAGGTCGTAGAGCAGGTCCCAGAACTGCCGCCGCGCCACCGGGTCGACCCCGGAGGTCGGCTCGTCGAGGAACAGCAGTTCGGGGGAGTGGATCGTCGCGGCGCCGAGCGCGAGCCGCTGCCGCCAGCCGACGGACAGGTTGCGGGTGAGCTCGTCCTCGCGCCCGACGAGGTCGGCCATCCTCAGCACGTACTCCCGCTGCGCGGCGAAGCGCTCCGCGGGCAGGTCGTAGACGCCGGCGTAGAAGCGCAGGTTCTCGTCGACCGTCATGTCCTCGAACAGGGCGAACTTCTGGCTCATGTAGCCGATCCGCCGCTTCACGCGGTCGGGGTGGCGCACCACGTCCACCCCGAGGACGCGCGCGGTGCCGGCCCGCGGACGCAGGGTGCCGGTGAGCATCCGGATCGTGGTGGTCTTCCCGGAGCCGTTGGGGCCGAGGAAGCCGAAGATCTGCCCGCGCGGCACGTCGAGGTCGATCCCGTCGACGGCGGTGAAGTCGCCGAAGGTCTTGGTGAGGCCGCGCAGCGAGATCGCGGGCTCGGCCCCCGCGTCCTTCTCCGGAGGGCGGGGCACGTCGTCTGGGCGGTCGGTCATCGCGTCCTCACTCGGCGATCCGGCGGCGGGTGGCCACGATCGAGGCGCCGAAGATGACCACGCCGAACCCGACCAGGGCCAGCATCGGCACGGCGAGCGCGGCGAAGTCGCTGCCCTTGACGAACGCGCCGCGCAGCACCTGGAGCGCGAAGGTGAGCGGGATCAGGTTCGTCAGCGGCTGGATGATCGCCGGCATGGACTGGATCGGGAAGATGAACCCGGACAGCACCATCGTCGGGATCATGATGAACATCACCGCCTGCTGCGCCTGGTGCCGGGTGCGCGAGACCAGCGAGACCAGCAGGCCGAGGCCGATGCAGGTGAACATGAACAGCGTCAGGCCCACGAGCACCACCCAGACGCTGCCGTTGAAGGGCACGCGGAACCAGAACAGCCCCCCGGCCGCCACCAGCAGCATCTGCGCTGTCGCGAGCGCGGCGTAGGGGGTCAGCTTCCCGATCAGGTACTCGGTGGCCTTGATCGGGGTGACGAACATCTGCTCCAGGGTGCCCGACTCGCGCTCCTTCACCACGGCCTGGCTCATGATCACCATCAGGGAGATCATCATGATGGCCGCGATCAGGCCCGGGATCATGGTGTTCACCGGGTCGAGGGTCGGGTTGAACATCACCCGGACGCGGGCGTCGATCCCCGGGGCCTCGATGGCCACCCCGGACGCCTCGCGGCGGTCGGCGTTGAACTGCGCCACGATCTGGGAGGCGTACCCGCTGCCGACGGCGGAGATCTGCGAGTCCGAGCCGTCCACGATGATGCCGATCGGCGCGGTCTCGCCGCGGGTGAGCCGGTCCTGGGTGCCCTCGGGGATCACCAGGGCGACCTTGACCGTCCCGCGGTCGAGCAGGGGTCGCAGGTCGTCCTCCGTCCGCGGGGTCTGGGTGATGGTGAAATAGCCCGACCCCGAGAACGCGGCCTCGAGCTTGCGCGAGGTCACCGTGCGGTCGAGGTCGACGACCGCCGTGGCGAGGTTGCGGATGTCCACGGCGACCACGTAGCCGAACAGGATCAGCTGGGCGACCGGCATCACCAGCAGCAGCCTGATCAGCAGGGGGTCACGCCGGAGCTGGGTGAACTCCTTCCAGATCAGCAACCGGATCCGCTTGCCGCTCATCGCGACGACCTCCGTCCGTAGAGCAGGGACGAGATGCCGAGCATGACCGCGGCGTACGCGGCCAGCGCGGCGAACTCCGGCCACAGGTCGGCCACGCCGGCCCCCTTCAGGAACACCGCGCGGGAGATCGTCACCATGTACTGCGCGGGGAAGGCGTAGGCCAGCCACTGCAGGACGATCGGGACCTGCGCGAGGTCGAAGGCGAAGCCCGACAGCAGGAAGGACGGCAGGAAGGCGATCAGCAGGGCGATGATGTTGGCGGTGTCCATGGACGGTGCGATGGCCGAGATCAGCAGGCCCATGCCGAGGGACGCGAACACGAACAGCGCCGCCCCGAGCGCCAGCGCGACGGGCTGGCCGCGCAACGGGATGCCGAACAGCGCACGGCCGAGCAGCGTGATCATGACCACGTCGAGGAAGGCGATGAGCGTCCACGGCAGGAGCTTTCCGACCATCAGCTCGATGCGGCGCATCGGGCTCACCTCGAGCTGCTCCTGCGTCCCGAGGTCGCGTTCGCGCACCAGCGTCACCGCGGTCTGCTGGACGGTGACGATCGCGATGATCACCACCATCAGGCCCGGGATCAGGAAGTCCGACGATCGTCGCTCGGGGTTGTACCAGGTCCGGACGCGGGGCTCGAGCATGCCGAGGCTGCTCAGGTCGAGGCCCTGCGCGTCCGCCCACGCCCGGGTCAGCTGCTGGGTGTAGAGCTGGTTCAGCGCCACCGAGTAGGTCTGCGCCACCTTCGCAGCCGTGGGCTCGCTGCCGTCGACGAGGACGGCCACCTGGGCCTGCCCGCCGCCGTCCAGGGTGCGGGCGAACCCGGCGGAGATCACCACGGCGACCCGGGCGGTGTTGTGGTCGAAGGCGTCGTCCACGTCGGCGAGGGTGCTGCCGTGCTCCACGACCTCGAAGAACGGGGACGCCTCGTACTTCTCCAGGTAGCTGCGGCTGGTCGGCGTCCGGTCGAGGTCGATGACGATCGTCGGCACGTTCTCCACGTCGAAGCTGATCGCGTACGCGAACAGCAGCAGCTGGATGACCGGCGTGATCACCACGGCGAGCAGCATCCGGGGGTCGCGACCCAGGTGCCGGAACTCCTTGCGGACGATCGCCCCCATGCGGACCAGCGCGCCGCTCATGAGGCCGCCACCTCCGGCTCGGCGTCGGCGGCGCGGGTGGACGGGTCGGCCAGGTAGGCGAACACCGTCTCCATGTCGGGGGCGACCGGGCGGACGCCGACGTCGCGGACGCCGGCAGCGGCCAGGGCGGACGCCAGGGTGGGCGCCGGGTCGCCGGCCCCGTCCCACAGCACGCGGACGACGTCGCCCAGCAGGTGGGCGGAGGTGACCCCTGCGACGCCGTCCACGACGGCCATCGCGGCGCGCGGGTCGGCGGCCGTCACCTCGAGCAGCCGTCCGGGGACCTTGGCCTTGATCTCGTCCGGCGTGCCGTGCTGCCGGATCCGCCCGCCGTCGAGGAACGCGATGTGGGTGCAGCGCTCGGCCTCGTCCATGTAGGGGGTCGCCACGAGCACCGTCCGGCCGTCCGCGTGCAGCCCGGCGAGGATCCTCCAGAACTCGCGCCGCGAGACCGGGTCGACGCCGGTGGTCGGCTCGTCCAGCAGCAGCAGGTCGGGCCGGTGCATCAGGGTTGTGGCGAGCATCAGCTTCTGCTTCATCCCGCCGGAGAGGAACTGCGCCTGGCGCGTCGTGAACTCGTCCAGCCCCATGCCCTCCAGCAGCTGGCGGGCCCGGGTGCGGCGGTCGGCCCGGCCGACCCCGCGGATCGTGGCGAAGAACTCCATGTTCTCCGCGACCGACAGGTCGGGGTACATCGAGAACCGTTGCGACATGTAGCCGATCCGGGGGGTGACGGCGTCCCGTTCGGTCACCACGGAGTGCCCGAACACCGTGGCCTCGCCCGCGGTGGGGGCGAGCACGGTGGCGAGCATCCGGATGAGCGTCGACTTGCCCGCGCCGTCGGGCCCGAGGAGCCCGAACACCGCCCCGGTGGGCACGTCGAGGTCGAGCCCGTCGACGGCGACGGTGTCGCCGAAGGTCCGGCGCAGGCCGCGGGCGCGGATCGCGTCGGCGCCCGGCGGGGGAGCGGGGGTGGTCGGCAGGGCGGGCATCGGTCAGTCCAGGGTCACGTCGACCGGCATGCCGGCCTTCAGCTGCCCCGAGGGGTCGGTGGCGCGGATCCGCACCTCGAAGACCTGCTTCATCCGCTGGTCCTTGGTCTGCACGCTGTTCGGGGTGAACTCGGCCTGGCTGGCGACGAAGCTGACCGTGCCGTCGTAGGCCGTCGCGCCGGAGTCGGTGGTGAGCCGTGCCGTGCCGCCGACACGCACGGTGCCGAGCGCCGGCTCGGGGACGTAGATGCGGACGGTCAGGTCGGTCGGGTCGGTGAGGGTGAGCAGCGTCCGGCCGGGGGCGGCGTTCTGCCCGACGTTGGTGATCACCGAGACCACGGTGCCGGCGCTCGGGGCGGTGACGGTGGTGTACCCCAGCTGCACGCGCGCCAGCTCGACCGCGGCCTCGGCCTGCTTCAGCCGGGCCTTCGCCGCGGCGATGTCGGCCTTGGTGGAGTCGTCGTCGTCCTTCGCGTTGGTGTAGGCCGCCTGCGCGGCCTTCACGCCCTGCTTGGCCTGGGTGAGCTGCAGGCTGAAGGCGGACTTGTCGATGCGCACGAGCTCCTGGTCGGCGGTGACGGTGTCGCCCTCCCGCACGGTCACGGCGGTCACCCGTCCGGCCAGCGCGGGTGCGACCTGGAACTGCCCGGCCTCCACCGTGCCGGTGTAGACGGTCGTGGACGCCGCGGCGCCGGCCTGCGTCGAGCTCCACCACCACCAGGTGCCGCCGCCGATGAGCAACAGCAGCACGGCCACGATCACCGGGACCGGCGGGTGCTTGCGCGTGTGTTCTGCCATGTTCGTCACCTGTTCGGGTTGGTGGCGGGCGCCGACGGGCGGCAGCCCTGGATGGTGATCTCCACCGGCGCGCCCGCGGGCAGCTGTTCGGTGGCGGTGAACGCCACCTCGACCGCGCGGGTGAGGTGGACCTCGTCGGTGGGCACCGACGTGGGCGGGTAGTCGGCCCGGGTGCTGATCCGGGTCAGGGTGGCCGGGACGCCGGGACCGGTGATCCAGTCGGCCGTGACGAGCGCGCTGTCGCCGTCGCACACCTGGGCGAGCTGGGCGGGGGAGAGCCAGGCCGTCACCGTGCTCGGTTGCTGCTCCCGGACGGTGGCGACCGTCGCGCCGGGTGCCAGCTGGTCGCCCGGGCGCGCGATCGACACCACGATGCCGTCCACGGGCGACGTCATCTCGGCGAGGGTGACCTGGGCGCGGACCACGTCGATCGGCACCGTCATCGCCTCCGCCTGCAGGGCGGCCAGTTCCTTGAGGTCGCGCAGGTTGCCCCTGGCGTCGGTGACCTTCGCGGTGGCGTCCTCGAGCTTCCGCAGGCCGGACCGTGCCTTCTTCAGCCCCGTGGCGAGCTTCGCCTGGAGGGCGTCGATCTTCTTCAGGCCGGCGTCGACCTTCCGGATTCCCGCCTTCAGGTCGGCGATGATCCCCGGCAGTGCGGCCTCGGGCGGGATGTCGCTGCCCGGCGGGACGACCGGCGGATAGTTGGCGGCCAGCGCCTCCATGGCGTGGAGCTTGGTGACCAGGTCTGCGCGGGCCGCGCGGGCCTTCCGCTCTGCCGCGCGCAGATGCTTCTGCCCGGCGTGGATCTTGTCGATGGCCGTGCGGACGGTGTCCTTCGCGTCCTCGATGTCGGCCTGCTTGTCGTAGGTGGTGTCGATCGCGTCGCCGAGCAGGCCGACCTGGGCCTTCGCCACCGCCGCGTCCGCCGTGGCCGCGGCCAGCTGGGCGGCCTGGGTGCGCGTGTCCGCCGTCGCCAGCACCTGCCCGGCGCGGACGGTGTCGCCGACGGCCGCGCCCACCGTCACGATGCGCACGCTCGTGCCGAGGCCGAGGGCCGAGGCGACGGCGCTCGTGGCGTTCGCCGTGCGGCCGGTGACCGGGCTGGTGGGGCCGGTCAGGTCGCCGAAGCCGGCGTCGAGGTTCACCGCCGGTGAGCCGAGCGCGGGAGCGGCCAGGCTGGTCACGGTGTCGTCCACCGTGCCGGCCACCACGAGTCCGGACGGCGTCGCGCAGCCGGCGAGCCAGAGGGCCGGCGCGAGGGCCGCGGCGACGAGGAGCTGCCGGTTCACTGGTGCACCTCCACCCCGGCGAGGAAGGCGTCGACGACCCTTTCGAGCTCGGCGCGCGCCGGCGGCTGGGACGGCGCGATGCTCAGGAAGCCGTCCAGGGCGACGTAGGTCATCAGCGGGCCGACGAACATGCGGGTCGTCAGCCCGGGGTCATCGGTGGCGATCAGCCCGAGCGCCGCGGCGTGACGGATCAGCACCTCGGTGCGCACCAGCATCTGGCCCGGCAGGGCGTCGCGGAACGCCTTGCGGAGCTCGTCCACCCGGAACGCCTCGCCGAGCACCAGCCGGACGAGCGCCACGGCCTCCGGCTTCATCAGGCTGTGGGTCACCATCACCGAGAACTCGACCAGCGAGGCGCGGAGGTCGTCGAGGGTGTTCACGCGGTCGAGGTCGGGGGAGTCGAGCACCAGCTTGCCCAGGCCGCCGTAGAGGATCTCGCCGAGCAGCGCCACCTTGGTGGGGAAGTAGCGGTAGAGGGTCTGCTTGCTGACCCCTGCCTGCGCGGTCACGGCGTCCATCGAGGTGCCGGCGAAGCCGTGGGTGAGGAAGAGGGTGCGCGCGGCGGAGGCGATCTGCGCCCTCTTCGCGCTCTGCCGGTGGCCCACCGCGATGCTCACGAATCAAACTGTACCGTACAGTTTGATTTCGCGCAGCCGTTGGCCCGGACGGACCACGTTCCGCGATCCGGCCGCCCGGCACCCGCAGCCCGTCCCGGGGGTCGGAGCGGCGACCTCACGGGCCGGGCAGCGACAGGCCCGAACGGAGCGCCGAGGGTGGTTCGGCCCGCCGGTACGCTGGCAGCCATGACCGATCCGGTGGCCGCGCTCGCCCGGCGCCGCAACGACCTGCCCGAGCCCAGGGACGAGTCGCTGCCGCTGCCGCGCCGGCTGCTCACGTCGTGGTGGACGTGGGCCGTGGTGGCGCTCACCGTGGTCTTCGCGATCGCCCTCGCCGCGCAGTGGCAGCTGCTCACCGCGGACGTGCCGGTGACCGACGGCGTGATCCCCGGCATCAACCCGGCCGCGATCCGCCAGGGCTTCTGGCTCGCGCTGCCCACGCTCGCGTTCTGGACCGTGGTCTTCATCTGGGCCGACCGCTACCGGCCGCAGCGGCTGGTCGTCTGGTACCTCACCCTGGGCTGGGGAGCGGCTGTCGCCACCTTCATCTCGATCCACGTGAACACGTGGGCCGGCCAGCAGCTCGCCGTCGCGGGGAACGGCGACCCGGCCACCAGCGCCCGCGCGGCGATCTTCGTCGCCCCGTTCGTCGAGGAGGCCGCGAAGGCCTCCGTGCTGTTCCTGATCGCGATCGTCGCCCGCTACCGGCTGGTGTCGAAGGTCTCGCTGATCGTGCTCGCGGGCTTGTCAGCGGCCGGTTTCGCGTTCACGGAGAACATCATCTACTACGCCAGGGCGATCGTGTACTCCTCGGAGAACATCGGGGTCGGCGACGCGGACGCCGCCGTCAACCAGCTGGTCTGGCTGCGCGGGGTGTGGACGTGCTTCGGCCACCCGCTGTTCACGATGATGACGGGCATCGGCGTCGCGGTCGCGCTGCGGACCCGCAGCAAGGTGGTGCGGGTGCTGGCGCCGCTGGCCGGCTACGGTGCCGCAGCCCTGCTGCACATGGTGTTCAACTCCCAGGCCAGCCTGAACAACGAACAGGGCCAGGTGCTGATCTACTGGCTGGTCGCGGTGCCGCTCGTCCTGACCGCAGCCACCTACGTGGTGCGCCAGGTGCTGAAGCAGGCACGCGTCCTCGCCACCCGGCTCGGCGACTACTCCCAGCTCGGCTGGCTGCCCGAGAGCGACCCCTTCGTGTTCGCCCGGCAGCGCCTGCGCTGGTGGGCGGTGATGGTGGCCGCCACGCGCGGCTGGCGGGTGTTCTCCGCGACCGTCCGGCTGCAGCGCATCCTCACCGAGCTGGCCTACCTCAGGGACGGGCAGGTGCGCGGCATCCTCGACGAGGCCGCCACCGTGCGCGCCCGGGAGCTGGTCGAGCAGGCGCGCGGGCTGCGCGGCGTCGCCATCGACGACCCGCGCGGGTTGAAGCTGAGCCTGCCGCGGCTGCGACGGACGGGCCCGGTGTCCTACGCCCCGCCGTCCTACCCCGGCCCGGCCGGCCTCGGCGGCAACTGGCCCGCACCCGTGGGGCAGGCGCCGATAGGATCGCCTGGGTATTCAGCAGTTGACCCCACCTGGGGGCCGCCGAAGGGGTAGGAGGAAGGCATGGGCGCAGAACTGCTGGCGCCGTCCCTGACTGCCCTCCGCGAGGCCCTCTCCGCGGTCCGGCTGCCGCTGGACCTCCCCGACGCCGCCGCCGCGCGCGAGCGTGCCCGCCGCGCGGTGGCGCAACTCGACGACTACGTGCTGCCCCGGCTGGACCGCCTGGACGCGCCGCTGCTCGCGGTGATCGGCGGGTCGACCGGGGCCGGCAAGTCGACCCTGGTCAACTCCCTCCTCGGACGCGTCGTGACCGCGCCGGGCGTCATCCGTCCCACCACCCGCTCCCCGGTGCTGGTGCACCATCCGGACGACGCGGCCTGGTTCGCCTCCGACGCCATCCTTCCCGGGCTCGCCCGCAGCAGGGGGCAGGTGGCCGACGCCCGCACGCTCCAGGTGGTGCCCGAGCCGACGCTCCCGGCGGGGCTGGCCGTCCTCGACGCGCCCGACGTCGACTCCGTGGTGGCCGAGAACCGGGCGCTGGCCGCGCAACTGCTCGCCGCGGCGGACCTGTGGTTGTTCGTGACCACGGCCGCCCGCTACGCCGATGCCGTTCCGTGGGACTACCTCCGCTCGGCTGCGGAGCGGCACGCCGTCGTGGCGGTGGTGCTCGACCGCGTGCCGCCGGCGGCCATGGACGAGGTGCCCGCGCACCTGGGCCAGATGATGGGGCAGCGCGGGCTGGGCCGCTCGCCGCTGTTCGCCGTCCCGGAGACCGAGGTGGACGCCGACGGGCTGTTGCCGGACGCGGCCGTCGCGCCGATCAGGGACTGGCTGGGCGCCCTCGCCGCCGACGCCGTGGCCCGCAAGCAGGTCGTGCTCCAGACCCTGGACGGCGCGATCGGCGCCCTCGCCGGGGACGCCCCGGTGGTGGCGGCGGCCGTCCGCGCCCAGGCGGACAGCCTCGACACGCTGCGCGCCGACGCCGAGAAGTCGTTCGCAGAGGCGGTCCGCAGCATCGGCGTACAGACCGCAGACGGCACCCTGCTGCGCGGTGAGGTGCTCGCCCGCTGGCACGACTTCGTCGGCACCGGCGAGTTCTTCCGCGCCGTCGAGCAGAAGATCGGCTGGCTGCGCGACCGGGTGGTCGCCGCGGTGAAGGGCGAGCCCCGCCAGGCGCTGGACGTGAAGGTCGCCGTCGAGTCGGGGCTGGAGGTGCTCATCCGCGAGGAGGGCGAGGCGGCCGCCCGGCGGGTCGAGTCGGCCTGGCAGGCGCACCCGGCCGGACGCGAGGTGTTCGCCGCGGCCGACGACGAGCTCGGCCGGGCCTCCAGGGACTACGCGACCGGCGCCTCCCGGGCCATCCGGGACTGGCAGGGCGACGTGCTCGACCTCGTGGCGCGCGAGGGCGCGGCGAAGAAGTCGACCGCCCGGTTCTGGGCCCTCGGGGTCAACGGCGTCGGCGTGGCACTGATGATCCTCGTCTTCAGCCAGACCGGCGGGCTGATCGGGGCCGAGCTCGGCGTGGCCGGCGGCACGGCGGTGCTCGCCCAGCGCGTGCTCGAGGCGATCTTCGGCGAGGACGCGGTCCGCCGGCTGGCGCGGCAGGCCAAGAACGACCTGGACGCGAGGGTCGAGGCGCTCCTCGCTGTCGAGCTCAGCCGGTACCTGTCCGCCCTCGACGCCGTGGACGCCCGCCCCGAACAGGCGGACTCGCTGGTCGCGGCGGCGGAGGCCGTCCAGCTGGCCAGGGGCGATCTGGCCCTGCCCGTGGCCGCGGATCCGCCGGCGCTCGAGGGCGGTGCCGGTACGCCGGCGCTCGAGGGACGCGTGCTCGACCCGGGGGAGCGGCTCGACCCGGAGGAGCTCGACCCCAAGGCGCAGCGTGACCTGGAGGAGCGGCCGTGAGCGCGGCGGGTGACCGGCTCGGGCCGCGCGTCCGTGCGCTGGCCGAGGCGCTCGAGGCTGCGGAGGGGCGCGGCGACGCCGCCGTCCTCGAGAAGGCGAAGGCCGTCGTGGACCGTGCGGGCGAGCGGGTGGCGTTCAGCGGCAGCTACACCGTGATCGCGCTGGCCGGCGCCACCGGGTCCGGCAAGTCCAGCCTGTTCAACGCCGTCACCGGGACCGACCTCGCCCACGTCGCGGTACGGCGTCCGACCACGTCGAAGGCGATGGCCGTGAGCTGGGGCACCGAGCTGCCGCACGAGTTGCTCGACTGGCTCGACATCACCGCCCGCCGGCTGGTGCCGGCCGGGCCGAACGCCTTCTCCGACCTCGTGCTGCTCGACCTGCCCGACCACGACTCCACCGAGCTGGCCCACCGCCTGACGGTCGACCGGCTGGTCGAGCTCGTGGACGCGCTCATCTGGGTGGTCGACCCGCAGAAGTACGCCGACGCCGCCCTCCACGACGGCTACCTGAAGCGCCTGGCGCCGTACGCCGAGGTGATGATGGTCGTGCTCAACCAGTCCGACCGGCTCGCCCCGGAGGAGCTCGACCGCTGCCTGCGCGACCTGCGCCGGCTGCTCGACGCGGAGGGCCTGAAGGCCACGCCGATCATGGCGACGTCCGCGCTGCGGGGCACCGGGGTGCGGGAGCTGCGGGCCTCGCTCGCGGCCACGGTCGCCAACAAGCAGGCGATGGCCCGCCGGCTGTCGACCGACGTGACGGTCGCGGCCGGGGCGCTCGCGGACGACCTTGGCAGTGGCCCGGTCCCCGAACTGGACGAGGACCTCACCGACCACGTCGTTCGCGTCCTCGGGGACGCGGCGGGCGTCCCCGTGGTCGTCGACGGGGTGCGGAAGGCGTGGCGCAAGCGGGGGTCCGCGGCCACCGGCTGGCCGTTCGTGAGCTGGCTGGGACGGCTGCGTCCCGACCCCCTGAAGCGGCTGCGGCTGGACGTGGGTTCCGGCGAGCACAGCCCGACCGAGGTGAACCGCACCTCGTTGCCGCGCGCGACCGCCGTCCAGCGGGCACGGGCGGACCAGGGCCTGCGCGAGCTGACGGACGGGGCCTCCGCGGGTCTTCCCCGCGGGTGGGCGCAGGCCGTCCGTGCCGCGGCGGCGGGCCGCGAGTGGTTGCTGCTGGACCGGCTGGACACCGCGATCGCCGGGGCGGACCTGTCGGTGCGCCGCGGAACCTGGTGGTGGGGCCTGTTCGGCGTCCTCCAGTGGCTGCTGATCCTCGCCGTCGTCGGGGGGCTGGCGTGGCTCTTCGCGAACCCGCTGCTCGTGGCCCTCGGGCTGCCCACGCTGCCCCCGGTGGCCTGGTACGGGGTGCCTGCCGGCACCTGGCTGCTGGCCGGTGGCCTTCTGGGCGGGGTGCTGCTCGCCGTGCTCGGCCGGGTGCTGGTGGAGATCGGGGCGAACGCCCATGCGCGGACCGCGCGCCGGAGCCTCGACGACGCGGTCGCCGCCGTGGTCGACGACGAGGTCCTCGAACCGGTGCGCCTCGAGCTCGACCGCTACCGGCGGGCGCGCGCCGCCGTGGCGGCGGCCGCGCGCGTGCGCTGACGCATTCATCCACAGGGCGGCCCCCATCCACAGGGTGCAGAGGGCGCTGACGCGGTCCGCGGGGTGCGCGGGGATAGTTCCTGTGAGGACACCAGGAAGGACTCGCAGATGATGGAAGCAACGATCTCGATCACGGGCAACGTCGGCAGCGACGTGGAGTTCCGCGAACCCAAGGAGGGCATCACCTACGCCAGCTTCCGGCTCGGCTGCACCCCGCGCACCTGGCGCTCGGGGGAGTGGGGCGACGCCGAGACGACCTGGCTGGGGGTGGTCTGCAACAAGGCGCTGGCGCTGAACGTGAAGTCGAGCATCAGCAAGGGCGATCCGGTCGTGGTGGTGGGTCGCCTGCGCACCGAGCGCTGGACCGACGGGCAGGGCGTCCGCCACGAGCGGCTGAGGCTGGACGCGCAGGCCGTCGGCCACGACCTCTCGCGGGGCACCACGGTGTTCCGGAAGTCGGCGAAGGCCCCGGTGGAGGACGCCGAGGTGAGCGTCGGCGAGTTGATCCTCGCCACGGAGGAGCAGCCGGAGACCGACGCGGTGGCGGCGGAGGACGCGGCCTGAGCGGGTCGGTCCGCCCGGTCTGTCCGCCTCCGGTCCGGGCCGGGCGAGAATCCCGGTACCGGAAGAGGTTCGCGCAGCCGTGGCGGTGGGTACGCACGGGACTGTATGGACCCGCGGGTCGTCGTTGAACGAACTCCGGTTCGCTGGTTCCATGCGAATTGCCCATTGCTTCGGCAGGGTGCTCCCACCCCCACAGGAGACGCCATGACCACCGACCCGCTCCGACCCGCCACCGGCAGGTGGTTCCCCGGTCGCACCGACGTGCCGTGCCCGGCCCCGCCCGTCGAGGTCGGTGCCGGTCATGCCGTGGACTGAGCGCCTCGCCGGATCGCGTCCGCCGGTCTGGGTCACGCCGGCTCTCGTCGTGGCCACCTACGTCATCGCCACGGCCGCCAACGCCGGGACGCTGCTGTTCGGGGCTCCCCCGCATCCGGGGGGCGTGCTGGCGTCACTCGCCTACCTGGCCGCCTGGCTGGGGCACGCCGTCGTGGTGGGACGCTGCAGCCGGCGCTTCCGCGCGCTGCGGCGCATGGCGGCGTTCTGGGCGGTGGCTGTCGGGGGGACGGCCATCTGTGGCACGTTCCTGCGGCTGAACCTCGGCACGGGGGCGGCGATCCCGGGCGGCTGGGTGGCGCCGGCGATCCTGCTGCTCGTGGCGGCGCCACTGTACGGGCTGGCCGGCTGGTTCGGTCCGGATCCGCTCGCCGTCCTCGTCGCGGTCGCCCTGGCGTGCGCGGCGCTCACCCTCGTCGCCGCGACGGCCCGCCCGGTCAGGTCGGTCCGGCCGGCCACCCGGAACCGTGGCGCGGCGAGCGCCAACCGTCCCTGAGCGCGAACTCCCTGAGCGGCGAACCGTCCCTGAGCGGGCGCGAGCGCCGGCATCCTGAGGGGCTCACGTCGCGGGTCCCCGCCCACGCGTGGACGACGTTCCGCCGGGCACGCGTGAGGCGGGGGTGCGCCGCGCCCCCGGTCAGCCCCGAGTGAGGCGGCGGTGGGCGGTCCGGTGCGGACGAGCGGCCTCGACGCCGAGGCGGGCGACCTTGTTCTCCTCGTAGTCGGCGTAGTTGCCCTCGAACCAGAACCAGACGGCGTCGTCCTCGTCGGTCCCCTCCCACGCGAGGATGTGCGTGGCGACACGGTCGAGGAACCAGCGGTCGTGGGAGATCACGACGGCGCAGCCGGGGAAGTCGAGGAGGGCGTCCTCGAGCGACTGGAGCGTCTCCACGTCCAGGTCGTTGGTGGGCTCGTCCAGGAGCAGCACGTTGCCGCCCATCTTCAGGGTGAGGGCGAGGTTCAGGCGGTTGCGCTCACCGCCGGACAGCACGCCGGCGAGCTTCTGCTGGTCGGGGCCCTTGAACCCGAACGACGCGACGTAGGCGCGCGAGGGCATCTCGAAGCTGGCCACCTTGATGTGGTCGAGGCCGTCGGAGACGACCTCCCAGACGTTCTTGCCCGGGTCGATGCCGGAGCGGCCCTGGTCGACATAGGAGAACTTCACCGTGCCGCCGACCTTGAGCTCGCCCGAGTCGGGCTTCTCCTCGCCCACGATCATCTTGAACAGCGTGGTCTTGCCGACGCCGTTCGGCCCGATGATGCCCACGATCCCCGCGCGCGGGAGGGTGAAGCTCAGGTCCTCGATCAGCACGCGGTCGCCGAAGCCCTTGGTCAGCTTCTTCGCCTCGAGCACGTCCGAGCCCAGGCGCGGGCCCGGCGGGATGTTGATCTCGGCGAGGTCGACGGCGCGGTTCCGCTCGGCCTCGGCGGCCAGCTCCTCGTAGCGGGCGAGGCGGGCCTTGTTCTTCGCCTGGCGGGCCTTCGGGTTGGCCCGCACCCACTCCAGCTCCTTCTCCAGGATCTTGGCGCGCTTGGCGTCCTTCTTGCCCTCGATCTGGAGGCGGGCACGCTTGGTCTCCAGGTAGGTGGAGTAATTGCCCTCGTAGGGGTGCAGCTGGCCGCGGTCGACCTCACAGATCCACTCGGCCACGTTGTCGAGGAAGTACCGGTCGTGGGTGACGGCCAGGACGGCGCCCGGGTAGGTCTTCAGGTGGCCCTCCAGCCAGTTGACGCTCTCGGCGTCGAGGTGGTTGGTGGGCTCGTCCAGCAGCAGCAGGTCGGGCTGCTGGAGCAGCAGCTTGCACAGGGCGACGCGGCGGCGCTCGCCGCCGGACAGCACGTCGACGATCGCGTCCGCCGGCGGGCACTGGAGGGCGTCCATCGCCTGCTCGAGCTGGGAGTCCAGGTCCCAGGCGTTGCGGTGGTCGAGCTCGGTCTGCAGCTCGCCCATCTCGGTGAGCAGCGCGTCGAAGTCGGCGTCCGGCTCGGCCATGGCCAGGGAGATCTCGTTGAACCGGTCGAGCATGCCCTTGGTCTCGGCGACCGCCTCGTGGATGTTCTCCAGGACGGTCCTGCCCTCGGTGAGCGGCGGCTCCTGCAGCAGGATCCCGACGCTCTTGTCCTTGGCCAGCATCGCGTCGCCGTTGTCCGGACGCAGCATCCCGGCCATCAGCTTCAGCATGGTGGACTTGCCGGCGCCGTTCGGCCCCACGACGCCGATCTTGGCGCCCTCGTAGAAGGACAGCGTGACGTTGTCGAGCACGAGCTTCTCGCCCAGCTTCTTGCGGACGTTGTGCATGGTGAACACGAATTCGGGCATGGCGATCTTCCTGCAGGACGCGTGGGACGGCGACCAGTATGCCTCAGCAGCGAAGTGGACTCACACCGCCGTGGACGGCGGTTTCGGTCCACTTTGCGCGGGGGAGGTGGGAGTGGAGGGGGGCAGGAGGAGTTCGGCGAGGGTCAGGGCGCGGCGGTGGGCGAGGTCGGCGAGCTGGAGGCGGCAGGAGAAGCCGTCGGCGAGCAGGACGGCGTCCGGGCCGGCGGCCTCGACGGCGGGCAGCAGGTGGGTGCAGGCCACCGCCACGGACGTCTCGTAGTGGCCGCGCTCCACGCCGAAGTTGCCGGCCAGCCCGCAGCAGCCGGCGACGCGCACGACCTGTGCGCCGGTGCGCGCCAGCAGGCGCTCGTCCGCCGCCCAGCCGATCACCGAGGAGTGGTGGCAGTGCGGCTGGGCAACCACGACCGTGCCGGACAGGTCGGGCGGCTGCCAGCCGGCCTCCTCCAGCAGCTCGGCGAGGGTGTGGACGCCGGACGCGACCTGCGCGACCCGGGGGTCGTCGACCAGCGATGCCGCGTCCCCGCGCCACACCGCGACGCAGGACGGCTCGAGCCCGACCACCGGGGTGCCGGCGGCCACGATCGGGTGCAGCACGTCCAGTGAGCGGCGCAACTGCCGCGCGGCCGCCGCTCGCTGGCCCGTGGTGATCCAGGGCAGCCCGCAGCACGCGGCGCTGCGCAGCACCGTGGGGGCGAAGCCCGCCCCGGCGAGCACCGCGAGCAGCGGCGCCAGGGGGGCGGCGTCGAGGGTGTCGGTGAACGAGTCCACCCAGACCACGACCGGACGACCCTCGTCCCGGCGGACGCGCTGCCGCCGCGCCGGACGGGGGTTGAACCGGGGCAGCAGCCGGCGGGAGTCCACCCCGGCGATCGCCCGTGCCAGCCGCTGGAGCCCCGGGGCGGCGAGGACGGCGTTGGCGAGCGCGGGAAGGCCGGGCACGGCGGTCACCAGCCGTCCCCAGAGCGGGAGGCGCCCCAGCGTGTAGTGGCTGCGCGGTCGCAGCCGGTGCCGGTACGCCTCGGCCAGCACCCGTGACTTCAGGGCCGCGACGTCGACGCCGGTGGGGCACTCGCTCGCGCACGCCTTGCAGGACAGGCAAAGGTCGAGCGCTTCGTGCACCTCCGGTGCCCGCCAGCCGCCGGTCACCAGCGTGCCGTTCACCATCTCCTGGAGGGTGCGTGCCCGTCCGCGTGTGGAGTCCTTCTCCTTTCCGGTCGCCTGGTAGGAGGGACACATCACATGGCCGGTGTCGGCCAGGCACTTGGCCACCCCGGTGCAGCGGTGGGCCTCCGCGGCGAAGGCAGGGTCGAGGCGGGGCAGCCGGGACGCGGCGACCGACGGCAGCCGCAGGTCGGCGTCCAGCGGGCGTGGGGCGACGAGCACCCCCGGATTGAGCAGGTTGTCCGGGTCGAACAGGTGCTTGACGGCGGCGAACAGTGCCAGGGCCTGGGGCGAGTACAGGCGGCCCAGCAGTTCGGAGCGCGCGCGCCCGTCCCCGTGCTCGCCGGAGCAGGAACCCCCGTGCCGGGCGGCGAGGTCTGCGGCCTCCTCCACGAAGCGCCGGTACCCGGCCACGCCGGGCGCGGAGGAGAGGTCGAAGTCGATGCGGACGTGGACGCACCCCTCGCCGAAGTGCCCGTACGGCAACCCTTCCAGCCCGTGGGTGCGCAGCAGCGCGTCGAAGTCGCGCAGGTACGCCCCGAGTGCCGCGGGGGGTACCGCGGCGTCCTCCCAGCCGGCGTGGGCGGGACGGGCGAGGCCGACGGCCGCCAGCCCGGCGCCGTCGGCCCGGATCCGCCACAGGCGTGCGGCCCGGCCCGCGTCGTCGACGATCTCGCCGCCCAGCCCTCCGGCGGCCTGGAGCACCGCCGCGGCGCGCCCGGCCAGGCTCCCCGGGTCGGCGTCGGTGAGTTCGACGAACAGCCAGCCCTCTCCCGGCGGGAGCCCGGGGACCGCGGCGTGGCCCTGCCGCGCGCGCACCACCTCGACGATCCGCCGGTCCAGGCCCTCGACGGCGGTCGGCCCGAACGGCAGCACCGACGGGGTGGCGTCCGCCGCGGCGGCCATGCTCGGGTAGCCGAGGACGACCAGCGCGACGTGGGGCAGGTCCTCGACGAGTCGGACGCGGGCGCCGGTGACCACAGCGAGGGTCCCCTCGCTGCCGGCCAGGAAGCGGGCGACGTCGAAACCCCGCTCGGGCAGCAGGTGCTCGAGGCTGTAGCCGGAGACCTGCCGGGGGAAGCGGCCGAATTCGGTGCGGATGAGGCCGAGGTTCTCCCGGACCAGGCGCTCCAGCGCGTCCAGGGTGGACGAGACGGGTCGGTGACGGCTGCCGGAGGAGAGGGAGAGCCGTTCGCCGGTGCCGGTGACGACGTCGAGGCCGAGGATGTTGTCGGCCGTCCGCCCGTACCCCAGCGCACGCGCACCGCAGGCGTTGTTGCCGATCATGCCGCCGATCGTGCAGCGGTCTGCGGTGGACGGGTCGGGGCCGAACCGCAGTCCCGCGGACGCCGCGGCCGCGGTCAGCGTCGCCGGCACGACCCCCGGTTCCACGACGGCCGCCCTGGCGGACGCGTCTACCTGGACGATCCGGTCCAGCCGCGAGCAGTCCACCACCAGGCCCGGCCCGACGGCGTTGCCCGCGATCGAGGTGCCGGCGCCGCGGCTGGTGAGAGGGAGGCCGGACTCACGGGCGGCGTCCACGAGGGCGACGAGTTCGGCGACCCCCGCGGGACGGGCAACCGCCGCCGGCGGCACCCGGTACAGGGACGCGTCGCTGCTGTAGAGCGCGCGGGTGAGGGGGGAGGTGTCGAGGCTGAAGCCCCGGGCGGCCAGCGCGGCGACCTTGTCGAGGACGCTCGCTGGGGCCGGCACGGCCTCAGTCTGTCACGCGGGTGACCGCCTCCATCACCCGGCCGAGCGCTTCGAAGTCAGCCGGGTCGACGCGGTCGACGAGGGCGCGGCGCACCGACTCCACATGCGCGGGCGCGGCGTCGACGAGCAGGGCGTAGCCGTGGTCGGTCATCTGGGCGATGACGCCGCGACGGTCGGACGGGCAGGCCGTGCGCACGACGAGGTTCTTCGCCTCCATGCGCGAGATCGTGTGGGTGAGCCGCGAGCGGGACTGGCGGACGCGTTCTGCGAGTTCCGACATGCGCAGCGCGTGGTGTTCGGACTCCGACAGGTGCACCAGGATCTCGTACTCGCCGAGATCGAGCCCGTAGGGACGCAGCTCCGCGTCCAGGCTGTCGGTGATCCGCGCGACACCGTTGAGGTAGGAGCGCCAGATGCGCTGCTGGCAGGTTGTCAGCCAACGGGGTTCGAGCTGGGTGGTCACCGGGGGATGGTACCAAAACAGTTTAGAGTTCAACAAACGTCCCGCGGGCGTCCTCCCCAGCGTTTCGCTACGAACAAACGCCACCCGACGCCCCGTCCGACTGCCCGCGGTGGGGGGCTGCCCCTAGACTGCCGAGAACAGTCCAACGGCGGAATGTGAGGGGACATGGCACAAGCCACCATCGACGTCGACGCACTCCTGGCGAACGGCCCGGCCTCCGTGGGGGCCCTGTTCCGGTGGCGCGTCGCCCGGACGCCGGCCAAGGAGGCCTTCCGCTACCCGGACGAGCACGAGAACTGGGTCTCGATCGACTGGACCGAGACCCGTCGCCGCGTGGACGAGCTGGCCGCCGGCCTGCTGGCCCTGGGTCTGGCACCGGAGGAGCGGGTCTCGATCGTCTCCAGCACCCGGATCGAGTGGATCCTCGCCGACTACGCCATCAACTGCGCCGGCGGTGCCACGACCACCATCTACCCCAACACCCAGGGCAAGGACTTCGCGCACATCGTCGTCGACTCCGGTTCCGTCGTCCTGGTGGCGGAGAACCTCGAGCAACTGGCGAAGCTCGACTCCTCCCGCGAGGCGGAGGAGCAGATCCGCCACGTCATCCTGTTCGACGGCGAGGGGGACGGGGAGCGCGTGCTCACCTTCGCCCAGCTCGCCGAGCGGGGACGCGCGCTGCTCGCGTCCGACCCGGGGGTGGTCGACCGCGCGATCGACGCCATCGGGAGCGACGACCTCGCCACGCTCATCTACACCTCCGGCACCACCGGCCTGCCCAAGGGCGTCGAGCTCACCCACCTGTGCTGGGTGTACCAGGCCCTGGTGCTGGACAGGATGGAGATCATCTCGCCCACGGCGCTGCAGTACCTGTGGCTGCCGCTGTCCCACGTGTTCGGCAAGGACCTGCTGACGATCCAGCTCGGGATCGGCTTCAGCACCGCTGTCGACGGACGCGTCGACCACATCGTCAGCGGCCTCGGCGCCGTCCACCCCAACTTCATGTGCGGCGCGCCGCGCATCTTTGAGAAGGTGCGCGCGGCCGTCATGCTCGCCTCCCCCCACCGCGGCCTCAAGGGCCGCATCGCCCGCTGGGCGTTCGCCGTCGGGCGCGCGTCCCGGGAGTACCGGCTGGCCGACCGGCGGCTGCCGCCGGCGATGGGGCTGGCCTACTCCGTGGCCGATCGCCTCGTGTTCAGCAAGCTCAAGGAGCGCGTGGGCGGCAACATCGAGTTCTTCGTCTCCGGCTCGGCCAAGCTCAGCTCCCAGGTGCAGGCGTGGTTCTACTCCGCCGGCCTGGTGGTGGTCGAGGGGTACGGGCTGACCGAGACCGGTGCCGTGACATGTGTGAACCTGCCCCTCCCGCCACGGTTCGGGACGGTCGGCCCCGCGCTGGCCGGCACCGAGGTGAAGATCGCCGCGGATGGCGAGATCCTGGTCAGGGGGCCCGCGGTGATGCGCGGCTACCACAACGACCCCGAGCGCACCGCAGAGGTGCTGGTCGACGGCTGGTTCCACACCGGCGACATCGGCCGCATGGACGAGGACGGCTTCCTCACGATCACCGATCGCAAGAAGGACCTCATGAAGACCTCCGGCGGCAAGTACGTCGCCCCGGCGAAGGTCGAGAGCGTGATCGCCGCGAGCATCCCGTACGTTTCGCAGGTGGTCGCGGTCGGGGACGGGCGCAAGTACATCTCCGCCCTGCTCACGATGGACCGCGACAACCTGGCCAAGTGGGCCGCGCGGCACAACATGGCCGACCGTGACTACGCGGAGGTCACCCAGAGCCCCGAGCTGCGCAAGACCATGGAGCGGTTCATGAACGCAGCGAACGCCAAGCTGGAGCGCTGGGAGACCGTGAAGCGGTTCGCGATCCTGCCCAGCGAACTGAGCGTCGACGACGGCGGGGTCACCCCGAACATGAAGATCCGGCGCAAGGTGGTCACCGACCGCTACGCCGACATCGTCGAGTCGCTCTACGACGCGGAGCCGGACGCCGTGGAGTGAGCGGGTTCGTCAGCCGGGTGCCGCTCCGCTGGGTCGACCTCGACGCCCAGGGCCACGTCAACAACGCCGTGGTGGCGGACTACCTGCAGGAGGCGCGTGTCGAGTGGCTGCTCTCCGGGCCCAACGCGCACCTGCTGGGCACGTCCACGATGGTGGTGTCGCACCAGGTCGAGTACCTCGGCCCGGTGATGTTCGGGCTCGACCCGGTGGAGGTCGTGCTCACGGTGGGCCCGGTGGGGGCGGCGCAGTTCTCGCTGGCCTACTCCGTGCGCCAGGACGGGCGTGAGCTGGCGCGCGCCCGCTCGCTGATGTGCCTGTACGACTACGAAGCCGGCCGCCCGCGCCGGATGACCGGCCCGGAACGGCTGTGGTTCCTCGACCAGTCGACGGCGCTGGCACCGTGGCCCTCGCTCGGGCGCTGGACGGTCGGCGACCGGGCGCACACCTCGGAGTTCGTGGTCCGCTGGTCCGACCTCGACCCGTACGGCCACGTGAACAACGTGCGGGTGTTCGACTTCGTCGCGGAGGCCCGGATCCGGATGAACCCGGACGAGGACGGCACGTCCCGCATGCAGGTCGCCGCGGAGCAGGGGCTGCTGTGGATGGTCGCCCGCCAGGACGTGGACTACCTCGGCCAGATCGCCCACCGCGGCGACCCCTACCGCGTGCGGTCGGCGATCGCCCGGGTCGGGCGCACGTCGGTGACGATCGTGGCTCAGGTGGAGGACCCGCGCGACGGCGCCGTCCTCGTGCGTACCCGGACGGTGCTGGTCAGCGGCGATGCGTCCGGACGCCCGGTCCCGCTGCCGCAGAACATGCTGGCCGCGGCGGAGCGCTGGCCCGCGAACCCGGCCTGAGGAGCGTCAGAGGTTCCCGTCCGACGACGCGCGGACGATGAGCTCCGGCTCGAACAGCGGGTGCGCCTGCCCGGTGAGCAGCAGGTCGGCCGCCGCCCAGCCGAGCTGGCGCATCGGCTGGCGCACCGAACTCAGCGGCGTCATGAGCTCCGCGGCGAAGTAGAGGTCGTCGTAACCCACCACGGCCATGTCGTGGGGGATCGACAGGCCGCGGCGCCGCAGCTCGCGCATCACCCCGAGGGCCACCACGTCGTTCATGGCGAACACCGCGGTGGGGGCGGGCTCGCCGGAGTCGAGTGCCTCGACCAGCGCCTGCTGGGCGTCGTTGGAAGTGAGCACGGCGAGGTTGACGACCTTCAGCACCTCGCCCGGCTCGAGGCCGGCGGCCGTGACCGCCTCGACCGCGCCGCGCAGGCGGTGCCGGGTCTGCTGGAGTTCGGTCGTGCCCGCAAGGAACAGGATGCGCCGGTGCCCGCGGTCGAGCAGGTGAGCCACGGCCTGGCGCCCCCCGGACACGTGGTCGACGCCCACGCTGGCGTGGGCCGGGTCGGTGGAGTCCATCAGCACGGACGGGATGCCGAGCCGGCGCAGGTCGCCGAGGCGCTCGGCCGTGCTGGCCATCGGCGTCACCAGGACGCCGCGGACGCCCTGCTCGGCGAAGAGCCGCAGGAACCGCTGCTCACGACGGGGGTCGTCGTCGGACGAGGACAGGATCAGGGTGTGGTCGTCGGCCGCGAGCCGGTCCTCGATGCCGCGGGCGAGCTCGGTGTAGAACGGGTTGCTGACGTCCATCACGATCACGCCGACCGTGCGCGAGACGCCGGCGCGGAGCTGCCGGGCCGAGGCGTTGCGGTGGAAGTTGAGCTCGGCCATCGCCTGCTCGACCTTCGTCCGGGTCTTCTCCGTGACCGATTCGGGACGGTTGAGGACATTCGACACCGTGCCGACCGAGACCCCTGCCAAGAGCGCCACGTCCTTCACGCTCGCCCGCTGCGTCACGATCGGTCCCCTTCCCCGGCGGTCGTGGTGAGCATAGCCACCCGCCGTGGGAGCGTGCTGCCGATTCGGCAAACACGATGAATCGATTCACCATCCCCGGACCGCCGAGGACGGCAGGGGCAGCGCCGCGACACGGGCCGGACAGGGCCCGTCCCGGGTCAGCGGGCGTAGGTGCGGCGGCCCTTCCAGAACGTCGCGACCACCGGGTCGGGCAGGTCGCGGCCGTCGTAGGGGTTGTTCCGCGAGCGCGAGCGCGAGGCGGAGGCGTCCACGGTGGCGCGGGCCGCGGGATCGACCAGCACGAGGTTGGCCGGCTCGCCGGCGGCCAGCGGCCGTCCCTGCCCCGGCACCTGCCCGAGGCGGGCGGGCGCGGCGGACATGCGCTCCACGAGCGTCGGCCAGTCCATCCGGCCGGTGCCGACCATGACCTCCATGACCACGGCGAGCGCCTGCTCGAGGCCGAGCATGCCGGGAAGCGCCACGTCGAAGGGGTGGTCCTTGTCCTGCCGGGCGTGCGGGGCGTGGTCGGTGCCCACCATGTCGATCGTGCCGTCGGCGAGCGCCTCGCGCACCGCCTCCAGGTGTTCGGACGTGCGCAGCGGCGGGTTCACCTTGAAGGTGGTGTCGTAGCCGGCGACCAGCGGGGTGTCCAGCAGCAGGTGATGCGGGGTCACCTCTGCGGTCACCCGGATCCCGCGGGCCTTCGCCCAGCGGATGACGTCGACGCCCTCCGCGGTCGAGACGTGGCACACGTGGATGCGGGAACCGGTGAGCTCGGCCAGCTGCACGTCGCGGGCGATGATGATGCTCTCCGCCTGGGACGGCCAGCCGGGCAGCCCGAGGCGTCCGGACCACTCCGACTCGTGGCAGCACGCGCCCGGGCCGGCCAGCGACACATCCTGGGAGTGCTGGGCGATCACGCCATCGAAGGCCTTCACGTAGGTGAGCGCCCGGCGCATCAGCAGGCTGTCGCCGACGCAGCGGCCGTCGTCGGAGAACAGCCGGACGCCGGCCGCGGAGTCGGCCATCATGCCGAGTTCGGCCAGTTCCTCGCCGTCGAGTCCCTTGGTGACCGCGCCGACGACCCGCACCTCGCAGTGGCCCTCGCGCTCGCCGAGGGCAGCCACGTACTCGGCGGCCTCCGCGGTGTCGGTGACCGGGGTGGTGTTGGCCATGGCGTGGACGCAGGTGAAGCCGCCGCGCGCCGCCGCGGCCGTGCCGGAGGCGACGGTCTCCGCGTCCTCACGACCGGGCTGGCGCAGGTGGGTGTGCGGGTCGACCAGCCCGGGCAGCGCGAGCAGCCCCTCCGCGTCCAGGCGCTCCACGCCGGCCGGGGCCGAGGCGGGATCGGCGAGCCGGCCCTCGGCGAGGTACAGGTCGGTCCTCGTGCCGTCGGCCAGCGTCGCGCCGGTGATCAGCAGGGGCCCGCTCGTCGTGGTCAATGCACTGCTCCTTCGTCCGAACCCAGCAGGTGGTACAGCACGCTCATCCGGACGGCCACGCCGGCCGCCACCTGGTCGAGCACCAGCGAGTTCGCCGCGTCCGCGGCGGCGCTGGAGATCTCGACCCCGCGGTTCATGGGGCCGGGATGGCAGATGGCCGCGCCCGGCTTGAGCGCGGCGAGGCGTTCCTCGGTGAGCCCGAACCGCTCGCTGTACTCGCGCTCGGTGGGGAAGTAGCCGCCGGCCATCCGCTCGCGCTGCACGCGGAGCATCATCACCACGTCGCAGGTGCCGAGGACGGCGTCCAGGTCGCCGGTCACCTCGCAGCCCCAGTTCTCCACCCCGGTGGGCAGCAGGGTCGGCGGCGCCACCAGCACTACCTCGCCGCCGAGCGTGCGCTGGAGCAGCACGTTGCTGCGCACGACCCGCGAGTGCAGCAGGTCGCCGACGATCGCGATGCGCTTGCCGGCGAACTCGGTCGCGCCCGGCGCGGGCGCGGCGCCGAGGGTGCGGAAGTGCTGCCGCATGGCGTACGCGTCCAGCAGCGCCTGCGTCGGGTGCTCGTGCTGGCCGTCCCCGGCGTTGACCACCTGGGCCTTCACCCAGCCGGCCACCTGGGCGGCCGCGCCGGAGGAGGAGTGGCGGATGACGAAGGCGTCCACGCCCATCGCGTCGAGGGTCATCATCGTGTCGCGCAGCGACTCGCCCTTGCTCACCGACGAGCCCTTCGCCGACACGTTGATGGTGTCGGCCGACAGCCACTTGCCGGCGATCTCGAACGAGGTCCGGGTGCGCGTGGAGTCCTCGAAGAAGATGTTCACGATCGTGCGGCCGCGCAGGGCCGGCAGCTTCTTCACTGGACGCGACTGCACCTGCTGCATCTCCTCGGCGAGGTCGAGGACGGCGGTCGCGGTGGCGAGGTCGAGGTCGGCCGCACTGAGCAGGTGCCTCACCGGTCGCCTCCCCGGGAGATGGTCACGGCGTCGAGGCCGTCGAGTTCGCCGAGCAGCACCTGCACCCTCTCGTCGCGGGCGGTCTGGATCGTGCGGCCGACGTGGTCGGCGGCAACGGGCAGTTCGCGGTGTCCCCGGTCGACGAGGACGGCCAGCCGGACGGCGCGCGGGCGTCCGAGGTCGCGCAGCGCGTCGATGGCCGCGCCGATCGTGCGTCCGGAGTACAGCACGTCGTCCACCAGCACGACCACCGCGTCGTCGATCCGCCCGGGGATGGCCGTGCGGGCGGGGTTGCGGGTCGGGTTCCGTCGCAGGTCGTCGCGGTACATCGTGATGTCGAGCTCGCCGACGCGAACGGGGCGTCCCTCGATCTCGGCCAGCAGGGCGGCGAGCCGCCGGGCCAGGAACACCCCGCGGGTCGGGATGCCCAGCAGCACGAGGTCGTCCGACCCGCGGTTGGCCTCGAGGATCTCGTGGGCGATCCGCCGCAGCGACCGGGTGACCTCGGCCTCCTCTGCGATCACACGGGGGGAGTCGGGGGTCGGGCTGTCGGGTACAGGGTCGGCCACGCACGCACTCCTCGGTGTCTCGAAAACCGGGGCCGTCGGCTCCGCGCGGCCCGCTCTTCGAGTCGCCAGACTACGGGATGGGCGGGGCTGAGGGACGACCGGCCCACGGTGCGGCTGCGGGGTTGGCCGGCGCCTCCCGGGTGCGGCACAGGGCCGGCACGGCGGGCCGGACGCGCGGGCGCGAACTACCCAGTTCCCCGGGCGGGTGGTCACTGGGTACGGTGGGCGGCATGCTGCCTGCCGCGTTCCTCCCGCTGGAGACCCTGCCCAGTTGGCCGGCCGTGCCGGAACCCACGCTCGTCGAGCTCCTGACGGTCACCCTGTTCGTCCCGCTCGCGATCACCGCGGTGGTCGTGGCCCTCGTCATGGGCCCGGCCTGGCACGGCAAGTCCGAGTAGCGCATCCTCAGGCGCCGGCGGCCTCCTGGCAGCGCAGCGCACGCTCGGCGTCGTCGCGGCGCTCGTTCACCTGGCGCAGCACGTAGGTCGACAGCGGCGTCCCTTGCACCCACAGGCTGAACAGCTGGAGCGTCGCCCGGTCCATCAGCGGGCGGGGGAACATCCGCCCCAGCACGTGCTGCTTGATCGTCGAACTGCGGTCGGCCCAGCCGTCGGTGCCGTCGGAGATCGCCTTCGCCACGTCGAGGTAGGGCTGGATGAACCCGCGCAGCACGTCCTCCTGCTCGAACTGCCAGAAGTTCACGCACACCTGGAAGTGGGTCTCGTTCGGCACGGAGTCGTCTGCGGTGGCCAGCCGCCACGCCTCGGCCTTCGCCGCGGGGTCCGGGAGGGCCGCGCGGGCACCGGCGGCGCGCTCCGCACCGCGGGCGGTCGCGTCGCGGACCAGCTCCGCGTCGATCCCGGCCTCCCCGATCGCGCCGAGCCGGGCGAGGTTGGTGACGATGAGCCAGCGCAGGTCGGTGTCGATGGCGAGCCCGGCGGGGGCCTCCTCACCGGCCAGCCACGCCTGCAGCAGCTGGACGACCGCCTCCGAGCGCGCCGCCATGGCCAGGGCCTGGGCGAAGGCGAGCTGGTGGTCGGAGCCGGGGGCGGCGTCCTTCAGGAGACGGGCGACGCCGGTGACGAACCGGTCGTTCAGTTCCACGCGCTGCGCGCGGGGCGCGTAGTAGTCGATCGCGGTCTGTGCCTGGGCCAGCACGGTCTCCACGGCGGTGAGGTCGGTCTCCGCGCCGACGCCGGACAGCACCAGCGTCACGTAGTCGGACGCCGGCAGCTCGGCGTCGCGGCACATGTCCCAGCTGGCGCCCCAGCACAGCGCCCGGGCGAGCGAGCTGTCGAGCCGGCCGATACCCTCCACGACGGTCGCCAGCGACGTCGCGTCCAGCCGGATCTTGGCGTAGGTGAGGTCGTCGTCGTTCAGCAGCACGAGCGGGGTGCGCCGCAGCCCGACCAGCTCGGGGAGCTCGGTCAGCTCGCCGGCGATGTCGACCTCGGCCCGGTGGACGCGCACCAGCCGGCCGTCCTGCTCGTCGTAGAAGCCGATCGCGAGGCGGTGGTGCCGCAGGGTCGGCCACTCGTTCGTCGCGGACTGCCGGATCGCGACGCGGGTGAGCAGCCCGGCCTCGTCGGTCTCGAGCTCGGCCTGGAGGGTGTTCACGCCGGCGGCCTGGAGCCACTCGGTGGCGAAGTGCGACAGGTCGCGCCCCGACGCCTCGGTGAGGGCGGCGAGCAGGTCGGTCAGGCGGGTGTTGCCCCAGGCGTGGCGCGCGAAGTAGGCGCGGACGCCGGTGAGGAACGCGTCCTGGCCGACGAAGGCCACCAGCTGGCGCAGCACGGAGGCGCCCTTGGCGTAGGTGATCCCGTCGAAGTTCAGCTCGACCGCGGCGAGGTCGACCATGTCGGCGGCCACCGGGTGGGTCGAGGGCAGCTGGTCCTGGCGGTAGGCCCAGGTCTTGCGGCTGTTGGTGAACGTGGCCCACGGGTCGGCGCCCTCCACGCCGGACGCGCGGATCTCGGCCTGGCAGAAGTGGGACGCCCATTCGGCGAACGACTCGTTCAGCCACAGGTCGTCCCACCACGTCATGGTCACGAGGTCGCCGAACCACATGTGGGCGAGCTCGTGGAGGATCGTGTTGTCGCGGGTCTCGTAGTCGGCGTTGGTGACCCGGGAGCGGTACAGGTACTCGTCGCGGATGGTCACGCAGCCGGCGTTCTCCATCGCGCCGGCGTTGAACTCCGGCACGAACACCTGCGCGTAGTCGGCGAAGGGGTAGGCCATGCCGAAGTGCTCCTCGAACACGGCGAAGCCGGCCTTGGTGGTCGCCAGGAGGCGGTCGGCGTCCAGGTGTTCGGCGAGCGAGCGCCGGCACGACAGCGACAGCGGGATGACCGCGTCCCGGCCCTGCACGCTGTCGCGCACGGTGTGGAAGTGCCCCGCGATGAGGGCGGTGATGTAGGTGGAGATCTGCGGCGTGGGGGCGAACTCCCAGCGGCCCAGGCCCTCGCCGGCGGGCGTGGGCTCCACCTCGGGCGAGTTGGACAGCACCGTCCAGTCGGCCGGGGCGATCACGGTGAGGGCGAAGGTCGCCTTCAGGTCGGGCTGCTCGAAGCAGGCGTACATGCGCCGGGCGTCGGCGGTCTCCAGCTGCGTGTAGCAGTAGACGAGCCCGTCGACCGGGTCGACGAAGCGGTGCAGGCCCTCGCCGGTGCGGCTGTAGCGGCACAGGGCGGAGACGGTGAGCTCGTGCTCGCCGGCGGCGGCGTCGAACTCCAGCCGGTGGTCGGCGAGCTCTGAGGCCAGCGGACGCCCGTCCAGCGTGGCGGCGAGCACCCGCTCGGCGATCAGGTTGATCCAGGTGCGCCCGCCGCGGCTGGTGAACCGCACGGTCGAGGTGGAGACGAAGGTCTCCTCCGCGTCGTAGGGCTCCGCGTCGGGGACGCGTCCGGACAGGTCGACGGTGACCTGGTAGCTGTGGGTGGCGATCATGGCCGAGCGCTGTGCCGCTTCGTCGCGCGTGATGTTTGCCGGGTACATCAGACCTCACTGGCTTCGGTAGATGGGCGTGCCCGCCCGGTCAGGCGAGGCTACTAGGCCCGTGTGCGGCCCTCAACATACCCCCGGAGGCGTCGGTTCAGCGCCGCGAGCGGTCCAGTCGCGCCAGGGCGGCGTCCGCAGCCTTCTCCCCAGCGGCGAGGTCGGCGTCCCCTGGGCGGCTGACATCACGGGCGCGCAGGGCGCGAGTGGCGTCCACGAGGCCGGAACTGCCGTCCCTGCCGAAGGAACGCTCCGGCTCGGGATGGCGCGGCGACGAGGTCATGGACGAAGCGTAGACTCCGCAGCCCGTCCAGGTGAGGAGGTGCGATGCCCGAGGGGCACGTGATCCACCGCCTTGCCGCGGAGCTGGAGCTCGCCTTCGCCGGCCGGCCGGTCGCGGTGACGAGCCCGCAGGGACGGTTCGCGCAGGCCGCCGCGCTGCTGGACGGCACCCCGCTGCGCTCCGCACAGGCCTTCGGCAAGCACCTGCTGCTCGACTTCTCCCCGCCCGCCACACCGGTGGTGCCCGGCCCGCCCGGGCTGCCCGAGGTGATCGACACTCCCGGCCCGTTCGTGCACATCCACCTGGGCCTGATCGGCAAGCTGCGCTGGGTGCGCCCGGGCCCGGTCGAGGCGCCGGGCACGCTGCGGCTGCGGATCGAGACCGCCGAGCACGCCGCGGAGCTGCGCGGGCCCCAGACGTGCGCGCTGGTCGGCCCGGCGGAGGTGGCCGCGCTGGTGGCGTCCCTGGGCCCGGACCCGCTGCGTCCGGACGCCGACCCCGAGCGGGCCTGGGCCCGCGTGCACCGCTCGGGACGCACGATCGCGTCCCTGCTGATGGACCAGAGGGTGGCCGCGGGGGTGGGCAACATCTACCGTGCCGAGGTGCTCTACCGGCAGCGGATCCATCCCGACACCCCCGGCACCGCGTTGTCGCGGCGCGCGTGGAACCGCCTGTGGGCCGACCTGGTGGAGCTGATGCCGCAGGGCGTCCGCCACGGCCGGATCGACACGGTGCGTCCCGAGCACACGCCCGAGGCGATGGGACGAGAGGCCCGCGTCGACCGCCACGGCGGAGAGGTGTACGTCTACCGGCGGGCAGGGCAGCCCTGCCTGGTGTGCGGGCGCGAGGTCAGCGTCCGCGAGTTCGAGGGCCGGAACCTGTACTGGTGCGCGCGATGCCAGCGCCGTCGGTGATGCACTGGGGCGACGCGGAGGTGCGCGTCGCCGGGGACGGCACGAGCGTGAAGCTGCTGCGCGGGCCGGACCTGGTCGTCGAGCTGGCCTGGGTGGGCGCGGCCGGTGCGCCGGCGGAGTTCGAGGCCGACGACGAGGTGGAGCACACGCTCACCACCGCCGAGGGGCGGCTGTTCCAGCGGCAGGCGGTGAACGGCGGCTGGCGCAGCCGCTGGGTGCTGACCCGCGAGCCGGACGCGCCGTCCGCGGTGGAGGACCGGCTGCGGGTGCGCCCGGGCTCGGAGTACAGCCTGTGGAGCTGGGGGAGCGGGGTGACCGCCCTGCTGGCCGTGGTGCCCGCGCACGCCGCGGGACCGGTGCTGGGGCTGCGGCTCGAGCAGGGCTACCTCGAGGAGTTCGCCGACCCGGCACCGAGCAGCGCGACGGTGGACTACCTGGTGGCGCCGTCGAGCGCCCAGCTGGGGGCGGGCCAGCGGCTGGTGACCTCGCTGATCGGTGCCTGGTACCCCGGCCTGGACGAGTTCGCCGGGAAGCTGCCGGGCTGGCTGAACGACAGCCAGCTCGACGCGGAGGAGTCGTGGTGGGGTGACGTGGCCGACTACGGGCTGAGCGCTCCCGACGACGTGGTGATCGACTACACCGAGAACCTGGTGTCGGTGACGGCCGCGTCCGGGCGGCGGCTGCTGGACGTGCAGACTCCGCGCGGGCTCAGCCGGATCCCGCTGGAATGGGTGCCGGGCGCGGAGGTCGTGCTGCACGACGTGGCGTCCGCCGCGGTGGCCCGCGGGGGGCCGCTCGGCGTCGCGGAGGCGCTCTGCGTCCAGTTCGCGGCCGACCGGCGCGCGCTGTGGCTCGACCCGGCGGCGCAGGACCTGCTGGACCGCGTCGACTGGGCGGCGGACGCGTCGGTGCTCGGCGCGGCGTTCGGGCTGGCCCGCGGACGCAGCCTGGGGGAGGCCGCGTTGGTCTCCGACGCCCTGCGCCTGCTGCGACGCCTGCCCGCCGGCGTCGGCTACGGCCGGGTGGCGATGGCCGGCTGGATCACGTCGCTGTCGGTGGGCCTGGAGGCACGGGAGCGGTGCCACGAGCTGCTCGGGCGTCCCGCTGTCGGACGCACGGCGTCCCTGGAGAGCTCGCTGCTGCACTACCGCAGCGTCGAGGTCGGGGACGCCGAGCTCGCCGGCGTCGCCAACCGCCTCGGCGGGACGCTGCCCGGTGGGGCCCCGCTGCTGGGCTGGAGCGAGCGCGCCCAGTTGATCGGGCTGCTGGAGCTCTGCCCGCCGGAGTGGGACCGCGCCGGCCAGTACGCGATGGTGGCCGAGAAGGCCCGCGGACAGGTGCTGTGCGCCTACGCCGACGGCCGGGTGGTGGACGCGGAGCCGCTGGCCTGGCTGCTGCTCAACCCCGGCCTCGGGGCGCTCGGCTGAACTGGCGACCGCCGCCGGGTTCGCCGCCCCCGCCGGGCAGGCCGTAGAGTTGCGGCGATCCGGGGCGTAGCGCAGTGGCTAGCGCGCCTGCTTTGGGAGCAGGAGATCGCAGGTTCGAGTCCTGTCGCCCCGACCATTTGTGCCCCCCACCCCGACTAGGCATTATGCCTGGCTGACTAGGCAAAACGCCGCAGGGGCGACAGGCGACCTGCACCCAGGAGAGGCCATGTCAAGACCTCTGGTGCCCCAGTTAAGCCCCAATTGGGGCAAACTTGGGGCAAGCGAAACCCCTAGTCAGAGCGATATACTGGATTTCGGGTTTCCTGCCGATCAGGAGGTCCCCATGGGTCAGGAGCGCCGGTCCTTCGGCAGCATCGAGCGCCGGAGTGGGTACTTCCGTGCGCGTTACGTCGGCCCGGATAGGCAGCGCTACGACGCGCCGCACCTGTTCTCGGAGCGGATCGACGCCGAGTTCTGGCTGGGCGAGGTGCACCGCTCGATCGAGCGGCAGGAGTGGCGTCCGCCCGTGAAGGTGAAGGGCAGGCCGGACGACCTGGACACCTTGGCCGGCTACGCGCGGCACTGCCTGGCCGAGCGTGAGCTGACGCCGCGGACGCGCGAGGAGTACGGCCGGCTGCTGGAGAAGCTGATCGCGCCGACCCTGGGCGCGATCCAGCTGAAGCACCTCGAGCCCGATCGCATCCGGCGTTGGTACTCCACGGTGCTCTCCGCCGACCGCCCCGTGCAGCGCAAGCACGCCTACTCCTTGCTGCGCTCGATCCTGCGCGAGGCCGAGGACGAGGGTCTGATCGACCGCAATCCGTGCCGCGTCCGCAACGCCGGCAAGGTGCGTCGAACCCGCGACATCGAACCGGCGACACCCGCCGAGCTCAACAAGCTGTTGGATCTGCCGGCGAAGCAGGGCCTGCCGGTGGTTCTGGCCGGCTGGTGCGGCCTGAGGTCGGGGGAGGTGCGTGGGCTACGTCGGCGTGACCTGGACCTGACCGAGGGCGTGGTGCGCGTCCGGCAGGCGGTGACGCGGACGAAGGGCCAGGTGCACGTCGGCGCGCCGAAGACGGCCGCCGGCACCCGCGATGTCGGCATTCCGCCGCATCTGATTCCGTACCTGGCGAAGTACGTCGCCGCGCTCCCGGTGACCGGACGCGACGGCTTCCTCTTCCCGGGCGGAGACGGCGTCTCGCCGATGTCGGAGAAGGCTCTGCGCTATGCCTACGGCAAGGCGCGCAAGGTCATCGGCCGGGAGGACCTGACCTTCCACGACATGCGTCACTCCGCTGCGTCGCTGGCTGGCATGACCGGTGCGACGACCGCCGAGCTGAAGGCGATGATGGGCCATGCGACCGCCGGGATGGTCGAGCGCTACCAGCACGCGACGCGGGCGTCCCGCTCGCGGCTCGCCGAGAACATGAGCAAGCTCGCGGAGATCTGAGGCCCGTCTGCGCGACCCGGTCGTCGGGTGGCAGATCTTCACATCCCCTGGTCCTCCGGTGTCCGGATTGGGCCCCTTCTGAGGCTTAAGGCTGCGGAAGGAGTTCACCATGGAACAGCAGCGCTACGAGTCCCTGGCCCAGGCGGCCGAGCGGACGGGGATCAGCCGGAAGACCCTGCGTCGCCGGATCGCCTCCGGTCAGCTCCCGGTCTTCTCCAGCGGACGGCGCATCCTGCGCGTCCGTCCGGAGGACGTCGACGCCATGCTGCGTCCGTTCTGGCTCAGTTGAGCCCAGAACTCGGGCATCCGGGAGAGGTACCATTTGGGTATGACTGATGTGGCTACCATCAAGGTTCCTCGCGTGGTGCGTGACCGCGTGCGCGACGCTGCCCGAGCGGCGCACCTGACCCAGGCCCAGCTCATCGAGGAGATGCTCGAAGAGAGGCGCAAGGCTGAGTTCTGGGCTGCGCTCGAAGCCGAGACCCCCGACCAGGAGTATCTGGACGACCTTGCCGAGGCAGACGCGGCCTTCGCCGGCGACGCCGAGGAGTCCATTGCCCGGTTCGAGGCGGGCGAGTGATCCAGATTGCCCGTGGCGATGTCGTCTGGGCGAGCATGGATCCGACCATCGGCCGCGAGCAGGCCAAGCACCGGCCTTGGCTGGTGCTGTCCGAGCCAGCGCTCCATCGAGCCCGAGGTCTGCTCATCGCGGTGCCGCTGACGCACACCGATCGCGGATGGTCCACCCACGTGAAGCTCGCGTCCCGAGACTCGGCAACCACTGTGGCGATGTGTGAACAGGTCAAGTCGATGTCGATCGACCGTGTCACCCGCGTTGACCCCGCGCCTTACGCGCTCGCGCAGGTCGATCAGGTCCACCAGATCCTTGCGCTGCTCACTGGCGGCCGGTAGGCGCACCACTGAAGCTTGCAGATGAGCAGCGCCGAGAACGACGTGGCCGGCCCGGATCAGCTCGACCCGGCGGTGCACCCGGCCCGCGATGCGGTGCACTTCCGGCGCATCCTGGCGGCCCGACAGGGGATCGCGGATGCGGAGCAGGAGTTGCGCGACGCGGCGAAGGCCGCGCGGGACGCCGGCGATTCATGGGCAGTGATCGCGTCCGCACTGCAAACGACCCGTCAGGCGGTGCAAGAGCGCTTCGGCGGCAACTGACCGACTCACGTTGGGGAGCGCGCGAACCTTCAGGTTCGACACCTCAGATCCGCAAGTTTCGCTGCTCAAATCTGCAAGTTCTCGGGTAGCGTTGAACTGGCTTCTGGTCCTCCTTCCTCCATGGACGAGGTCGCCGCGCGGTCGCATCGCGCGCCGTCCCAAGGTAGCCCTGAACGACACTGGCTTGTCCGCCCATCTCACGGGCTTCACCAGCGCCGCAGCCGGCACTGTGGGGGGAGGCGAGTACTTCGGAGCCCTTGCCGAGCAGTGCGTCGCGCTGGAGTTGCGAAAGCAGTCCGCCTGGACTCAGCAGTCGTTCCAGCTGTACCACTACCGTGACCTCGACGGATTGGAAGTCGACATCGTCGCCGAGCTCCCGGACGGTCAACTGCTGGCTATCGAGGTGAAGAGCACGCGAACGGTCAGGGAACAGTCCTGGTTGGCGCTGGAGCGCTTCCGCAACCGATACCCAGACCGGAAGACCACGGGGGTCGTCCTTCACGGGGGTACTCAGGTCGCACACCTTCACGGCTGGCTGCACGTGTTGCCGACGCGGAGCCTTTGGGATCACTGAAGGTCGCCGAGCGCGTCGCAAACGCCGAGGCGACCTGACCAACCCGGGTGGGGGAGCGCGCTCAGTGCTTCGAGCTGTCCACGCGCTGGAGGTAGTGCTCGACCAGGTTGCGCATGGGCTCGTCGAGCGTTGGCAGATCGCGGTTGTAGAGCAACCCGGTAGCGAACTGCATGGTCAACTCCTCGAGGAGGGTGACCCACTCGGAGACGTCCCGTTTGTTCGAGCTCCGCGGCGACGCGGTGGCCTGGTCGACTGTCTCGGGGGAGACGGTGCGGGCCGTCCGGATCATGGCGTCGGAGAGGATCTGGCGGTCTCCGGAGGGGGCGTTCAACCCTCGTTCTTCGACGCGGGCGAGCACGTCCATGAGCAGTTCGAGCCGGCTCGCGACCATCTCGACGACCGCGCCGCGATCGAGGTTTCGCTCGATCTCCCGGCGCCGTTCCTTCTCCCAATCGCTGAGCCGAGTGGTTGGTGAAACGATCTTCATGACCTCGGGTTTGACCCCGACGATCTCGTTCCCGCGGCGCTCAATGGACGCCTCGACCCGGCACCGCGCCGAGCACCAGACCGGACGCCGGCCGCGTCCCTTGTACGTCACCGGAGTGCCGCACCGAGGACACCTGAACGTCTTCGCCGGATCGCGGATCACCTCTCGCATGCGAAGCTCCTAGTGGGACGCGCGTTACATTTCATTCTAACGAAATGCCGAAGTGCATGCCAGAGGTGTGTGCTGCTTCTGGTTACGTCCGCAGACTGGGTCCCGGGATGGCGACATGGTGCGAGAAGCGGTGGCTCTCCTGCTGCCGCAACGAGGGAGGCCCTGTTGTGGAGTCTTCGATCGACGGTTGGGTCAGGGGCTGAGCGCTCGGCTCCGGTATCCAGCCAACATCGGCGCGCGGCGGCATGTCCCGGAAGCACTCGCTCGTGCCCGGACTTCGAGGTTGGATAAGGGTATGAGCGTTAACGGCACGCGAGACCACACAACCGAGAACGCGCCGGAGCGGGACGCGCCCCCACTGCGGCCAGTTCCTGATGGGGTCATCGACTCGATTTTGTTCGAGCTGACGATGCGCGTGGTCGCTGACATGGACGGTCTTGTACGGGAGTACCTCTCTCGAGACGGCTACAAGTACGTCCCACATCGGTCCACGAAGCCAGTCACAACTCTTGACTCCGGGTGGCCGAACGTGGGCAGTGAGCGGGAGGACCCAACGACGATCGCTCACGGGAAACTCTTCGCAAGAGAGCGGAACGCCATTCAGCCGTTCGAATACCACGACCTTCCGTCTTTCGATGCCCTAGACAAGTACGTTCGCGCGACGCCAATGGTGCTGGAGCGGGTTTCGCTGACCGACGCGGACGAGATGCTTCCTCACGCCGAGATTAATGAGTTGTTTCTTCAGCATTGGATTGAGAGTCTTCCTGCGAGCATCTACGACCGAGCTATGGCGCTTGGGCTCAAGGTCATGGACTCGGATGTGGCTGAACTGTACGTGCAGCGGGAGAGGTCATGGCTTGCACCTGAACTCTCCTACCAGCTCCTGGCGCCGTTGGTCGTCACGGACATCAGAATCGAGGCGGATGTCCTCGAGATAGACGACCGAACCCGCCTCGCTCGGCTCACCGACGACGACCTGCGGCAGATGTCGCGCAGTGTGGATTTTGGGGGCATCTCTAGCCCGCTGGCCGACGCCGCTCGTTGGGCGGTCGTCGTTGACATGCCACCGATGCACAACCCTGGTCTGGCGCGGCGCGTGTTTGCAGCGGAGCCAGACGTTGACTGTCCGGCCATAGAGGATGCGGTGAACGTGCTGAGGGTAGTCGCGGGTATCCACACAGGGTGGGCTCGGGTCTTCCGGCGGCCGCTCGGATGGGCCGACACCTGGGATGGCGCACTGCCGCCTCTCGACCATATCCAGTCAGTGAGGAGATATCCGGCCGACCTCGACGACAGAGGATGGTTACGAACGAACCCGGGAATGTCTGCGGATGAGGCCGCGCAGATTCCCCAAGTCGCGTCGGCCATGAGAACCGCCGACGAAAAGGCCAAGCTGGCGATTCGGAGGCTCTCGATGGCCATGGTCCGCGACGCTCCGGATGACCAGTTGATCGACGCGTGCATCGGTCTGGAGGCGCTCCTGGGGCAGAAGGGGTCTGAGTTGTCGTACCGCATCGCTCTGCGGACCTCGGCGCTCCTTGCGACCAAGCTTGACGGGGCCTGGGTTCCGGAGGTGGCCTTTCGAATGGCTCGAAAGGTCTACGACCGGCGCTCGGAACTGGTCCACGGGAGCACTTCGGCGAAGAACGCGACGTTCCAGTGGAGGCCCGAGGATCCTTCCTACAGCATCAACTCCGTCGCCATCCTGCTCCTCCGGGAGGTGCTGCACGAGCGGCTGCTTCGTCCCGACTGGCATGTAGAGGACCTAGACGACCTCGTGATCGCCTCCCTTAGCACAGAGAAGGCCGCCGGGAGAGTCGAACAGTCACCTGACGGTGACGTTCGATGACCGGCCCGGCTCGCGTTTTCGGCCGGGGGCACGGTTGTCGACTTGAGCGATGTCGCCTTGACCGCCGCCCGGCCACTCAGGGAGCCAGGAACGGGTGTGGATGAGACGTAACGTTCGGCCACGCGTACAGAACGCCTGCCGATGTCCGGGGTCGGATTGCGGACAATTGGGACAACCGGGACGTCGTCCTGGGGCACATACGGTGCGTTTGTCGCCGTCATTGCGCGATCGGCCGGGCCCCCCGCTCGGTCATGTC
This sequence comes from Actinomycetota bacterium, assembly GCA_020161015.1. Lineage (GTDB taxonomy): Bacteria > Actinomycetota > Actinomycetes > Propionibacteriales > Propionibacteriaceae > Propionicimonas. The sequence goes on along the minus strand of JAIUOT010000024.1, from coordinate 16,682 downwards.
CCATGATGTGCTGGTGGCGACGTTGGACTACAGACTCCATACCTTGGGGTGGCGTGCGTTCCAGGACCTGTGCGCGGTCATCCTGCAGCGAGTTCTTGGACAGACATTCCACACCTTCGCGGACACGAATGACGCTGGTCGCGACGGTGCGTTCTACGGCGAGTGGGCGGTTCCGGGCGACGTTCCGGCTGATGTCTCCGCCGCTGGACTGTCGGCCATCGCAGCGAGCGGCCCGACCGTTGCCCAATGCAAGTTCTCCGCACAGGCAACCGGCACACTCACACCTTCGATGCTCGGTGATGAGATGGACAAGGCGGAACGGCTGCACCGGCAAGGTCTGTGTGACGCGTACCTGCTATTGACGAACTTGCGCGTCTCGGCACGGACCGAAGCCTGGGTTCGTGCGCAGTGCGCCAGTGTGGGGGTCTCGCACTCGCTGGTCCTCGACGGGCAGTGGATCTGTCAGCAGATTGAGAGTTCTCCGGACCTACGCCGCTATGTTCCGCGCGTCTATGGGCTGGGTGACCTGGGCCGAATACTTGACGACCGCCGACTGCGACAGGCCGAGGCGCTGCTCGCACGGCTGCGCCCGGACCTCGAAACATTCGTTCCAACCACCGCATACCGCCGTGCTGCTGAAGCACTCGGCAGCCATGGGTTCGTCCTGCTCCTGGGAGAGCCTGCGTGCGGCAAGACCACCATCGCAGCCACGCTGGCACTGGCCGCCCTGGACAACTGGCAGTGCGGCGTACGGCGCGTGGACTCGGCGGACGAGCTCGTCGCAGCCTGGGACCCAGATGACGCGGACCAGTTGTTCTGGGTGGACGACGCGTTCGGAAGCATCCGACACGCCCCGAATCTCACCGACGGATGGACTCGCCGTATGGACCAGGTCATGGCTGCCGTTGAGCAAGGCGCCAAGGTCGTGCTCACCAGCCGCGACTACATCTACCGTGACGCCCGACCCTTTCTGAAGGAATACGCCTATCCACGGCTGCGCGAGGATCAGGTGGTCGTGGACGTTACGGAACTGACATCCCAGGAGCGGCGACAGATTCTCTACAACCATCTGAAGGCGGGCGACCAAACAGGTGCAACCCTGCGGGGCTGGCGCCCCCACCTACGCGCCGCAGCTGATGTCGAGCGCTTCCAACCGGAGATGGCGCGTCGGCTCGCCCACACAGTCTTCACGAGCGCCACGGAGCTCAGATCGAAGGACGACCTGGTTCGATGGTTCGAGCGGCCGGTGGCCTTTCTCACCGACATCCTTCGGCAACTCGCACCGGAAGTGAGGGCCGCACTTGCGGCTGTCTACGTCGCGGGGAACGATCTGCCGGTGCCGGTTGACGTCACCGAGCAACTCGCTCAGGTCGTAACCCGCCTCGGGTCATCACCATCGGCCATGCTGAGAGGGTTCGGTGTCGCCGATGGCACCTTCCTGCAGCAATCGACAGACAGCCGCGGCAACCCCGTTTGGAGGTTTCGCCACCCGACCATTCGTGAGGGTTTCGCGGCCGTCATCGCCGAGGACGTGAACGCCGTGGGAGTCCTCCTCGACGGGCTCACGCCGGAGGAGTTGGTCGATCAGATCGACTGCGGAGGAACGGAACAACGAGGCACCCTCGTCCGCATCCCGGAGTCGCTCTACGACCGCGTCGTTCCCAAGGTCGTGGTGCCAAACGGCAACGACAGCTGGTGGGGTAACCCGACGTCCTGGTTCCTGCGGCGCCAGTGCTCCGATGAGTTCCTCCGCAAGTGGGCGTCGTACCATGCCGCCACCCTGCCTCGACTGGCATTGTTCGGCATGTACATCAACGCCGTGTGGCAACCGAAGGTGTTGGGGCGGCTTCACTCTGCAGGCGCGTTGCCCGAACCAGTTCGGGTCGCTGCGATCAGACGACTCACCGAGTTCGCGCTCGATTTCGACGGAGGCTGGCTCGCGGACGACGTCGCCATCCTGTTCACGGCGGACGAGAAAGAGGACCTTCTGCAGCGGATTCGTGCGGAGGTCCTTCCCGATCTTGCCCGGCTGATCGACGAGGCCGGCGACGGCTGGGATGACGACGTGGAACCGGACGATCGCTATGACCAGGCGCGGACTGCCATTCGCGCCTACCAGAAGGCGTTCCACGGCGACGCGGAGGCTCAGGAAGCGCTCGCTGAAGCTGAATACGACATCGACCAGCGGATCCGCGATCTGAGCGAAAACTACGAGCCAAGCCCTGCTGCGAGCCTCGCTCCTGAAGCACCCAGCGAACCGTCAGACCGCGACGAGTTCGACGACGTCGCCGACGGTCACGGCTGACGAGTGCCCGGGGTCTCTATCTCAATCGCCTGACCGACGGATGAGTACCGAAAGTGAGAATGCGTTCGTCACGGGAGACACGGGATTCCACGAGTTCGTCGCCATCGACAGGCCGCGCGGCGGGGGCTTCTAGCATCTTGCCTATGACCACCATGGAGCCCAGCAGGGCGCGAGCATTCTGGTTGGACCTTGTCGAGAACGCGGCGCGGCTCGTTGTGGAGCGAAGGCCGACGTGGCCCGTTCGGCACGCGGGCGTGTTGTCAGGCCAACTCGGCCCAGTGCGCGGCAAGTGTCGGAAGCAGCCGGTAGCGTAGCAACCAAGACAGAAGACCCATTTGCGGTCCGGGTCGCAGGGGGCGCCAGCAGCTATGAGAAGACGAGCAGCCGCACCATCACATCGAAACGGTCGGCAAGTCGTGGCAGGTTCGCCGCGTTGGCCCTGTACGTCTGGAGATGTCGTCCCGATCGGTGTGGCGTTGGTTTCGGATCCTCAGGCCAGGGCGAGTGCCAGACGGGCGACGCAGCGATGATTGAGACTTCCAGAGCTTGGCTGAACAGCCTGACGAGCCTCTACACGCCAACGTCAACGCAGTTCGATGCGGCCAAGAGCCATCGAGCCTCCATCGAGTCGCGGTTGAATGCCCTTCTGGGCCTGTATGAAATGTTCGAGATCGGTTCATTGCGTCACGGAACCGGTGTATGGAAGTACAGTGATGCGGATTACTTAGTCTCGCTTAGGGGAGTGCGGCCGTCGTCGCCGTGGACGATGCTCAACCGGGTCAAGGAGACTCTGCAGGATCGCTTCCCGGGAACGACTATCGGCGTTCGCCGTCCCGCGGTCGTCTGCCACTTCGCCGACTGCATCGTTGAGGTAGTTCCAGCCTATCCGTCAGAGAGCGGCTATTGGATCGCCGACCCTGCGGATGCTTGGATGAAGTCGCATCCAAAGTCGCACAACGCGTATGTCAACCAAGTGAACAGCAAGCACAACGGCGGTGCCAAGACCCTTGCTCGACAGCTCAAGATCTGGAAGTACCTCCGCAAGGTCCCGATCTCCTCGTGCTACCTAGAGATGCGGGCCGCCAAGCACCTCGACGGCGAGGCCGCATATTCGCCGTTCTGGGACCTCTATCTCGCGCTCGACAAGATGCACGACGCCAACCTGGCCGCGCTGAACGACCCGACGGGCCTCGGGTCCCGGTTTGGAGCGTGTTCGTCGGAGGCGAATCGCTCGGACGCGCTTTCCAAGCTCGGCATGGCGGTCATTCGTGCCGAGAGGGCCAGAGAGTTTGAGTCGGCCGGCAAACATGAGCAGGCAATCGAACAGTTGAAACTGCTCTTCAACCGGTAGCCTGCCAGCCATGCCAGACTCAAACGACTACACCCCACCTGCAACCGGGGCTACGGTGTTGCGCCGCCAGAATGAACTCGACGCGCTGCGCTTTCTGATCGCCCAGAAGCGTATGTACTCGCTTGCCAAGCGCTGGGTCTCACTTCGCTGGTTTGGGATGCTCGTGATCGGCCTCTTCGCGCCGGTCGCCGCGGTGATCTGGCCACAGAGCAGCGTGGTGGTGGGCAGTATCGCTGGGGCGTGGCTGTTCCTCGGGCGCACGCTGCTGATGCAAGCACAGAAGAAGAGCACGGAGCAGGCCGCGGCGGTTCAGGAACAGTTCGACTTCTACGTCTACGAGATGCCCTCGGGGACGCCTCGTCCGAAGCTCCCGTCAATTGAGGACGTCTGTATAGCTGCGGGACCCGACAGCGACCTGGTCGCTACTGCCAAGCGGGAGGAGATGCTGGGTTGGTACGTCGTCGCCGACGACGATCCGGGGGAGGTTGCTGTCGCGATCGCGCAACGCTCGAACGCGGCCTACAGCTATCGCCTGTTGCGTTTCACCGGGGTAATCTGGTCGGTGGTGGCCGTGCTGTGGGCAGCGGCACTCACGACAATATGCGTTACCGCGGGGCTGACGCTCGTGACATTTCTGCTTGGCGTCATCCTGCCACTCTTGCCTGCGTTCCTCGATGTGACCGAGTATATCGTCGGAATTGTGCGCTCGGCCCGGGATCGCGAAGCCCTCTACCGAGACATCGAGACCAGAATCGGCAACAAGGACGAGCCGATCACCGGGACGAACCTTCGCGTCTGGCAGGAATCGCTGTTCGAACTCCGTCGCGACACCCCCACTGTCCCAGACTTCATTTACAGGCTTCAGCGTAGGAAGAACGAGGCAGCGATGAAGGCCGCTGCTGGGCAGCTGAGCAAGCGTGCACGCCAGGAGAGCGAATGACAACCACAAGTCAAGCAATGGCGCAGTTCCTGACCGACATCTCGGTCACGGACTACCAGAAGACCTCAATTATCAACGCGCGCAGAGACCGCGTCGTCGAAAACCTCACCACCGGTTTCCCCTCCACCAGCGACCTTCCGTTTAGCCACGCGATCCTGATGGGCTCGGCCGCGAAAGGAACCATCGTCCGGCCCATCGATGACATCGACGTGCTGGCGGTCTTCTCCAACGCGAACGGCGCATGGAATACCTACCGCTCAGACTCCAAGGCGTTTCTCTACCGAGTGCGCCGCGCCTACAACGGGCTGTCGACGGCACAAGTCGGCGCTCGAGGTCAAGCCGTCCGTATCTTCTTCAACAACGGCGGGCATGTCGACGTGGCGCCTGTGTTTCCCTACGGCAACGATGTCTACGCGCTGCCGGGCGGTGACGGCGGATGGATCAACACGGCCCCCACAGTGGCGAATGCGTGGTTCGCGAAGATGCATGCCGACCTCGGCCACAATTTGGCGCCGCTCGTGCGGCTCTTGAAGAAGTGGAACAACGCCCATTCGAAGAGGCTCCGTTCCTTCCACCTAGAAACGATCGCCGCCAGCACGTTCAAGACGCTCGGCAGCAACCGGCAGAGCGCCTTGGCCAGCTTCTTCGAGTGGGCACCATCACATTTGGAAGTCAGCGACCCGGGCGGCCAGTCGGGAGCGCTCAGCGGCTACCTCACGTGGGACGGGCGACAGGAGGTCATCCAGGCGCTGGGCTCAGCCGCGGAGCGAGCACGCAAGGCGAACGAAGCCGAGGCGAGAGGCGACCACGACGAAGCTAAGCGCCTTTGGCGGATCATTCTTGGCTCGAGCTTTCCAAACTAGACCTCGTGTCGCTGTGTCGCCCTAGCCAGCGCACGGCGCAACTCGTGGGCGCGCCGCACGTCTCCATCAAGTGTCTGGTCGACACTCGGGCAGTGCGCTGCCCTGGAGTACAACAAGCCGCAGATGAGGTACCGCGGTGAGATCCGCTCCCACGCACTTCGGCAGTTGCAAAGCGCCGAAATCGGGGTTCGTCCATACATCCGCAGATCGGCATGTGGTGACATGTCAACCGCGCGTTGACCTAGCACGGAGGCTGGCTGGGCCTGTGGCAAGGGCGACAGGCTCACATGCTGGAATCTCTGCCCCAGATAAGCCCCAACTTACGGGTGGGATCGTCGCATCTTGACTATAACACCTAGTCAACATCTACTTCTGCGCGCCCATCCCTCCGGTTCGAGTCCTGTCGCCCCGACCGTGATGTCTCGGGAGATCGAGGACGCCGAATGCCTCGACATCCTCCGGCCGGCAACTCCTGAAAAGGGCGGCTTGCTCGTCGGCAGCAAACGAACGTGGCCGCTGTTTGGTGCAAGGTCGGCGGCGGGATTCGTTCCCTGCCAGACTGCAGCTGCTACAACGAAGCCGCTGGAGGATTCATGGTGACGGGACGTTCGACGCGCGCTCACAACGGGCTCGCGACGGCGGTGAGGCTTCTTGTCGCCAGTCTCGTCATGGCGGGGGGTCTTGTCTGCTCGCCCTCTGCGGCCGACTTGCCCGTCGCTGCCGCTGCGGGGATGGGCGAGGATGTCACGGTCGGGGCCGCTGCCGATCAGCGTCTGGATCCGACCCCTGCCCCGACGCTCGACATCGTCAAGCCATCGGTAGACCAGTTGGTAACCGCGACCGCGGGTGTTTGGGGTCCAGAACCGGTCGACCTGCACTACCAGTGGTACCGGGTGGCTGGGTCTGGAAGAACCTACGTGATCAGCGGTGCGACGGCCTCGACCTACCTTCCACGCCCAACCGACAGGAGCTACCGCCTGAAGGTGAAGGTCACCGGATCCAGGCCCGGCTACGTGACCGCTTCCAGGACCTCAGCGGTGACGGCACCGGTCGTGAGTGCTCGGTTCACTTCCGCTCCGAAGCCCACGATCGCACTCGACGGTACCCCGCGGGTCGGGAAGGTTCTTGGTGCAGTGCCGGGCGATTACACCCCTGCGGCAACGATCGCCTACCAGTGGTATCGAGGCACGTCGCGTATCTACCGCGCCACGAAGGCCACCTACACGCTCGGGTCCTCAGACCTGGGCAAGCGCATCAAGCTGCGTGTGAAGGCGTCCCGGTCGGGCTACGTGAGCCTGACCCAGTACACGGTCGCCACTGGCATCGTGCAGGGCGGGCCTCCGTCGCCGGCCACGCCAAGAATCAACGACACCACCCCCAGCGTGGGCCAGACGCTCACCGTCACGAACAAGGTCTGCCCGATCGCCGCAGCCAGGTCGAATTACCAGTGGTACAAGGCGTCCTCACCCATCGCCGGGGCCACCGAGGCGACCTTCGCCGTTCACGCTGACCAGCTGGCCTCGCCCGTCAAGGTCAAGGTCAGCTGCTCGACGCCGGACTATGCAACGCGTTCCACGGTGTCGGCCGCCACCTCCCCGGTGAGTAAGGCCACTTTCGCAGGCAAGGGCACAGTCACGATCGATGGTCCCCTTCACGTCGGCGAAACCTTGGTCGCCGTCGAAGGCACATGGACCCCGACTCCTGACTCCTATACGTTCCAGTGGTACCGCAACGGCGTTGCCCTGTCCGGCCAGACCGATGTTGCATTCAGCCCGACGTCGACGGGGACCTACGCGGTCAGGGTGACCGCGATCCGGGTCGGATACACCAGCGGCACGGCCACCTCCGCCGGCCTGGCCGTCGGACCGCCCCTTGAGCCGGGGGAAGAGCCCGCCGATTCGCCCACGATCGTCGGTGTCTCCCATGTCGGAGGAACCCTCACGGTGATCGAAGGTGATTGGCCGAGCGGCACCAGCTTCGCCTACCAGTGGCTTCGCATGGGCGTCCCCATCCCGGGCGCCACCGAACGAAGCTTTGTCACCACCGCCGTGGACCGTGACCGGAGCATTTCGGTGCGGGTCACGGGCTCGACGGCGGACGGGGCGGCCAGGGCGCGATCCTCCGACCCGACGTGGATCTACCAGCCAGGAGTCCTGCGAGTCACGTTCGACGGAAGCCGGTGCACCTCGACGCCGGGAGTGTGGCTCGAGCGGGCCAAGAAGGACGCGATCGTGGAGTGGAGCACCGGGCAGCGAACCATGCTTCCCCTCGACCCGTACACCCCGCAGACCGTGATGCTTGCGGACCCCCTCCCGGCGGCCCACTTCACCCTCACGGTCACCGGCCAGATGTCAGCCTTCAAGCCCTTCGGATGCCCAGTGGCCATCGATTCCTGGGACGATGACCTCCGGCTCCAGGCGCTGCCGGCCTCGCTCAGTCGCGCAGAAGCAGTGCCCGACCATCTGCCGAGCACGGTCACCAGCCTCGCCAACGCGTTCGACCACAACTCGGTTTTCAAGCAGGACATCAGCACGTGGGACACCTCGAACGTGACTGACATGCAGAGGGTCTTCCTGGGAGCCACCGCCTTCAACCAACCACTGAGCACCTGGGACACCTCGAATGTGACGAACATGCGGGGGATGTTCGCTCAGGCGCGATCGTTCAACCAGCCCATCGGGAACTGGAACACCGCACACGTGACGGACATGGGCCAGATGTTCAACGACGCTGTCGGCTTCAACCAGCCCATCGGTTCATGGGACACCTCGAGCGTCACCCGGATGGACGCCATGTTCTGGGGGGCGGCAGCCTTCAACCAGCCGATCGGCAGCTGGGACACGGCAAACCTCACCGACATCACCCAGATGTTCGTCCGGGCCGTCTCGTTCAATCAGCCGATCGGTACGTGGAACACTGCCCGCGTCACCAGCCTAGAGGGCACATTCATGGTGGCTCTCGCGTTCAATCAGGACATCAGCGCCTGGAACACGAGCAGCGTCACCTCGATGAACTCCACCTTCTCTGAGGCCGCTGCCTTCAACCAGCCGCTGGGGGCCTGGGACACCACCAACGTCACCGACATGATCGCAATGTTCAGCGGGGCAACCGCGTTCAACCAGCCCATCGGGAACTGGAACACCGCCAGCGCCCGACGGATGAATCACATGTTCAACGACGCGCCGGCCTTCAACCAGCCCCTCGGGCAATGGAGGACCGCGGCCGTGATCGACATGAGGTACATGTTCCACGGAGCGGCCGCGTTCAGCCACGACCTGAACTGCTGGGACGTTCAGCGACTGCTCGAGCCCGTGGAGTTCCGAAGCGGGTCGCCGAGCGGGTGGCTCTCACCACGCTGGGGCCAGCCGCCAGTGTGTGGTTAGCAGGGTCCTGCCCCTGGAGGGGTACAGCCAACTCGACCCAACGGGCCGACGGCTCAGGGGGATGCTGAGGTGGATGCCCGTCAGCGGAGGATTTCGCGGGTGAAGCCGTGGAAGCGCGGGCCTTGCCAATCGAGGGTGCCCTGGTCACCAACGGTCAGCATCCCGGACTCGCCTCCAGCTACGCCGAGCTCGACGCGCTCACCGTCAGGGAATTGGAAGGTGACGAAGTGCTGCTGAGTTCCTGAGCCGTCCTGCGATGACGCGAGTTCGGTTCGCTTGTTGACCACTGTCGCTTCGGCAGCGCGTCGCGGAGAGCGGGCCACCAGTGACGCGCGGCGCACTGCCGGCACAGCCCGAACCACGAACGGAAGGGCCACGACCGCGATCACCGCAGCCACGACGGCCCAGCCGAGCAAGATCCCGAACCCGACGCCCACCTGCCCCACGCTACCCAGCATCGCTCCACCGTTACGGACGACCCGCAGTATCGCTCGCCGACTGCGGGCGCCGAGCACCCCGCCTCCTTGCACCATCCCGACCCAACCGACGGCACGCGGCCGCTGGACAATCCTCCCTGCCCGGACGTCATCGACGGGGCACGGACGCGGGGGGATAACCCCCGCAGCAATTGGGGAGGCCGCCGGATGCCGGCCGCCCCTAGTGTGTCCCTAGTGTGATGTCACCGGCCCGGACACGGCTCGAAGCCGCGACCGCAGGCCGCCATCGCCCCGCAAGTGAGAGAAGACTCCCGATGCCCCACGACCGCCCCGAAGACGCCTCCTGGCTCCATCGCTACGTCACCGCCTGGGGCCGGGCCCCGGGCACGTCCGCCTTCCTGATCACCAGCTTCGTCGTCTCGATGGTCGCGATCTCGGTGCTCAGCGCCGTGTTCTTCGCCGGCCTGGGAATGGTCATCCTCCTGGTCGGACTGCCGCTGATGACCGGTGCCCTCCTGCTCGCCCGCGGGTTCGGCGTCGCCGAGCGGGCCATGCTGGGCTGGACCGGGCTGCCGGAGATCGCAGAGCCCGAGTGGCGCCGTCCCGCCGCCGATACGCACTGGCTCTCCCGCCTGCTCGCCCCGCTGCGGTCGGGCCACTACTGGTCCTACCTGCTGCACGGGCTGATCATCAACCCGATCGTCAGCACCGTCACCTTCTCGCTCGCGGTGACGTGGTGGGCGACCACCCTGGGCGGGCTGACCTACTGGTTCTGGCAGGCCTTCCTCCCCGACCCCTCGGTGAACGACTGGCCGGGCTGGCTGCAGGCCCAGCTGCCCTTCCTCCAGGGCGCGACCGTCCGTGCGGTGGAGAGCGTGGCCTACCTCGGGACGGGGATCCTCTTCGGCATCACGCTGCCGTGGGTGATCAACGGGCTGGGTCGTCTGCGCCACGCGATCGCGGCCGCCCTGCTCGGACGCTGGCCTTCCGACGAGCTCGCCGCACGGGCGGACGCGGAGGCGCGCGCCCGCCAATCGGCGGTCACCGCCGAGGACTCCGCCATGCGACGCCTCGAGCGTGACCTGCACGACGGCCCCCAGCAGCGGCTGGTGCGGCTCCAGATGGACCTCGCCGCCACCGAGCGGCAGGCGGTCGCCGGCGACACCGACCGCGCCGCCGCCCTCGCCCGCGAGGCGCAGCAGCAGGCCAAGGCCGCACTCGACGAGCTCCGCGCCCTGTCACGCGGGGTGGCCCCGCCGCTCCTGGCCGACCGTGGCCTCCTGGCCGCCCTGACCGCGCTGGCCGAGGAGAGCCCGCTGCCGGTGGGCACCGACCTCGATCCCGCCCTGGACGAGGCCGTCCCGCCGGAGGTCGCCCGCGCGGTGTACTTCGTCGTCGCCGAGCTGTTGACCAACGCCGCCAAGCACTCCGGCGCCCGCGAGGTCGCCGTCAGCGCCCGCGTCCAGCGGGACGAGCCGAGCCGCCTGCGGGTGAGTGTCACCGACGACGGTCGCGGGGGAGCGGTGGTCGGCGACGGCCACGGTCTGGCCGGGCTCCAGGAGCGTCTCCACGGACTGCGGGGCGCACTGACGCTGGAGAGCCCTCCGGGTGGTCCGACCCGCGTCGACATCGTCGTCCCGCTGGCGCTGGGGGCTCGCCCGGCCACGCCGGCGTCCCTATCCTGAGCGGGTGGCCCCGAACGCTCCCACCGCTGGCGCGGGCGCGATCCGCATCCTGCTCGTCGAGGACTCAGTGCTGCTCCGCGAGGGCCTGGCGCGCCTGTTCGAAGAGGCCGGCTACCTGACGGTGGGGGCCTTCGCGGACGCCGACGACATCGTCGGGCGGGTGCGCGCGGCCGAACCGGACGTCGTGGTGATGGACGTCCGGCTCCCCCCGGGCTACCACGACGAGGGGATCAGGGCCGCGCTCGAGCTGAGGCGCAGCATCCCGTCGGTGGCGGTGCTGGTGCTCAGCCAGTACGTGGAGACGATCTACGCCAGGGAGCTGCTCGCCGATGCTCGTGGTGGCGTCGGGTACCTCCTCAAGGACCGGGTGACCTCCCTGGCCGAGTTCACCGAGGCCGTCCGGCGCGTCCACGAGGGCGGGACGGTGCTCGACCCGTTGGTCGTCAAACGACTGGTGGCGACAGCCAGGGACCCGCTCGCGGCACTGACGCCGCGGGAGCTGGAAGTCCTCGAGCTGATCGCCGAAGGTCGCAGCAACGCCAGCATCGCCGAACGCCTCACGATCGGCACCGGGGCGGTGGAGAAGAACGTCAGCGCGATCTTCGCCAAGCTCGACCTCGCCGAGTCCCTCTCCGACAACCGCCGGGTGCTCGCGGTGCTGGCCTACCTGCAACGTCCCTGACCGGCAGGTCGCGCGCGGTGGCCCGGCATCGACACGGGCGAGCTGGGCGTTCGCGTCCGCCTGTGGTGTACACCGACCCGGCCGGAGAACACCGGTGGTGCTTCCTCTCTGCGCGACCGGGTCGGTGCGCGGGCCGGTTCGGGGTGATCCGCGGAGCCGATCTCCTCGACGGGCTACGCTGAGCGAGCGCGCGCTCAGGGCCGTTCCGGCTCGCGTCCCGGCGCCATATTCCACATGGCGCCGGGACGTTCGTGCCTCACCGCTCAGGCAGCTCCGCCCACCGCCAGCAGGCAGAGCGCGACCAGGGTGTTGCCGACCCAGATGGCAAAGGCCGGCGGGTCGATGTGGGTGTTGCCTCGGGCAAGGAAGAGGCGCTGGAACAACTCGCCCAGCCCTCCGGCGATGGCACCGAACACGGCTCCGATCAGGATCGCACCCACCGCCGCACCGGGGTTCCAGCCGGCCGCGACGATGGTCGGGGCGCCTGCCACGACCGGGTAGAAGGCGACCGCAGCGAGACCGCCGATGTTCGTCATGTGGTGGGTGACCGGTGTCGACCAGCCCATGTTGAGGAACGCGATGGTGATGGCCGAGACGCCGAATGCGAGCGTGTTCGCCGAGCCGCCGATCGAGGGCAGGTGGGTTGCCAGCATGATCGAGACGCCCGCCGCGAACAGGCCGGCCAGGGCGCCGAGGGTCAGGAACTGGCTGGGCTTCTCCTGGAAGCGCACCCAGCAGTTGGCATCGTCGACGCCGAGCAGGCCGTTCGTGCCGGGCTTCTTCGCGTTGAGCAGGGACGGCGTCCCGAACATGAGTCGGGCGATCATGCCCGAGAGCACGACCGCGAGCGCAACGCCGTCCGTGTGGCCGCCGAACCAGGGGATCAGGGCGATGCCCTGCTGGATCGCGAAACCGAGCGCGCCGAACAGCGCGCCGACCATCAGGACGTCGACCTTGCCGAGCTTCGCCAGCGGCGTACCGACGTCGCGGCCGGTCTCCAGGTAGCCCTTCTTGGCCGCGTAGCCCGCCGCCGCGACACCGCCGGCGAAGGCGACGTGCGGGCCGAGGAACGGGCCGAAGGCGACGTAGCTGAACAGCATCGTGCTCATGTTCGGATCTCCGGCGACGGCGGCGCCGATCCCGCCCATCAGGACGAAGCCGACCATCGCGAAGGCGAAGTTGGCGCCGAACGCGGCGCCGATGAGGCCACCGCCGAGAGATGCGATGAGCATGAACAGGAACTCCATAGGTCCTCTTCCTTCACAGGTATGCGTTGCGCCAGCTTCCCGAGCGGGTGCCGGAAGGAGCGACGGCTCGGAGGTGCTCCCGGGCGGATCACCGAGCGAGGGCGTTCCCTCAGGCAAGGCCCTCGCGACGATGCGAGGCCCACAACTGAAGGAAAAACTACACTAAAAGTGAAGAGACGCTGGCGGTTTCGTGGTACTCGCCGTCAGTTTGTGCAGCGAATGTGAAGAAGCTGAACATTTGTGAAGTGCGCACGGGAGGACGGTCGGCGTCCGACGGTGCCCACCGGCAGGTGATTGCGCCGACGGAGAAGCGCGGTGCTCTCCCGCCACGAGTCAGAGGACGGACCTCACGACCTCGTCGGCAGGATCCCCACCGAGGCTGATGGCTGCGATCCGCCCCTGTAGCCGCGGATGGTCGCGCCGCAGTGCGGGCACGTTGTCTTGGCGCCGCCCGTCAGGAAGAACTCACGAGCCTCCGCGGGGGTGAGCTCTCGCCGCGGCGAATGTCCGTCGTCCTCGTGGACCAGGCGCCACACGCCATCCAGGTGGAGGCGGAAGGAGAGGCCCGCACAGTACGGGCAGGTGGGTTGCTCGGCCACCGTGACCGTTGGGACGGCTTCCCGCAGGATGGCCAGCTGCTCGGCGCTGGTATCGGGATCGACCACGGCCTCGGCGAAGTCCGACAGCGAGCCGAACCGGTGCAGCGCGGTGACGGCCCAGTCGGTGTGGTCGACAAGGAGCACCGGGGTGATCGAGGACGCGATCATGGCTTGCTTCACCTGGGACACGGCCTCGACCGGGTGGAAGCACCCGCTCGCACTGATCCCGGTGACCCCGATCAGGCTGTAGTCCGCCCGGAGGCCGGCGACCATGTCGATCGCGGCCTTGCCGACGAGGGACTCGCTGGCGGCGTGGTACTCCCCTCCGGTCAGCAAGAGGCGGATGCCGGGCGCCCGCTTCAACTCCTTCGCCACTGCCAGGGAGTCCGTGATCACCGTGAGCTCCTGGTCGAGCAGCTCGCGCGAGATCTCGACGGCCGCGGTGGAGCAGTCCATGATCACCGTGCTCCCGGAAGGGATCCGCTTGATCACGGCATCGGCGATGGCGGCCTTGCCACGGGCATGCTGCGTGGGGTCCGACAGGGCGTCCGAGTCGTTCCCTCGGTGCGGGGGCGCAAGGGAGACGAGCCCTCGCTGGGAGCGGGTCAGCTGCCCGGACTTCTCCAGGGCCCACAGGTCGCGATAGATGGTGACGCTGGACACGCCGGTCTGCGTCGCGATGTCCTCCACGCTGATCGCACCGGCCGCCGTCACGAGGTCGACCACCTGGCGGCGACGGGCGCGGACCGACTTCGCCGACGACCGTCCCACGCCCGCTGCCATCGCTCGAACCTCCTGCCCGAAGTGTAGACCGGGGTCACCTCACCAGCGGGGGTGCGGCAGGCGCCCTCGTTGTGTCGTCGGAGGCCGACTGGAAGCCCGCGATTGCCGTGGGGCTCGGTTCCATCAGCGTGCGCGGACGGCCGATGCGCGCGCCGTGACGCGCTGTCACATCGAGGCGGGACGCGTCCGCCATTCGCCGTCGCTCATCGCGTAGACGAGGTTGTCGTCCCAGGCCCCACGGCACCAGTAGGACTTGGGTGCCAGCGATTCGACGTGCATTCCCAGCCGTTCGAGCAGCTTCGCCGAGCGCACATTCTCCGGCGACAGTTGGCCGAAGATCCGGTGGCACCCGAGGCGCTCGATCAGATCGGCGACCACGGCGGAGGCAGCCTCGTAGGCGAACCCCCTGCCCTGGAACTCGGTCCGCAGGGTGAAGCCGATCTCGGCGACGCCCCCATGCTCGTCGAGTCTCACGTAGAGGTCACCGATGAGTTCGCCGTCCAGTTCGATACCGATCTGACGAGGTTCGCCAGGGAAGACGTCGACCCACCCCGTCTGGGCCGCGACGTGCCGCTCGACCCGCTCCCGCGATACGGGAAGGTCCCAGTCCTGTAGTGCCGCCACCTCCGGGTCGTTGCGGTAGGCGAGGATAACGTCGATGTCCTGCTCCCGCAGCGGGCGCAGAATCAGGTGCTCAGTGCGGAGGGGGTAGGGCGAACTCATGCGTTCAGCGTGCCCACTGCGTGCCAGCGCGACAAGCGGCGACCCGGCCGGCGCCTGAGAGCGGCAGATGAGGTCGCGGCCGGGCAGCCGGAGGCTACCGTCCGCGGCGCGGCAGATGAGGTCGCGGCCGGGCAGCCGGAGGCTACCGTCCGCGGCGCGGCAGATGAGGTCGCGGCCGGGCAGCCGGAGGCTACCGTCCGCGGCGCGGCAGATCAGGATGTTCAGGTAGCGAGGTGGAGTAGCAGTCGCCGGGCGCGGTGGCGCAAGGCTTGGCTTCGATGACGATCGCCTTCGATAGCGGAGACTTGATCGCGCAGAGCGCTGTAGGGCACACCTTGTTCAAGCCAACCAAGCGCAAGGCCCGGCCAGTAGTCAGATCCCGGCCAGGATAGTGCGAAGGCGACGAGGTCCTTCGGGTCGTACTGACGCTCGGCGTCGGGGTTGTACGCCGACTCGAGATCGACGAGGAACGGCAGCATGGGATGGCTCGGAGTCGTCACACCGCCACTCTTCCATTCGGGTGCCCGAGCCCGCGCGGTGTGCGGCAGAAGAGGACCTTCAGATGGCGTCGCTTAGGTACTGAGCGAGCGGGCCCGAACGAGGGCGGCCACGCCACCACCAGCCGTCCTTCAGATCTACGCGATAGAAGTGGCCGATGGCAGCCTCAAGGTCCTCCGAGGTCTGCTCGCGGAACCGATCGTCAGCAGCAGAAACATCGCACTCGACCAGTGCCCGCGCGACTGCCGAATCGTGCCTCCCCACGCGGCGTGTACTGGTCGTTTGGGGCGCACCCGGAAAGTGAGGGTGTTGGATGTGTCTGTGCCCGAAGTTGCCCCTGCGCGTCTCGCGCATCTTCTGGAGTCCATTGCCGAAGGTTGGGCGTCAGGCAAGATCCCCCCCGAGACTTACGTGCGCCCCTACATGAACAGCATCTACCTGTTGAATCGCCGCAACGCGCGCGTGATCGATCTCGATGGCGTCCAGTGCCTGGTTTGGCATCGCGCCGGCGAGACGATGCTTCATCTCGAAGTCCGCCTCCGCAACCCGTGGTTCCCAGCCTGGCACTGGCCCGGGCCAGCCTTGGAGTGGCGCCTCTCCCACGCCAAATCCCATGACAGGCTCGACGCCCGCATCATCGAACAAGCCCGCGAGTGCCTGCCCGCGGTCGAATCGGTCCGGGAGCTGGCGAAGACCGCATTGTCCGAGTGCGAAGGCCGGACCCGGGTGTTCTGTCAGGGTGACACCGAACCCGACTGGGGCATGTGGGCGGAACAGTACATCCTCGCCAACGCCCTGCTCGGCGCCAAGGTCACCCCAGTTTCCGCCAGAAACATGGAAACGCGCATAAGGCAGGCCGCGCTCACCTACTTCGGTGGCACCAACCCCTACGACTACAGCCCGATCCCAGACCGAGTGCTCGGACAGTTCTGCGCAATCGGATGGCTCGCGGCAGACATCCTCGCCGGCCAGACGGGCATCACCAAACCCCGGCCAGACAAGGCATTCACCTGACCAGCCAAGCCCAGCCTAGAACGCACTGCATTCGGCATTATGCACGTGATGGTCGGGGCGGGGGTTCATGAGGCTTCGCTTTCGGTGATGGTGGCCAGGAGGGCTCGGTAGGTACCGGCTCGGTGGTGCTGGTCCTTGGCGACGGCGTCGTCGTATTGGGCTTGCAGGGTGG
>JAIUOT010000023.1 GCA_020161015.1 Actinomycetota bacterium | reverse complement strand
CGACGCCGTCGCCAAGGACCAGCACCACCGAGCCGGTACCTACCGAGCCCTCCTGGCCACCATCACCGAAAGCGAAGCCTCATGAACCCCCGCCCCGACCATCACGTGCATAATGCCGATGACAGCTTGTCCTTGAGTGGCCCGCCGCTGAAGAGACAGCCAACGCCAGGAGACGGTTGCCAACCGGAGTTGCCTCTGTCACTTCATGACTACACCCTCGACCGGGTCGACGAATGCGCCTGCCTCGTCGACCATGTTGGCCACTCGAGGCGAGGCTCTCGATGTTGGGCGATCAGCGGTCAGCTGCAGCGCGATGGGCGGCGAACCGCTGCACGTCGGGCGGCCAGACTTCATCCACTAGCAAGTCCCGGGACCACGAGCAGGCGCCGGTCTCATGGCGGCCGGGGCCGAAAGACGCTCACCCGGGCGCCTCACCTGGCCGAACCCGCTTACCTGGTCGCAGCACGAGGAGCGGGAAGTCATGTCCTCGGACTCGTACTCGCTGTCGGCACGGCGGCGGCGGCCCGATCGGGTACCTGGTCACCGGCGAGGGCGGGCTCAAGGGCCCTGTGATGATCTCGACTGGCTTGCCACTTGGGAGCAGTCGGAGCAACGGACTCACAGAGGCGAGCTCGAAATCCGTTCTCCCGGGTGGTCAGCTGTTGATGAGGCCGGCTGTCACTCTGTCACGGGTGTCGTCCTTCTTGGGTGTCAGGTTGCGTCGGCGGGTCAGGCGCAGCAGGAGAGCTTGGAGACGTCGGTGGTAAAGGACTGGGCGGCGATCCTGATGCCTTCGGCCATGGTCAGGTAGGGCGCCCAGGAGTGGGCGACCTGTTCGATGATCATGCCTGCCTGGAGGATCCACACGCCGGCTGCGGCGAGCTCGCCGGCGTCCTTGGTGACCGCGGTGATTCCGAGGATCTGGCCGGTGTCGGCGTCGGCGACGACCTTGATGAAGCCGCGGGTGTCGCGGTTGACGATCGCGCGCGGCACATAGCGGCTCTTCACAATCCAGGGTGTAGTTGGGGTCTGAATCCGCCGGTTTCGAGCAGCGACCTGGCGATGTAGTTGGTGAGGTTGCGGAACCCAAGAGCACTGCCGCGGAGGTGTTCGAGGCGGCCGTTGATCGCCTCGGTCGGACCGTTGGACGTGCCGGGGCGGTCGAAGTAGGCGAGCACGTCGTCGGCGCGCTTCCTCAACGTCCGGCCGAGTGTGGTGAGTTCGACCAGCGCCCTCGGGACACCGCTGCTGATCGAGGCAATCAGGTTGGCCATGAGCTCGCGGCCGTGGTGGCGGTCTTCGTGGCGGTAGGCGGCGATCATCCGCTGGTAGATCCCCCAGGTCGCCTCGACCTCGACATGCTCCTCGGCCCCGAACAACGTGCGGAGTCGAGCGGCCTGCTTGTCGGTCAGCAGCTCGGCGCCGGTGTGCAGGGTCCGCCGCGCGGCATACAGCGGGTCGCCCTTCATCCCGCGGTGGCCGTGGATGGCCTGCTGCACCCGGCGCCGGCACCGGTCGAGCGCGTCCCCGGCGAGGCGGACGACGTGGAACGGATCCATGACCGCCACCGCGTCGGGGAGCTCCTCGGCGGCGGCGGTCTTGAAGCCGGTGAACCCGTCCATCGCGACGACCTCGATCCCGTCGCGCCAGGTGTCGGGTCGGACGGCGAGCCAGGTCTTGAAGGCCTCCTTCGAGCGACCCTCGACCATGTCCAGCAGCCTGGCGGGGCCGGTCTTGTCGCGTACCGGGGTCAGGTCGATGATCACGGTGACGTACCTGTCGCCGCGCCTGGTGTGCCTCCAGACGTGCTCATCGACGCCGATGACCCTCACGCCGTCGAAGCGGGCCGGGTCGTCGATGAGAACACGTCGGCCTTCAGCAAGCACGGCGTCGTTGGCGGTGTCCCAGGCGACGTCGAGTCCCTCGGCGATCCGGGTGACGGTGAGGTGCTGCACGACCAGCGCTTCGAGCGCCCACCGCAGCCCACGGCGCGAGAGCTTCGACCGCGGCTCGGCCGCACGGGTGGTGTCTTGGCGCCACACGTGCCCGCAGCCGGTGCAGCGGTAGCGACGCACCGCGACCTCCAACACCGTCGGTCGCCACCCCAGCGGCTCGTGCGCGAGCCGACGGATCACGGTGTCCCGAGCAGCGCCTTCGGCGCCGCAGCGTCGACACCACTCGTCCGGGGTCAGGACTCTGCAGGCGAGCACCGCGCGGTCGGGCTCGAGGCGCTGGCCGGTCACGACGAGGTCGAGTTCGTCGAGTCGGCAGAACGTTGTCAGGTCCGGGCGAGCGAAGCGGGCCCGAGCGGTAGCGACAGGCAACGACGTCAGACCTCCGGATGTCAGGCGTGGAACGTCATCTTCCGAAGACCTCGACCACGATCTAGCCACCGTCGCGCCGGAGTCGCTTCGATCAACGAGTACACCTCATCAGAAGCCCGTTGCCAAGGCCTTGGTCCGTGGTGAGCGACGACGTCGTGGGGATGGGGATCTCAGTCAGTGCAGGGCGCCGAGCTCGACGAGAAGAACGCCGGCGATGATGAGTGCGATGCCGCCCATCATGAGCGCGGTGAGCGGCTCCTTGAAGAGGGCTTTGGACGCGACGGCCGTTAGGGCAACTCCGGACGCTGCCCAGATGCCGTAAGCGACACCGAGGCCCAGGCCCTCATTAAGGGCGAGGGTGAGAAACGCGAAGGCCAGGAGGTAGCCGCCGGCGACGGCGGCGTAGTAGGCGCGGACGCCGGTAGCTGCCATGCGCAGCGAGAGGGTAGCGCTGACCTCGGCAATGATGGCTCCGAGGAGGAACAGGTAAGCCATCAGGTGGCTTCTTCGAGGTTCTTGACCGCGTGCTGGGAGCCGAGTTCGACGGTGAGGACGCCGGCAATGATGAGGACGATGCCGACGCCCATGAGTGCGGTGAGGGTTTCATCGAAGATCAGCGACGACATCACGGCGGTGGTGGCGACACCGAGGGCGCCCCAAATGCCGTAGGCGACGCCCAGCGCCATGCCCTGACGCAGAACGAGGGCGAGGAGAATGAACGAGGCGATGTAGCCAGCCGCGACGAGCACGTACAGTACGGGTCGATCGAGTGCTCCCTTCAGCGACAGCGAACCGGTGACCTCGCTGAGGATGGACCCCGCGAGCAGTAGCCACTTGGTCATGAGTTCTCCTGGATGAGGTGGTGTGCGAGTGCTCGAATGGCGTCGGTGTCCTCGTCGGATAGGGCGATGCCGTTGCCGGCGGTGTTGAGCCAGATGCCGTCGGCCAAGAGTCGGACGCCGTGGAGGCGGGCCCGCTGGTCGGCCGGAAGGGTCTCGGGGACGTCGACCCAGGCCCCCATGCGGCTGTTCCATCGCTCGGTGAGCGGCTCGCGCAGGCGGGGGTCGGTCAACATGACCAGGTCGCCGTAGTCGAACGGCCCGTCGCAAGCCCAGTCAACGTAGGCGGCGAGGCGTTCGCTGATCGTGGGTACGTTTGAGTTGGTGGTAGTCAGGCGGGCGGCCAGATCCCGCTCGTAGCCGTCGAGGAGGTGGTCGACGACGGCGGTCATCAGTGCTTCCTTGGTTGGGAAGTGGTACATCAGGCCAGCCTTAGTGATTCCTGCAGCGCGAGCTGCGGACACCAGGGAGACAGAGGCGCCAGTGCGGGCCAACGCAAGAGTGCTGGCGAGAACGCCGGCTCGCGCCGGCGGTCGGTGGGCAGGTGCAGTAGTACTCATATCGACAACTCTACCTACCGGTAGGGTAAGTAACAAACTCATGGTGAGCAGGGCCTCCCGAGCTGAGCATCAGTATGCTAATAGCGTGACCGCCCGGCACCTACGACGCCCCGGCCAAGGCGATCAACAGATGACTCGAACACCTCTGTGACTTCCGCGCATGGGTTCCGAAACCTCATCAACTATCGCTAGGCCACTACTCAAAGCCGGGCGACTTCCAGACCGCGACTACACCCTCGATTGGGATGAGCCGCTTATCTGACTACCTGCGGGCGCACCGCGATTCACAGCACCCAACACACCTCCGCACCCCGGCTTTGCTCTTCGTGCATTCCTGTATGTATGACACCGAGATACAGGAATGAATAGATGGCCTGAATAGAAGATAGACGAATCCAGAGAATGCACGTATGCCACCGTGGGTGGAGCGTGCGCACCTCCCTCATGAGACGACTCATGAGGGAGGCCGACGTGAAGGGCGGGGTGATCCTGTTTCGCGGCAGCGGTGCTGCCGCGCGCCGGTATGTCGAGGCCGACCGTTCCCGCGCGGATGAGTATTACCTAGGGGCGGACGACGCCGTGGCGGAGTTCGCGGTGCTCGACGCCCGCGGCGAGGTCACTGCCGCCCGTTCCCTCTCGTCGGATGAGTACGAGGGGTGGGTGGACTGGACAGACCCGATAACGGGCGAGTCGATGGGCACCCCACGCAAGCCCGCCGAGGGGACCAAAGGATCACCGCTATTCGCGGAGATGACCATCAACGCACCCAAGAGCGTGTCGGTCGCCGCCGCCCTCCACCCCGAAGTCTCGGCAGCGTTGGACGCCGCGCAGCAGGATGCGCTGGCCGAGATACGCCGCTGGCTCGGACAGCACTCGGTGACGCGAGTCGGGCCGAGGGATGCACGCGAGGTTGTGCCTATTGAGCAGATGCAGGTGGTCGGCATCAGCCATCAGACCTCCCGTGCGGGTGATCCCCACCGGCATATCCGGCTCTTCACACCTGAGGTGGGGGCTGGTCGAGTCCTCCGGCGATCAGGAGCATGCGTAGCCGGTAGTTCTCCCGGTTTCTGAACCCACGGGCGATCCGGCGGTGCAACTCGATCAAGCCATTCACCGCTTCGGTCCCACCGTTGTTGGCGCCGCCGGTTTGGAGGCTCTTCACAATCCAGGGTGTAGTTGGGGTCTGAATCCGCCGGTTTCGAGCAGCGACCTGGCGATGTAGTTGGTGAGGTTGCGGAAGCCGAGGGCGGAGCCGCGGAGGTGTTCGAGGCGTCCGTTGATGGCTTCGGTGGG
>JAIUOT010000022.1 GCA_020161015.1 Actinomycetota bacterium | reverse complement strand
GCCGTCCCAGCGGTGCCCGTTCACGACCTGCCCGATCACCGGTGCCTGCTGCGCGGGTGCCTGCTGGACGGGGGCCTGCGGCACGGCGGCCTGCGGCGGGGTGGCCGCGAGCGGCACCCACTGGCGACCGTCCCAGCGGTGCCCGTTCACGATCTGGCCCACCTGCGGCGGGAGGGGCACCCACTGGGCGCCGTTCCACTGGTGGCCGTTGACCACGTCGCCGATCCGCGGCGGCCACGGAGACTGGCTCATGCACGTAGGGTAACCACCCGCGTGCCGCGGGTGCGCGGATCAGCCGGAGATCGGCTCACCCTGCGGGCGGGGCCTCAGCCGTGGAGGGCGCGCGCGAGGGCGTCCAGCTTGCCCTCGACCACCGCCAGGCGGCCGGCCAGGTCGGCCGAGACCGCCGCGGCACCCTCCTCGCCGGCCGTCCGCGCAGCGCCGGCCTCCCGCCGCCGCCGGGCGAGGACGAACTTGACGTACCCGATGGCGATCGTCACCACCAGCGCGACGGCGACCACCCCGAACCGCAGCACGCTGCGGTCGCTGGTGACGGTCATGCCGACCGCGTAGACCATGGTGAAGACCCCGCCCAGCAGGATTCCGTTGGAGAGCACGCCCTGGTCCTCGGGGAGGAACAGGGAGACCGCCAGCAACAGGGTGGCGCAGACCAGCAGGATGATGCCGGTGACCAGCCGCCATTGCGAGTTCCAGTCCATGCCCTCCTGGCCCGTGTAGGGCGGCTCGGGGTAGAAGGTGTTGACGCCGATGCCGACGAAGGCGACCACCACCAGCCCAAGGAAGAACGCGAAGATGATCTGAAGCGCACCGTTGGTCCTCATGACCTGACACTAGTTCGGTTCCGGCCCGGGCGCGCGCCGACCTCCCGGCCTAGGCTGGAAGTGGTCGATGTGCGGCCCCGCCGGGGGCATCGGCGGCCTCCGGCGGCGGGTGTCAGGAGGAGCCATGGATACCAGCCAGCTTTCGCGGATCGAGACCGGCAAGGGCTTCGTCGCGGCCCTGGACCAGTCCGGCGGCAGCACCCCCGGGGCGCTCGGCCGCTACGGCATCGGCCCCGAGCGGTACTCCTCGGACGCGGAGATGTTCGACCTGATCCACGCCTTCCGCACCCGGATCATCACCAGTTCCGCCTTCACCGGCGACCGCGTGCTGGCCGCGATCCTGTTCGAGCAGACGATGGACCGCCACATCGACGACGTCGGCATCCCCGACTACCTGTGGGACTACAAGCAGATCGTCCCGTTCGTGAAGGTCGACCGGGGGCTCGCCGAGGCAGCGGACGGCGTGCGGCTGATGGCGCCGATGGACGACCTCGACGACCTGCTCGAGCGCGCCACAGCGCGCCACGTCTTCGGGACGAAGATGCGCTCGCTCGTGCAGTCGGCCCACCCCGCCGGCATCGACGCGGTGCTCGACCAGCAGTTCGCCGTCGCCCGCCGCATCCTGGACGCAGGGCTGATGCCGATCATCGAGCCGGAGGTGGACATCACCGCGCCCGACCGGGCCGCCTGCGAGGCCATGGTGACGGCCGGCATCATCGAGCGACTCGCCGACCTCCCGTCCGGGACCCGGGTGATGCTCAAGCTCACCATCCCGACCGAGCCGAACCTCTACCAGGAGCTCATCGCGCACCGGTCGGTGCTCCGGGTGGTCGCACTGTCGGGCGGCTACGGCCGGGACGAGGCGAACCGCCTGCTGGCGCTCAACGCCGGCCTGATCGCCAGCTTCAGCCGCGCGCTGACCGAGGGTCTTCGGGCCGACATGACCGACGCGGAGTTCGACGCAGCGCTCGCCGCGTCCATCGGTTCGATCTACACCGCATCGCTCACCTGATGCCGACCGATCGGTGGGCCGCGTCCGGTTTCGGCGACGACATAGAGTTCCGGCATGCCTGACCGTCCTGCGCCCGGGCCCTGGGCCGTCGTGGTGAACCCGTCCAAGTTCGACGACGTGGAGGAGGTCAGGTCCCGCATCGACCGGCTCTGCGACGACCGCGGCTGGCCGCGGCCCCGCTGGTACTCCACCACTGTCGAGGACCCCGGCGAGGGCCAGGCACGGGCGGCGGTGGCCGATGGCGCCGAACTGGTGTGCCCGCTGGGTGGGGACGGGACGGTGCGGGCGGTCGCCAGTGCCCTCGTCGGGACGGACTGCACGCTCGGCCTGCTCCCCGGCGGCACCGGCAACCTGCTGGCCCGCAACCTGCGGCTCCCGGTCGACGACCTGGCGTCCGCCCTCGACGTCGCGCTCACCGGGAAGGGGCAGCCCATCGACGTGGGCGAGGTGGCCTGGGACGACGACCCGCCGGCGGTGTTCCTGGTGATGGCCGGGATGGGCCTGGACGCGGAGATGATGGCCGGCGTCGACGCCCGGCTGAAGAAGAAGGTCGGCTGGCTGGCCTACGCGATCTCCGGCGCGACGGCGCTGTTCCGGCTCGGCTTCGGCGTCCGCGTCACCGCCGAACGGCAGCGCGCCGTCAGCCAGCACGCGCGCACGGTGCTCGTCGCGAACTGCGGCGAGCTGACCGGCGGCATACGGCTGATCCCGGACGCAGCCCTGGACGACGGCCGGCTGGACACCGTGCTCGCCTCGCCGAGGTCGATCTCCGCCTGGCTGGCGATCGGCCTGCACGTCCTTTCGGTGCGCCGCTACGGCCACCCGGCGCTCGTCCACCTCACCTCCGAGACGGTGGAGGTCGTCACCCGGGAGCCGGTCGAGGCCCAGCTGGACGGCGACGCGGTGGGGCCCCGGCGGCGCATGCGGTGCCGCGTCCGGCCCGGTGCACTGACCGTCCGGGTGGGCCCGGAGGCCCCCGTGGAGCAGAATTCGGCAGCTTCGGCGCACGGCTCGCCCGCTGAACCTGTTCCCCACCCGGGTGACAGGCGCTAGGGTTCTCCGCGTAGTCGCTGTACCGGCTCAGCTTCCCAGCCGGGAAGCGGGGTCAAAGCTCCTTCGGGAGGTGCGGGGACGACAAGCGGCTCCGGAAGTCGGGGCGCACGCACAAGAAGGAGTAATGCATGGCCACTGGCACCGTGAAGTGGTTCAACGCCGAAAAGGGCTTCGGGTTCATCGCCCCGGACGGCGGGGGCCCCGACGTCTTCGCCCACTACAGCGCGATCTCGTCCTCCGGGTTCCGTACGCTGGATGAGAACCAGAAGGTGCAGTTCGAGATCACCCAGGGCCCCAAGGGTCCCCAGGCCTCGAACATCACCCCGCTCTGACCGAAGCCAACCACGACGGCCCCCGCACTGCGCGGGGGCCGTCGTCGCATCCGGGCCCCGCATCGGGCCGGTGGCACAATCGCGTCCATGGACGAGGACGTGTTCTGCCGGATCGTCGCGGGCGAGGTCGAGGCCACCGAGGTCTGGCGGGACGAGCACGTCGTCGCGTTCCTCGACCACCGGCCGGTGTTCAAGGGCCACGTGCTGGTCTGCCCCACCCGCCACGTCGCCACCCTCCTCGACCTGCCGGGCGAACTGATGGAGCCGCTGTTCACCGTGGCCCAGCGGCTCGCGTCCGCCATGGGCCCCGCGTTCGGCGCCGAGGGCACCTTCGTGGCCCTGAACAACGTCGTCAGCCAGTCGGTGCCCCACCTGCACGTGCACGTCGTCCCCCGCAGCAGGGGGGACGGGCTGCGCGGCTTCTTCTGGCCACGGACGCGCTACGCAGCCGGCGAGGAGTCCGGGTACGCCCAGCGGCTGCGGGACGCGCTGTCCTGAGGCGCCCCCGACGGCCCCGGACGGGGCCTCCAAGTCACCCGAACGGGGCCTTACCCGCGTACAGGACGCCGTGAGACGCTCGCAGTGCGTTTCCGGGAGGGGTCCTACAGAATGCACACGACGCTGCTGCGCAGGGGGTCAGCCCTGCTGGCCGGCCTGGCGCTGGCGGCAGGCGTCCTCGGCGTGGCCACGCCCGCCCGGGCGGCGAGCTTCAGCGTCAGCCTCACCGCCTCCGACACCACTGTGGTGGAGTGCGAGGGCGTGAACCTGGTGGGAAAGGTGTCGCCGCGTCCGGCGAGCCACACGATCCGCGTGCAGCAGCTGATGGTCGGACAGACCACCTGGACCACCGTCGCGACGCTCTCCACGACCAGCGCGGGCAACTACCGCACGACCGTCCGTCCCGACGGCCCCGGCGACCGGTACTACCGGGTCTACAAGCCGAGGTCCAGCACGCGGAAGGCCGGCTACTCGGCGAAGGTGCTCGTCCACGTCACCCCGCAGACCGGCGACGTGCACGCCTGCGCGGCCTCGAGCCCGCTGGCCGGCGGCGGCACGATCGAGGTCACCGGGTCGGGCCTGGCCGCGACGACCGCGGTCACGGTGACCCCCCAGGTGCCCGACGGCCTGCGGGCGGGCGGGTTCTCCGCGATGCCGGCGCTGGCGGCCCGGTTCACCGTGGTGGACGACACCCGTGTGTCGGTGACGATGCCGGCCAACCTCGCCGGCACGAGCGTGCTGAGCCTGACCATCGGTGCGGGGGTGCTCACCACGACGGTCGAGTACAAGCGCACCTGGCGCTCGGCGACCAGCTTCGAGGCCCGGATCCTCAGCGAGATCAACAAGCGCCGCGCCAGGACGCAGACCTGCCGCGGCGACGGGACGGCGAAGACCATGAAGGCGGTACCCGCCCTCCACTGGAACGGCGGCCTGTCCGACCTGGCCCTCGCCCACAGCCGTGACCTGGCCGCCCGGCAGGACGTCTACGACGGCCTGGACCACGTCACGCACGGCACCACCGGGTTCTCCGCCCGCTTCCAGCTCGCCGGCGTGTCCGGCGCCTTCGGCGAGGTCCTCGCCCTCTCCCCGAAGGACTACACCGCCAGCCAGGTGGTGTCGCAGTGGATGAGTTCGACCACCGGCCACTGCGAGTCGGTGATGAGCAGGACCTGGACGAGGGCCGGCGTCGGTGTCGCCGGCGGCGTGTGGGACACCGGCTCCTCCCTCCAGGATTCGATCTTCAGCAACGTGGACTTCGAGAGATGACGACACAACAGATCACAGAACCCCTCTTCGGCTCCCGCTTCCTCGGCTTCGAGCAGGAGGCGGCGCAGGCCGACTACTCGCCGCGGCACCTGCGCCTCGTCGAGCCCGTCGCCGACGCCGAGCGCGACCCTGCGCCCCAGGCGGTCCCGTCGCGGATGGCCGCCGGGCCGGCCCCGGCCCGTGGCGCCGTCGAGCCCTCCGGTGCCCGCTACGCGGCAGAGCCGGCGGCGGAGCGGACGCACGTCGCCCACGCTCCGACCCGCTCCTACGGCCTGCCCACCCCGGCGCGCGCGCACGTCGACGCCCTGCCCGGTCGCTACGCCGAGTCCGTTCCCGCGCGCCTGCTGGTCGAGCCGTCGGTCCCGGCGCCGATCGAGGCCGTTCCGGCCCTCGCCGTGGTCGCCGACCCGGAACCGGCACCCGTGGCCGAGCCCGCCCTCGTCGTCGCCCCCGAGCCCGTCCTGCCCGAGCCCGTGGTGGAGCCCGCCCTGCCGGAGCCCGTGGTGGAGCCCGTCCTGCCCGAGCCCGTGGTCGAGGTCGTCGTGCCCGAGCCCGTGGTCGAGGTCGTGGGCGAGCCGTCGTCCGCCCTCGACGAGGAGTGGTTCCGCCCGGTGGCCACCCAGCCCGTCGTGGAGCAGCCGCCCGCTGAGCCGGCGTCCGAGCCGGTCGAGCCCCCGGCCGAGCCCGTCGTCGAGCAGCCGGTCGTCGCGCAGCCTGCGCCCGCCGCGGCGCCGATGGCCTGGAACGCCCAGCCGGTGGCCTTCCCGAACCCCGCGGAGTACGCCCGTCGCTTCGACCTCGAAGGCCCGTCCTTCGCCGCGCCGACGGCTCCCCCGGCGGCGCCCGCCGCCCGGCCGTCGCTGTTCCGGCGCCGCGTCGACGTCTCCCGCCTGACGGTCCCGAGCCAGCGGTAGCCCGCCGACCGTCAGGCGCGGAAGCCCTGGCGGCGGTGCTCGCCGAAGGCGGTCATCCCCGCTCGCCAGGCCGCGGCGATGTCCGCACCCGGGGGGAAGCGTCCGGCGAGTTCGAGTTCCACCAGCCCGTGCGCGAGCCCCCAGAGGGCGCGGGCCCGGTCCTCGTCCCCGTGGACGGCGTCCCGCAGCGGCGCAGCCGCCGCGTCCTCCACGCCCGCCGGGAGACGGTCGCGGTGGAGGGCCTGCCCGGAGATCAGCGCGTACCGGTGCGGATGTGCGAGCGCCCAGTCCCGGTAGGCGGCCGCCAGCGGCACCAGGTTCGGGCCCGCCGCCGCCAGCGTGTCGGCCAGGTCGAGGAGCGCCCGCTCCTGGAGGGCGGCCTCGATGGCCGCCTTGTCCGGGAAGTGCCGGTACAGCGACGGGGCCCGGATCCCGACGGCTGTTGCGATCGCCCGCATGCTCAGCCCCGCCGGCCCCGCCTCGTCGAGCAGGGCCTGGGCGACCTCCACGATCTCGTCGCTGCGGCTCACCGGCGGGTCCTGGTGAGCAGGAAGGCCGCGATCAGCGCGACGCTGAGCGCGCCGTCCCACCACATGGCAGCGGCGGCGCCGTCCGCGCTCGCCGACCAGGCCAGTCCGAAGGCGGTGAGGACGACCTTGTTCGCGATGACAGCGAACCAGATGCCGGCCGGAACCCGGCGTCCGCGCGCAGCGAGAACGGCGAAGATCAGGGCGAACGTGGCGAAACCCACCACGCGCCACAACTCGACGAAGCGGCTGGCCGCCGCGGACGCGAGCACCTCGCCGACGCCGCCGGCCGCGGCGAGGGCAGCTGCCAGGGCGGACAGCCAGAGCAGGACCTGCGCGACCCGTGCCGGCGCGACCCGGCGTGGCGCAGGAGTGGCGAGAGCGGTCATATCGACTCCTTGCTAACAGTGTTAGCTGCACCTTAGCTAACGCCGTTAGCTTTCGCAAGGATTCACGACGAAGCGTCGGGACTAGCGCGCCGGTGGGCGACCCGCCCGTCCCGGAGCACCAGGCACACGGCACCGGGATCGCGCAGCGTCGCGACGTCGGTGGGGTCGCGGTCGAAGACCACGACGTCCGCGCGCGCGCCGGGCGCCAGCGGCACCCCCGCCCCCGGATCGACGAGACGAGCGCCGCCGTAGGTGGCAGCGCGCAGCGCCACGTCCACCGGCACCCCCGCCCCGACGAGGGCGGCCACCTCGTTCAGGTTGCGCCCGTGCTGCGTGGGCAGCCCGGCGTCCGTGCCCATGGCCAGCGGGACACCCTCCTCGAGGCAGTGGCGGACCGCGCGCGGGTGGGCGGCGACCGCCGTCCGCGCCGCGGGCACCAGCGTCGCCGGGAGCTTCCCGGCGAGGGCGAGCCGCAGCACGTCGGCGTAGATCCACACGGTCGGCACCACGAAGGTCCCCGCCGCGGCGGCGCGACGCGCCTGCGCCGCGGTGAGGTGGACGGCGTGCTCGATGCTCGCCACGCCGTCCTCGACCGCCCAGTCGATCGCCGGCCCGCCCCACGCGTGCACCATCACCGGCAGCCCGGCCCGCGCGGCCTCCCCCGTGATCGCCGCGAACTCGGCGCGGTCGAACACCGGCTCGCGCTGCGCGGTGCCTGCGCCGACGCCACCGGTCGCCGCGACCTTGATCCACGCGGCGCCGGCCCCGGCCAGGGCGGCCACCCGCCGGCGGAGGTACGCGGCGCCGCGCGCGTCCCCGGGGCCGATGATGTCGATCGAGGGGACGACCCGCGGTCCGGGTTCGCCATCGACGAGCCGGGCGAGCGCGGGGTCGTAGCCGCCGGCGTCCCGCGCGGTGGTCACCCCGGCGGCGAGCGTCGCCAACCGGTTCCGGGAGGTTGCGGCGGCCCGCTCGGCCAGCCCGGTGTCGGGGTGGTCGAAGTCGCTCCACGACAGGTGGGTGTGCGCGTCGACGAAGCCGGGGGTCACCCAGGCCCCGGTCACGTCGACCACCGGCAGGGACGCGGCGGCGTCCGGCGCGGCGGACACCGGGCCGTCGATCCGCACCACGCCCGGGCGGAAGACGCCGTCCGCGCCCAGCACCAGGCCTCCGACGAGACCACCGACGGGCTCACCGACGGCCGGCAGTTCGGCCACGTTCACGGCGCGCGCTCCGGCAGCCGGGGCACCGCCTGCAGCAGGCGGCGGCTGTACGGGTCGGACGGATGGGTGAAGAACCGCGCCGCGGGCGCGTGCTCGACGATCCGGCCCTCGCGCAGGACGGCGACGTCATCGCAGGCGGCGTGGATCACCGACAGGTCGTGCGAGATCAGAAGCACGCCCAGCCCGACCCGCGCCGAGAGCCCCACCAGGACGTCCAGGACGGTGCGCTGCACGGTGACGTCGAGGGCGCTGGTGGGCTCGTCGGCCACCAGGATGCGCGGCTCGACGGCCAGCGCCCGGGCGATCGCCACCCGCTGCCGCTGGCCGCCGGACAGCTGGCGCGGGTAGCGGCCGAGCGTGTCCGCCTCGAGCCCCACCAGCCCCATCAGCTCCGCGCAGCGGGCCCGCCGCCACGCCCCCGCGTCGGGCGCGCCGGCGGTGTCGGAGGCGATGCGCCGTTCCGCGAGCCGGTGGACGCGAAGCAGTTCGTCGAGCACGCGGCCGACGGTGAGCAGCGGGTTCAGCGAGGCGTACGGGTCCTGCTGCACCAGCTGGACGGCCCGACGCTCCGTCCGGCTCCGGCGACGGGCGAGCGGCGTCCCGTCGAGGTGCACGGTGCCCCCGGCGAGCCCGACCGTGCCGACCACGGCGCGCGCCAGCGTGGTCTTCCCCGAGCCGGACTCCCCGACCAGCCCGACGATGGTCCCGGGGCGCACCTGCAGCGACACATCGTCGACGACCCGCCGGCCGGCGTAGGCCACGCTCACCCCGGTGAGTTCCAGCCCGTCAGCCATCGCGACCCCCGGCGAGCGCGGGGAGGGGGAGGACGGCGTCCAGCAGGCGACGGGTGTAGGGGTGGTGCGGCCGGGCCACCACGTCCCGCGTGGCGCCCGCCTCGACCACCTCGCCGTCGCGCAGCACCACCACCCGGTCGCACAGCTGGGCGACCACGGCGAGGTCGTGGCTCACGAACACCAGCGACAGCCCCCGCTCGGCGCGCAGCGACGCGAGCAGGTCGAGCACCTCCCGCTGCACGGTGACGTCGAGGGCCGTGGTGGGCTCGTCGCACAACAGCAGGTCGGGCTCCTGCGCCAGGGCAAGGGCGAGCAGGACGCGCTGGCGCTGCCCTCCGGAGAGCTGGTGGGGGTAGCGGCGGGCGAGCACCGCGCGGTCGTCCAGCCGGACGTCGGCGAACAGTTCGAGCGCCCGGACGCGGGACGCCCGCCGGGAGAGGCCGGCGACCACCCGGCACACCTCTGCGACCTGGTCGCCGACCCGCACCAGCGGGTCGAGGAAGGTGAGCGGGTCCTGGAAGATCATCGCGGCCCGGCCGTCCACCTCCACCGTCCCCCCGGTCACGCGCAGGCCGCGGGGCAGCAGGCCCATCACCGCGCGCAGCGTGAGGCTCTTGCCCGAGCCGGACTCCCCCACCAGCCCGACGGCCTCGCCCGCTCCGACGGCCAGGCTCACGCCGTGCAGCAACTCGGTCTCGCCCGCGACGCGCAGGCCCTCGATCCTCATCGCAGCCTCC
The DNA here is from genome assembly GCA_020161015.1 of Actinomycetota bacterium. GTDB lineage: Bacteria > Actinomycetota > Actinomycetes > Propionibacteriales > Propionibacteriaceae > Propionicimonas. Next base: position 29,946 of record JAIUOT010000022.1, on the reverse strand, counting down.
ACACGTCGGCCAGGCCGTCCCCGGTGAGCGACAGCCCGACCCCGGTGAGCACCACCGCCAGCCCGGGCAGGGTCGGCACCCACCAGCGCGTGGTCAGGAAGAGCTGCCCGTCGCTGATCATCGTCCCCCAGTCGGGCGTGGGCGGCTGGACGCCGAGGCCGAGGTAGCCCAGGGTCACCACGGCCACCATGATCAGCAGGATCTCGGTCATCAGCAGCACCACGGCCAGCGGCGCCACGTTGGGCAGCAGGTGGCCGAAGAGCACGCGCCCGTGCGACAGCCCGCCGCCGCGGGCGGCCTGGACCCACCCCTCGCGGCACAGCGTGCGGGTGCGTGCGCGGATCACGCGGGCGTAGGTGATCCAGCCCACGAGGGCGTAGGCCAGGTAGATGCCCCGCTCCCCCGCACCGGCGGCGAACACCACCGTGATCACGAGCACGTAGAACGGGAAGGCGACGAAGGTGTCGACCACGCGCCCGATCAGCCAGTCGCCCCAGCCGCCCACGTAGCCGCTGACCAGCCCGATCGTGACCCCGACAACGAGCGGCACCAGCGCGGCGAGGACGGCGATCCGCAGGTCGGTGGCCGCCGCGGCCATCACCCGCGAGAGGATGTCGCGGCCGAGCTGGTCGGTGCCGAACCAGTGGGCGGCCGACGGCGGGGCCAGCCCGTTGCCGAGGTCCTGGGACGCGGGGTCGTACGGCGCGATCACCGGGGCGAGGACCGCCACCACGCCCACCACCACGAGGATCGCCGTCCCCGCGACGAGGGCAGGCGTCCGGCGGGCGCGGCGCAGCCACCGCACGGACGGGCGGACGGCAGCGGTCGTGGTGCTCATGCCGTGCGCACCCTCGGGTCGAGCAGGGCGACCAGCCCGTCGGTCAGCAGCGAGACGCCGACGACGGCCAGCGCCAGCACCAGGGCGATGCCCTGCACGACCGGGAAGTCCCGGGAGCTGATCGAGGAGAACAGCAGTGCCCCGAGCCCGTTCAGGGCGAAGACCTTCTCGACCACCAGCGTGCCGCCGATCAGGTAGGCGATGTTGAGCCCCAGCAGCGACACGGTCGGCACGGCGGCGTTGCGCAGCACGTGGGCCTGCACCCGCCAGGACGGCAGCCGGGCGGCGCGCAGCGTGACCACGAAGTCGGCGTCCAGCACCTCGACGAGTTGTTCGCGGAGCGCGCGGACCAGCGGCGGCGCCATGCCCAGCGCGACGGTCAGCGCCGGCAGCACCAGGCTGCGCAGCGGCTCGCCCGGCCCCGTCCCGACCCCGCCCACCGGCAGCCAGCGCAGCTGGACGCCGAACAGCAGGATGAGGATCAGGCCCACCCAGAAGGCCGGCATCGCCATGCCGACGGTCGGGACGATGCGCACCAGGTGGTCCAGGACCCCGTCCTTGTGGGTGGCGGCGAGCAGGGCGAGGGGCACCACGATCAGCACGGTGAACACCACGCTCAGCAGCACGAGCAGTGCGGTGAGCCCGGCGCGCGAGCCGACGAGGCCGAGCACCGGCTGCGACGTCACCAGCGAGGTGCCGACGTCACCGCGGGTGAACACTCCCACCAGCCAGTCCGACAGCTGCTGGGCCAGGGGCAGGTCGAGGCCCAGGCGGTGCCGCAGCGCCTCGATGGACGCGGTCGTCGCGCGCTCGCCGAGGATCATCGCCGCCGGGTCGCCCGGCACGATCCGCAGCAGGAAGAAGACGCACAGCACCACGCCGACCACCACCGGGACGACGGAGAGCAACGAGCGCCCCACCCAACGCATGGGCTGATTCTCCCCGCCGCGGGCCGGGCTTGGCGAACGCTAGGGCGCGAGCCAGACGTCCTGGAACAGGACACTGCCGTTGATGCGCGGCGTGAGCCCGTGGACGGACGCCAGCGACGCCACCACGTTCTTGGTGTTGTAGAGCGGGATGTAAGGGACGTCGTCGGCCAGGATCTGCTGGATCTCCGCGTAGATCCGCGCCCGCTCCTCGCCGTCGGGCGTGGCCCGTCCCTGCGCGGCCAGGGCGGTGACCCGGTCGTTGGTGTAGTGCGTCCAGTACGACTTGCTGAACCCCTCCGGATCGGTCTGGAAGGCGATCAGCCCGTCGGGGTCGGGCGCGTCGCTCTGCCCGGAGTTGATCATCGCGTCGAACTTGTAGGCGAAGAACCGCTCGCGGAAGTCGTTGAGCTCGACCGACTCGATCTTCAGGGTGATCCCCAGCGGCTTGACCGCCTCCTGGATGATCTGGGCCTCCTGCGTCCGCACGGAGTTGCCGGAGGCGATCAGCAGGGTCGCGGTGAACCCCTGCGGGAAGGCGGAGGCGGCCAGTTCCTCCTTCGCCGCGGCGGGGTCGTTGTCGAGGGCCTTCACGTCGGCGGCGTACTGGATGGTCGGCGGGATCAGGGTCTTCACGGTCTGGGCGGCACCGAAGGTGACGGCCTGCGTGAGCGCGTCCCGGTCGAGCGAGAGCGCGATCGCACGGCGGACGTGGCGGTCGGCGAAGTAGGCGTTCTGGGTGTTGAAGAACACCTGCTCGACCTCCCAGGAGCCCAGCTCGGAGACGGTCACGTTCGGGTCGGCCTTGAGGGAGGCGATGGTGGCGGGCGCCACGTTCTCGATGCCGGAGAGCTGCCCCGCCTGGAGCTGCTGGATGCGCTGGGTGTCGTCGGCGACCACCTTGTAGACCAGGGTGTCGGCGTACGGCTTGCCCTGCTGCCAGTAGTGGGGGTTGGCACGGAAGGTGGTGTCACCGCTGGGGTCCCAGGACTCGACGACCCACGGGCCGGTGCCGACCGGCGCGGCGAAGAACTCCTTCTCGCTGCGGCCGCCGAAGCCGGCGGGGAAGATCCCGTTGGAGAACCCCGACAGCTCGGAGAGGAACGGGGTGTAGGCGCTCTTCAGCGAGATCGTCAGCGTCCGGTCGTCGGTGGCGGTGATGTCCGCGATCGGCGCCTGCAGGGGCAGTGGCCCCTCCACCTCGAGGTGGCGCTCCAGGGAGAACTTCGCGTCCCTGGCGGTCACGGGGGTGCCGTCGGAGAACTGGAGGCCCTCGCGGAGGGTGAAGGCGTAGGTGAGCTGGTCGGAGCTCACGTCCCACTTCTCGGCGAGCCAGGGGACGATCTTCCCGGTCGTGTCGAAGGAGACGAGCGGCTCGAACACCTTGTCGATGGCGAAGGCGTTGTTGGCGGTGATCTGGTTGTTCAGGTCGAACGAGGTGACGGCCGCGGCGCGCCCGTAGGTGATCGTCCCGCCGCGCTGCGGTGTCGCGGGCGCCGACGTCGAGGCCCCGGGGGTGGTGGCGGACGGGGCGGCGGCGCAGGCCGACAGCGCGAGGACGGCGAGCGCTGCGGCGACGCGGGAGGTGAGGCGGGTCAGGGTCATGGCGGTCGTGCTCCTGTGCGGTGGTGCGGGCGGGGCTGCGGGTCTGGCGAGCGCCAGGGAGGGGCGGGTGAGCGGGGCGGACACCGCGAGGGCGTCCTCGTCGTCGGGCTCGGTCAGCACCAACACCGACAGCAGGCACCGCAGGGGGCCGGCATTCGGCCACGCATCCGGTCGCTGTGCATGCGCGAAGGATACCGGACGGGTTCCAGGGTGGCGCCACCCCGCGTCCGCCGTACGGCCCGCGGGTGCCCGGGGTGGTATCGACGCGCCCGGGTCACCGGTCTAGCGTGGAGGGCGACCCCGTGGAGGAGGAGGCAGGCGCATGGCCGGGGTGGATCCGCATTTTGAGAACCTCGAGGCGTGGGTGAGTGCCGGGGTGCGCTCGAGCGTCCCCATGGCCGAACTGCACACAATGTTCGACCACGCCTTCTCGTCGGTGGCCGCTGCCGCCGCGGGAGCGGGCGCGGTCCTGGTGGGGCCGGCCTACGCCGAGTACTTCGGGATGCCGACCGACGTCGTGGACGTCGAGATCGGCTTCGGGGTGGACCGCGTCGTCGAGATCCCCGGGGTCACGGTGACGCAGCGTCCGGCCATGGCGGCGGCGGTCGGCACCCATGTCGGGCCGTACGACACGCTCTCGGACAGCTACGCCGAGCTGATGCCCTGGCTGGAGGAGCAGCAGGTGGAACTCACCGGCTCGATGTTCGAGTTCTACCTCAGCGAGCCGGACGAGGACCCGGCCACCACGGTGACGCGCCTGGTGTTCCCGCTGGCGTGAGCGCCCGTCGTGCCCGCGCACGGGCAGGCTAGGGTGCCACCCGAGGAGGGCGGATGAGCGCAGGAGGTGCACCGGCGTACCTGGCCGGGCTGCTGCTGGCCGGACGGCCGGTCGTGGCCGTGGGCGGTGGCGCCGTCCACCGGCGTCGCGTCCCTGTGCTGCTGGCCGCGGGCGCGGTGGTGACCGTCGTGGCACCGCAGCTGCACCCCGACCTCGCCGCGCTGGCCGATGCCGGGACCGTCCGCTGGGTGCCGCGCGCGTTCGAGCCGTCCGACCTGGACGGCGCCTGGTACGTGCTGGCCGCCACGGACTCCCCCGAGGTCAACGCCGCCGTGGCCGCGGCCGCGGAGGCCCGCCACACGTTCTGCGTCCGTGCGGACGCCGGCGGGCTCGGCTCGGCCTGGACGCCGGCGACCGGCACCGTCGGCGACGCCACGATCGGCGTGCTCACCGCCCACGACCCGCTGCGGGCGCGGGCGCTGCGCGACCGGCTGCTCGACCTGCTCGGGGACGCCGGGTGAGCGGGCCCACCCCCGGTGAGGTGGTGCTGGTCGGAGGTGGCCCCGGCGACCCGGACCTGATCACCGTCGGCGGGCTGCGGGCGCTGCGCGAGGCCGACGTGGTGCTCTACGACCACCTCGCACCGCTGGCGTGCCTGGAGGAGACCAAACCCGGGGCGCTGCTCGTGGATGTGGCGAAGATCCCGCGGGGACGCCAGACTTCGCAGGCGGAGATCAACGCACTGCTGGTGCGCCACGCCGCTGCCGGGGCGATGGTCGTGCGCCTGAAGGGTGGCGACCCGTTCGTGCTGGGCCGCGGCTCGGAGGAGTGGCTGGCGTGCGCCGAGGCCGGCGTCCCGGTCCGCGTGATCCCCGGGGTGACCTCGGCGGTGGCGGGCCCGGAACTGGCCGGCATCCCGCTCACCCACCGCGGGCTCAGCCAGGGCTTCGCCGTGGTGTCGGGGCACGTCGGGCCCGGCGACCCCGCGTCGACCGTGAACTGGGACGCGCTCGCTGCCGGCGGCGGGACGATCGTCGTGCTGATGGGCGTGAAGCAGCTCCCCGCGATCTGCGCGGGGCTGGTGGAGCGCGGGCTCGACCCGTCCACGCCGGCCGCGGTGGTGGCCCAGGCGGCGAGCCCCCGGCAGCGGGTGATCCGCGGCACCGTGTCCGACCTGCCGTCGCTGGCCGCGTCCGCAGGGGTGGAGCCACCGGCCCTCACCGTGATCGGGGCGGTCGTGGGCCTCGACCTGCGCTGAGTCGCGTCAGCCGGTGGTGGCGATGGCCTCGGCGAGGATCTCCAGCCCCCGGTCGAGTTCGGCGTCGGTGACCGTGAGCGGCGGCGCGATCCGGAACACCCCGCCCATCCCCTCGCGCTGCACGATGTTCATCGACAGGCCGAGCTCGAGGCAGCGATCGGTGATCCGGGCCCCTCTGGCGTGGTCGGCGTCCATGGTGTCGCGGTCGGTGACGACCTCGAGGCCGAGCAGGAGCCCGCGTCCACGGACGTCGCCGACGCACTCGTGGGCGTCCATCAGCGCGGTCAGCCCGGCCTTGAGGCGGGCGCCGGCCTCCGCGGCGCGGGCGACGAGGCCGTCGCGGACGATGATCTCGACGACCTTCGCGCCGACCGCCGCCGGGAGCGGGTCGGAGACGTGGGTGGTGTAGAAGAGGTAGCCGCGCTCGTGGGCGCGTTCCTCCAGCTCGGCCGAGGTGAGGACGGCCGCGAGCGGCAGTCCGGCGCCGAGGGTCTTGCTGAGCGTAAGGATGTCGGGCACGACGCCGTCCCGCTCGAAGGCGAACATGGTGCCGGTGCGGCCCATGCCGGTCTGGGCCTCGTCGAGGATCAGCAGCATGCCGCGGCGCCGGCAGTGCTCGGCGAGCGCCGCCAGGTAGCCCTCGGGCAGCTCCAGCATGCCGCCGGTGCTCAGGATCGGCTCGGCGATGAACGCGGCGAGGCTGCCGGTGGACTGCCGGTCCACCAGGGCGAACCCATAGTCGAGTTCGGCGCGCCAGTCGTAGCCGTCCGGACGGCGGAAGGGGCCGCGTAGGAGGTCCGGTGCCGGGATGGCGAGGTGGCCGACGCCCTGCGGGCCGTACCCCTGGCGTCCGAAGGCGTAGGTGCTGGCGGCAGCCCCGCCGGTGACGCCGTGCCAGCTCTGCGCGAAGGCGACCACCTCGTGGCGCCCGGTCACCAGGCGGGCCAGGCGCAGGGCGGCCTCGTTGGACTCCGCACCCGTGCTGAGCAGCATCACCCGGTCCAGCGGCGGCGGGGCGAGGTCGGTGAGCGCCTCCGCCAGGCGCAGGACGGGCTCGGACAGCATGCCCGAGTAGAGGTGGTCGAGCTCGGCTGCCGCCGCGGCCACCACGGCGACGATCTCTGGGTGGCTGTGGCCGAGGATCGAGCTGAGCTGCCCCGAGGTGAAGTCGAGCACCGCCCGTCCGTCTGCTGCGTAGAGGTAGCTGCCCGCCGCGCGCGCCGGCACGAAGTCGGAGAAGTGGCCGCCGTAGCGGATCAGCCGCTCGGCCCGGGGGTCCGGATGCATGCCCGATTCCTACCATCCCCCGGGCAGGCACGGACGGGTGTCCGGCGCTCGCCGCACCGTGATCGCCACCGTCCTCCCGGGCCGCCGTCGGCCTCGCGGCGCCCCCGTTCCCGGTTTCTTGTGCGGGCGGGCCTGATGCTAGGCTGGTCGGGCTGTTGAAGCACCTGGGGCTATGGCGCAGTTGGTAGCGCGTCTCGTTCGCAATGAGAAGGTCAGGGGTTCGAATCCCCTTAGCTCCACCCATCGAGGCTCATCCCGCCAGGGATGACGCAGACCAGACACTCCCGGGAATCAGTCGAAGAACCCCTGGACGATGTCGACCACCGCCCCGGCGCCCCGCGAGCTGTTGCTCAGCACCGTCGCCGTAGTGCCCGATCCAGGGTCGTGGATCGATCGCGCCGCGACTCCGGCGTCGTAGCCGGCCATGATCAGCTGCGGGCCGGTGGCGTGCAGCCACAGGCCGGCGGCGTAGCGCATGCCCTCCTCGGGCACGTCGTTGCGTGGCCGGGTGAGCTCGTCGACGAACTCCGGCCCCACGATCCGGCCGGCCAGCAGCGCCCGCCAGAACCGGTGCAGGTCAGCGACCGTCGTGTACGCGCCGCCGTCGCCATTGCCGCGCACCGGGAGGTGCAGCACGTTGGTGTGGTTGCCCGCCTTCTCGAAGTAGCCCAGAGCCGCATCGCCGGGGAGGTCGTCGGAGCGCGGGAAGCCGGTGTGGGTGAGACTCGCGGGGACGAACACCTCCTTCTCGACGAACTCGTGGAAGCCGGACCCGGCGACGCGTTCGATCACCAGCGCGAGCACCATGAACCCCTGGTTGCAGTAGCCGAACCGCTCGCCGGGGGAGAACTTCTGCGGCCGCCCCTCCAGCATCGGCAGGAACGCCGAGGTCGAGGCGAGCAGGTGCACCGGCACGGTCAGGACGTAGTCGGTGGGCTGCCAGTCGGCTTCCTCGTCAAGATAGTCGCCGATCCCCGAGGTGTGGGTGAGCAGGTGCTCGATCGTCACCGCGTCGTCGATCAGCGGCAAGTCGGCACCGAGGATCGGGCGCACCGGATCGGTCAGCCGGAGCCGGCCCTGCTCGACGAGGCGCAGCACCGCCAGCGCGGTGAAGGTCTTGCTGCCGCTGGCCAGCGCGAACCTGGTGCCCGGGGTGTTGGGCACCGCCAGCGCCCGGTGAGCGAAGCCGTAGCACCGCTCCAGCACCCGCTCGTCCCCGACGTCGATCGCCACCACGCCCGTGAAGCCGGTTTCGGTCGCTGCGGCGTCGACCGCGCCCTCGTCGATCTGCACGGTCCAGTGTCGCACTCCGCCGCGACCTCCTGTCCGTACGTGCGCGTGACGTTTCCCCCCGAGTTCGGGGGAGAACGTCACCGCCCGCGTCAGGGACGCCGCACGCCCTTGATGCAGAGGTAGCCCACCATCCACAACTCGCCGACGGTCGCCGGCAGGGTGAGCAGGTCGAGGACGGGGCCGACATCGGGCAGCAGGGAGCCGAGCATCGCGTTGGCGACGTACCCGACACCGCCGATCATCAGGATCCAGCCCAGGGCGGCGGGCATCCAGCCGGAGCGCAGGGCGAGCCAACCCATCGGGACCAGCCAGAGCCCGAAGAAGATCCCACCCACGCTCCACAGGTGGCCGCTCACCACATAGAGCAGCTGTGCCGTGGACGCCATCGCCCCGCCGGCGGACAGGGACGGGTCCTGGCTGACATCGAGCGCCGCCCCGAGCACGGCCGCGCTGCCGAGGATCGCCACCGCGTTGACGAGGCCGAACGCGGCGATCGCGCCGGCGGCGAAGCGGTCGACGCTGGAGAAGAGGCGGAAGAACCACAGCGCGACCAGGGCCTGGGTGAGGACGATGCCCATCTCGACGAGGACGCCGAGCCGCGCCAGGAACTCCTGCTGGACGAGGTTCGCCAGCGTCGCGTCCGGGCTGGCGGGGACGAAGAGCTGGTTCCGGACGAGCATGAACCCGACGAGTCCGGTGATCGCCAGCCCGAGGTACAGCAGGCCGGTCGTGCGCGCGGTGCGGATCAGGGTGGGCGCGGTCGCCTCGGGGCGGCGTGTGGTGGTGGTCATGGGTGAGAGCTCCTCCGGTTGGGCCTTACGTTGTAAGGCAGCCTTACTGCGTAAGGTTCCCATACTGTGTAAGGTTGGCGCAAGACGTGAGGAGGAGGACGTGACCACGAGCGAGATCCGGCTCCCGCTGACGCCCGCGAGGGTCGTCGCGGCGGCGATGGCGCTGGCCGACGCCGACGGCCTCCCCGCCCTCACGATGCGCCGACTGGCCGCCGACCTCGGCGTCGAGCCGATGTCGCTCTACCACCACGTCCCGGGCAAGGACCAGCTCCTCGACGGGCTCGCCGAGGCCGTGCTGGCCGAGGTGGCCACCGCTGTCGGAGCCGCCGTCCGCGACGACGACGACTGGCGGACGGCGTTGCGTGCACGGTGCCTCGCTGCCCGCACGGTGATGGTGCGCCACCGGTGGGCTCCGGGCCTCCTGGGCTCCCGCCGGAGCATCCCCGCGGGCCTGTACCCCTACTACGAGGAGATCCTGGCCACCATGGTCCGCGGCGGGGTGAGCTACCACCTCGCCCACCGGGCGATCCACGCGCTCGGCACCATGGTCCTCGGGTTCACCCAGGAGCTGTTCTCCCCCGACTCCGCCGGCGGCACCCTCGACGAGGAGGCCGCGGAGGCCGACTTCGCCGCGATGGCCGAGGCCCTGCCCCACCTGACCGCGATGGTCGCCGCCGAGGTTCACGACAACGCAGAGGATCCCCTCGGCTGGTGCGACAGCCAGAACGAGTTCGAGTTCACCCTCGACCTCCTGCTCCAGGGCCTGGCCAGCGCCGCAGAACGCTGATGCTCAGGGCTAGCGGCGCGCGAGCTCCGGCACCAGCCATTCCACGACCTCACGCGCGGTCCAGCCCGTCGGATGGCGCTCGATGAGCCGGTGGGCGGACGCCAGGTCAGAGCCGAGAGTCACCGCAGCCTCCTCGATGTAGCCGCTCCGCCGGACCTGGCCGAGTCCGACGTTCGCCATCAGCGCGTTGCACAGGCACGTGCGGCCGGCCAGGTCGGCCGGGTCACCTCCCTTGCGGAGGTACATGTGCTCCGGCTCGGCTGCGCAGCGGTAGCCGATCGTCTGGTCGGGACGCTCGACCGGCGAGCGCAGGTAACCCAGGTCACAGATCCGGGAGCGGTCCGCGTACAGCTCCCCGTCGGAGAGTGTTCCCCCCAGTTCGGCCACCTTGAACGGGAAGCCCGTCGGGGACGCCCGCGGGTCGTTGCGGACCACCAGCGTGCCGGAGGCCAGCTGGGCGAGCACCTGCCGCCTGAGATCGGGGCGCAGTCCCGACTCCGCCGCCATCGCGAACAGCGTCCCCACCTGGACGCCGGCCGCCCCCACCGCCAGCGCCTCGGCCACCTTCTCCGGCGAGGCGTAGGCGCCGGCCAGCCAGAAGGGGAGGCCGAGCTCGGCCACCTTGGCCAGGTCCGCATCGTCCCTCGCGCCGTAGACCGGCTCGCCGGCGTCGTCGAGCACGAGCTTCCCGCGCGGCGGGGCACTGTGCCCTCCGGCCCGCGGCCCCTCGACCACGAAGCCGTCCGGCCGGATCTCCGGATCCCGGTTGAGGTAGCCGGCCAGCACGTGCAGGGACACGATCGCCAGGAACTGCGGGCGACGCAGCGGGGGCAGGTCGTCACCGAGGTGGTCGACCGGGTCGAGGACGGCCCGGTGGGTCCGCGTCGCGTTGGCGACGTCGATGGTGAGCTCTCCCGCGCGCCCGGCGGCGAAGTCGCTGAGCAGGCGGGGGATCTCGCGCGGGACGCCGGCGCCCATGATCACGTGGTCGACGCCGGCGAGCATCGCGCCCAGGATGGCCGAGGGGTTGGCGGTCTGGATCTTCTCCAGCATGTTGATCCCGACGAGGCCGTCGTGACCCTCCTTGGCGAGCCAGACCTCGGCGAAGTTGCCGACCAGGCTCAGCTCGACCGCGGCCCGTCCCGGCGAGATCGTGAGGGTCGGGTGCGGCCGGTACGGTCGGTCCGGCGCACGCCCGCCTTCGATGAAATAGCTGGCCAGAACCCGCTCGGCCATCGCGGGCGACGGGAAGTGCGCCAGGGCTCGGCGGCGGTGACCTCCGGGGTCGCCGTCCTGGAGGCACCGCGCGAGGACGCCGTCCAGGGCCGTGCCGGAGACCACGCCGAGCTGGCCCGCGAGGGACACCTCCCGCGCCAGTGTCCAGGAGGAGACGGCAATACCCATGCCGCCTTGGATGACCACGGGCTGCAGGTTCGTTGTCACGGTGTCCGATCGGGTGGTGTGCGTTACCCTACGGTACCGTAAGTTATCGCGCACGGCCCAATCGGCGACCTCCCGCAAGCTCGCCCAATGGTGAATTCAATCCACGGGCGCCGGCCGTGCGCCCCGGAATCACCCCCTGCGGCGGGGCCGCGCCTCCTCGACGACCGGCGACGACTCCCCCAGCACCCAACAGGTGGTCGCCCGGTAGGTCTGGCCGGGCCGGAGCACCGTGCTCGGGAAGTGTGGCTGGTTCGGCGCGTCCGGGAACGCCTGGGTCTCCAGGGCGACGCCGGCCCGTCGGACGTAGCCCGTCCCGGACGTGCCGACCTGGGTGCCGTCGAAGTGGTCGCCGCAGTACACCTGGAGACCGGGCTGGTCACTGATCACGGTCAGCGTGAGCCCGCGGGAGCCCATCAGCCGGCAGTGCTCGCGCATGCCGGACCCGTCCACGACGAAGTTGTGGTCGAACCCTCCCCGCCGCGTGACCCCCTCCGCCTCGGCCGCCACGCGCGCCGAGCCGAGGTGGCGCCAGCCGCGGAAGTCCATCGCCGAGCCCGTGACGTCCCGGATCTCCCCGGTGGGGATGCCGTCGTCGCGGTTCGGCGTGTAGCGCGAGGCGCGGACCTGCAGGTAGTGGTCGTCGGTGTTGCCGGAGGCCTCGCCGTCGAGGTTGAAGTAGGCGTGGTTGGTGAGATTGACCACCGTGGGCGCGGTGGTGGTGGCCCGGTAGGCGACCTTGGCCCCTCCGGGGAACAGCTCGTAGCGGGCGGAGACGTCGAGTTCACCGGGGAAGCCCTGGTCGCCGTCAGGGCTGCAGAGCGAGAATTCCACCCAGTCCGGCCCCTGGCCGGCGACCTCCCACACCCGGGAGTGGAAGCCCTGCGTGCCGCCGTGGAGCTGGTTCGGCCCCTCGTTCGCGTCCACCTCGTGGGCGGTGCCGTCCAGGACGAACCGCGCGCCGCCGATCCGGTTGGCGAAGCGTCCGACGGTCATCCCGAGGTAGATGTTCGGCCCGAGGTAGTCCGCCTCGGACGCCGATCCGAGGACGACGTTGCGCCAGGAGCCGTCGGCCAGGCGCAGGTCGAGCCGGGCGAGGGTGGCGCCCAGGCGGCGCAGCTCCATGCGGAGGTCCGCATTCTCCAGAACGATTTTGCCGGTGGCGCTCATCGACGCGTCCCGCCACGACGGGCCTGCCGCGAGATGTGGATCATCATCGACCTCTCAACCGGGGTTGGTGCGCGAGTTGGTGACGAAATGATAACGCTAACTGAGTCGATTCCGATAGCGCTAACAGCAGCGAACGCGGCAGACTCCCGTCCACAACTGACGGCGTAATCCGCCCATTCCTCAGGTGCGCGGTACCCCGTCGTGGACGAGCGGTTCAGGGGGCCGGCGCGGTGCTCGCGCGCAGCACCAGCTGGGGGACGCGCTGGAGCGGGTTGGGCGCCTGCTCGTCCGACAGCACGGCCAGCACCACCTCCATCGCGTCGCGGCCGAGCTGGGCGAAGTCCTGGTGCATCGTGGTCAGCGGCGGCGAGAAGTGGGCGGCCTCCGGGACGTCGTCGAAGCCGATCACGCTCACCGCCCCCGGCACGGACCGTCCCCCCTCGGTGAGCGCGTGGATCAGCCCGAGCGCCATCTGGTCGTTGCCGCAGAACACCGCCGTGAACTCCTCGCCCAGGAGCCTGCGTCCCGCCTCGTAGCCGCTGGCGGCCGACCAGTCGCCGAAGAGCGGCTCGTGGGCGACCAGCCCGTGCTCGGCGAGGGTGTCACGCCACCCGCGGATGCGCTCCAGCGCGTCCATCGACTCGACCGGACCGGCGATGTGCCGGATCTGCGTGTGCCCGAGGTCGATGAGGTGCCGGACCGCCCGCTTCGCGCCCGCGTACTGGTCGAGCGAGACGCGGTGGATGCCGGAGCCCTGCGACACCACGCCCAGGAACGGCACCCCGAGGTCCATGCCCTGCAGCAGGCCGAGCGCCGACCGGTTCGAGGTGATCAGCACGATCGCCTCGACGTTCTGGCGGACGAGCGTCTCCGCCGCCTGGCGGAAGGCACTCGCCTCGAGCTGCAGGAGGCTCGCCATGATCACCGCGTACCGCTCCTCGCGCGCGGCCTCGTTGAAGTTCACCGCCGTCGTGGACGGGCCGAACTCGGGCAGGCCGGTCGTGATCAGGCCGATCGTCCGGGAGCGTCGGGTGACCAGCGCCCGCGCCGCGGGCGAGGGGATGTAGCGCAGCTGCTTGATCGCCCGCTCGACACGCTCCCGGGTCGCGGGACGGACGTTGGGCAGCTCGTTCAGCACCCGCGAGACCGTCTGGTGGGATACGCCAGCCAGGCGTGCCACGTCGAAGATCGTGGCCGCCTTGGTACGTTCCTCTTCGGTCGTCACGGCGCCTGTTGCCCCGGGCCTGCGCCCGCTGGGCGTCCTCTCCGCGCCCGATGCTATCGACACGTCGGCACTCAGGCCCGTCTCGACGTCAGGACCTTCTGCAGGATGATGAACACCAGGAGCAGGGCGCCGATGAAGATCTTGGTCCACCAGGAGCTGAGCGTCCCCTCGAAGGTGATCATGGTCTGGATGAGGCCGAGCACGAGGACGCCGAGGGCCGAGCCGAGGACGAAGCCGTAGCCGCCGGTCAGCAGCGTCCCGCCGATCACGACCGCAGCGATCGCGTCCAGCTCGGTGCCGACGCCGGTCAGCGCGTAGCCCGACAGCGTGTAGAACGCGTACAGCACCCCGGCCAGGCCCGAGCAGAACCCGCTGATCACGTACACCAGCACCTTGGTGCGCGAGGTCGGCAGGCCCATCAGCATGCCGGACTGCTCGCCCCCGCCGATGGCGTAGGTCGTCCGGCCGAACCGGGTGTACTGGAGCACCCACACCGCGATCGCGAGCACGACCAGCGCGATCACCACGCTGGGGGTGATGCTCATCCGGTAGCCGAGGATGATGCGGGTCTTCGCCATCCAGGAGAAGAACGGATCGGTGATGCTGATCGATTCCTTGGCGATGATGTAACACATTCCGCGTGCGAGGAACATTGCGGCCAGGGTCGCGATGAATGGCTGTATTTCGAAGACGTGCACCATGAGTCCGACCAGGAGCCCCAGCACGGAGGTGATCACCAGAATGAGCAGGATCACGACAATCGGATTCCATCCGAATTGGAGCAGCCGGGCCGCGATGATGGTGGACAGCGCCAGGACCGAGCCGACCGACAGGTCGATGCCGCCGCTGATGATCACGAAGCTCATGCCGACGGCCAGGACGATCAGGTAGGAGTAGCTGACCATCAGGTTGAGGATGGTGGTCGCCGAGAGGAACCCGCGGTAGCGCGCTCCCCCGGCCAGGAACATCACCACGAAGAGGACGGCGGTGACCAGCACCGGCCCGGACTTGGGGCTGGTGAACACGTCGACGGTGCGTGACCACAGCCTGCCCACGCCCGAGGTGGGGACGGAGACCGCGCTCATCGCGCCACCGCCTCGGCGGCGGACCCGACCGTCTCGGCCCGCCGTCCCCGTGATCGCCGTCGCGCCAGCGCTGAGGAGACCCGCGACGACTGGAGCAGGGTCACGGCGACGACCACAGCGGCCTTGAACACCATCGTGGCGATCGGCGGGATCCCCACCGTGTACACCGTGGTGATGAGCGTCTGGATCACGAGCGCCCCGACCAGCGTGCCGGTGAGGGAGTAGCGGCCGCCGTTGAGCGACGTGCCACCGAGCACGACGGCGAGGATGGCGTCCAGCTCGATGAGCCAGCCCGTGTTGTTGGAGTCGGCCGCGGTCTGGTTCGAGGTGAGGATGAGCCCGGCGACGGCGGCGAGGACGGCGCTGAGGGCGTACACCGTGAACAGGAGCCCCCGCGCCCGCACGCCGGCCTGCCTGCTGGCCTCCGGGTTGATGCCCACGGACTCGATCAGCATGCCGAGCGCCGTACGGCGGGTGAGCAGGGCGACCAGCGCGAGCACGACGGCGGCCACGATGGTCGCCACCGGGATCCCGGCGAGGAAGCCAGAGCCGATGAACTTGAACGGCGCGCTGTTCACGGTGAGGATCTGGCCCTCCGTGATCAGCATCGCGATGCCGCGCCCCGCCGTCATCAGGATGAGCGTGGCGATGATCGGCTGGATGCCCAGGACCGCGACGAGGAAGCCGTTCCACACCCCCAGGACCAGCGCCAGGGCGAGCGAGAGCAGGACCGCAACGGTGACGGTGCCGACGTCGTTCGGCGTGGGCGAGGCGAGGATGATCGAGCAGGCGAGGGCGCCGGCGATCGCGCACATGCTGCCCACCGACAGGTCGATGCCACGGGTGGCGATCACCAGGGTCATGCCGACGGCGATGATCAGGGTGGGCGCCCCGTTGCGGACGATGTCGATGAGGCTGCCGAACAGGTGCCCCTCGCTGTTGACGGTGATCGACAGGAAGCCAGGGACCGCGATCACGTTCACGGCCAGCAGCACCACCAGCATCGCCAGGGGCCAGAAGAGCCGGTGCCCCAGGGCCTTGTAGACCAGGTTCACGATGCCGCTCCAGTCTCGAGTTCGGGTTCGGATGCGCCCTCGGCGATCACCGCGAGGAGGTCGTCGACACGGAGCGCGTCGTTGGGCAGGTCGGCCACCTTGCGGCGGTCGCGCAGGACGACGATCCGGTGGCTCAGCCGGAGGACCTCCTCCAGCTCCGCGGAGATGAACAGCACGCTCATGCCGTTCTCGGCGAGGGAGTACACCAGCTTCTGGATCTCCGCCTTCGCGCCGACGTCGATGCCGCGCGTCGGCTCGTCCAGGATCAGCAGCCGGGGGGCGATCGCCAGCCACCGGGCCAGCAGCACCTTCTGCTGGTTGCCGCCGGAGAGGTTCTTGACCAGGGCGTCCGCGTGGGGCGTCTTGATGTTCAGCGCCTCGATGTAGCTGGCCGCGAGCTCGTCCTGCCGCTTGCGGGGGATCGGACGGAACCACCCACGGTCGGCCTGGAGCGCCAGCACGATGTTGTCCCGCACGCTCAGCTCGTCGACGATGCCCTCGGCGCGGCGGTTCTCCGAGGAGTAGACGATCCGGTGCTTGATGGCCTGGCGCGGCGTCCGCAGTCGCAGGGGCGACCCGTTCACCGTGAGCTGGCCGGTGTCGGTGCGGTCGACACCACCCACGAGCCGCGCGAGCTCCGTCCGGCCCGAGCCCAGCAGGCCCGCCAGCCCGACGACCTCGCCGGCCCCGATGGTGAGGTCCGTGGGCGCGATGGCGCCCTTGCGCCCGACGGCCTTCGCCGCGAGGAAGGTCACCGGCGTCGCATCCTGGGACGTGTCCCTGTCTGCGGAGTGGACCTTGGTGCCGATCTCCTCCAGCGTGGAGAGCTCCCGGCCGATCATCGCCTGCACGAGGTCGATGCGCAGCAGTTCCTCGGTGAGGTACTCCCCCACGAACTGGCCGTTGCGCAGCACGGTGAGCCGGTCACTGATCTCGTAGACCTGGTCGAGGAAGTGGCTGACGAAGAGGATCGCCACGCCCCGCTCCTTCAGCGAGCGGATGACGCGGAAGAGCTCCGCCACCTCTTCGACGTCCAGGCTGGACGTCGGCTCGTCGAGGATCAGGACCTTCGCCTGCACGTCGATCGCACGGGCGATCGCCACCAGCTGCTGGACGGCCAGCGAGTGCGAGTTCAGCAGCGAGCCCGGGTCGATGTCGAGGTGGAGGCCCTCGAGGATCTCCGCGGCGCGGCGACGCATCGCCCGCCAGTCGATGCCGCCCAGGCGGCGGGGCTCGCGCCCCAGCATCACGTTCTCCGCCACCGTGAGGTTCCCCAGGAGGTTCACCTCCTGGTACACGGTGCTGATGCCGGCGGCCTGGGCCTGCGCCGGGTTGTGGAACCGCACCTTCTCCCCGGCGAGGCGGATCTCCCCCGCGTCGACGCCGTAGACGCCGGTCAGCGCCTTGATGAGCGTCGACTTGCCGGCGCCGTTCTCCCCCATCAGGGAGTGGACCTCTCCGGGGAACATCCGGAAACCCACACCGTCGAGCGCCTTCACGCCCGGGAAGCTGATGGAGATGTCCGTCATCTCCACCACGGGGTCGGGACCGGCGCCGGGGGTGCCGGCGCGCGTCGCTGCGCTGTCAGGCATCGTTGCTCATCTCGTCAGGTTGCACCAATCATGGGCCACGCCCGCGGTGGGTGCGCGGAGGCCGCGCACCCACCCGGGGGCGGGGTTCAGGTACTGCGCAGGGGCTCAGTACTTGCGGTTGGGCAGGGCCTCCTTGGCCTGCTCCTGGGTGAAGGTGCCCTCGTTGGTCACGATGCGCGCCTCGACCTTCTCGCCGGCGTTGAGCTTCTTGATCACGTCGATCAGCTGGGCGCCGAGGAGCGGGGAGCACTCCACGATGAAGTTGATCTTGCCTTCGGTCAGGGCGACCATGCCGTCGTGGACGGCGTCGACGGTGACGATCTTGATGTCCTTGCCGGGAACCTTGCCCGCGGCCTCGATGGCCTCGATGGCGCCCAGGCCCATGTCGTCGTTGTGCGCGTAGACCAGGTCGATCTTCGGCTGGGACTTCAGCATGGCCTCCATGACCTGCTTGCCCCCGGCGCGGGTGAAGTCGCCGGTCTGGCTGGCGACGACCTTGAGGTTCGGGTTGGCCTTGATGACGTCGGCGAAGCCGGTCGCCCGGTCGATGGCCGGGGCGGACCCCGTGGTGCCCTCGAGCTGGACGATGCTCACCTGCTCCTTGGCGTCCTTGTACTCGTTGGTCACCCACTCACCGGCCTTCTTGCCCTCGGCGACGAAGTCGGAGCCGAGGAAGGTGACGTAGAGCGAGGTGTCCTTGGAGTCCACCGCGCGGTCGGTGAGGATCACCGGGATGTTGGCGGTCTTCGCCTCCTGGAGGACGGCGTCCCACCCGGTCTGCACGACCGGGGAGAAGGCGATGTAGTCCACGCCCTGCTGGATGTAGGAGCGGATCGCGCTGATCTGGTTCTCCTGCTTCTGCTGTGCGTCGGAGAACTTCAGCTGGATGCCTGCGGTCTTGAACGACTCCTGGATGTCCTTGGTGTTCGCGGTCCGCCAGCCGCTCTCCGCGCCGACCTGGGCGAAGCCCACGACGAGCTGGTCGAGCGGCTTGTTCGGCGCACCGCCGGCGGCACCCGGTTCGGCAGGGGTGGCGCCACCGCTGCAGGCCGTCATCGCCAGGGCCACAGCACCGGCGGCGAAAAGACCCAAGGTCTTCTTCATGTACACAAACCTCCTTGTTCGCATCACCGGGGCGGATCGTAGACCCACCGGCACCGGACGGCCGCCCTTGGCCGTAGCGAAATGTTAAGGCTCACATGTTAGCCCTAACAATCGGTCGGAGGATACCGTTATCAACTCGTTATCTGACCTAGCCACACGCGCGGGTCACTTCTGGGAGCGCTTGCTTGGAACGCTAACATCCTTGAACCTGGCCACGGGGGTACGGTGATCGTCCGGCTCATGGGCTGATCGGCGGCGATCCCGCCACACGGACGACGGGGCCCGACTCCTGAGGAGTCGGGCCCCGCGTTTCCATCGGCCGACAGGGCTCTGCGAGGACGCCCGTCCGGCCGGTGCCTAGCCGGTGAACAGGGCGTTGACCTGCTCGTTG
Source organism: Actinomycetota bacterium (assembly GCA_020161015.1). Taxonomy (GTDB): domain Bacteria; phylum Actinomycetota; class Actinomycetes; order Propionibacteriales; family Propionibacteriaceae; genus Propionicimonas. The sequence goes on along the minus strand of JAIUOT010000022.1, from coordinate 11,321 downwards.
ACCGCGGTGAGCGAGTCGGCCCTGGCCTTGCCGGTGAACACCGCGTCGACAGCGGGGGTCATCAGGTTGGTGACCTGGGACGCGTTGTCGGTGATCGGGAACAGGAACGTGGTGCCGTCGGTGACGTGGACGAGGAAGGACGAGGCCACGTCGATGCCCTTGGCCGCGAACGCCGCGCTGGCCGCGTCCGTGCCGCTCGGGATGGCGGGGAACACCACGCCGCTCTTGCCGACCAGGTCCTGGCAGGCCGCCGAGCCGAGGAATTCGACCCACTTCACCGCTGCCGCCTTGTTCTTCGAGCCCACCCAGACCGAGTCCGCCAGGCCGTTGTACATGCTGGAGCGCTTGCCGGAGGGGCCGATCGGGGTCGGGGCGAGGCCGGTCTCGACGCCCTTATAGCTGAACATCTGGTTGATCATCCACGAGCCGTTGGTGATCATCGCGTACTTGCCCGCCCCGAAGATGTCGGCGGAGCTCTGGCCGGTGACCGACTCCAGCGAAGGCATGTAGCCCTTCTCGATCAGCGAACGCATCCAGGCGATCGTGCCCTGGAACTCGGGCTTGTCGTAGTTGTACGCGGTGCCCCAGGGGTTCTTGTCCGTCACGGTCCAGCCGGTGGTGCCGGAGTACATGCTCCACTGGGTCTGGCCGTTGCCGCCGCCGGAGCCGCCGTCCAGGCCGAGCCCGTACACCTTCACCCTGGACTTGTCGAAGCCGGCCTCGTCACCGCGCTTGCCGTTGGCGTCGAGGGTCAGGTGGGCGATCATCTTCTCGTAGGTGCCACCGTCAGTGGGGTTCCAGGTGAGCTTCTGGAGGTCGGCCTCGGCGACCCCCGCGTCCTTCAGCACGGCCTTGTTGTAGAAGATGGCGACGGTGTCGAAGTCCTTGGGCAGGCCGTACCGCTTGCCGTCCTGGGCCACCCAGAGGTCGGCCAGGCCTTTCTGGTAGACGTCGGTCTTGACGCCGTCGGCGGCCAGGTATTCGTCCAGCGGCTCGAGCTGGCCCTGGGTGACGAACTCGGGGTACTTGGACAGGTGGTTGGTGAAGACGTCGGGAGCCGTGCCTGCGACGAAGCCATTGGTCACGTTGGTCCAGTAGTCGTCCCAGCTGTACTGGGTGATGTTCACCTTCACGGAGGGGTTCGCGGCGGCGAAGGCGTCGGCGCACTGCTGGTAGACCGGCTTCTGGTTGCTGTCCCACAGCCAGTAGCTGATCTCGCCGGCGGCCTGGCCGCCGGCACTGCCGGAGGCGCTGGGCGTGGTTTCGCCCGCGCAGGCGGTCAATGAGAGGGTGAGTGCTGCGAACGCCGCGACGGCTGCGCCCGCCTTGGTACGGGTGGATCTGGACATCAGGTTCCTTCCAGGACGGTGGGTGGTTGTTCGTTTCGTTCCTTCCGCTGGTCCGGGATGCCGCCCGGACCAGCGGAGCTCTTGGGTGGAGGGAAAGGGCTACTTCACGCCGGAGTAGCCGATCGAATCGATGATCCGGCGCGCGAAGGCGAAGAAGAGCAGGAGGACCGGGGCGGCGGCGACCAGCGTCGCGGCCATCAGGCCCGCCCAGTCCGGCGAACCTGCCGGGGTCTGTGACCGGAAGACGCCGAGGGCGACGGTGAGCACCTTCGTCTGCTCGGAGTTGCCCACCAGGAGTGGCCAGAAGTAGTCGTTCCAGGTCTGGATGAAGGTGAGGATCGCCAGGGTGGTGACCGGGGCGGTGCTCATCGGGAGGATGATCCGGAAGAACGTCCGCCACGGCCCGGCCCCGTCCAGGGCCGCGGACTCCTCGATCTCGCGGCTGATCCCGAGGAAGAACTGACGGAGGAAGAAGATCGCGAACGGCGTCATCAGGAACGTCGGCAAGATCATGCCGGGCAGGGTGTTCAGCAACCCGAGGTTCTTCACCAGGATGAAGTTCGGGAGGCTGGTGAAGATCGGCGGCACCAGCAGGGCGCCGAGGAAGATGCCGAACACCACATTGCGTCCCGGCCAGCGCAGCCGGGCGAAGGCGTACGCGGCCATCGCGCAGAAGAACACCTGGCCGATCGTGACCGCGCCGGCGTAGAACACCGAGTTGCGCAGGTACAGCCAGAAGTTGACCGATGCACCCGACCCGCCCTCCGCGATGGCCTGTGCCTGGCTGGAGAGACCGAGGACGCGCTGGAACGCGCCCCAGGTGAAGTCGACCGGAAGCAGGGAGCCCGGGTTGGAGGGGAGCGATCGCGTGGTCGACAGCGCGGTTCGCAGCATCCAGTAGAACGGGAACAGCGTGAGGACGAGGAAGACGATCATCGCGACCCAGGCGGTGATGCGTCCCGGGGTGAGGGTGCGGCGCCGCTCGCGGCGCTCGGCGTCCGCGCGTGCTTCGGTGAGGGTGGCCATGTCCGGTGCTCCTTACGCGAGGTCCGACTCGCCGGCACGAAGCAGGCGGAGCTGGAGGGCCGCCATCACGGCCAGGATCAGGAAGAGGACGACGGAGAGGGCGCTCGCATAGCCGAACTGACCCTCGGCGAAGCCCTTCTGGTAGATGTAGTACTGGATCACCCTGGTGACGTTGACCGGCCCTCCACGGGTGGTGACGGCAACGGTGTCGAACACCTGGAACGAGCCCGTGACGGTGATCACGAGGATCATCGCCAGCACCGGTCGGAGCAGCGGGAGGGTCATCCGCCAGAAGGACGACCACTCCGAGCTGCCGTCGATCGAGGCGGCCTCATAGACGTAGCGCGGGATGGTCTGCAGGCCGGCGAAGACCAGCAGCGCGGTGTAGCCCATGTGCCGCCAGACGTTCACGAACGCGACCGTCGGGATGGCCCAGAACTCGTCGCCGAAGAAGGCGATCCTGCTCAGGCCGGTCCACTCCAGGAACTGGTTCACCAGGCCGATCTGGTAGTCCAGGAGCCAGAACCACACCATCGCCGCGATCACGTTCGAGATGAGCCACGGCAGGAGCAGGGCGCCCCGCAGGACGGTCGACTTCGTCAAGCGCTGCATCAACACGGCCAGCACCAGGGCGATCACCGTCTGGAAGCCGATGTTCAGGGCGACGTACTCGATCGTCACCCAGAGCGCGTTCCAGAACAGCGGGTCCTTGCCGATCCTGGCGAAGTTGTCGAACCCGATCCACTTCGGCGTGCCCAGGATGTTGTACTGCGTCATGCTGAAGTAGAAGCCGCGGATGGTCGGGTAGAGGTAGAAGACCACGAACCCGAGCAGCGCCGGGGCGATGAACACCAGAGCGGTCCTCAGTTCACTGCGCCCACCGGGTGCCCTGCTCACCGGCGTTGTCCTGCGCGACGGACGGGTGGCCCGCTCGGCTGTACTCGCACTCATCACGACTCCCTTCGTTGGGACCTCTCGCCTGCCGAATTGCAGGTCTGGAGCGGCGATGTCGAGCAAGCTACACGTGTAGAGTCGGTAGCGCAATAGTTTCGAGCAACAAACCGATAACGCTTGCCAAAGCCCTGCCAGCGGTGCACGCTGGTGATCTATTGGTGTAGATTCACGCCATCCCACACGAAGGAGCGACGTGGCAACGCAGCAGGTGACCGACCGCGCGCCCGCCCCGGGGGCGACAACGGCGCCGGCGCCGCGGCGCACCCCCGCCACGCGCGCCGACGTCGCCCGCCTGGCCGGTGTGAGCACCGCGGTGGTGAGCTACGTGGTCAACAACGGCCCCCGTCCGGTCGCGGCGGCGACCGCGGAACGGGTACGCGAGGCCATGGACCTGCTCGGCTACCGGCCCAACGCGAGCGCCCGGGCGCTGCGGCGCGGCACCACCGAGACCCTCGGACTGATCGTCGCCGACAGTCTCAACCCCTACTTCGCCGAGTACACCGCCGAACTGGTGAAGGTGGCCGCCGGCCTGGGCAAGCGCATCCTGATCGCCGATACGAACCAGGACTCCCGCGCAGAGGAGGAGATCGTCGACGAGCTCGTCTCCCGGCAGATCGACGGGCTGCTGTTCGCCAGCTCCTTCGCCAGGCTCGAGCGCAGCCGCGCCTTCCGGCTCGCCGACATCCCGACCGTCCTGATCGACTGCCCCGGCCCGCTGCCGGGTCGCCGCACGGTTGGTTCGGACGCGGCCGGGGCCGCCGAGATGCTCGTCGGCCACCTGATCGACCACGGACGCCGCCGTATCGGGATGATCGTCGGCGACGGCGGCTTCGGCGACCCGGACCCCCGCGAGCAGGGGTGGCGGCGGGCACTCCGCGCCGCCGGCCTCGCCGATGGCGCGCTCGTCCGCGTCCCGTTCACCCGGGAGGGCGGCTACGCCGGGGGCGCCGCACTGCTGGTGGAGGATCCCGGTCTGGACGCGGTCTTCGCCAGCAACGACCTCCAGGCGATCGGCCTGGTGCGCGCCCTCCACGAGCGGGGCATGCGCATCCCCGAGGACGTGGCGGTGGTCTCCTTCGACGGCACCCGCGAGTCGGAGTTCTGCTGGCCGCCCCTGACGGTCGCCCGGCAGCCTCTCGAGGGACTCGCCGCCGCGGCCATCAGCCTGCTCGACGCCCCCGACCGCGCGCGCGGCACGCACGTCCAGCTCACCACAGAACTCGTCCGGCGCAGCTCCTGCGGGTGCGAGCCGGCGGCTATCCAACAACCCCGGGTGCACGTGCTCACCCGCGACCCCCACCCCGGCGAGGAGCCCCGATGACCACGATCAATGCCCACGTGACCCTGCGAGCCGGCGGCGTCGGCGTCGTCCTCGACCTCAGCCACGGGCGCCTGCCCGAGATCCTGCACTGGGGCGCGGACCTCGGCGACCTCGACGCCGCCGACGTGGCCGCCCTGGCGCTGGGCGGCGTCCGGCCGATCGTGCCCAACCACGTCGACGAGCCCGTCCGCGTTGCGCTGCTGCCCGAGCACCACACCGGCTGGGTGGGACGCCCCGGCCTGAGCGGCTCGAGGGCCGGCCGCGACTGGTCACCGCGGTTCACCACCACCGGGCTCCTGGTGGACGGGGTCCCGGTCGACGCCTCCGCCACCGCGACCGGACTGGTGACCCTCGGCGCGGCCGCCGTCACCGTGGCCGCCGCCGACCCCTCCGCGGGCCTCGAGCTGACCCTCCGGATCGAGCTCGCGCCATCCGGGCTGCTGCGCACCCGCGCGCGCCTCACCAACACGGGGACCGACGCCTACCAGCTCGACGACCTCGTGCTGGCCTACCCCGTGCCGTCGGTCGCGGACGAGCTGCTCGACCTGGCCGGGCGCTGGGGCAGGGAGCGGGTGCCACAGCGTCGGGCCTTCACGGTCGGGACGCATCTTCGCGAGGGCCGCAAGGGGCGCACCGGCGCGGACGCGGCGACCGTCCTCCACGCCGGCACGCGCGGCTTCGGCTTCGGCGGCGGCGAGGTCTGGGGCGTCCACACCGGCTGGAGCGGCAACCACACCCACTACGCCGAACGGCTGTTCAGCGGTGAGCGGGTGCTGGGCGGCGGGGAGCTCCTGCTCCCCGGCGAGCTCGCGCTCGGACCGGGCGAGTCGTACACCACGCCGTGGCTGTACGGGTCCTACGGGGCCGGCCTGGACGAGGTCGCCCGCCGGTTCCACCGATTCCTGCGCGCACGGCCGCAGCACCCGTCCGCCCATCGCCCGGTGACGATCAACGTCTGGGAGGCGGTCTACTTCGACCATTCCCTGGAACCGCTGCTCGACCTGGCGCGGACCGCGGCGGCCGTCGGTGTGGAGCGGTACGTCCTGGACGACGGCTGGTTCGGCTCACGCCGCGACGACCACTCCGGACTCGGCGACTGGACCGTGTCGGCGGACGTGTGGCCGCAGGGCCTGCACCCCCTAGTCAACGAGGTGAAGGCGCTGGGCATGCAGTTCGGGCTGTGGTTCGAGCCGGAGATGGTGAACCTCGACTCGGACCTCGCCCGGGCACACCCCGACTGGGTGATGGCCCCCGGCGACCGCACGCCGGTGGAGTCCCGGCACCAGCAGGTGCTCAACCTCGGCATCGAGGAGTGCTACGCGCACGTCAGGGACGCCCTGCTGGCGATCCTCGACGAGTACGACATCGACTACATCAAATGGGACCACAACCGCGACCTGATCGAGGCCGGGACCCGTCCCGGAGGGCGTCCGGGCGTGCACGCCCAGACCCTCGCCACCTACCGACTGATGGACGACCTGCGGGCGGCGCACCCGGGCCTGGAGATCGAGTCGTGTTCCTCCGGCGGCGCGCGCGTCGACCTGGGGGTGCTGGAGCGCACCGACCGGGTGTGGGTGTCGGACTGCATCGATCCCCACGAGCGCCAGCAGATGCTGCGCTGGACGACCCAGCTGGTGCCGCCGGAGATGATGGGCTCGCACATCGCGTCCGGCACCTCGCACACCACCGGGCGCAGCCACGACCTCAACTTCCGGGCCGCGACGGCGGTGTTCGGCCACCTGGGCATCGAATGGGACCTGCGCGGGGCGAGCGCGGAGGACCTCGCGGAGCTCGCCGAGTGGATCGCGTTCTACAAGGCGCACCGGGAGCTCCTGCTCGGCGGCGACCTGGTGCGGATCGACGACCCGGACGAGAGCCTGCTGGCCTCCGGGGTCGTCGCCCCGGACCGGTCGCGCGCGATCTACTCCTTCGCGTCGATGGAGGCCCCGGCCACCGCCTCGCGCGGACGGCTGCGGCTGCCCGGACTCGACCCGTCGCGGCGCTATCGGGTGTCGCCGGTGCTCGTGGGCCGGGCTCCCTCCGGCATCCACCCACCGCGCTGGTGGGGCGTCGAGCGCGACCTGAGCACCGAACTGGACGACCTGTCCACGGGGCGCCCGCCCCGCCTGCGGCCGTCCGGGGAGCACGCGGGCGTGGTGCTGACCGGGGCGGCGCTCGCCGCTGCGGGCCTGATCGAGGCGCCGGTGAACCCCGACCACGTCGTGTTGTACCTGGCCGAGTCCGTGGACTGACCGACCGCGGTGCACCGGGCCCGCCCCGCTCTCCCCTAGCCTGTGGGAGGGCGAGGAAGGGAGCGCGCGATGGCCGGGAGCGAGTCCCCGCAGCGGGCGGTGACCCGCAACGACGTCGCGCGCCTTGCCGGCGTGAGTTCCGCCGTGGTCAGCTACGTGGTCAACAACGGCCCCCGGCCGGTTGCGGACGCCACCCGTGCCCGGGTGCTGGATGCAATCGACAAGCTCGGCTACCGGCCCAACGCCGCGGCGCGCACGCTGATCACCGGACGCTCGGACCTGATCGGGCTCGTCGTCCCCGACATCCGCAACCCCTACTTCGCCGCGCTCGCCCAGGCCGCCGAGACGGCGGCCCGCGCGCACGGGGTCAACCTGGTGCTCGCGCAGGGTGCCACCGGTGCGCTGGAGCAGCTCTTCGAATCGCTGGCCGGCCACCAGGCCGCCGGCATCATCACCGCGAGCCTTCCCGAACCGGCAGCCCTGGCCGTCGTCGCCCGCGGCCGGGTTCCGCTGGTGCGCCTGAGCCTCGCCACGCCGTCCGAAGGCACCGCGATCTGGCCGGACTACCGGGGTGGGGCGCGCTCGGCCGTACGCCACCTGGTGGAGGTGCACGGCCACCGCCGCGTCGCACTGGTGATCGGCTCGGACCACCCCGAGCGCGGCGACGAGCCCCCCGATGGTCGTGAGCAGGGCTGGCGGGACGCCCTGGAGGATGCGGGCCTGACCACGGAGCACCTCGTCCGGGTGCACTGGTCAGCGGCCGGCGGTGCGGACGCGGCCCGGCTGCTGGCCACCCGGCACCCCGCAGCGACCGCGGTCTTCACCTCCTCCGACCAGCAGGCGATCGGACTCGTCTCCGGCCTCCAGGGCACGGGACGGTCCATCCCGGACGACCTGGCGCTGGCCTCCTTCGACGGTTCACCGGAGGCGGCCTACACCGTCCCCGCTCTGACCACCGTCAACGTCCCGCTCGCCGCGATGGCCGAGGACGCCGTGGCCGAACTGCTCGCCCCCACCGGGCGGTCGCACCGGCACGAGACCCGGCTGGTCACTCGGCGATCGTGCGGCTGCACCCCCGCCGCCTGACCCCGCCCACCTCCGGGCCGCCCCCCACCTCCGGGCCGCCCCCCACCTCCGGGCCGCCCCCCACCTCCGGGCCGCCCCACCATCCGCGTTCGCCCCCGATTGCCACTCGTGCCCCCGGAATTCCGGGGGCACGAGTGGCAATCGGGGGCAGGAACGGGCGGGACGCCCGGCTACCGCGCGGAGGGGAGCCTTCAGTCGCTCTGCACCGACTCGGCGGCGAGGGCGATCTTGCGGGCCTCGTTCTCGTCGCGGATGCTGCCGAACAGCTTGTCGGTGAGCGGGTACTTCCAGAAGATCAGCATCGCGATCGCCGCGCAGATGGCGGGCAGGATGCCGATCGTGAACTTGATCGCGAAGATCGCCGACTCCGGCTGGACGGGGTTCGGGTTGCTGGCGGACGCCGACAGGTACCCGCCGATGGCCAGGGCCCAGGCGCCGACGGCGCCACCGATCGACTGGGTGACCTTGCGGGTGAAGGAGAAGATCGCGTAGGTCGCACCCTCGGACCGCTTGCCGGACTTCCACTCGCCGTACTCCACGGTGTCGGCCTCGAGGCCGAACATCACGGTGTTGATCAGCGAGGCGCCGATGCCCTTCACGGCCAGGAAGACCAGGGCCAGGGCGATCGCGCCGGTGGGGACGAAGGCCAGCGCGACGCCGCCGATGATCGTGAAGATGCCGCACCACTGGAAGACGTTCTTCTTGCCGAGCTTCTTGATGATCCACGGGATGACCGGGGTGATCAGCAGCGCGATGCCGGAGTTCACCAGGACCATGTTGGCGGTCTGCCCGATATCACCCAGGACGTAGCGGGCGTAGTAGGCGGTCGAGCCGCCCACGGCGAACAGCCCGATCAGGTAGAAGAAGCTCGCGGCGCACAGGTAGGCCAGCGGCTTGTTGTGCCGCAGCGTCTCGAAGGTCTCCTTGATGCTCACCTTCGGGGTGGTGCGGACGACGGCCTCACGGCACCACAGGAAGGTCAGGAAGTAGGCCACCGAGCCGATCAGGATGAACAGCAGCGTGGTGGTGGTGAACACGTTCTGGACGTTCTGCCGGTACACGATCTTCGCGGCCTCGTAGGCGGCCTTCGCCGCCGCGTCGGCGTCCGCGGCCAGCTTCGGCGCGGTCTTCTGGAGCGCCGAGATCTGGGGGGCCACCACGTAGGCGAGGAAGACGCCGCCGATGGCCGAGCCGAAGGCACGGGACGCGACGAGCTTGGCGCGCTCATTCACCGACTGGGTCATCGCCGAGGCCAGCGAGCCGTAGGGGATGTTGATCAGCGAGTAGACCAGCCCGAGGATCGCGTAGGCCAGGTAGGCGTAGAGCAGCTTGCCCGCGTCATCGAGCTGCCACTCGAACACGCCGAGCCACTTCACGCCCTCGCTCGGGACGTTGAAGTTCAGGAAGCTGAGGAACAGCACCGGCACCGCGAACCAGAGGATGAACGGGCGGAACTTGCCGAACCGGGTCATGGTCTTGTCGACCATGCGCCCGGCGAAGAGGTCGGTGAAGGCGTCCCACAGCCGGACGACCAGGAACATCGTGCCCACGGCGGCGGCGGTCAGGCCGGCGACATCGGTGAGGTAGTAGAGCAGGAACGAGGTCGTCATGGAGAAGGCCAGGTTCATTGCGAAGTCGCCCAGGCCGTAGCCTGCGATGGCGGTCGCCGGCTGCTTCTCCAGTGCGCCCAGGTGGCTGGGTGAGGTAGCGGTCGTCGTCATTGAAGATCCTTCGAGTCAGGCACTGTCCGTGCGAGGTTGGCTTGACTGTAAGGACGGCCCTGATCCGGCCGACATTCGTTGCCACCTGTTTCCTCGCCGGCACCTCCGCCGGCCACCGACCGACCTACGATCACACCGTGACCAGCCAGAAGAACCCGCTCGGTACCAGCCTCTCAGCATGGATCGACGCCGGCAACGGCCTGGCCGGCGACATGCTGCTCGCCGCCCTTCTGGACGCCGGGGCGCGCCTGGAGGCGGTGGTCGCCGCCGTCGAGGCCGTGCTGCCCGACACGGTCCGGCTGGAGCTCAGCGAGGTCCGGCGCGCCGGCCTGCGCGCCGCCAAGCTGGACGTGGTCGTGCTCGTCGAGGACCAGCACCACCGCCACTGGTCGACCATCCGCTCGATGCTCGCGGACGCCGACCTGCCCGAGCCGGTGCGTGCCTCCGCGCTGGCCGTGTTCGGCGCGCTCGCGGCCGCCGAGGCACGCGCGCACGGCATCGACCCGGAGGAGGTGCACTTCCACGAGGTCGGGGCCTGGGACTCCATCGCCGACATCGTCGGGGTCTGCGCCGCCGTCGATGACCTCGGGCTCGCAGGGCTCAGCTGCGGGACGGTCGCCCTCGGCAGCGGGACGGTGCGCGCCGCGCACGGGCAGATCCCCGTCCCTGTGCCCGCGGTGCTGGAGCTCGCCACCGGCTGGCCCGTCGTCGCCGGCGGACGCGGGGAGCTGACGACCCCGACCGGCATGGCGCTGGTGTCCGCCCTGGCCACGCCCCGGGCGGAGCTGCCGGCGGGCGTCGTCCGGGCCGTCGGCGTCGGCGCAGGGACGCGGGACGACCCCGGCCGCCCCAACGTGGTGCGGGTGGTCCTCGGCGAGTTCACCGGGGACGGGCCCTCCGCGCAGGCCGCGACGCTGCTGGCCGCGAACGTCGACGACCTGGACCCCCGGTTGTGGCCGGGCGTGCTCGCCGCCCTGCTCGAGGCCGGCGCGGACGACGCCTGGCTCACGCCGATCCTGATGAAGAAGGGACGGCCCGCGCACACCCTCGAGGTGCTCTGCCGGCCCGCGCTCGCCGGGCCGCTGGGACGCCTCGTCTACGAGCTGGTGCCCACTCTCGGGCTGCGGGAGACCCCCACGACCAAGCGTCCCCTGGAGCGGGAGTGGCGGCAGCTCAGCGTGCTCGGCCAGCCCGTCCGCATCAAGCTGGGCCTGGCCGGGGGACGCATCGCCACCGCCACCCCCGAGTTCGACGACGTGGCGGCGGCCGCCCGGGCGACCGGACGCCCCGAGCGCGCGGTGATGGCCGCGGCGGAGGCCGCGGCGGCCGCCGCCGGCCTCCTGCCGGGGGCACGGCGCCCGGAGTGAACGCCGCGGGTCTCGCGTCGCCCGGCCCGCACGACCGAGACGGCGCGCACCGTTATGAACCGAACACGGTCAGAAACGGTGCACACCGATGGCGGCCGCCGCCGGGCTAGGTGTACTCGGCCATCAGGTTGGTGACAGTCGGCTGATCGGGGGTTGGCCTCCGAGTGCGGTGTGACGGCGTTGAGTGTTGTACTGCTCGAGCCAGGGGGCAAGCGCGTCACGTCGTTGCTGGTTGGTGGTGAAGG
>JAIUOT010000021.1 GCA_020161015.1 Actinomycetota bacterium | reverse complement strand
TGGCCTGCCACGTCGTGTCCGACGGCGGCACCCGGCCGTTCCGCGTCCACATGCGCGACCCCGGGTTCAACCACCTCCAGTCCGTGCCGATCCAGTGCGAGGGCGGCATGATCGCCGACGTCGTGGTGGCCATCGGCTCCCTCGACCCCGTGATGGGAGGCGTCGACCGATGAGCGGCCACGAGTTCCAGTCCTTCTTCCCGGATTCGGGCGAGGTGGACATGACCGACACCTCGACGAGCATCGACGAGACCACGATGGCGGAGCTGCGCGAGCTCGCCGGGCGGTACCCGCAGCCGCGCTCGGCGCTGCTGCCGATGCTGCACCTGGTGCAGAGCGTCGACGGCCGGATCTCCCCGGCCGGCATCCAGGCCTGCGCGGACGTGCTCGGCATCACCACGGCGCAGGTGTCCGGTGTCGCCACCTTCTACACGATGTACCGGCGCCGTCCGGGCGGCACCCACCACGTGGGGGTCTGCACCACGGCCCTGTGCGCGGTGATGGGCGGGGACGCCCTGCTGGACCGGGTCTCGGAGAAGCTGGGCATCGGCCCGGACGAGACCACGGCCGACGGCCGGTTCAGCCTGGAGCGGGTCGAGTGCAACGCGGCCTGCGACTTCGCCCCGGTGATGATGGTCAACTGGGAGTTCATGGACAACATGACCCCGCAGAAGGCCGACGCCCTGCTCGACGACCTGGCCGCCGGCAAGGAGGTCCGCTCGACCCGCGGCGCGACGATCACCAGCTGGCGCGAGGCCGAGCGCGTGCTCGCCGGGTTCCCGGACGGCCGCGCGGACGAGGGCCCGAGCGCGGGCGAGGCGTCCCTGCTGGGCAAGACGATCGCGGACGCCAACTCCTGGGCCGCGCCGAAGCCGGAGGATGCGAAGTGACTGACACGCTGACTCCCGTCCTCTCGGCGAACTGGGGAACCGAGAAGTCCTGGACGCTCGAGGCCTACCGGAAGGCCGGCGGCTACGAGGCCGTCGCCACCGCGCTGAAGATGACCCCGTCCGAGGTCACAGACCTGGTGAAGGACTCCGGCCTGCGCGGGCGCGGCGGCGCGGGCTTCCCGACCGGCATGAAGTGGAGCTTCGTGCCGAAGGACAACCCGAACCCGAAGTACCTCGTCGTGAACGCCGACGAGTCCGAGCCGGGCACCTGCAAGGACATGCCGCTGCTGCTGGCCAGCCCGCACACGCTGGTGGAGGGCATGATCATCGCCTCCTACGCGATCGACTGCCACACCGCGTTCGTGTACATCCGGGGTGAGGTGCTGCACGTCATCCGGCGCATGCAGCAGGCGGTCGCAGAGGCCTACGACAAGGGCTACCTCGGCAAGGACATCCTCGGCTCCGGGTACGACCTCGACATCATCGTGCACGCCGGCGCCGGCGCCTACATCTGCGGCGAGGAGACGGCCCTGCTCGACTCGCTCGAGGGTCGCCGCGGCCAGCCGCGGCTGCGTCCGCCGTTCCCCGCGGTGGCGGGCCTGTACGCGTCGCCGACGGTGATCAACAACGTGGAGTCGATCTCCAGCGTCCCGTCGATCGTGAAGAACGGGTCGGCGTGGTTCGGCTCGATGGGCACCGAGAAGTCCAAGGGCATGACCCTGTACTCGCTGTCGGGGCACGTGAAGCGTCCCGGCCAGTTCGAGGCGCCGCTGGGCATCACGCTGCGGCAGTTGCTCGAGCTGTCCGGCGGCATCAGGGACGGTCACGAGCTGAAGTTCTGGACGCCGGGCGGCTCGTCCACCCCGATCCTCACCGCCGAGCACCTCGACGTGCCGCTGGACTACGAGGGCATGGGCGGCGTCGGGTCGATGCTGGGCACCAAGGCCCTCCAGGTGTTCGACGAGACCACCTCCGTGGTGCGCACGACGCTGCGGTGGGTGGAGTTCTACAAGCACGAGTCCTGCGGCAAGTGCACGCCCTGCCGCGAGGGCAACTGGTGGCTGGTGCAGCTGCTGAAGAGCTTCGAGGCCGGGACCGCGCAGGACGGGGACGTGGAGAAGCTCCTCGACATCTGCGACAACATGGGCGGCAAGTCGTTCTGCGCGCTCGCGGACGGGGCGGTCGCCTGCGTCACCAGCGCGGTGCGGCACTTCCGTTCCGAGTTCGAGGCCGGCCGCGCCACGCCCGCCTGGGAGCTCTTCCCGTACGGCCGCAGCGCCCTGTTCGAGGTGCAGGAGAAGGTTGAGGTGCACGCATGAGCGTGGTCACGAAGCCCACCGGCCCGGTGGCGCCGGTGGAGACCATCACCGTCACCATCGACGGCACCGAGGTGCAGGTGCCGAAGGGCACGCTGGCCATCCGCGCCGCGGAGATGATCGGGATCGCGATCCCGCGGTTCTGCGACCACCCGCTGCTCGACCCCGTCGGCGCGTGCCGGCAGTGCATGGTCGAGGTGCCCGACATGGGCAACGGCCGGGGCATGCCCAAGCCGCAGGCGTCCTGCACCCTGGAGTGCGCGCCCGGTATGCAGATCAGGACCCAGCTCACCTCGCCGGTCGCGGCCAAGGCCCAGACCGGCATGCTGGAGTTCCTGCTGATCAACCACCCGCTCGACTGCCCGATCTGCGACAAGGGCGGGGAGTGCCCGCTGCAGAACCAGGCGCTGTCCAACGGGCGCGGCGAGTCCCGCTACGAGGGCGTGAAGCGGACGTTCCCCAAGCCGGTCCCGATCTCCGCGCAGATCCTCCTCGACCGCGAGCGCTGCGTGCTCTGCGCGCGCTGCACCCGGTTCTCCGAGCAGATCTCCGGTGACCCGTTCATCGCCCTGGTCGAGCGCGGCGCCCTCCAGCAGGTGGGCCGCTACGCCGACCACCCCTACGACTCCTACTTCTCCGGCAACGTGGTGCAGATCTGCCCCGTCGGCGCCCTCACCTCGGCGTCGTACCGGTTCCAGAGCCGCCCGTTCGACCTGGTCAGCACCGATGTCACCTGCGAGCACTGCGCGAGCGGGTGCCGGCTGCGCACCGACCAGCGGCACTTCCAGGTGAAGCGCCGGCTCGCCGGCGAGTTCGCGGAGGTGAACGAGGAGTGGAACTGTGACAAGGGCCGCTTCGCCTTCGTCTCCGCCCGTGGCGACGACCGGCTCACCCGGCCGCTGATCCGCGAGGACGGCGCGCTGCGCGTGGCCTCCTGGCCCGAGGCGATCGACGCCGCCGTCGCCGGGCTGGCCGCGGCCGGCAGCAGCGTCGGCGTGCTGACCGGCGGGCGCCTCACGCTCGAGGACGCCTACGGCTACAGCAAGTTCGCCCGCGTCGTGCTCGGCACGAACAGCATCGACTTCCGTTCCCGCCCCGGGGGCGTGGACGAGGCGCAGTTCCTGGCCACCCGCGTGGCGGGCCGCACCCTCGCCGATGCGGTCACCTACGCCGACCTGGAGGCCGCGTCGCACGTGGTGCTCGTGGGCTTCGAGCCGGAGGAGGAGTCGCCGCTGGTGTTCCTCCGGCTCCGCAAGGCCGTGCGCAAGAAGGGCCTGAAGGTCACCGCGATCGCCCCGTTCGCCAGCAACGGCAACGCCAAGCTGAACGCCACCGTGGTGGCGACGGTGCCGGGCGAGGAGGCCGCTGCCCTGCGCGCGCTGGACCTCGCGGCCGGCGACGTCCTGCTGGTGGGGGAGCGTGCGGCGCTCGCCCCCGGCGCGCTGGCCGCCGCGGCAGAGGTCGCGGACGCAACCGGCGCGCGGCTGGCCTGGGTGCCGCGTCGCGCGGGCGACCGGGGTGCGGTCGAGGCGGGGTGCCTGCCCGGGCTGCTGCCCGGTGGCCGTCCGCTGGCCGACAGCGCCGCGCGGGTCGACCTCGCCGCTGCCTGGGAGGTGGAGGGCCTGCCCACCGGCGACGGGCTGGAGGCTGCGGCGATGCTCGCCGCGGCCGCGTCCGGTGAGCTGAAGGCGCTGGTCGTCGCGGGCGTGGAGCCGGCCGACTTCGCCGATGCCGCCGCCGCCCGCGCCGGGCTGGAGGAGGCCGGTTTCGTGGTCAGCCTGGAGAACCGGCTGTCCGAGGTCACCGAGCGGGCCGACGTGGTCTTCCCGGTCGCGCTGATCGAGGAGCACGCCGGTACCTTCCTGAACTGGGAGCACCGTCCGGGACGGGTGAACACCGTGATCCGGCAGCCGAACACGCCGATGACCGACCTTCGCGTGCTCGCGGCGCTGGCCGACGCGCTGGGCACGCCGCTGGGCGTTCGCACCGCGCAGCAGGCGCTCACGGAGCTGACCGAGCTGGGCACGTGGCCGGCGGCCACGGCCGCGCAGAAGAAGCCCGCGCGCAAGGCCGCGGCGAAGCCCGCGAAGCCGGCCAGGGTCACCGATGGCGAGGCGACCGTCCGCCTGGCCACCTGGCGCCAGCTGATCGACGGCGGGCGCGGCCAGGACAACGAGGAGGCCCTCGCGGCCACGGCGAAGCCGTCGCTGGCCCGGGTGAGCCCGGCGCTGGCCACCGCGCTGGGCGTCGTGGACGGCGACCAGGTGGCGGTGAGCGGCGGCTCGGGCTGGTACAGCCTCCCGGTCGCGGTCACCCCGGGCATGGCCGAGGGCACCGTGTGGGTGCCGCAGAACTCGCCCGGCACCCCGCTCGGCGAACTGGGCGTGGTCTTCGGTGACGAGGTGACGCTGAGCGTGGGAGGCGCGGAATGAACGATCCGTGGTGGCTGGTCCTGATCAAGGTCGTCGTCCTGTTCGTCGTCCTGCTGGTCTGGACGATCTTCAACGTCTGGTACGAGCGGCGCCTCGTCGGCAAGATGCAGCATCGCCTGGGCCCCATCATGAACGGCCCCCTGGGCCTGGGACAGGCGCTCGCCGACGGCATGAAGCTCCTGATCAAGGAGGACTTCATGCCCTCCATGGTCGACCGGGTGCTGTTCACCCTCGCCCCGATGATCGCCGGCACCGCCGCCTTCACGGCCTGGGCTGTCATCCCGTTCGGCGGTGAGGTCGAGATGTTCGGCGTCAAGACCTACCTCCAGCTCACCGACCTGCCGGTCGGCGTGCTCGTGCTGCTGGCGGTGACCTCGGTCGGCATCTACGGCTTCGTGCTGGCCGGGTGGTCGTCCAACTCCCCGTACTCGCTGCTCGGCGGCCTGCGCTCCAGCGCGCAGATGATCTCCTACGAGATCGCGATGGGCCTGGCCCTGGTGTCGGTCTTCCTCTACGCCGGCTCGATGTCCACCCACCAGATCGTCGAGGCCCAGCGGACGCCGCTGCTGCCGTTCGGCGTCGACATCAAGCTCCAGACCTGGTACTGGCTGCTGCTCCTGCCGTCCTTCGTGATCTACGTGATCTCGATGGTCGGCGAGACCAACCGCGCGCCGTTCGACCTCCCCGAGGCGGAGTCAGAGCTGGTCTCCGGCTACATCACCGAGTACTCCGGCTTCCGGTACGCGGTCTACTTCCTGGCCGAGTACATCAACATGGCCACGGTCTCTGCGATCGCCACCACGCTGTTCATGGGCGGCTACCTGCCGATCTGGCCGCTGAACGCGATCGAACCGCTGAACAACCCCTGGCTCGGCCCGATCTGGTTCGTGATCAAGGTGCAGCTGTTCATTTCGATGTTCGTCTGGCTGCGCGGCACGCTTCCGCGGTTCCGCTACGACCAGTTCATGAAGCTGGGCTGGAAGGGCCTGATCCCGGTCGCCCTGGCGTGGATCATCGTGATCGCGACCTTCCAGGCGCTGCGGCAGGAGAACCTCCTCCAGCAGGGCCCGATCCTGTGGGGCGTGATCATCGCCGTCGCCCTGGTGATCGTCGCCGTCCTGCTGATCGGGGAGAAGCCAGAGCCCGTCCCCGAGGAGGAGGACGACGGGCCGTTCGACGCCTTCGCGGGCGGCTACCCCGTCCCGCCGATGCCGGGCCAGGTGCTCCCGGAGCTCACCGGCGTGGTCCCGTCCACCGCAGAACCGGAGCGTCCCGCCGGAGAGGAGCAGTAATGGGCATCTTCGACCCGTGGGCCGGCTTCGGCGTCACCTTCAGGACGATGTTCCGCAAGACCTTCACCCAGGGCTACCCGGAGAAGGGCAAGGAGAAGATCACCGCCCCGCGCTTCCACGGCCGGCACCAGCTGAACCGCTGGCCGGACGGGCTGGAGAAGTGCGTCGGCTGCGAGCTGTGCGCGTGGGCCTGCCCCGCGGACGCGATCTACGTCGAGGGTGCGGACAACACCGAGGACGCCCGCTACAGCCCGGGTGAGCGGTACGGCCGGGTGTACCAGATCAACTACCTGCGCTGCATCCTGTGCGGCCTGTGCATCGAGGCGTGCCCGACGCGGGCGCTCACGATGACCAACGACTTCAAGCTGGCCGACACCAGCAGGGAGAAGATGATCTACACCAAGGACCGCCTGCTCGCCCCGCTCCTGCCGGGCATGGAGGAGCCGCCGCACCCGCGCCGTCTGGGCGAGGACGAGAAGGCCTACTTCCTCGGCCTGCCGGCGACCGGCAAGCCAGACAACCGCACCCCCGTGGTCGGCGACTCCGCTGGAGGCACCCGATGATCCCGCTCGTCACCGGCCAGGAGGTCACCTTCTGGATCGTCGCGCCGCTGATGGTGCTCGGCGCGCTCGGCCTGCTGTTCTTCCGCAAGGCCGTGTACGCCGCGCTGAGCATGGCGTTCGTGATGGTGAACCTGGCCGTGCTCTACGCCTCGCTGAACGCGATGTTCCTGACGTTCGTGCAGATCATCGTCTACACCGGCGCGATCATGATGCTGTTCCTGTTCGTCCTGATGCTGGTCGGCGTCGACACCCCGGACTCGGTGGTCGAGACGCTGAAGGGCCAGAAGGTCGCCGCCTGGCTGGCCGGCGCCGGCATGCTCGGGCTGATCGTCTTCGGGATCGGCGGGGCGCTCGCCGGCGGCCCCCAGGTCGGGCTCGACCAGGCCAACGCCGCGCACGGCGGCAACGTCGAGTCGCTGGCCGCCCTGATCTTCGGTCGCTACGTGTTCGCCTTCGAGCTCACGTCCGCCCTGCTGATCACGGCAGCGGTCGGTGCCATGGTGCTGGGCCAGCACGCCCGCACCCGGCCGAAGGTGACCCAGCGCGACCTCGCGGAGAAGCGCCTGCGCGACTACGCGGCGTCCGGGGCACACCCGGGCTCGCTGCCGAACTCCGGCGTCCTCGCCCGCCACAACGGGATCGCGACCCCTGCCCTGCTGCCCGACGGCACGGTGAGCGAGGCGTCGGTCTCTGCGGCGCTCGCCAGCCGCGGCGTGATCCTGGACGCCCCCGCCCTGAGCCGCACCACCGCTGAAGCCTTCGAAGCCATCGAGGGTCCCCGTGCCGAGGAGGACGACCAGTGAGCCCAGACAACTACCTGTACCTGGCCGCGATCCTGTTCACGATCGGGACCATCGGGGTGATGATCCGGCGCAACGCGCTGGTGGCCTTCATGTCGGTCGAGCTGATGCTGAACGCCGCGAACCTCGTCATGGTCGCCTTCGCGCTGGCACGCGGCGGGCTCGACGGCCAGGTCGCCACCTTCTTCGTGATGGTGGTCGCCGCGGCGGAGGTCGTGGTCGGCCTGAGCATCATCATCACCATCTACCGCACCCGGCGCTCCACCTCTGTGGACGCGGCGAACCTGCTGAAGCTGTGAGGGGCGCACTCAGATGATCACCCTGGAAACCCTGGTTCCCGCGACCGGCATGTTCAGCTACGCGTGGCTGATGATCGCCGTGCCGGCCGTGGTCGCCGCGTTCCTCCTCATCGGCGGACGGATCCTCGACCGGGTGGGCCACTGGCTCGCCGTCGGGGCCGTGCTGGTGTCGTTCAGCCTGGCGAGCTGCCTGTTCGCCCACCAGTTGCTGGCCGGGCCGGAGGCCCGCGCGGTCACCGTCCCGCTCTTCGACTGGATCACCACCGGCATGTGGAAGGTGCAGGCGGGCCTGCTGGTCGACCAGCTGTCGATCCTCTTCGCCCTGCTGATCACCGGCGTCGGCTCGCTGATCCACATCTACTCGGTGGGCTACATGGCCCACGACGAGCGCCGCCGGCGCTTCTTCGCCTACCTCAACCTGTTCATCGCGGCGATGCTGATCCTGGTGCTCGCCGACAACTACCTGGTGCTGTTCGTCGGCTGGGAGGGCGTCGGCCTGGCGTCCTACCTGCTGATCGGCTTCTGGCAGCACAAGCCGTCCGCGGCCGCCGCGGCGAAGAAGGCCTTCGTGATGAACCGCGTCGGCGACCTCGGCATGACGATGGCCGTGATGAGCATGCTGGCACTGTTCGGCAGCTCCGCCTTCGTCGCGGTCAACGAGGGTGCGGCGAAGCTCGACCCGTTCTGGTCCACGACGATGGGTCTGCTGCTGCTCCTCGGCGCCTGCGGCAAGTCCGCGCAGGTGCCCCTCCAGGCCTGGCTCCTGGACGCCATGGAGGGCCCGACCCCGGTGTCGGCGCTGATCCACGCCGCGACGATGGTGACCGCTGGCGTGTACCTCGTGGTCCGCAGCCACGCGATCTTCGAGATGTCCGCCGCCGCGACCACGGCCGTCGTGCTCGTCGGTACCGTGACGCTGCTCGTCGGCGCCTGGATCGGCACGAGCAAGGACGACATCAAGAAGGTGCTGGCCGGCTCGACGATGAGCCAGATCGGCTACATGATGCTCGCCGCCGGGCTGGGGCCGGTCGGCTACGCCTTCGCGATCTTCCACCTGCTCACCCACGGCTTCTTCAAGGCCAACATGTTCCTCGGCGCCGGCTCGGTGATGCACGCCATGGACGACGACGTGAACATGCGCCACTACGGCGCCCTGTGGAACGTCACCCGGGTCACCTTCTGGACCTTCGCGATGGGGTACCTCGCGATCATCGGCATCCCGCCGCTGGCCGGCTACTTCTCCAAGGACCACATCATCGAGGCGGCCTTCGAGGTCAGCACGGTGGCCGGGGTCGCCGCCCTCCTGGGCGCGGGCGTGACCGCCTTCTACATGACCCGCCTGATGCTGATGACCTTCTTCGGCGAGAAGCGCTGGCGTGACGGCGTCCACCCGCACGAGTCGCCGAAGGTGATGACGGTGCCGCTGGTCATCCTCGCGTTCTTCAGCGTGGTGGCCGGCGTGGTCATGAACGGCTGGATCCAGGAGTGGCTGGAGCCCGCGACCGGCGCGCACGCGCACGAGGTCGAGTGGCTGCCCACGCCGATCGGCTGGCTCACCATGCTGCTCGTCGCCGCCGGCGTCGGCCTGGCGTGGTGGCTGTTCGGGACGAAGCCGGTGCCCGACACCGCGCCCGCCTCCCGCAACCCGATCACGATCGCCGGGCGCAACGACCTGTTCGGCGACGCGATCAACGACGCCCTGGTGGTGCAGCCCACGCTCGTGCTCGCCCGCGGCCTGGTGGCCAACGACAGCCGGGTCCTCGACGTCGGCGCGGACGGCATCGGCACGGTGTTCTCGGGCCTGTCCGCCCGCACACGGCGCCTGCAGACCGGCCAGGTCCGCGCGTACGCCCTCACCATGACGATCGGCGTCCTGCTGGTCGGCGCGGTGCTGATCCTCACCCAGCTGGGCTGAGGGAGGAGATGATCATGACGTTCCCCTGGCTCACGTTCCTCGGTCTCGTGCCGCTGGTGGGTGCCGCCGTCCTGTGCCTGCCGGTGAAGCAGATCGCGCGCGGCGTCGGCATGGTGTTCGCCCTGCTCACCGCCGTCGTCGGCGTGGTCGTGGCTGTGCTCTACGCCGGGGGCGCCACCCTCGGCGAGCTGGCCCCCTGGATCCCGGCGTTCGGCGCCTGGTGGGCGGTCGGGCTCGACGGCATGTCGCTGGTGATGGTGCTGCTCACCGTCATCCTCGTGCCCGTGGTGCTGCTGGCGGAGTGGAAGGTGGGCACCCGCGGACGCTGGACGCCGCAGGCGTTCTTCGGCCTCGTCCTCGCCCTGGAGAGCCTCTCGCTGTTCGTCTTCCTCGCCCAGGACGTCCTGCTGTTCTACCTCTTCTTCGAGGCGACGCTGATCCCGATGTACTTCCTGATCGGCGGGTTCGGCGGCGCGCGGCGTTCCTACGCCGCGGTCAAGTTCCTGCTGTTCAGCCTCGCCGGCGGCCTGGTCATGCTGGCGTCCGTGGTGGGCCTGTACGCGGTCTCCGCTGACCTCACGGGCTCCCCGACCTACCTTCTGGGCGAGCTCTCCCAGCTCACGCTGAGCCCGGAGGTCGGCCGGTGGCTGATGGCCGGGTTCCTGTTCGCGTTCATCGTGAAGGCCCCGATGGTGCCGGTGCACACCTGGCTGCCGACGGCGGCGGAGGAGTCGACGCCGGGCACGTCCGTGCTGCTCGTCGGCATCCTGGACAAGATCGGCACCTTCGGGATGATCAAGTTCTGCCTGTGGCTGTTCCCCGAGGCGAGCCAGTGGGTGGCCCCGGCAATGGTCGTGCTCGCGCTGGTCAGCATCATCTACGGCGCGGTCGCCGCCATCGGCAGCAACAACCTGCTGCGCCTGGTGGCCTACACCTCGATCAGCCACTTCGGGTTCATAGTGCTCGGCATCTACACCTTCACCAGCACCGGCATCTCCGGCTCGATCTTCTACATGGTCAACCACGGGTTCTCGACCGCGGCGCTGTTCCTGGTGATCGGGTTCCTGATCAGCCGTCGCGGCTCCGCGCTGGTCAGCGACTTCGGTGGTGTCCAGAAGGTCGCGCCGGTGCTCACCGGGCTGTTCCTGATGGCGGGCCTGTCGGGCCTGGCGCTGCCGGGCATGTCGAGCTTCGTCTCCGAGTTCATGGTGCTGGCCGGCACCTGGTCGCGGCAGCCGGTGGTGGCGGCGATCGCCGCCCTCGGCACCGTGCTGGCAGCGGTCTACATCCTGCGCATGTACCAGCGCAGCATGACCGGCCCGGTCACCGACGACGTCGCCCGCACGTTCACCCGTGACGCGACGGCCCGCGAGAAGTGGGTGGCCGCTCCCGTCCTGGCGCTGATCCTGCTGCTCGGCTTCCTGCCGAACCTGGCGCTCACCGTCATCGAGCCGGTCGCGCAGTCCACCATGAGCCACGTCGGGGTAACGGACCCGAAGCCGGGAGAGGAAGCCAAGTGACCATCACCGCGCCCACCTTCGAGTGGCTGCAGCTGAGCCCCGTCCTGGTCGTGCTCCTGGCCGCCTGCGTCGGCATCCTGATCGAGGCCCTCGTGCCCCGCGTGTGGCGCTTCCTCGCACAGGTCGTGCTGTTCGAGCTGTCGATCCTCGCCGCGTTCATGCTGCTGGTGCTGAGCTGGTCGCAGCCCCGCAACAGCCTGGGCCTGATGGCCATGGGTGCCATCAGCCTGGACGGCCCGAGCTACCTGATGTGGGCGTCCCTGCTGGTGTTCGGCCTGCTCAGCCTGCTGGTCTTCGCCGAGCGTGACCTCGGCAACGGGGTCACCGCGTTCGCCGCCTCCGCGGCGTCCGTGCCGGGCAGCCCGGCCGAGGCCGAGGCCACCACCGCGCGCCACGAGCACACCGAGGTCTTCCCGCTCGCGCTGTTCTCCCTCGCCGGGATGATGGTCTTCGTCGCCGCCAACGACCTGATCACCGCCTTCATCGCCCTCGAGGTCATGTCGCTGCCGCTGTACCTGCTCAGCGGGATGGCGCGCCGTCGCCGCCTGCTCAGCCAGGAGGCCGCGCTGAAGTACTTCCTGCTCGGGGCGCTCAGCTCCGCGTTCTTCCTGTTCGGCGTCGCGCTGGTCTACGGCTTCTCCGGCTCGTTCGAGCTCGGCGCGATCAACGACGCCATCGCGAACCCGGTCTACGGGCGCGGCCTGCTGTACACGGGCATGGCGTTCCTGGCGATCGGGCTGCTGTTCAAGATCGGCGCGGTCCCGTTCCACAACTGGGTGCCGGACGTGTACGTCGGCGCGCCCACGCCGGTGACGGGCTTCATGGCGATCTGCACGAAGCTCGCCGCGGTCGGTGCGACCGTCCGCGTGTTCTACGTCGCCCTCGGCGCCGAGCGGTGGAGCTGGCAGCCGCTGCTGGCCGTCGTCGCGGTGCTCACCATGGCGCTCGGCGTCGTGGTGGCGCTGACCCAGACCGACATCAAGCGCCTGCTGGCCTACAGCTCGATTTCGCACGCCGGGTTCATCCTGGTCGCGGTGGTCGGCGCCACCGCGGGTGCGCAGGGACGCGTGAACAGCTTCGGCTCGATCGTCTTCTACCTGATCGCCTACGGCTTCGCGACCGTGGCGGCGTTCGCCATCGTCACCATGGTGCGCGACTCCACCGGAGAGGCCCACGCCATCTCCAGCTGGGCAGGCCTGGGACGCAAGAACCCGCTGCTGGCGGGCATCTTCGCCCTGCTCATGCTGAGCTTCGCCGGCATCCCGCTGACCGGTGGCTTCATCGGCAAGTGGGCGGTGTTCTCCGCGGCCTGGCAGGGCGGCTACTCGTGGCTGGTCATCGCCGCGGTGGCGGCCAGCCTGGTGGCGGCGTACGTCTACCTGCGCGTGATCGTGCTGATGTTCTTCTCCGAGCCGGTCGCAGGCGTGGCGGTCGGACGGGCCAGTGGCCTGACCTGGGTGCCGGTGGCACTGGGCGCCGCGCTGTCGGCCTACCTCGGACTGTTCCCAGGGCCGCTGCTGGACCTGGTGACCTCGGCCAGCACGTTCCTGCGCTGAGGCTATGCTTTCCGGCGTGCCCGTCGCGACCCAGCCAGCAGACCTCGTCGGGGACCTGCCTGGCGATTTCGTCGAGCGGGTGAACGGCCTGCTCGAGCGTATCGAGGAGGGCCTGGCCGAGGCCGCGGTCGCAGAGACCGACTTCGTCACCGAGGCCGCCCGGCACATCATCCAGGCCGGCGGCAAGCGGTTCCGTCCGCTGCTGGTGGTGCTGGCCGGCCTGATCGCAGACGAGCCGGACGAGGACGCGATCGTCCGCGCGGCCCTGGTGATGGAACTCACCCACGTCGCGAGCCTGTACCACGACGACGTCATGGACGAGGCGGAACTGCGCCGCGGGGCCCCGACGGCCAACCGCCGCTGGGACAACACGGTGGCCATCCTCGTCGGCGACTTCCTGTTCTCCCGGGCCTCCTCGATCGTGTCGACGCTCGGCACCGACTACGTGCGCCTCCAGTCGGACACCTTCGCCCGCCTGGTCCAGGGCCAGATCGCGGAGACCCGCGGGCCGCTGCCCGGGGCGGACCTGCTCGACCACTACCTGAACGTGCTCGCCGACAAGACGGGCTCGCTGATCGCCGCGTCTGCGATCTTCGGCGGCATGGTGGCCGGCGCGCCGCGTCCGGTGCTCGACGCGCTGGCGGCCTACGGCGAGGAAATCGGTGTGGTCTTCCAGCTCAGCGACGACATCATCGACATCGACAGCGACTCCTCGGGCAAGACCCCGGGCACCGACCTGCGCGCCGGCGTCCCGACCCTGCCCACGCTGCTCGCCCGCCGCAGTTCGGACGCGGGGGACGCTCGCCTCCTCGCCCTGCTGGACGCGGACCTGTCCGCGGAGGCCGACCTCGCCGAGGCGCTCGGCCTGATGCGGGCCCACCCCGCGATGACCGAGGCCCGCGACGAGGTGACCCGTCGGGCGGAGGTGGCCCGCTCACTGCTGGACCCGCTGCCAGAGGGCCCGGCGAAGGCTGCGCTGTCCGCCCTGTGCGACGGCGTCATATCGCGATCCTCCTGACCGGGTTAGGGTTGCCTCAGTTCCGGGAACTAGTTCCACGAACGGAGGTCCCATGGCCCGTCCACACGTTGTCGTCA
Organism: Actinomycetota bacterium; assembly: GCA_020161015.1. Taxonomy (GTDB): domain Bacteria; phylum Actinomycetota; class Actinomycetes; order Propionibacteriales; family Propionibacteriaceae; genus Propionicimonas. The sequence continues at coordinate 33,934 of JAIUOT010000021.1, read as the reverse complement.
TCGGTTCCGGCTTCGGCGGACTTTTCGCCGCGCAGGCGCTGGCGAAGTCCGAGGTCGACGTCACGCTCGTCTCCAGGACGGTGGCGCACCTGTTCCAGCCGCTGCTCTACCAGGTCGCGACCGGGATCCTGTCCACCGGCGAGATCGCGCCGGCCACGCGGGACATCCTGCGGAACCAGCCGAATGCCACGGTGCTGCTCGCCGAGGTGACCCGCATCAACCTCGACAGCCGGGTGGTCGTGGCCGAGAAGCTGTCGAAGACGATCGCCCTGAAGTACGACTACCTCGTGGTCGCCGCCGGCGCCGGCCAGTCCTACTTCGGCAACGACCAGTTCGCGACCTTCGCCCCCGGCATGAAAACCATCGATGACGCGCTCGAACTTCGGGCCCGGATCTTCGGCTCCCTGGAGATGGCGGAGCTCAGCGAGGACGCGGACGAGCGCCGGCGGCTGCTCACCTACGTCGTCGTGGGCGCCGGGCCGACCGGGGTCGAGATGGCCGGCCAGATCGCCGAGCTCACCCACCACACGCTGCGCCGCAGCTTCCGCCGCATCGACACCACGACGGCCCGGGTGCTCCTGCTCGACGGGGCGGACGCGGTGCTGCCACCGTTCGGCCCCGAGCTGTCGGCCGCCGCCCGCGCGGAACTCGAGCGCAACGGCGTCGAGGTGCTGCTGGGCGCGCTGGTCACCAACGTCGACGCCACCGGGCTGGACGTGAAGTTCTCCGACGGGCGGACCGAGCGCATCAGCGCGGGCTGCAAGGTCTGGGCCGCCGGGGTGCAGGCCAGCCCGCTGGGCAGGACGCTCGCCGAGCAGTCGGGGGCGGGGATCGACCGGGCCGGCCGGGTGGAGGTGAACGACGACCTCACGCTGCCGGGCCGTCCGGAGGTGTTCGTCGTGGGCGACATGATCAGCCTGAACGGGCTCCCGGGCGTGGCCCAGGTGGCCATCCAGGGCGGCCGGTACGCCGCGTCGAAGATCGCCGGCGAGGTGACCGGGCACCCGGTGACGACGCCGTTCCGCTACCACGACAAGGGCTCGATGGCGGTGATCAGCCGCTTCGGCGCTGTCGCGAAGGTCGGCCGGCTGCGGCTCACCGGCTTCGTCGCATGGTCGGCCTGGCTGTTCGTCCACCTGCTGTACCTGGTCGGCTTCAAGAACCGGGTGACCACCCTCCTGCACTGGTTCATCACTTTCGTCGGGCGGGGACGCTCGGAGCGCGTGACCACCGAGCAGCAGCTCGTCGGGCGCCTCGCGGTGAAGCAGCTCGGGCCGGAGTTCCAGCCGACGATCGGCGGCACGCTGGAGCCTGGCAAGATCAAGCACTGATGGAACTCACACAGCTCGACGCGCTCGCCACCGCCCGCGCGGTGCGCGAGGGCGACCTCACCGCGACCGCGGTCGCCGATGCCCACCTCTCCCGGTCGGAGCGGCTCTCCCCGGTCGTGGGTGCTTTCGCCCGCCTGACCCCCGACCTCGCGCTGCAGCGCGCGGCGGACCTCGACGACGCCGTCGCCCGCGGAGGCTCGGACGCGCCCCTGCTCGGCGTCCCGTGCCCGGTCAAGGACCTCAATCCGGTCGCCGGCGTCGGCTGGGAGGCGGGGTCGGCAGCGATGCGCGGCACGGTCGCCGACGTCGACGACGACATCGTGGGCTGGCTGGCGGCCGCTGGCACGGTGATGACCGGCAAGACGGCCACGCCCGAGTTCGGGCTGCCCTGCTACACCGAGCCGGACGGGGCGCCGCCGGCCCGCACCCCGTGGGACCTGCGCCGCTCGGCCGGCGGCTCCAGCGGGGGCGCGGCGGCGGCGGTGGCGACGGGCCTGGCACCGATCGCCCACGGCTCCGACGGCGGCGGGTCGATCCGCATCCCGGCCTCGGCCTGCGGTCTGGTGGGGCTCAAGGCCAGCCGTGGGCGGGTCAGTACCGGCAGGCTCCGCGTGCCGGGGGCCGGCCTCGCCACCGACGGCGTGCTGAGCCGGACGGTCGCCGACACGGCCGTCGCGCTCGACGTGCTGTCGGGGCACGGGGTGGGGGAGACGTACCGGGTGCCCGCGCCCCGGACCGGCTTCCTCGAGGCCACGCGCCGTGATCCCGGCCGCCTGCGGGTCGGCGTCCTGACCACGCCGGTGATCGCCGAGGCCGACGTCCACCCCGCGTGCCTGGACGCCGTCCGCGCCACCGCGGGCACCCTTGCCGGGCTCGGCCACGACGTCGACGAGGCGCCCGTGCCGTTCGCCGTCGACCGCTGGCAGGCGTTCGGCGCGCTGTGGTCGGTGGGCGCGGCGTCGATCCCGCTTCCGCCCGAGGCCGAGGCATTGCTGCGTCCGCTCACCCGGTGGCTGCGCGAGGAGGGCCGGCGCACGGGAGGGGTGGCCTTCGCCGACGCCCTCGGCGCCGTGCAGCGGCTGACGGTGGACACGGCCCTGGCCTGGGACGGGTTCGACGTGGTGCTCACCCCGACGCTCGCCCAGCCCCCGGCACCGGTGGGTGCCCTGCGCGATGACGACGACCCGGCCGCCGACTTCGCAGCCCAGACCCGCTTCACGCCCTGGACCAGCGTCTACAACCTCACCGGCCGCCCGGCGATCTCGCTGCCGCTGCACACCGCGGTGGTGGACGGGCGGACGCTGCCCATCGGCGTGATGCTGGGTGGTCGCTTCGGCGAGGAGGAGACCCTGCTCGCGGTGTCCGCCCAGCTCGAGGCAGCCGTCGGCTGGCACCACCCGTTCCTGGCCGCGGACCCCACCTGACGCTCGCGCGTCACGACGTGAAGGTGTCTGTTCCTCGGCCCGCTCGCGCGGCCCTCGTCGAGACTGCGTCCCCGTCGCGACGCTCGCGCGTCACGACGTGAACTTGTCTGTTCCTCGGCCCGCTCGCGCGGCCCTCGTCGAGACTGCGTCCCCGTCGCGACGCTCGCGCGTCACGACGTGAACTTGTCTGGTACGCCGTCGGCGTCGTCGTCGCGGGCCTCCTCGGCCTCCACCTGGCGGTAGTGCCGATTGCGCAGGCCGAGCACGACGGAGGCCAGGACGGCCGCGAGCACGGAGGCGGTGAGGATCGACACCTTGCCGATGTCGTCGTTCGGCGAGCCCTGGCCGAAGCTCAGTTCGCTGACCAGCAGCGAGACCGTGAAGCCGATGCCGCCCAGCACCGCGATGCCGAACACGTCGATCCAGCCCAGGTCGGGGTCGAGGCGGGCGTGCCGCAACCGGGTGACCAGCCAGGTGGAGCCCGTGATGCCGACCGCCTTGCCCACCACCAGGCCCACGATGACGCCCAGCCCGAGTGGGCTGGTGACGGCAGAGAAGAAGCCCTGCCAGCCGCCGAGCGCCACGCCGGCGGAGAAGAACGCGAACACCGGGACGGCGACGCCCGCGGAGAACGGCCGGATCCGGTGCTCGAGGATGCCGGCCAGGCCGTGGCCGTGGTCACTGCCGGCCGGCGGCCGCACGGGCACGCAGAAGGCCAGCAGGACGCCCGCCACAGTGGCGTGGACGCCGGAGGCGTAGCTCAGCACCCACGTGGCGGCGGCGAGCGGCGCCAGCAGCAGCCACGGCGCCCACCAGTGCCGGGCCAGGAAGCCCTGGAACCGGTACGCGACCACGGCGAACAGGGCCAGCGGGACGAACTCCGCGGCCAGGAGGGGGAGCTGGAGGTCCTTGGAGTAGAACACCGCGATGATGGCGATCGCGATCAGGTCGTCGGCGACGGCCAGCGTGAGCAGGAACGTGCGCAGGGCGGCCGGAAGGTGCGAACTGATCACCGCCAGCACGGCCAGCGCGAAGGCGATGTCGGTCGCCGCAGGGATGGCCCAGCCGGCCCGGGCCGCCGGGTCGGCCGCGGTGAACGCGACGAAGATCACCGCCGGGACGGCCGCGCCGCCGAAGGCGGCGACCACAGGGACGAGGGCGGTGCGGATGTCCCGCAGGTCGCCGACCACGAACTCGTGCTTGAGCTCGAGGCCGACGAGGAAGAAGAAGACGGCCAGCAGCCCGTCCGCGGCCCAGTGGCCCAGGGACAGGTCGAGGTCGATGCCCAGCACCGTGCCGCCGAGGTGCGTGTCTCGCAGGCCGAAGTACGCCTCGGGGGCGAGGTTGGCGAAGAGCATGGCCGCGAGGGCCGCCACGAGCAGCAGGATGCCGCCGACCGACTCCCGTCGCAGGATCTCGCGGACGCGGAGGAACTCCGTGTAGGCACCCCGCGCGAGGGTGACGGGGACCGGTCGGTTGCTCACCAGATCTTCACCCGCTCCTCCGTCGGCAGCCACAGGGCGTCGGCCTCGGTGACGCCGAACGCCGCGTAGAACGACGGCAGGTTGCGGACGACCTGGTTGCAGCGGAACTCCTCCGGCGAGTGCGGGTCGGTCGCGATCTGCTGGCGCAGCGCCTCGTCGCGGCGCTTGGTCTGCCAGGCCCGCGCCCAGGACAGGAAGAAGCGCTGGGGGGCGGGGATGCCGTCGATCGGCCCGGGCTCGGCGTCGAGGGACAGCTGCCAGGCGTCGTAGGCGATCGCCGCGCCCCCGAGGTCGCCGATGTTCTCGCCGATGGTCAGCTCGCCGTTGACGTGCACGTCCGGCAGCTGCCGCGGCGCCAGGGCGGAGTACTGGCCGATGAGCGCGCTGGTCCGCTCGGTGAAGGCCTCGCGGTCCTGCGGCGTCCACCAGTCCCGCAGGCGTCCCTCGCCGTCGCACGTGGAGCCCTGGTCGTCGAACCCGTGCCCGATCTCGTGGCCGATCACCGCGCCGATCGCGCCGTAGTTCACGGCGTCGTCGGCTTCGAAGTCGAAGAACGGCGGCTGGAGGATGGCCGCGGGGAAGACGATCTCGTTGCGCAGCGGGTGGTAGTAGGCGTTGACGGTCTGGGGGGTCATCAGCCACTCCCAGGACCGGATCGGCCCGGTGAGCTTGCCCAGCTCGTCACTGGTGTGGAAGTCGGCCGCCCGCAGGACGTTGCCCAGGAGGTCGCCGGGGGCGATCTCCAGCGCGGAGTAGTCCTTCCACACGTCCGGGTAGCCGATCTTCGGGGTGAAGTGGGCGAGCTTGTTCAGTGCCTCCGCCCGCGTGTCAGCGGTCATCCAGTCCAGGTCGGAGATCGAGCGGCGGTAGGCCTCGAGCAGGTTCGCCACGAGGGTGTCCATCCGGTCCTTGGCCGCCGGGGGGAAGTGCCGTTCGACGTACAGCTTGCCGACGGCCTCGCCCAGCGTGCGCTCGACCAGGTCGACACCCCGCTTCCAGCGCTCCCGCAGCTGCGGGACACCCTGGAGGACCGTGCCGTAGAAGTCGAAGCGGGCCTGCACCAGCGGATCGGGCAGGTACGGCGACAGGGCCGACACCAGCGACCAGCGGCACCACTGCTTCCAGTCGTCCAGGCGGGACGCGGTGAGCAGGGCGGCGACCTCGCTGAAGAAGGACGGCTGCGCCACGATCACCTGGTCGACGGCGGGAACCCCCGCCGCAGCGAGCACCCGGGTCCAGGGGACGCCGGAGGCGTCGTCGAGGTCGGCAGGGGAGGTCGGGTTGTACATCTGGCGCAGGTCGCGGGTGCGCACCTTGTCCCAGTGCAGGGCGGCGACAGCGGCCTCCAGCGCGACGATCGGCCCGGCACCGCTGGAGGTGAGACCGGCGAGGGTCAGCGTCTCGTCCACGTGGTCGCGGTAGGCCGACAGGATGGCCGCGTGCTGCTCCAGCCGGTAGTACTCCTCGTCGGGGAGGCCGATGCCGGACTGCACGACGAACAGCGCGTACCGCGTCGGGTCGCCGGGGTCGGCGTCCACCTCCAGCCCGATCGGGGCGCCGGTGCCGCGCCGCAGGCTGCGTCCGAAGTAGTCGAGCAGGTCGTCCACCGTGCCGATGGCGTCGATCTCCGCGAGCAGCGGGCGCAGCGGCTCCAGGCCGGCGGCGTCGATGCGCTCGGTGTCCATGAAGCTGCCGTACATGTGCTCCACCAGGTACGCCTCCGTGCCGGGAGCGGAGCCGGACAGCCCGGTGACGATGTCGCGGATGGCCCGCTCGGAGGCGTCCCGCAGGTCGACGAAGGCGCCGGCGGCGTGCTTGTCCGCCGGAATCTCCACGTCGGCGAGCCACCGGCCGTTCACGTGGCGGAAGAGGTCGTCCTGGGGCCGGACGGTCGGGTCGAGGTCGAAGCTGGTCACCCCGAAAGGCTAGCCGGTACTGCTCGCCGGGTCGCTCGGTTCGGTGTGGACGCGGACAGCGGCCCCTAGACGGTCCAGGTGTCGCCGCCGGTGATCATCGCCTGGAGGCCGGCCAGCCGCTCCTCCGGATCCTCGTGCACGGTGAGCTGTGCCCTGGCCAGGTCGTCGTAGGTCGGGCGCTCCACGTCGCGCAGGATGCCGATCGGTGACGTGTGCAGTGCCTCGGTGTCGGTGAGTCGCGACAGGGCGAACGCCGTCCCCGGGTCGTCGGCGTGCGCGTCGTGCACCAGGACGTTCCCCAGGCCCACCTCGGCGACGTCGGCGATGCGCAGCGTGCCGTCCGGGCCGCGGACGACGCCGCGGGAGCCGTCCGGTCCGAACGTGATGGGCTCACCGTGGCGCAGCGGGATCAACCCGCCGTCCGCGCCCTTGAGGGCGTCGAAGGCGCCGTCGTTGAAGATCGGGCAGTTCTGGTAGATCTCGACGATCGAGGCGCCGCGGTGGCTGATCGCTGCGGTGAGCACCTCGGTGAGGTGCGCCCGGTGCGAGTCCACCGTCCGCGCGACGAAGGTCGCCTCCGCGCCCAGCGCGAGCGACAGCGGGTTGAACGGGCGGTCCACGGAGCCGGCCGGGGTCGACTTCGTCACCTTGCCCTGCTCGGACGTGGGCGAGTACTGGCCCTTGGTCAGGCCGTAGATGCGGTTGTTGAACAGCATGATCGTGATGTTCACGTTCCGGCGCAGCGCGTGGATCAGGTGGTTGCCGCCGATGCTGAGCGCGTCCCCGTCACCGGTGACCACCCAGACGGCCAGGTCCGGGCGCGTCATGGCCACGCCGGTGGCGATCGCCGGTGCACGGCCGTGGATCGAGTGCATGCCGTAGCTGTCGACGTAGTACGGGAACCGCGAGGAGCAGCCGATCCCGGAGACGATGACGGTGTTCTCCCTGCGGATGCCGAGCGTCGGCATCAGGCCCTGGAAGGTGGCCAGGACGGCGTAGTCGCCGCACCCGGGGCACCAGCGCACCTCCTGGTCGGAGGTGAAGTCCTTGCGGCTGAGCGGGGTGACGCTCAGCGGCACTCCGGCCAGGCCGGTGCCGGCCGGTGTGGTGGCGGTCATTCCGCGTCCTCCTCGTCGATCAGGGCGACCAGGTCTGCCGCCAGCTCCGACAGCGAGATCGGCAGTCCCCGCACCCGGCTGTAGCTCTGGACGTCCACCAGGTAGGTGGAGCGCAGCACCATGGCCAGCTGGCCCAGGTTCATCTCCGGCACGATCACGCGGTCGTAGGCACGCAGCACCTCGCCCAGGTTCGCCGGCAGCGGGTTGAGGTGCCGAAGGTGGGCGGTGGCGACCCGGCGTCCGGCGGTGCGGACGCGGCGCGCGGCGGCGGAGATCGGCCCGTAGGTCGAGCCCCAGCCGAGCACGAGGACCCTGGCGCGACCACTGGGGTCGTCGACCTCCACCGGCGGCACGACGGCCTGGATGTTGTCGACCTTCTGCTTGCGCAGGTTCACCATGAACTCGTGGTTCGCCGGGTCGTAGGACACCGCACCGGTGCCGTCCGCCTTCTCGATCCCGCCGATCCGGTGCTCCAGGCCCGGGGTGCCGGGCACGGCCCAGGCGCGGGCCAGCTTGTCGTCGCGCAGGTAGGGCCAGAACCCGCCGTCGGGGCGGTTCGGCCCGGTCGCGAACGCCGGGTCGATCGGCGGCAGGGCCGCGAGGTCGGGCACCGGCCACGGCTCGGCGCCGTTGGCGAGGTAGCCGTCGGAGAGCAGGATCACCGGGGTGCGGTAGTCGATCGCGATCTTCACCGCCTCGTAGGCCGCCGCGAAGCAGTCGCCGGGCGACTGGGCGGCGATGACCGGCAGCGGCGCCTCGCCGTGGCGTCCGAACAGCGCCTGGGTCAGGTCGGCCTGCTCGGTCTTGGTGGGCATGCCGGTCGCCGGCCCGGCCCGCTGGATGTCGCAGATCACCAGCGGCAGCTCGAGCATCACCGCCAGCCCGATCGTCTCCATCTTCAGGGCCAGGCCCGGACCGGAGGTCGCCGTCACGCCCAGCTGGCCGGCGAAGGACGCGCCCAGGGCCGCGCCGACGGCGGCGATCTCGTCCTCGGCCTGGAAGGTGAGCACACCGGCGTCCTTGGCCGCGGCGAGGTGGTGCAGCACGTCGGACGCGGGCGTGATCGGGTAGGCGCCGAGGAACAGCTGGAGCCCCGCCTTCGCCGCACCGGCCATCAGGCCGTAGGCGAGCGCACGGTTGCCGGACACCTGGCGGTAGGTGCCGGCCGGGGCCGGCGCGGGCGCCACCTTGTAGCGGTTCGCGAACACCTCGGTCGTTTCGCCGAAGGCGTAGCCGGCCTTCAGTGCGGCGATGTTGGCGTCGCGTACCTGCGGCGCCGTGGCGAACTTCTTCTCCAGGAAGGAGATCGTGCCCTCCACCGGGCGGTGGTACAGCCAGTCGAGCAGCCCGAGGGCGTACATGTTCTTGGTGCGCGCGGCGTCCTTGCGCCCCAGGCCCAGGCTCGCGACCGCGGCGGTGGCCTGGCCGGACAGGTCCAGGGCGTGCACCTGGTAGTCGGCGAGGCTCCCGTCGGTGAGCGGATCGGAGGCGTAACCGACCTTCGCGAGGTTGCGGGGGGTGAAATCGGCGGTGTCGGCGATGATCAGCCCACCCCGGGGCAGGTCGCCCAGGTTGGCCTTGAGCGCGGCGGGGTTCATCGCGACCAGCACGTCGGGCCGGTCGCCGGGGGTGCGGATGTCGAAGTCGGCGAAGTGCAGCTGGAAGCTCGACACCCCCGCGACGGTGCCCTGCGGCGCGCGGATCTCCGCCGGGAAATTGGGCAGGGTCGAGAAGTCGTTGCCGGCCGCGGCGGTGTCGTGGGTGAAGCGGTCGCCGGTCAGCTGCATGCCGTCGCCGGAGTCCCCGGCGAAGCGGATCACGACATGGTCGACGGTGGTCACGGTGGTCATGCGATGCGTTCAACTCCTGGTGCCGTCGCCAGCGCGGCGGCCGTGTCGTGTTCCTCAGCAACCACGCAAGAGTAGGCGCTGATCGCGGCTTCCACCACGAGGGGGTGGACGCCGATGGGCGCCGACACCGCGTCGGCGCCCGCCTCGTGCAGGCGGTCGGCGAAGACGCCCGGCGCGAGCAGGTAGGACGCGACCACCACGCGCCGGTGCCCGTCCGCCCGCAGGGTCGCGACGGCCTCGCCGACGCCGGGGCGGGCGGAGGTGACGAACGCGGGGACGACCGGCACGCCGAGCAGCAGCGCGAGTGCACCGGCGGCCCGCCCGACCTCAGCCACCGACCGGGCCCGGCGCGAGCCGGCTGCGGCGAGCACGACCGCGTCGCCGCCGCCGGCCTCGCGCACCCGGTCCGCCACCGCGGCGAGCAGGCCGGGTCCGATCAGCGGAGCGAGCAACGCACGGCCCCCCGCGGCCTCCACCGCTGCCGGCAGGTCGCTGGTCACGTGGTAGCCGGCGGTGAGGAAGCACGGCACGACCACCGCGTCGCCGAGGCGGGCGAGCACGTCGGTCAGCGTCGGGGTCAGCACGTCGGCCCAGCCGAGGTGCACGCGCACTCCCGGGATCCGGGACGCGACCGCGGCCACCAGCGCGCCGGCGACCCGCTGGCCGGCTTCGCTGCGGGTGCCGTGCAGGGCGAGGACCAGGTCCGGCCCGTCCTGGCGGCTCACAGGTGCAGCCCGCACTCGGTCTTGGCCAGGCCGGCCCAGCGGCCGGCCCTCGGGTCCTCGCCGGGCTCGACCCGGCGGGTGCAGGGCGCGCAGCCGATGGACGGGTAGCCGTCGGTGAGCAGGAGGTTCACCGGCACCTGGTGGGTTCCGGCGTACTCGAGCAGCTCGTCGAAGGTCCAGGCCGCCAGGGGGTTCACCTTCACCATCTGGTGGGCGGCGTCCCACTCCACCACTCCCGCGTTGGCGCGCAGGGCGTTGTCCTCCCGACGGATCCCGGTCACCCACGCCTCGTACCCGGCCAGTTCGGCGTTGATCGGGTCGACCTTGCGCAATTGGCAGCACAGGGTCGGGTTGCGGTCGTGCAGCCGCGGCCCGTACTCGGCGTCCTGCTCCGCGACGCTCTGCAGCGGAAGGACGTCGATGATCCGGGCGTCGATCACGCCGGCGAGCGCGTCCCTCGTGCCGATCGTCTCCGCGAAGTGGTAGCCGGTCTCGAGGAAGAGCACGTCGACGCCCGGGGCCACCTGGGACACCAGGTGGGGCAGCACGGTGTCGCCGGCCATCGAGCAGGCCACCGCGAGCGCGTCGCCGAAGGTGCGGGCAGCCCAGGCGACGACCTCGGTGGCCGGGGCGCCGGCCAGCTCGCGCCCGGCCTCCTCCGCGAGGGTGCGCAGCTCGTCGGGGGTCCGGGTGCGCCCGGGACCGTGGGTGGTGAGCGTCGTCATCGCAGCACCTCGTCTGCGGCCCGGTGCGACCAGGCGGCGAAGGACTCCCCGGGCTCCCGGCCGGCGACGAAGGCCCTCGTCACCCGCTCGACGTAGTCCGGCAGGTCGGCGGCGGCCACCTTGAGGCCGCGGACGGTGCGTCCCAGGCCGGCGTCCTCGCGGTCGACCGACGCCAGGCCGCCCCCGAGGTGCACCTGGTAGGCGAACTCATCCGCGCCGTCCGCGCTCTTCATCAGCTGGCCCTTCAGGCCGATGTCGGCCACCTGGATGCGGGCGCAGGAGTTGGGACAGCCGTTGAGGTGCAGGCTGATCGGCCGGTCGAGCTGCACGTCCGCGAGCCGGTGCTCGAGGGCGGTGATGGTGTCGGCCGCCGTCTGCTTGGTCTCGACGAACGCCAGCTTGCAGTACTCGATGCCCGTGCAGGCCATCGTCGAGCGGCGGAACGGGCTCGGGTTGGCGGTGAGCCCCAGAGGCTCGACCGCCGCCAGCAGGGCGTCGACCCGGTCGGGGTCGACGTCCAGCACGAGCAGCTTCTGGTGGGGCGTGAACCGGACGCGGGCGGAGCCCGCGGCCTCGGCGGCGTCCGCGAGGGCGGAGAGGATGTCGCCGGAGACGCGTCCCACGGTCGGGGCGAGGCCCACGTAGCGGCGCCCGTCCTTCTGGGCGTGCACGCCGATGTGGTCGCCGGGACCCCCGTTCACCGCGGGGGCCGGGCCGTCGGCGAGCCGGTAGCCCAGGTACTCGGTCTCGAGCACCTCGCGGAACCGCGCGGCGCCCCAGTCGGCGAGCAGGAACTTCAGCCGGGCCTTGTTCCGCAGCCGGCGGTACCCGTAGTCCCGGAAGATCGAGATCACCCCGTGCCAGACCTCCGCGGCCTGGGCGGGGGGGACGAAGGCGCCCAGGCGCTCGGCCAGCCGCGGGCTCACGCTCAGCCCGCCGCCCACCCACAGGTCGTAGCCGGCACCGAGTTCCGGGTGCACGACACCCACCAGGGAGATGTCGTTGATCTCGTGCACGACGTCGAGGCTGGGATGCCCGGTGATCGCCGACTTGAACTTGCGCGGGAGGTTGGACAGTGCGGGGTCGCCGATGAACCGCTCGACGATCTCCGCGATCACCGGCGTCGGGTCGACGATCTCGTCCGCTGCGATGCCGGCGACCGGGGAGCCGAGGATCACCCGGGGGGTGTCGCCGCACGCCTCCGTGGTCTGCATGCCAGCGGCCTCCAGGCGCTCCCAGATCGCGGGGACGTCCTCGATGCGGATCCAGTGGTACTGGATGTTCTGGCGGTCGGAGATGTCGGCGGTGCCCCGCGCGAAGTCGGTGGAGATGCCGGCGAGGGTGCGCAGCTGGCCGGTGGTGACCGCCCCGCCGTCGAGGCGGACACGCATCATGAAGTAGCGGTCCGACAGCTCGTCCGGCCCCAGCGTGCCGGTGCGGCTCCCGTCGATGTCCTGGCGTCGCTGGGTGTACAGGCCCCACCAGCGCAGCCGTCCGTGCAGGTCGTCGGCGGGGATGGAGTCGAAGCCCTCGCGGGCGTAGGTGTCGAGGACGCGCTGCCGGACGCTCAGCCCGTTGTCGGCGGCCTTGAATTCCTCATTCGCATTCAGCGGGGTGGTGCCGTCGACGGCCCACTGGCCGTTGCTCCGGGCGGCGGGGGTGCTGGTGGTCATGGTTCCTCACCGAGGCTGTCGTGGACTGTTCTGCCCAGCAGGGTGGGAGTCACCACACCGGGCTGCTCAGCCCGGGGTTCCGAAAGGGGTTACGGGCGCGTCAGGACGCGCAACACATCGAACCGGCGGGGTTATTCCCCAGCGCGGACACCACGAAGGCGGGCTCGACCATGGGCGAGACCCTAACACGGCGTCATCCGGATCCGTGCACGGCCCGTTCGAGGGGTGGACGGACGCCATCGGCGAGGAGCTGCGGCCGCGCCGTCCGCGCTTCGCTCGTGCCCGAGGCCCACCGATGCCGGGTTCCTCGCCTTCCCGCACACGGGCTGCTGGTGCTCCGGTCCGGGACCGGCGCCGTCCGGGACGGACGCGGAGGGCGGCCCTCGGTAAGCTGCGGGGCGTGTCACCAGCAACGGCGGGAGAGGCGGCGACCCGGTCGCCCGGGGCCCCCGGGAGTCGCCGCGGGGATCGCCGTGCCCGCCGGGAGCGGCGGCGCGCGCGCTGGGCCGGCTGGCGGGCCGACGTGGCCCGCGCCTGGGAGTACCGCCCCGTCCGCCGCGGGCTGCTGGGCTCCGCGCTGTTGTTCGTCGGCTCGCTGACGCCCGCCTACCTGCCGCAGAACAGCCCGTGGTGGGACCCGATGCGTGCCCTCGGCCTGGACAACCCGGTGGCAGAGACCTTCGGGACGGCGCTGGTCGTCGCCGGTGTCGCCCTGCTCGTGGAGGCGTGGTTCCGGCTGCGTCCGAGCCTCTACCACGAGGTCAAGCACTGGCCGATCACCCTGCTGTGGAGCCTTCCGCTGCTGCTGGCGCCGCCGATCTTCAGCCACGACGCGTACGCCTACGCCGCGGAGGGCTGGCTCCTGCGCAACGGGCTGAACCCCTACACCAACCCGATCTCCGTGCTGCCCGGGCCGTTCGCCGACCAGGCCGCCTGGCTGTGGCGCTACACGACAGCGATGTACCCGCCGCTCAGCCTGGAGATGTTCCACGGCCTGGTCATCCTTGCCGGCAACAACCCGTACTACTCGGCGATGGCCATGCGCATCCCGGCGCTGCTCGGGGTGGCGCTGATCGCCTACTACCTTCCGCGCCTCGGCCACCGGATGGGTGCCGACGTGCAGATGGTGGCCTGGTTCTCGACGGTGAACCCGCTGGTGATCATCGACTTCGTCGGCGGGGCGCACAACGACGCCCTGATGATGGGCCTGGTCGTGCTCGCCCTGTGGTGGGCGTACAACGGCAAGTTCTGGTGGGCGGCGGCGCTGGTCGGGGTGGCGGCCTGCATCAAGCAGCCGGCCATCCTCGCCTTCTACCCGGTCGCCCTGATCGGTCACCCCTGGCGGACGTTCCGCTGGCGGGACACCTCGCGCGCGCTCTGGCGGCTGAGCCTCTCCCTCGGCGTGGCGGTCGCCACCTTCGTGGCCATCTCCCTGGCCACAGGGCTGGGCTTCGGCTGGGTGTCGGCGGCCGACGTCCCGGGCAAGGTGGTGACCCTCGCCCCGTTCACCCTCGTCGGGGCGGGCCTGAAGTACCTGCTGGAGTTCCTCGGCCAGCCCGCGGCGGGCCAGGTGGCCATGGACGTGCTGCGCTACCTCGGGCTGCTGCTCACGGTGGTCGGCATCGGCTGGCTCGCCCTCACCGTCGGCCGGCGGCGGCCGGTCACCTTCCTCAGCTGGGCCTACCTGCTGTTCGCCTTCGGCGGCATCGCCCTCAACAGCTGGTACCTCACCTGGGGCGGCCTGCTGCTGCCCCTGACCAAGCCGACCGAGCGCATCACGGGCACGGCGGTCACGCTGACCACGGTGCTGCTGGCCTATGGTGCCGGCAACCTCGCCTGGCGCAACGACGCCTTCGCCCTCGGCTTCGCCGGCCTCGCGCTGATCCTCGTCCTGCTGTACCGCCACGGGCAGGACCGCAAGCTGCACCTGGCGTCCGCCGGGGGAGGGGCCCAGAACCCGTGAGCGACCAGGAACTGCTCGTGGACGTGGTGGACGGCGTCGCGCACGTCCGCCTGAACCGCCCCCGCCAGATCAACGCCCTCACGGTGCCGATGATGCACACCCTGGACCGGGTGCTCGACGAGCTCGCCGGCGACGACGCGGTGGCCTCCGTCGAGCTGACCGGCGCGGGGGACCGCGGGCTGTGCGCGGGCGCGGACGTCCGGGCGCTGCGCGAGCGCGCGCTGGCGGGCAGCGGCGTGCGGGAGTTCTTCGACGCCGAGTACGGCGTCGACCTGAAGATCGCCGGCTTCCGCAAGCCGTACCGGGCGGTCATGACCGGCATCACGATGGGCGGCGGGCTCGGACTGAGCGCGCACGGCTCGCACCGTGTCGTGGACGCGACCAGCCGGCTCGCGATGCCGGAGACGCAGATCGGGCTCTTCCCCGACGTGTTCATGACCCCGCTGCTGGCCCGGATGCCCGGCGAGGTGGGCACGCACCTCGCGCTGACCGGGGCGTCGGTGAACGCCGCGGACGCGCTCCGCCTCGGGCTCGCCGACGAGGCCTCTGGCCCGTTGCCGGCCCCCGACCCCGGGCTGGCGGGGGAGTGGATCGACGAGTGCTACGCCGGGAACGACCCGGCGGTGATCCTGACCCGGCTCGAGGAGCACCCGTCGGCCGAGGCGCGGGCGGCCGCCGCGGAGCTGCGCCGGCGCAGCCCGCTGTCGGTGGCGGTCAGCCTCGAGGCACTCCGCAGGGCCGCGACGATCACCGCGCTGCCCGACCTCCTGCCGCAGGAGCTCGCGCTCGCCGTCCGCCTCTCGACCGGGCCGGACTTCGCCGAGGGCGTCCGCGCCCAGCTCGTCGACCGTGACCGGTCGCCGCGCTGGTCGCACGCGCGCGTCGAGGACGTGCCGCGCGACGAGGTCCTCGGTTACTTCGCCCCCCTGTGACCCGACGCCGCCCGCCGGGTCGGCGTCGAGCTCAGCGGTCGGCGTAGTCGACGACCACGGGGGCGTGGTCGCTCATCCGGGCGTCGTAGCTCGCCGCGCGGTCGGTGCCGGCGGCAGTGGCTGCGGCCGCCAGGGCCGGCGTCGCCAGCTGGTAGTCGATCCGCCAGCCGGTGTCGGTGGTGAACGCGTTGCCCATCCAGCTCCACCACGAGTAGGGGCCGTCCTCGCCGGGGTGCAGGCGGCGCACCACGTCCACCAGCCGCCGCGGGCCGAGGACCGAGCCGAACCACTCCCGTTCCTCCGGCAGGAAGCCGACGCTGCGGCCGTTGGTACGCCAGTTGCGCAGGTCGAGCCGGGTGTGGGCGATGTTGAAGTCGCCCATCACCAGGAACTCCCTGCCCTGCTCGCGGGCGCGCAGCCGCGCGCGGGTGAGGTAGGGACGGAAGGAGCGCAGGAACCGCAGCTTCCTGGTGTAGCGGGCGAGTTCGGCCGCGCTGTCGTCGGCCCGCCCGCCCTTGGGCAGGTACAGCGAGCCCACGGTGAGCCGCCAGCCGTTGAGGTCGAGGTCGGCCTCGACGTAGCGGCCCTCGGCGTCGAAGGCCGGGTTGCCGAAGCCCTCACGGATCGCGAGCGGCGCGGCCCGGCTGAGCAGTGCGACGCCGTTGCGCCCCGCGCGGTCCCCGGGGTGGTAGCAGTAGTGGTAGCCGGCCAGCGCCTCCGGCGGCACCAGGTCCGAGGGGGCACGCACCTCCTGGAGGGCGACGAGGTCGCAGTCGCGGGTGGCCAGCCAGTCGGCGAACCCGCGGCGCACGGCCGCCCGGATGCCGTTCACGTTGACGGTGGCGACCCGCATCAGCAGTTGCGCCCGCGCGCCGCGACGGGCCAGGTCCCGCCGGACGACAGGTGGTACTCCCGGGCGAGGTTCACCGTGTTGCACACGTGGTTGGGAACCACGAGCACCCGGCTGCCGAGGGCGGGCAGCGGCCCGGGCCAGCTGATCGTCGAGTGGTGCTCCGACAGCGCGACCACGCGCGCGTCCGGCTCACCGAGCACCCGCCCGTAGCCGGACGCCCACCCGGCGCGGTCGGCCCCCAGCGCCTTGCTGCCGGCGTCGGTGACCACGCGACCGCCGGCCAGCGACACGACGGTTGCCACGACGGTGAGCGCGACCTCGTCGAACCCGATCGTGCCGAGTTCCACCTGCTGGGCGTCCCCGAACACGTACACGCCGGGCCGCAGCTCGTCCACGACCCCTGGCCCGGCGAACGCCACCGACGGGGTGGAGCCCCCGCTGGTGACGCCGGCCGGCACGCCGGCAGCGGCCATCGCCCGGGCAGCCTCGGCCAGGGCCGCCGCCTCCTCCTGCGCCGCTCCCCGGCCCGCGCCGGGGGCGTAGCTGTGGCCGGGGAAGGTGAAGACGCCGCGGACGGTCAGCCCTGAGCCGGCCAGCGCAGCGGCGAGGGTGCCCGCGTCGGCGGGGCGGACGCCGGTGCGGTGGTGGCCGGAGTCGACCTCGACCATCACCTCCAGCGGCAGCCCGGCGAGGTTGGCCCCTGCCACGGCGGAGTCGCAGCCCACGGCCAGCCGCACGCGGCCGGCGAGGGCCCGCAGCCGGGACGCCGCGTCCGCGTCCACCCACAGCGGGTAGGCGATGAACAGGTCGGTGACGCCGGCCTCGGCGAAGACCTCGGCCTCGCCGATGGTCGCCACGGTGAGGCCGTCCGCGCCCGCCGCCAGCTGGCGGCGTCCGACCTGCGGGCACTTGTGGGTCTTGGCGTGCGGCCGCAGGCGGGCGCCGCCCGCACGCGCACGCTGCGCCATCGCCGCGATGTTCCGGTCGAGGACCTCGACGTCCAGCCGGAGGTGGGGGGTGTCGCCCATGCCGGGCTCAGCGGTAGTTGTCGAACTGCACGGCGACGCCGAGGTCGGCGTCGCGGACGAGCTTCTGGACGGCCTGGAGGTCGTCCCGCTTCTTGGAGAACACGCGCAGTTCCTCGCCCTGCACCTGGGTGCGCACGCCCTTGGGGCCCTGGTCGCGGATCAGCTTGGAGATCTTCTGCGCGGTCTCCCTGTCGATGCCCTGCTTGACGGTGGCGGTCAGCTTCCACAGCTTCCCCGACAGCCGCGGCTCCCCGGCGTCGAGGGCCAGCAGGTCGATCTTGCGGCGCACGAGCATGGTCTGGAACACGTCGAGGATCGCCTTCACCCGCTCCTCGCCGTTGGCCTCCATCTCGATCGCCTCACCCGACCACCGGATGGACGCGTCCACGTTCTTGAAGTCGAAGCGGGTGCGCACCTCCTTGGCGGCCATGTTCAGGGCGTTGTCCACCTCCTGGTGGTCGACCTTGCTGACGATGTCGAACGAGCTCTCTGCTGCCACCTGCGTCTCCTGCCTCCGGGTACCGCCCAATGCCACCAGAATCCCAGCCCGGACCGCAATCGGAGCCCGCCCGCCCCGATTCGTTGCCGGGACGCTGTTTTGCTACAGTGTCCGGGCACGGCAGGTTGCCCGAGTGGCCAAAGGGAGCGGTCTGTAAAACCGTCGGCTAAGCCTACGTAGGTTCGAACCCTACACCTGCCACGCGCGAGGCCCCTGATCAGGTATCACCCCTGGTCAGGGGCCTTTTTCTGATCCTGGGACGGGGCGGGGGCACCGGTCATCGCGGTCACGTCGAGGGCGGCCGCCAGCTGCTCCTCGCTGAGCTCTCCCCGGTCGACGTGGCCGAGATCGCGTACGGCGTCGGCGATCGTCAGCCCCCGCTTCACCGCGTGCTTTGCGATCCGCGCCGACGCCTCGTAGCCGATCAGCCGGTTCAGCGGCGTGACGATCGACGGCGAGGACTCGGCGAGGACGCGGCAGCGTTCGACGTCGGCCTCGATCCCGTCCACGCAGCGCGTGGCCAGCAGCCGCGACACGTTCGCGACGAGCGTGACCGACTCCAGCAGGTTGCGCGCCATCACCGGCAGCATCACCAGCAGGTCGAAGTTGCCCTGGGCACCGGCGAAGGTGATCGCCGCGTCGTTCCCGATCACCTGGGCTGCCACCATCACGGTGGCCTCCGGCAGCACCGGGTTCACCTTGCCCGGCATGATCGAGGATCCCGGTTGCAGGTCGGGAAGGCGGATCTCGGCCAGCCCCGTCCGCGGCCCGGAACCCATCCAGCGCAGGTCGTTGGCGATCTTCACCAGCGACACGGCGACCGTCCGCAGGGCGCCGGACGCCTCGACGAGCGAGTCCTGGGCGGCCTGGGCCTCGAAGTGGTTGGCCGCCTCGACCAGCGGCAGGCCGGTGTGTTCCGCGACCAGGGCGATCACCCGGGGCGAGAAGCCCGGCGGGGTGTTGATGCCGGTACCCACGGCCGTTCCGCCCAGCGGGAGCTCGGCCAGGCGCGGCAGGGTGCCGCGCACGCGGTCGATGCCGTGGCGCACCTGCGCGGCGTAGCCGGAGAACTCCTGCCCGAGGGTGATCGGGGTGGCGTCCATCAGGTGCGTCCGGCCCGCCTTGACCACCCCGGCGAACTCCGTCGCCTTCGCCTCCAGCGCGGTGGCGAGCACGTCCAGGGCGGGCAGCAGTTCTCCGGTCACGGCCCCGACGGCCGCGATGTGGATCGAGGAGGGGAACACGTCGTTGGACGACTGCGAGGCGTTCACGTGGTCGTTGGGGTGCACCGGCTCACCCAGGCGGCGCGTCGCCAGCGTCGCGACCACCTCGTTGGCGTTCATGTTGGAGGAGGTCCCCGAGCCGGTCTGGAAGACGTCGACCGGGAAGTCCCCGTCGTGCTCCCCGGCGATCACCTCGTCCGCGGCGGCGACGATCGCGTCCGCCACCCGTCGGGGGAGCACGCCGAGTTCGGCGTTCGCGATCGCGGCGGCCCGCTTGATCTCAGCCAGCGCGGCGATGTGGTGGCGCGACAGCCCGCGTCCCGAGATCGGGAAGTTCTCCACCGCCCGCTGGGTCTGGGCAGCGTAGAGCGCGTCCGCAGGGACCCGCACCTCGCCCATCGTGTCGTGCTCGATCCGGTACTCCATCGCCTGCTCCTCTCCTCCCCTCCCACCCTAGGTCGGCCGACGGGGCCGGTCTGGAGGGTGCGGGGGCGACGATCTAGAGTGCGGCCATGGCGCCCACGATGGCCGAGCTGGCCGACAGCATCCTGCTGGCGACGGACGCGATCCCGGCCGGGCGGGTGAGCACCTACGGCGACGTCGCCAGGGTGGTCGGCTGCGGGCCGCGGCTCGTGGCCAGGGTTCTCGCCGGCAGCGGGGGAGAAGCCTGCTGGTGGCGGGTCGTGCGCGCCGACGGGACGATCGCAGCCCACCTGGTGGCGGAGGGGACGGCCCGCCTGGTGGAGGAGGGCGTCCCGGTGCGGGCGGGGCGCGTGGACCTGGCCAGATTCCGGGCCGAGCTCGAATGACACCGCCGCCGCGCCGTCCCGCTCCGGACCCGTCCTCGGGCTCCACCGTCGTGCCGGGGGCGCCGCTGCCGCACCCGGCCACGTCCGTGCCGTTCCCGTCCCCGGTTCCGCCGGGCACCGGCTGGCCCGGCGATCCGGCCACGGCGGCCACGCCGGTCGCCCACGACCCGGCGGAGGTCGCCGCGCTGGCGTCCGGGTGCGACCTGGCCGGGCTGAGCGCGAGGGTCAGCGTGTGCCGGGCGTGCCCGCGGCTCGTGGCGTGGCGCGAGGACGTCGCCGTCCACAAGCGCGCCGGCTTCGCCGCCGAGCCCTACTGGGGACGCCCCGTCGCGGGCTGGGGCGACGCGGACCCCCGGCTGCTCGTGCTCGGGCTCGCCCCCGCCGCCCACGGCGGCAACCGCACCGGCCGCGTCTTCACCGGCGACCGCAGTGGAGACTGGCTCTTCGCCGCGCTCCACCGCGCCGGGCTCAGCCGGACGCCGGACTCCGTGGACGCCGCAGACGGGCAGGCGCTCGACGGCGCCCGGATCGTGGCAGCGGTGCGGTGCGCCCCACCGGACAACCGCCCCACCCCGGAGGAGAGGGACGCCTGCGCGCCCTGGCTGGAGGCAGAGCTGGCCCTGCTGCCCCGGGTCCGCGTCGTCGTCTGCCTTGGCGGGTTCGCCTGGGACGCGGCACTGCGCCTGCTGGCGTCGACCGGACGGATGGTTCCCCGCCCCCGGCCGCGCTTCGGCCACGGCGCCGTCGCGCGGATCGGCGACACCACGCTGGTCGGCTGCTACCACCCGAGCCAGCAGAACACCTTCACCGGACGGCTCACCCCGGCCATGCTGGACGACGTGCTGACCACGGCTCTCCGGCTGGCGGCGGCCCCTCCCGGAGCCGACGGTCCGGCCGATTTGGGGGGCGCGCCGGATTGAGGTAGTGTCAACCCCCGTCCGGCCCCTATAGCTCAGTCGGCAGAGCGTCTCCATGGTAAGGAGAAGGTCTGCGGTTCGATTCCGCATGGGGGCTCTGAGTTCGGACGACGGAGTTACCGCCCGTCAGCCAGCGATCCTGGAGTCCGAACTGGGGCGGGATAGCTCAGGCGGTAGAGCAAGCGGCTCATAATCGCTGTGTCGCGGGTTCAAGTCCCGCTCCCGCTACCGAGCGAGTTGGCAGACGTAGGGAAAGAGGAATCCGATGGCCAAGAAGCAAGCCGACATCCGGCCGAAGATCACCTTGGCGTGCACCCAGTGCAAGGAACGCAACTACATCACCAAGAAGAATCGGCGCAACGACCCCGATCGCATGGAGTTGAAGAAGTTCTGCCCCAAGTGCCACACGCACACCGCGCACCGCGAGACCCGCTGAGTCCTCGCACGCCGAGCCGCCCGCACCGCGGGCGGCTTTGTCGTTCTCCGGGCCGGTACGGCAACTGCTGACGTCCCGCCCGTGCCCGGGTTGGGTAGGTTCTCCTCGCACGCAGAAGAGGAGGCTCCGATGGCCGAGGTCCTGCTGTTCCACCACGCCCTGGGGGTGACGCCCGGCGTCCGCGCCTTCGCGGACACGCTGGCCGCCGACGGCCACACCGTCCACCTCCCCGACCTCTTCACCGGGCACACCTTCGCCACGATCGACGACGGCCTCGCCCACGTGGAGCGGATCGGCGGCTTCGGCGAGGTCCTCAACCGCGCGGCGGCCGCGGCCGAGCCGCTGCCGGACGCGCTGGTGTACATCGGCTTCTCCCTCGGGGTGGTGGGGGCGCAGATGCTCGCCCAGACGCGTCCCGGCGCCCGGGGAGCCGTCCTGTGCTACTCCTGCGTGCCGGCCGACACCTTCGGGCGCTGGCCCGACCACGTGCCGGTGCAGGTGCATGGCATGGACGCCGACCCGCTGTTCGTCGACGAGGGCGACCTCGAGGCCGCCCGCGAGCTGGTCGCCTCCGGCGCGCCGGCGGAGCTGTTCCTCTACCCGGGCGACCAGCACTACTTCGTCGACGCCGACCTGCCGTCCCACCGGCCAGAGGCGGCGGAGCTGCTGACCCGCAGGGTGAGGCAGTTCCTCGCGGACGTCGGCGGCCCGTTAGCCTGAGCGCATGCCGATCAGCGAAGACCACGTCGGGCGCACCTACCCGGCCACCGCTTCCTACCAGGTGAGCCGCGCCAAGATCGCCGAGTTCGCCGCAGCCCTCGGGGACGCGACCTGTCCCGCCTACGGCGGCGACGACCCCGTCGCGCCGCCGACCTTCGCGGTGGTGCTCTCCTCCGCGGCCTGGGACGCGATGTTCGCCGACCCGGAGCTCGGCCTCAGCCTGAGCCGGACCGTCCACGTCGACCAGCGCTTCGCGTGGCGGCGTCCACTGCGGGCCGGCGACGAGGTCACCGCGACCCTCACCATCGAGAAGGTCCGCGCACGGGGGGCGACCTCGATCATCACCATCGCCGTGGACCTGGCGACCACGGCGGGAGAGCCCCTGTGCACGGCGACGTCCACCCTGATGCACACCGCGCAGGAGGCGGCATGACCACGCTCGAGGCGACCGAGGGCCAGGCGCTGCCCGGCTTCACCCGCACCGTCACCCGCGCCGACCTGGTGCGCTACGCCGGCGCGTCCGGCGACTTCAACCCGATCCACTGGTCCGACGCCGCCGCCGCGTCCCTGGGGCTGCCGGACGTGATCGCGCACGGCATGCTCACCATGGGCACCGCGCTGCGCGTGGTCACCGACTGGGCGGGCGACCCCGGACGCGTCCTGAGCTACTCGGTCCGTTTCACCAAGCCCGTGGTCGTGCCGGCGGACGGCGGGGCGGACGTGCGCTTCGCCGGCACCGTCACGAAGGTGGCCGACGGGGTGGCCACGGTGGCGATCGAGGCCGTGTGCGGCGACACCAAGGTGCTCGGTGCGGCGGTCGCGGAGGTCCTCCTTGGCTGAGCGCCTCGCCGACCACACCACGCTCCGCACGGGCGGGGAGGCGAGGACCTGGGTCGAGCCGGAGTCCGAGGCCGAGCTGATCGAGGTCGTGCGGACGGCGGACGCCGCCGGCGTCCCGCTGCTGGTACTCGGCGGCGGCTCCAACGTCGTGGTCGCCGACGCCGGGTTCGACGGCACCGTGGTGCACACCGGACGGCTGCGCGGCGTCCACACCGACGACGTCGCCGCCTGTTCCGGCGCCTTCATGACCGTCGCGGCGGGCGAGCCCTGGGACGCCTTCGTCGCCACCACGATCGCGACGCGCCAGGTCGGCATCGAGGCCCTGTCCGGCATCCCCGGGCTGGTGGGCGCGACGCCGATCCAGAACGTGGGCGCCTACGGCCAGGAGGTCAGCCAGACGATCGCCCGGGTGCGCGTGTTCGACCGGGCGGAACAGCGGGTGGTCACCCGCAGTGCCGTCGAGTGCCACTTCGGCTACCGGAGTTCCCTGTTCAAGGCCGTCCCCGACCGCTTCGTGGTGCTCACGGTGAGCTTCCAGTTCCGCCTCGGCACGCTGTCCACGCCGATCCGGTACGCGGAACTGGCCCGCACCCTCGGTGTCGAACCCGGAGCGCGGGCGCCGATGACCGAGGTGCGCGAGGCCGTGCTGGCGCTGCGCCGCGGGAAGGGCATGGTGCTGGACCCCGAGGACAGGGACACCTGGAGCGCGGGGAGCTTCTTCACCAACCCGGTGGTGGAGCCGGCGGTCGCCGACGGGCTGCCGCGCGAGGCACCGCGCTACCCGCAGCCCGACGGACGGGTGAAGACGAGCGCGGCATGGCTGATCGAGCACGCCGGGTTCAGCCGTGGCTACGGGTCGGGCCTGGCACGGCTGTCGACGCGCCACACACTGGCGATCACCAACCGCGGGGGCGCGACGACGGCGGACGTGCTGGCGCTGGCCGCCGAGATCAGGGACGGCGTCGAGCGGGCCTACGGAATCCGTCTGGTGCCCGAGCCGGTGCTGATCGGCGCGGGGCTCGACACGTAGACTGGCCCGCGGCCCGTGAAAGGAAGACAACCCGTGAGCATCCTGGCGAACATCCCCCTGGCGCCGCGCGACCCGATCCTCGGTCTGACCGAGGCCTTCGTCGCTGACACCCGCCCGGGCAAGGTGAACCTGGGCGTCGGGGTCTACCTCGGGCCGGACGGGAAGATCCCGCTCCTGGACTGCGTCCGCACGGCCGAGGCCGCGCTCGCCGCGTCGCCGGGGCCGCGGGGCTACCTTCCGATCGACGGGCTGCCGGCCTACACCAGGGCCGTCCGGGAGCTCGTGTTCGGCGCGGACTCCGAGCCGGTCACCTCCGGCCGCGTGGTCACCGTCCAGGGGCTGGGCGGCACCGGCGCGCTGAGGATCGGGGCCGAGTTCCTGCGCCGCACGGACGCCGCCCCCACCGTCCTGATCTCCGACCCGTCCTGGGAGAACCACCAGGCGCTGTTCACCCGCGCCGGCTTCGAGGTGCGCAGCTACCGCTACTACGACGCGGCCCGCGGCGGCGTGGACGTCGACGGCATGGTCGCCGACCTGCGCGCCGCTGCGCCCGGCACCGTGGTCGTGCTGCACGCCTGCTGCCACAACCCCACCGGCTACGACCTGGCAGAGGACGAGTGGGCGCGGGTGGCTGAGGTGGTCGTCGAGGCGGGTCTCGTGCCGTTCCTCGACCTCGCCTACCAGGGCTTCGCCCAGGGCATCGAGGCCGACGGGGCCGTCGTGCGCAGCTTCGCTGCGCTGGGCGTCCCGATGCTGGTCGCGTCCTCGTTCAGCAAGAGCTTCAGCCTGTACGGCGAGCGCGTCGGCGGCCTCAGCGTCGTCGCCGCGGACGCGGAGGAGGCCGCCCGGGTGCTCTCCCAGTTGAAGGTGACGATCCGGACCACCTACTCCAACCCGCCCACCCATGGCGCGGCCGTCGTCTCGACCGTGCTGGGCGACCCGGCGCTGCGGGCGGGGTGGGAGCAGGAGCTGGAGGGCATGCGGCTGCGCATCCGCGAGATGCGCGGCGCCCTGGTGGAGGCGCTCGCCGCGGCCGGCGCTGCCCGCGACTTCGGCTTCATCGCCGACCAGGTCGGGATGTTCAGCTACTGCGGGTTGTCCGTCTCCCAGATGCAGCAGCTGCGGGAGGTGCACGGTGTCTATGGCACGGACGCGGGCCGCATCTGCGTCGCCGCACTGAACCCCGGCAACGTCGACACGGTGGCCCGCGCGATCGCCGCGGTGATCGGCTGAGGGGGGTCCGGCCCGGTTCGACTTCGCCAGTCCCGACCCGTACAATCCTGTACTTGGTGACCATCACCTGCTCGACCGTGCCCACAAGGCGGCGGTGGTGCCGGTGGGGTCGCCACCAAGGGCAATAGCTCAATTGGCAGAGCAGCGGTCTCCAAAACCGCAGGTTGGGGGTTCAAGTCCCTCTTGCCCTGCTGGGCAGCCGTTTCGCGACGACCGGCCAGCACCACCCACGACAGCGAGAGTGAAGGACGGCCCCGTGGCGGACGAACCGGAGTTGGCGGATGCCGATGTCCCTGGCGACCCCACCGCCGACGAGCTCGACCTGGAGGCCATGGGGCTGGAGGACGTGGAGCTGACCGAGGAGGAGCAGGTCGCCCTGGCCGCGGCGAAGGCTCGTCCCGTCCGCCGGAGCGAGGGTGCGGAGCCGTCCACCAAGGGCCGCCCGACGCCTCGACAGCGGCGCGCCAAGCCGGGCGAGGAGCGCCGGCGCACCACGCCGGTCCAGTTCGTCCGCGAGTCCGTGGCCGAGCTCAAGAAGGTGGTCTGGCCCACCGGCAGCCAGCTCCAGCAGTACTTCGTCGTGGTTCTGGTCTTCGTGCTGATCATGATCGCCATCGTGTCCGTGCTGGACCTCGGCTTCGGCACGCTCATGTTGAAGCTGCTGGGCTGACGAACGAGGAAGCGAGTTTTGGACGTGACTGAGAACACCCCGCCCACCGACGACTTCGGCGCGGACGACATCGAGATCGACCTCGGCCTGCCCGAGGTCGGTACCGAGGACGACATCGAGCTGAACCTCGACTTCGGCGGACCGTCCAACACCGACACCGACACCGACGACATGCTGAGGAACCTCGGCGAGGTCGAGCCCGAGGACTCCACCGTCCCGGCGGTGCTCGACACCGACGAGGAGGCCGTCCTCGAGGAGCTCCGCACCCAGCTGCGCAGCCAGGTCGGCGACTGGTACGTCATCCACACGTACTCCGGCATGGAGAACCGGGTGAAGCAGAACCTGGACAACCGGGTGAAGACGCTCGGCATGGAGGACTACATCTACGAGGCCGTCGTGCCCACAGAAGAGGTCATCGAGACCCGCAACGGCGCGCGCAAGTCGGTCACCCGGACCGTGCTGCCCGGCTACGTGCTGGTGCGCATGGAACTCACGGACGCCTCCTGGGCCGCCGTCCGGCACACCCCGTCGGTCACCGGGTTCGTCGCCCACGCGAACGCCCCGGTCCCGCTGAGCCTGGACGAGGTCGAGAAGATGCTCGCCCCGGCCGCGCTGGCCCGCGCGGCCGCCGCCTCCACCGGTCCCAAGCGGACGAACAAGAAGATCGAGATCGCCGACTTCAAGGTCGGTGACTCCGTCATGGTGGTCCAGGGCCCCTTCGCCGGGGTGCACGCCACCATCACCGAGATCAATGCGAACAGCCAGCGGCTCAAGGCGCTGGTCGAGATCCTCGGCCGGGAGACCCCGGTCGACCTGACGCTCGGCCAGATCCAGAAGGTCTAGGCGCTCGCATCGCCGTCGGCCACCCGGTCGGTCGGCACAAGAGGAACAACCAGAAGGACCCAACCAAGAATGCCTCCCAAGAAGAAAGTGGCCGCCATCGTCAAGGTGGCCCTGAACGCGGGCGCGGCTACTCCGGCACCGCCGGTCGGCACCGCGCTCGGCCCGCACGGCGTGAACATCATGGAGTTCTGCAAGCGGTACAACGCCGAGACCGAGGCCATGCGTGGCACGATCATCCCGGTCGAGATCACCATCTTCGAGGACCGCACCTTCACCTTCATCACGAAGACCCCGCCGGCCGCGGAACTGATCAAGAAGGCTGCCGGGCTGAAGAGCGGCTCCGCCCGTCCCCACAAGGACAAGGTCGGCACGCTGACCGCGGACCAGGTGCGCGAGATCGCCACCACGAAGATGCCCGACCTCAACGCCAACGACATCGACGCCGCGATGAAGATCGTCGCCGGCACCGCCCGCTCCATGGGCGTCAACGTCGAGGCCTGACCGACACACGAAACAGTGGCAGGGCACGCTGAGCCCGTACCACGCCTGGCATCCGGCCCACACGAGGGCCGGCCATCCTGAAAGAGACCAGAATGAAGCGCAGCAAGGCCTACCGGGCCGCATCCGACACCTTCGACGCAGACCAGCTCTACAGCCCCGAGGCTGCGCTGGGGATCGTCAAGAAGAACGCCTCGGCCAAGTTCGACGAGACCGTGGAGGTCGCCCTCCGTCTCGGCGTCGATCCCCGCAAGGCGGACCAGATGGTCCGCGGCACCGTGAACCTCCCCAACGGCACCGGCAAGACGGCAAGGGTCCTCGTCTTCGCCACCGGTGAGAAGGCGGCGGACGCGGTGGCGGCGGGCGCGGACGAGGTCGGTGCCGACGAGCTGATCGACAAGATCGCCGGCGGCTACCTCGACTTCGACGCCGTGGTCGCCACCCCCGACCTGATGGGCAAGGTCGGCCGCCTGGGCCGCGTGCTCGGCCCGCGTGGCCTGATGCCGAACCCGAAGACCGGCACCGTCACCATGGACGTGGCCAAGGCCGTCACCGACATCAAGGGCGGCAAGATCGAGTTCCGCGTCGACCGCCACGCCAACCTCCACTTCATCGTGGGCAAGGCGTCCTTCACCGAGCAGCAGCTCGCGGAGAACTACTTCGCCGCCATCGAGGAGGTCCTGCGCCTCAAGCCGAGCGCCTCGAAGGGCCGCTACGTGAAGAAGGCCACCATCGCCTCGACGATGGGCCCCGGCGTCCCGGTCGATCCCACCAAGGTGAAGCCGTCCGCCGCGGAGTGAGCTGACTCCCTGCTCCACCCACGAGCTGTGCGTTGCCCGGTGCCCACCGGCCGACGCACAGCTCGTGGCTTGTGGGGCCGATTTGGCGGGGGAGCGGGCCGACCCGTAGGATGGCTCTCGCCGTAGACCGCTGGTTCTCGTCCTGGCTCGCCAGGCAGGTAAACCCCGCGCAGGTAAAACCTGAATGCTCGACTCTGAGTCTTCGCCCTGGTTGCCTGCGCGCACCGGGGCTTTTCCGTTTCCCGTGGTCGACGGCGATCCGAAGAGAAGTGGGAAGGAGACCCATGGCGAAGCCGGACAAGGCAGCCGCCGTCGCGGAGCTGACCGAGCAGTTCAGCACCTCCGCGGCAGCCGTGCTGACCGAGTACCGCGGACTCACCGTCAAGGACCTGAAGGCACTGCGCCGGTCCCTGGGTGTGGACGCCAGCTACGCCGTGACGAAGAACACGCTGACCATGATCGCGGCCCGTGAAGCGGGCATCGAGGGCCTGGACGACCAGCTCGCCGGCCCGACCGCGATCACCTTCATCCGCGGTGACGTTGCCACCGTTGCGAAGGGTCTGCGCGACTTCGCCAAGGCGAACCCGCATCTGGTGATCAAGGGTGGCGTCATGGACGGTCGTGTCCTGGACGCCGAGTCGGTCAAGAAGCTGGCCGATCTCGAGTCTCGCGAGGTCCTCCTCGCCAAGCTCGCCGGTGCGATGAACGGGAACCTGGCCAAGGCCGTCGGTCTGTTCGCCGCGCCGCTGTCCCAGGCCGCTCGCGCCCTGGACGCCCTCAGGACCCAGAAGCAGGCCGGGGAGACCCCGGCACCCGATGCAGCACCCGCTGCTGAGGCCACCACCGACGCGGCTGACGCTGCATCCGAGTAAGAAGAGAAAGGACGCCCAACATGGCGAAGCTCACTACTGACGAGCTCCTTGACGCCTTCAAGGAGATGACCCTGATCGAGCTCTCCGAGTTCGTGAAGCTGTTCGAGGACACCTTCGGTGTCACCGCTGCCGCCCCGGTCGCCGTGGCCGCTGCCCCGGCCGCCGCCGGTGGCGACGCCGCTGCCGAGGAGGAAGAGGTCAGCAACGAGGTCGACGTGATCCTCGAGTCCGCCGGCGACAAGAAGATCCAGGTCATCAAGGAGGTGCGCGCGCTCACCAACCTCGGCCTGAAGGAGGCCAAGGACCTGGTCGAGGCCGCTCCCAAGGTCGTGCTCGAGAAGGTCACGCGCGACGCGGCCGCCAAGGCCAAGGAGGCCCTCGAGGCCGCCGGCGCCGCGGTCTCCGTCAAGTGACCGTCTGACCGGTAACGCAGCAAGTGGTGGTGGGCCCTCGGGCCCGCCACCACTTTCGCAATTGGGCGAGTGCGCCGAAAAACGGGAACGCGGGTACGAAAAAGCAGAACGGCGGTGGCCTGCTATTCGCAGGCACCGCCGTTCTGACTCTACTGGGGGTGGATTTAACGCATTTGTGGGGGAATGTGGCCGGTGTGCCGGCCGGAGGTCCGAGTGGTCCGGAGGGTCACTTCTTGAGCGGCCAGTTGCCCTGACCGTTGATGGTGACGACGCCACCGGCGTGCTGGCTGTTGGTAGCGATCACGCTGATCGGCAGCACGGCGAGGGTACCGGCAACCGCGGCGGCGGCGATAATCCTACGAACGATGGTCATGTCCCCAAAGCCTTCCTTGTTTGACTGGCTCAATGACAAGAAGGTACCCGGCACTTGACTGGGTTGTCAACATTTGACAGAGTTTTCTGAGGACCATTGTCAGGAGGTCGTGTGGACGCGTCGAGCGCGGTGCAGTTCGGCTCGCTGTTGCGGGATGCCCGTCGTCGGCAGGGGCTGTCGCAGGCGGAGCTGGGCGGTGACAAGTACTCCGGTAGCTACATCTCCCACCTGGAGAGCGGCCGGAGGGTCGCGACACCCGAGGTGATCGAGTTCCTCTCCCGCCGGCTGGGTGTGTCGCCGCTGGAGTGGGGCGTGTCCCCGCAGGGGGACCCGGGCGGGCTCGTCTCGTCGGACTCGATCGAGGACCTGCTGGTCGCGGAGCGGGCCTGGTCGGAGCACGACTGGGCCGCCGCGATCCAGCACTCCGCGCAGGCCGCGGCGATCGCGCTGGCGGCCGGCGACACCGGGCGCCACTGGGAGGCCCTGTACGTGCAGGCCCAGGCCCGGTTCTCCTCCGGTGACTTCGTGGGTGCTGCGCGGCTGGCCGAGGAGCTGGCGGAGCACGAGACGGCCAGGAAGTTCGGCGTGGCCCGGGCGCAGGCGTTGAGCCTCGCCTCGGTCGCGAATCGCGCGTCGGACCACCTCGGCTGGGCGGTCGCGTTGGGTGCCCGGGCGGTCGAAGCGGCGTCCGCCGCGCCGCCGATCATCCTCGCCGAAGCACTGATGGCCCTTGTCAGCGCGATGTTTGAGGCGGGGCACTCGGCAGAGGAGAGCGATCCTTACCTGCTGCGCCTCGCCGAACTGTCACCCCGGCTGAACTCCGAGCACTCCCGGGGGATGATCGCCTGGACGATCGGAACGGCCGCCTTCATGGCGGGCAAGGTGGAGGTCGGGCGTGAGCACCACGCCCGCGCGAAAGGGCAGCTGGACGCCCGGCGAGACCTCCGGTTGTGGCTCCGTTTCCACCGCTCCGCCGCCCGATGCCTGCTGGACGCGGGTATCGAGGACGGCGTGAGGGACCTGGTGCGGACAGCCTCGCTCGGCCTGGAGATTCTCGGCAACAGCCACGACGTGGTCGAGCTGAGGCAGGTGGAGGCCAAGCTGGCCCTGCTGGACGGTGATGCCGTCGAAGCGGCCCGCATCATCTCCGATGTCCTGGACGACCCCGTCCTGGGCGCCGCGGACATCTCGCGGGGAAGCTCGGAGGAGATCCTCGCCGAGGCGTTCCAGGCGATGGGCCGGACGGCCGCGGCGAGGGAGCGGTTCGAGCTCGCTGCCCGCGAGTACGAGTCGGAAGGACGCCTCCGGGCGGCCGTCGACGCGTGGCGGAAGGCGGCCAGGCAAGAAGTCCCGAAAGATTCTTTGACAACGACTTGACAGGCCCCAGTCAAGTCTGATGGAATCTACTTGTCGGCGCCCCCCCAATGCGTCGGATGAGTACACCACTTGGGCCGGTGTTCTGCAGCGTATGGATACCCCTCCCGTGCCTGCCGCAGACACCGGCCTTGTGGCGTCCCTGGACCCCTTTCGCTTTCGGAGGCGTGTGTCCGGGACTTCCGCCCCGATTCGTTGCACCGCCGGCGTGCCGGCATTGATGAGTGCGGGCATTGATTCGATCTCCCCCTCGCCCCGGCCGCGACCCGGCGCCCTCCTGGCACGCGAAGCGCAGTTCCCCGCGGCCCGCCCTTGCCCTCGCCGCCGGGCGCCGGCCCGCGGGGGAGGGCGCGGTGTCCGGTGTCGTCTGGCGGACGGGCCGGGATCGCGGTAGCGTCCGTCGTGGCCGCACGGGTACCGCCAGGGCGGCCAGGTCGGCCGGCAAGGACGCCGGTTTGCGAGGCCCCGCCGGGCAAGGTAAGCTATCGCTTTGCCCATTGCCATCGACGACCCGTGAACTTGACGCGGGCCGTTCTGCGTGCAAAGAAACCGGTTCAACGCCGGGACTTGCGGAAGGACTCCACCTTGGCCGTCTCGCGCACTGCGTCGAAGAACACCAATGTTGTCTCACCGAGCGGACGGATCTCCTTCGCGAAGATCCACGAACCGCTCGAGGTTCCCAATCTGCTGGATCTCCAGGTCGAGTCCTTCGATTGGCTGATCGGCAACGAGACGTGGCAGGCCAGGGTCGCCGCCGCTCGCGCCGAGGGCCGCACCGACGTCAACACGAAGTCGGGGCTGGAGGAGATCTTCGAGGAGATCTCGCCGATCGAGGACCTCTCCCAGACCATGTCGCTGTCGTTCCGCGACAACCGGTTCGAGGAGCCCAAGCACACCGTCGAGGAGTGCAAGGACCAGGACTTCACCTACGCCGCGCCGCTCTTCGTCACCGCCGAGTTCATGAACAACGACACCGGCGAGATCAAGAGCCAGACGGTGTTCATGGGTGACTTCCCGCTGATGACGGACAAGGGCACGTTCATCATCAACGGCACCGAGCGCGTGGTCGTCAGCCAGCTGGTCCGCTCGCCGGGCGTCTACTTCGAGCAGACCGCGGACAAGACCTCGGACAAGGACATCTTCACCTGCAAGATCATCCCGAGCCGTGGCGCCTGGCTGGAGTTCGAGATCGACAAGCGCGACATGGTGGGCGTCCGCGTCGACCGCAAGCGCAAGCAGAACGTCACCGTGCTGCTCAAGGCCCTGGGCTGGACCAACGAGCAGATCCTGGAGGAGTTCGGCGAGTTCGAGTCCATCCGGCTCACGCTGGAGAAGGACCACACCGCCAACACCGACGAGGCGCTGCTGGACATCTACCGGAAGCTGCGCCCGGGCGAGCCGCCGACCCGTGAGGCCGCCCAGCAGATGCTGGAGAACTACTACTTCAACCCGAAGCGCTACGACCTGGCGAAGGTCGGCCGGTACAAGATCAACAAGAAGCTGGGCACCGGACTGCCGTTCGACACCCAGGTCCTGACGATCGACGACATCGTCGCCGCGATCCGCTACATCGTGTCGCTGCACGAGGGCCGCACCGAGATGGGCGACATGCCCGTCGAGACCGACGACATCGACCACTTCGGCAACCGCCGGCTGCGCACCGTGGGCGAGCTGATCCAGAACCAGCTGCGCATCGGCCTCGGCCGCCTCGAGCGCACCGTCCGCGACCGGATGACCACCCAGGACATCGAGGCGATCACGCCGCAGACCCTGATCAACATCCGTCCGGTGTCGGCTGCGCTGAAGGAGTTCTTCGGCACCTCGCAGCTGTCGCAGTTCATGGACCAGACCAACCCGGTCGCCGGCCTGACGCACAAGCGACGCCTGTCCGCGCTCGGCCCCGGCGGTCTCTCCCGGGACCGCGCCGGCATGGAGGTGCGCGACGTCCACCACAGCCACTACGGCCGCATGTGCCCGATCGAGACCCCTGAAGGCCCGAACATCGGCCTGATCGGCTCGCTGGCGTCCTTCGCCCGGGTGAACGCGTTCGGCTTCATCGAGACGCCGTACCGCAAGGTCACCGACGGCCACGTCACCGACCAGATCGACTACCTGACCGCCGACGAGGAGGACCGGTTCGTCATCGCCCAGGCCAACGCCAGGGTCGGTGGGGACGGACGCTTCCTCGAGGACCGGGTGCTCGTGCGGAAGAAGCACGGCGACGCCGACGAGGTGCCGCCGGCCGAGGTGCAGTACATGGACGTGTCGCCGCGCCAGATGGTGTCGGTCGCCACGGCCCTGATCCCGTTCCTCGAGCACGACGACGCGTCCCGGGCCCTGATGGGCGCGAACATGCAGCGCCAGGCCGTGCCGCTGATCCGCAACGAGGCCCCGCTGGTCGGCACCGGCATGGAGTACCGCGGTGCGGTGGACGCCGGTGACGTGACGGTGGCCAACAAGGCCGGCGTGGTCACCTCGGTGAGCGCGGACATCATCGACATCACCAACGACGACGGCACCTACACCAGCTACCGGCTGGACAAGTTCCGCCGCTCGAACCAGGCCACCTGCATCAACCAGCGTCCGCTGGTCGCCGCGGGCGCCCGGGTCGAGGTCGGCACGCCGCTCGCCGACGGTGCCTGCACCGATGGTGGCGAGATGGCGCTGGGCCGCAACCTGCTGGTGGCGTTCATGCCGTGGGAGGGCCACAACTACGAGGACGCGATCATCCTGTCCCAGCGCCTGGTGCAGGACGACGTGCTCACCTCGATCCACATCGAGGAGCACGAGATCGACGCCCGCGACACCAAGCTGGGTGCCGAGGAGATCACGCGCGACATCCCGAACATCGGTGAGGACATGCTCGCCAACCTCGACGAGCGCGGCATCATCCGCATCGGCGCCGAGGTCGGCACCGGCGACATCCTCGTCGGCAAGGTCACGCCCAAGGGCGAGACCGAGCTCACCCCGGAGGAGCGCCTGCTGCGCGCCATCTTCGGCGAGAAGGCCCGTGAGGTCCGCGACACCTCGATGAAGGTGCCGCACGGCGAGACCGGCACCGTGATCGGCGTCCGCGTGTTCGACCGCGAGGAGGACGACGAGCTGCCCCCCGGCGTGAACCAGATGGTGCGCGTCTACGTGGCCCAGAAGCGGAAGATCTCCGACGGTGACAAGCTCGCCGGCCGCCACGGCAACAAGGGCGTCATCTCCAAGATCCTGCCAGTGGAGGACATGCCGTTCCTCGAGGACGGCACCCCTGTCGACATCGTGCTGAACCCGCTCGGCGTGCCGTCCCGGATGAACGTCGGCCAGGTGCTGGAGACCCACCTCGGGTGGGTGGCCAAGGCCGGCTGGGACATCAG
>JAIUOT010000020.1 GCA_020161015.1 Actinomycetota bacterium | reverse complement strand
GCCGACCGAGAAGAACGTGTTCTGCGTGATCCGTTCTCCGCACAAGTACAAGGACAGCCGCGAGCACTTCGAGATGCGCACCCACAAGCGGCTCATCGACATCCTCGACCCGACGCCGAAGACCGTCGACTCGCTCATGCGACTCGACCTTCCGGCCGGTGTCGACATCGAGATCAAGCTTCCGTGAGGCCAGGCGAGATGAGCGACAAGAACGTGAAGGGGCTGCTGGGCACGAAGCTCGGCATGACCCAGGTGTGGGACGCCGACAACAAGGTCGTCCCCGTGACCGTCATCCAGGCGGGCCCCTGCGTGGTCACGCAGGTCCGCACGCCGGACAACGACGGCTACTCCGCCGTGCAGCTGGGCTTCGGCGCGGTGAAGGCGAAGAACGTCACCAAGCCGGCGGCCGGGCACTTCGAGAGGGCAGGGGTCACCCCGCGCAAGCACCTCGTCGAGCTGCGCACCGGCGACGCCAGCACCTACACCCTCGGCCAGGAGCTCACCGCTGAGGTGTTCGCCGAGGCCGAGGTGGTCGACGTCACCGGCGTCACCAAGGGCAAGGGCACCGCGGGTGTCATGAAGCGCCACGGCTTCCACGGCCTGCGCGCCAGCCACGGTGTGCACCGCAAGCACCGGTCCCCGGGCTCCATCGGCGCCTGCGCCACCCCGGGCCACGTGTTCAAGGGCACCCGGATGGCCGGCCGGATGGGTGTCGAGAAGGTGACCGTGCAGAACCTGACCATCCACGCCGTCGACGCCGAGCGTGGGCTGATCCTGGTGAAGGGCTCCGTGCCCGGTCCCAAGGGCGCCCTCGTCGTGCTGCGCACGGCGGCCAAGAAGGGAGTCCAGGCATGAGCGAGGCCAAGACCGTCAAGGTCCTGGGCAGCAAGGCCGCGACCGCTGAACTGCCCGCCGAGCTGTTCGACGTCCAGACCAACGTCCCCCTGATCCACCAGGTCGTGGTGGCCCAGCAGGCCGCCGCCCGCCAGGGCACGCACGCCACCAAGACCCGGGGCCAGGTCTCCGGCGGTGGCGCCAAGCCGTGGCGCCAGAAGGGCACCGGCCGCGCCCGCCAGGGTTCGCGCCGCGCCCCCCAGTGGACCGGTGGCGGCGTCGTGCACGGCCCGCAGCCGCGCGACTACAGCCAGCGGACGCCCAAGAAGATGATCGCCGCCGCCCTGCGCGGTGCGCTGTCCGACCGGGCCCGCGACGGCCGCGTCCACGTTGTCGAGAGCATCGTGACCGGCGAGACCCCGTCCACCAAGGCCGCGCTGAAGGCCCTCGCGGAGGTCGGCAGCACCAAGCTGCTGGTCGTCCTCGACCGCGAGGAGGACGTGGCGTGGCTGAGCCTGCGCAACGTGCCGACCGTGCACGCGCTGGCCGTCGACCAGCTGAACGCCTACGACGTGCTGGTCAGCGACGACGTGGTCTTCACCACCGCCGCCCTGGCCACCTTCGTTGCCGGCCCCGTCAAGGGTGCCGTCACCGTCGTGGCGACCGAGACCGAGGAGGCCGCCAAGTGAGCGAGCTGAAGATCCGCGACCACCGCGACGTCCTGCTGGCCCCCGTGGTCAGCGAGAAGAGCTACGGCCTC
The DNA here is from genome assembly GCA_020161015.1 of Actinomycetota bacterium. Lineage (GTDB taxonomy): Bacteria > Actinomycetota > Actinomycetes > Propionibacteriales > Propionibacteriaceae > Propionicimonas. Next base: position 978 of record JAIUOT010000020.1, on the reverse strand, counting down.
CTGGACGAGAACAAGTACACGTTCCTGGTCTCCCCGGACGCCAACAAGACCGAGATCAAGATCGCGGTCGAGAAGGTGTTCGGCGTCAAGGTCACCGGCGTGAACACCAGCAACCGGCAGGGCAAGCGCAAGCGCACCCGCGCCGGCTGGGGCAAGCGCCCCGACACCAAGCGGGCCGTGGTGAGTGTCGCCGAGGGCCAGCGCATCGACATCTTCTCCGGGCCCCTGGCCTGAGCTGAGCCGAGATAGGACAACGAACTCATGGGTATCCGTAAGTACAAGCCGACCACTCCGGGCCGCCGCGGCTCGAGCGTGGCCGACTTCGTCGAACTGACTCGCTCCACGCCGGAGAAGTCCCTGCTCGCGCCGAAGCCGAAGACGGGCGGCCGGAACAACTCCGGCCGGATCACCACCCGCCACATCGGCGGCGGCCACAAGCAGGCCTACCGGATCATCGACTTCCGTCGCTACGACAAGGACGGCGTCCCGGCGAAGGTCGCGCACATCGAGTACGACCCGAACCGCACCGCGCGGATCGCGCTGCTGCACTACGCGGACGGCGAGAAGCGCTACATCATCGCTCCCAACGGCCTGGCCCAGGGCGCGACGGTGGAGGCCGGCGAGGCCGCCGACATCAAGCCGGGCAACAACCTCCCGCTGCGCAACATCCCCGTCGGCACCACGGTGCACGCGGTGGAGATGCGTCCCGGCGGCGGGGCCAAGCTCGGCCGCTCGGCGGGCGCCAAGATCCAGCTGGTCGCCCGTGAGGGCAAGATGGCCACGCTGCGGCTTCCGTCCGGTGAGATGCGCCTGGTCGACGTGCGCTGCCGCGCCACGGTCGGCGAGGTCGGCAACGCCGAGCAGTCGAACATCAACTGGGGCAAGGCCGGCCGCAACCGCTGGAAGGGCATCCGCCCGACCGTCCGCGGTGTGGCGATGAACCCGATCGACCACCCGCACGGTGGTGGCGAGGGCAAG
>JAIUOT010000019.1 GCA_020161015.1 Actinomycetota bacterium | reverse complement strand
GTCGAACGCTTCTTCAACCGGATCAAGGAGTTCCGCGCCATCGCCACCCGCTACGACAAACACGCCCGCAACTACCGCGCAGGCATCGTCCTGGCCGGCATCATCCTCCACCTTCGCGACCAGTTATGCGACACGCCCTAGGCGCTCGCGCCGACACCGCCGGCCGACACGTCCTACCGGCGCGCGATCCACCACGCGGCGCGGCCGAGGAGGACCGTGACCACCATCCCGCCGTAGAGCATCACCATCGTGTCGTCGCTGTCCGGCGCGAGCAGCACGCTCGCGGTGTACACCAGTGCCAGCACGGCGCCGACCAGGAACGGCCAGAACAGCACGGGGAGCCGGCCCTGGGGCCTGCCGGCCGTGCCGTACGGCGGCGGGGTGGGAACCCGGCCGGACGAGCCGGGTGGGCCGGCCACCGGCGGGGACGGCTGGGGCGGACGGGGCGCCGGGGCCTGCGCCCGTGGTGGCCGGGCGGGCTGGACGGCCCGCGCCGGACGGGGCGCGGTCGGTGCCGGCTGTGCGGTCGGTGCAGGCGGTGCGGGCGCCGCCGCCGGGGTAGGGGCCGCGTCCGGGGCGTCCCAGTGCTGCGGCTCCTCCGGTGCCCAGCCGAGGAAGTCCGGCTCAGGGGGTTGGGTCACAGGCTCATGGTCGCACGACGTCAGCGTCCGCGGCGGTAGCGGCGGTAGCCGAGTGCGATCAGTCCGACAGCGATGACCAGCAGGACACTCGCGAACAGCAGGAACTCGGGGTCGACCAGCGACGGTGCGGCGACGATGATCGCGGCCAGACCGGTGAGGATTCCGGCCGCGGCCATCGATCCGCCGGTGACGAGGTCGTCGGGCTCGGCCCCACGGGCGCCACGGGCCTCGAACCAGACCGTCCGGAGCACGTCGATGGGCCAGTACCGGGACATCGCCGCCGTGTCCTGCGCCTCGATCGCGGCGTACAGCTCCTGCTTGGTGGGGCGGGTGGGCGGCGGGGCGGGCAGCACCGGGGAGTCCAGCGTCGGCCACGGCTCCTGCGGGGCGGGCAGCACCTCCCAGCCGTCCCGCTCGGGCTCGGCGTCGCGGTAGCCGTCCGGCTCGCGGGTCGGCTCGGCCCCGGCCGGACCTCCGCTCACCACTGCACCCACCCGCTCATGCTGTCACAGGCGCTCGGCCCGGACATGCGAAGAGACCCGCCGGAGCGGGTCTCTTGCGAACGCGGGGTCAGCGGGTGACGCGACCGGCCTTGAGGCAGGAGGTGCACACGTTGAGACGCTTCGGGGTGCCGTCGACGGTCGCGCGGACCCGCTGGATGTTCGGGTTCCAGCGACGGTTGGTCTTCTTCTTCGACCACGGGACGTTGTGCCCGAAGCCGGGCCCCTTGGCGCAGATGTCACAGACGGCAGCCACCGGAGTACTCCTTGTTGTCTCGCAAAGCCTGGACGCGGAGTGCGTCCGGCGAAGTTCGGCCCCCACGACAGGGACCTGCCTACGATACCTGACGCCCGCGGGCTGAGGCGAATCGCCTACGTCGCGACCACGATCGGCAGGATCATCGGGCGCCGGCGGAAGTTGTTGTTCACCCAGCGGCCGACGGTGCGCCGCACCAGCTGCTGGAGCTGGAACGTGTCCTCCACGCCGTCGGCGAGCGCCTGCTCGATCACCTGGACGAGCTCGGGCCGGATCGCCTCGAACACCTGGTCGTCCTCGGCGAAGCCGCGAGCGTGGATGTCGGGGCCGCTGACCAGCGAGCGGGCATGCAGGCTGACCACGGCGACCACCGAGATGAAGCCCTCCTCGCCGAGGATCTTGCGGTCGGTGAGCTCGGTGTCGCCGACCTCGCCCTCGGTGAGGCCGTCCACGAAGATGTAGCTGCACTCGAGCTGGCCGACCACGCGGGCGCGTCCCTTGGCGAGGTCGACGACGGCGCCGTCCTCGACGACGATCGCCCGCTCCTTCGGCACCCCGGTCGCGATCGCGAGCTGGGCGTTGGCGATCAGGTGGCGCACCTCGCCGTGGACCGGCAGCACGTTGCGCGGCTTGAGCAGGTTGTAGCAGTAGAGCAGTTCGCCCGCGCTGGCGTGCCCGGAGACGTGCACGAGCGCGTTGCCCTTGTGCACGACCGTGACGCCGTTGCGCGACAGCCCGTTGATCACCCGGTACACCGAGTTCTCGTTGCCCGGGATCAGCGAGGAGGCCAGCAGCACCACGTCGCCGGGGCCGGCGGTCACCACCGGGTGCTCGTGGTTGGAGATCCGCGACAGCGCGCTCAGCGGCTCGCCCTGGGAGCCGGTCGAGATGATCACCACCTCGTCGTCGCGGTAGTTGTCGATCTGTTTGAGGTCGATCAGGGTGTCGGCGGGCACCTTGAGGTAGCCCAGTTCCCGCGCGACCCCCATGTTGCGCACCATCGAGCGCCCGACGTAGACCACCTTGCGGCCGTGCCGCACCGCGGCGTCCATCACCTGCTGGACGCGGTGCACGTGGGACGCGAAGCAGGCCACGATCAGCTTCTGCTTGGCGCTGGCGAACACCCGCTCCATCGCGGGCTCGATGTCGCGCTCGTGGGCGGTGAAGCCGGGGGTCTCGGCGTTGGTGGAGTCGGCCATGAACAGGTCGAGGCCCTCGTCGCCGAGGCGGGCGAACCCGCGCAGGTCGGTGAGCCGGCCGTCGAGCGGCAGCTGGTCCATCTTGAAGTCGCCGGTGTGCAGGACGCTGCCGCCGCGGGTGCGCAGCACCACCGCGAGCGCGTCGGGGATGGAGTGGTTGACGGCCAGGAACTCCAGGTCGAACTCGCCGATCGTGAGCCGCTCCCCCTCGGCGACCTCGCGCAGGTCGACGTCGCGGATGCGGTGCTCGCGCAGCTTCTCCCGCACCAGGGCGAGCGTCAGCCGGGAGCCGAGCACCGGGATGTTGCTGCGCCGGCGCAGCAGGTACGGCACCGCGCCGATGTGGTCCTCGTGGCCGTGGGTGAGCACGAGCGCCTTCACCTCGTCCAGCCGGTCCTCGACCAGGTGCAGGCCCGGCAGGATCAGGTCGACGCCGGGCTGGTCGTCGGAGGGGAACAGGACGCCGCAGTCGACGAACAGCAGTTCGGAGTTGATCTCGAAGGACGTCATGTTCCGGCCGACGTCGCCCAGCCCGCCGAGCGGGGTGATCCGGAGGGTGTCCCTGGGCAGGGCCGGTGGGGTCTTCAGGGTTTCTCGCACGGGGACCAACCTAACGTCTCCGCGGCGCCCACCCGCTCAGCGACCGCGCGTGGCTGGGTACAGTGACCCGGTGATCGCCGACTCCGTACGACTGGCCCTGCCCGCCGAGGCCGGGTCCATCGCCGCGCTCCAGCGGCGGGGCTGGACCCGCTCGCTGCCCGGGGACGTCGCGGACGAGGTGCTCGCCTCGGTCGACCTGGCCGCGATGACGGCCAGCTGGCAGGACGCGATCCTGCGTCCGCCGCTCGCGCAGTTCCGGGTGCTGGTGGCCCTCGGGGACGAGCGCGTGGTCGGCTTCGCGGCGATCGGCCCGTCCGACGACCCGGACGCCGAGGCCGGCGCCGACGCCCTGGTGGCCGAGTTCGTGATCGACCCCGCCGCGCAGCGCCGGGGCCACGGGTCGCGGCTGCTGAACGCCTGCGTGGACACCTTGCGTGCCGACCGGTTCACCCGCGTCGCCTGGTGGGTGCAGGCGAATGACGATGTACTACGCCAGTTCCTCTCCGAGGCCGGTTGGGCCGCCGACGGCGCGCACACCGAGGTGGCCTTGGCCGAGGACGCGCCGCGGCTCAAGCTGGTGCGGTTGCACACCGCGATCGACTGACTGCCTGGTCGCTGGTCCTCGCCGGTGCCGCCCTCAGCCCACCGGGAACGAGACGTCACTGATGGTGGCTCCGACCGCCACCCCACCCTCGGACGGGGTGAACGCGGTCAGCTTCGCCGAGCCGGGCAGCTTCACCGGGATCGGCGCCGCCAGCTTCGCGAGCTGGGCCGCGGTGACCGGCACCGACGGCGCGGACTCGGGGTCGAGTTCGGGTTTCGTCAGGCGGATCGTCCCGGCCTTGGCGTCCAGCACCGGTAGTGCGGTGACCCCCACCTGCACCTGCTGGCCGGCGAGTTGCGCGGCATAGGTGACCTTCAGCCGGCCGTCGCCGGCGTAGGTGATCGGCACACCCGCGAGCTCGGCGAGGCTGCCGTAGTCGAGCACGCCGGTGGCGTCCGCCCGCGCCACCGTGGCCGTGCTGCCGTCGAGGGTGATCCGTCCGGTCTGCACCCGCACCCCCGTCAGCCGGACGTCGTGGCCCGAGACCGTCACCGGCACACTGGCCGCACCCACCCGGGCGCCGGGCACCGACTTCGTGACCAGCGACAGCGCGAACGGGAAGCCGTCGATGCTCACGTCCGGCTCCCGGGACAGGCCGAGGCTGGACTTCAGTGCGGACGCGGCCTCGCCCTCGGTGGCCCTGCGGAGCAGGTTGTCGCCGAACCAGCCGGCCGCCCCGATCACCGCCAGGACGATGAGCGTGACCAGCAGCGCCTTGCGCACCTCAGAGCCCGAGCAGTCCGTCGATGCCGACCGTCAGCCCGGGCAGCCCACCGACCGCGCGGACGGCGGTCAGGACGCCGGGCATGAAGCCGGCCCGGTCGAGGGAGTCGTGCCGGATGGTAAGGGTTTCGCCGGCGGCACCGAACAGCACCTCCTGGTGGGCGACCAGGCCGCGGAGGCGCACCCCGTGGACGTGGATGCCGCCGACGTCGGCGCCGCGGGCACCCGGGAGGCCGGAGCTGGTGGCGTCCGGTACCGGGCCCAGCCCGGCGTCCGCCCGTGCGGCGGCGATCCGGGTCGCGGTGGCCTGCGCGGTGCCCGACGGGGCGTCGACCTTGTCGGGGTGGTGCAGCTCGATGATCTCGGCGGACTCGAAGTACCGCGCGGCCTGCTCGGCGAAGTGCATCATCAACACCGCGCCGATCGAGAAATTGGCCGCGACGAGCACCCCGACGCCGGGCCGGGCAGCGGTCAGCTCGCGGACGCGGTCGAGCCGCTCGGGCGTGAAGCCGGTGGTGCCCACCACCACGTTGACCCCGTGCTCGACGCACCAGGCGATGTTGTCCATGACCGCGTCCGGCACCGTGAAGTCGACCACGACGTCGGCGGACTCGACGGCCGTCCGGTCGTCGCCGGCGTCCACCGCCGCGACGAGCTCGAGGTCGTCGGCGGCCTCGACCGCCCGGCACACCTCCGCGCCCATCCGTCCCCTGGCCCCGAACACCGCAACCCGCATGCTGATTCCTCTCCTCCGCCGGCGTCGCCCATCCTACGGGCGCCCCTCCTCCAGCCACTTCGCCACCGAATTGTCCCTTCGCCACCGGAATTCCGGTGGCGAAGGGACAATTCGGGCGCGAGGAGGCGGGAAACGGCCGAGCCGGCGCCCCGCGGGTGCGGGACGCCGGCTCGGCGTGCAGTTCCGGAAAGCCGACGGACGGCTCCGAGACGGCGGATCAGGCCTCGGCGGGAGCCTCGGCAGCGTCCTCGACGACCGGGATCAGCGACAGCTTGCCCTTGTCGTCGATCTCGGAGATCTCAACCTGGAGCTTCTGGCCGACGCTGACGACGTCCTCCACGTTGTCCACGCGGGCGCCACCGGCGAGGGTACGCAGCTTGGAGATGTGGAGCAGGCCGTCCTTGCCGGGCAGCAGCGAGACGAACGCACCGAACGGCATGATCTTCACGATCGTGCCCAGGTAGCGCTCGCCCTTCTCGGGCATCGTCGGGTTGGCGATGGCGTTGATCAGGGCGCGGGCGGCCTCGGCCGACTCGCCGTTGTCGGCACCGATGTAGATGGTGCCGTCGTCCTCGATCGAGATGTTCGCGCCGGTGTCGTCCTGGATCTGGTTGATCATCTTGCCCTTGGGGCCGATGACCTCGCCGATCTTGTCGACAGGGATCCGGACGGTGATGATCCGCGGAGCGTAGGGGCTCATCTCGTCCGGGGTGTCGATGGCCTCGGCCATGACCTCCAGGATCGTGTGACGGGCCTCACGCGCCTGGCCGAGCGCACCGGCGAGCACCTCGGAGGGGATGCCGTTGAGCTTGGTGTCCAGCTGCAGCGCGGTCACGAAGTCCTTGGTGCCGGCGACCTTGAAGTCCATGTCGCCCAGGGCGTCCTCGGCACCGAGGATGTCGGTCAGCGCGATGTACTTCGTCTCGCCGTCGATCTCCTCGCTCATCAGGCCCATCGCGATGCCGGCCACGGGGGCCTTCAGCGGCACGCCCGCGTTGAGCAGCGCCAGCGTGGACGCACACACCGAACCCATCGAGGTGGACCCGTTGGAGCCCAGCGCTTCGGAGACCTCACGGATGGCGTAGGGGAACTCGTCCCGCTTCGGCAGCACCGGCACCAGGGCCCGCTCGGCGAGCGCACCGTGGCCGATCTCCCGCCGCTTCGGCGAACCGACCCGACCGGTCTCACCGGTGGAGTAGGGCGGGAAGTTGTAGTTGTGCATGTACCGCTTGGTGGTCTCCGGGGAGAGCGTGTCGAGCTTCTGCTCCATGTCGAGCATGTTCAGCGTGCTGATGCCCAGGATCTGGGTCTCACCACGCTGGAACAGCGCCGAACCGTGGACGCGCGGGATCACGCCGACCTCGGCCGACAGGGTGCGGATGTCACGCACGCCGCGGCCGTCGATGCGGATCTGCTCGGTGAGCGTCTTGTGCCGCACGACCTTCTTGGTGAGCGACCGGAACGCGCCGGTGATCTCCTTCTCGCGGTCGGGGAAGCGGGCGTCGAGCTCACCGTGCAGGGTGGCCAGCAGCTCCTCGGTGGTGGTCTCGCGCTCCGCCTTGCCGGCGATGCTCATGACCTCGCGCAGCCGGTCGGTGCCGGCCTGCTCGACGGCCTCGAAGACGTCGGGCTGGTAGTCCAGGAACACCGGGAACTGCGACACCGGCTTGGGCAGCATCGCGGCCAGCTCGGCCTGCGCGTCGCACAGCGCCTTGATGAACGGCTTGGACGCCTCCAGGCCCTGCGCCACGACCTCTTCGGTCGGGGCGGTGCGGCCGGAGCGGACCAGGTCCCAGGTGGCCTCGGTGGACTCGGCCTCGACCATCATGATCGCGACGTCGCCGTCGGGCAGGACGCGGCCCGCGATCGCCATCTCGAAGGTGGCGTCCGCCGACTGCTCGACGGTCGGGAAGCCGACCCACTGGTCACCGATCAGGGCGACCCGCAGGCCGCCGACCGGGCCGGAGAACGGCAGGCCCGCCAGCGTGGTGGACGCCGAGCCGGCGTTGATCGCCAGCACGTCGTAGCGCACGTTCGGGTTGAGGGCCATCACGGTGATGACGACCTGCACCTCGTTGCGCAGCCCCTTCACGAAGCACGGACGCAGCGGACGGTCGGTCAGGCGGGCGGCGAGGATCGCACCCTCGGACGGGCGGCCCTCGCGGCGGAAGAAGGAGCCGGGGATGCGGCCGGCGGCGTACATCCGCTCCTCCACGTCCACGGTGAGCGGGAAGAAGTCGATGGCGTCGCGCGGGTTCTTGGCCGCGGTGGTCGCCGAGAGCAGCATGGTGTCGCCGTCGAGGTAGACCGCGGCGCTGCCGTTGGCCTGCTTGGCCAGGAGGCCGGACTCGAAGCGCACCACGTGCGTGCCGAGGGCGCCGTTGTCGATCACGGCTTCGGTGAAACGAAGGTCAGGACCTTCCATTCGGATTCCTTTCGGGTTCGCCCCGCCGGTATCCGTCCGGTCTTCGATCGAGGCTCGCGGGAACGCACTCAGGTGCTGCCCGAAAGTCACTACCGAGGACCAAACCGGATGTCGGAGCGGGGACTTGTTCTGTTGTTGTACGCACGACCAGCCGGTGACGGGAACCCGTCACCGGCTGGTCATGAAGCGGAAGTCACCGACGCAGGCCGAGGCGCGCGATCAGCGAACGGTAGTGCTCGACGTCGTTCTTCATGACGTAGTTGAGCAGGCGGCGGCGCTGGCCGACGAGCAGCATCAGGCCACGGCGGCTGTGGTGGTCGCCCTTGTGCTCCTTCAGGTGCTCGGTCAGGTGCGCGATCCGCTTGGTGAGCAGCGCGATCTGCACGTCGGGCGAACCGGTGTCGCCGGGGACGGTCGCGTACTCTTCGATGATCTTCTTCTTCGTGTCAGCGTCCATGTGCGCGCTGCTCTCCTTTCGGTTTCCCGTTGCGCGGCGCTCCCCTTGCCAGTGGCACGATGTCGGAATCGAGGATCGTCGGGAAGCTCTTGGGCGTCCGCGGCCGTCTTGACGGCGTGCCCACTCTACCGGCTCGGATCAGACCCGCGCCAATCCGCCCCACCCGGGGACGGGAGTCCCGCGGGCAACTGCGTCCAGTAGCACTTTGACCACTACGCTACGACCGAGTTCGCGCGTTCGAACACCGGAAGGACAGTCAACGAAGATGCAGATCGGGATTCCGCGCGAGGTCGCGCCGGGAGAGACACGAGTGGCGGCCACACCGAAGACCGTCGTCCAGCTGGCCAAGCTCGGCTACAGCGTGGTCGTGGAGGCCGGGGCCGGGGACCTGTCGTCCTACCCCGACGCCGAGTTCGAGGCCGCCGGCGCCACCATCGGCGACCGGGCGACGGCCTGGGCCGCGCCGATCATCGCCAAGATCAACGCCCCCACCGACGCCGAGATCGAGCAGCTCACCGACGGAGCGGTGTTGATCTCGCTGATCGCCCCCGGACGCAGCCCCGAACTGCTGGCGAAGCTGGCCACGCGGAAGATCACCGTGCTGGCCATGGACGCCGTCCCCCGCATCTCTCGCGCCCAGGCGCTCGACGTGCTCTCCTCGATGGCCAACATCGCCGGCTACCGGGCGGTGGTCGAGGCGGCGAACCTGTTCGGCTCGTTCTTCACCGGTCAGGTGACCGCCGCCGGCAAGGTGCCGCCGGCCAAGGTGCTGGTGGCCGGCGCGGGTGTGGCCGGCCTGGCCGCGATCGGGACGGCGAAGTCGCTCGGCGCGATCGTGCGCGCCACCGACACCCGCCCCGAGGTCGCCGAGCAGGTCGCGTCCATGGGTGGGGAGTTCGTCTCCCCCCGGGCCGCCACCCAGCAGGTGTCGACCGACGGGTACGCCAAGGAGATGGGCGACGACTACAAGCTCGCCGCCGCCGAGCTCTACGCCGAGCAGGCGAAGGACGTCGACATCATCATCACCACCGCCCTGATCCCCGGACGCCCGGCCCCGCGCCTGCTCACCGCCGAGATGGTGGCGGCGATGAAGCCGGGCTCGGTGATCGTCGACATGGCCGCGGCCAACGGCGGCAACGTCGAGGGCTCGCGTCCCGACGAGGTCGTCACCACCGCCAACGGCGTGAAGATCATCGGCTACACCGACCTCGCCGGCCGCCTGCCAACGCAGGCGTCCCAGCTGTACGGCACCAACGTGGTCAACCTGTTCAAGCTGCTCACGCCGGCCAAGGACGGCGAGCTCGTCCTCGACCTCGACGACGTGGTGCTGCGCGGCATGACCGTCCAGCACGACGGCGAGGTGCTCTGGCCACCCCCACCGGTGCAGGTGTCGGCGGCGTCCACCGCGGTCGCGGTCGCCGCGCCCGCCGAGGACCCGGCGGTGAAGGCGGCCCGTGAGCTGGCCCTGGCCAAGACCCGGACGACCCGCCGGCTGGCGTGGTCGGCGGTCGCCGCGGCGCTGGTCGTGCTCGCGGTGAGCTTCTCGCCGGCCAGCTTCGTCGGTGCGTTCACGGTCTTCGCCCTCGCCGTGGTGGTGGGCTTCTACGTGGTCAGCGGCGTCTCGCACTCGCTGCACACCCCGCTGATGGCCCAGACCAACGCGATCTCGGGCATCATCCTGGTCGGCGCGCTGCTGCAGCTCGGTTCGACGAACGTCGCGGTGCTGGTGATGTCGTTCATCGCCGCCACGATCGCCTCCATCAACATCTTCGGCGGCTTCCTGGTCTCCTACCGAATGCTCAGTATGTTCCGGAAGGAGGCCTGAGGTGTTGCTCTCCTTCGTCCAGGGCCTCTACATCATCGCCGGCGTCCTGTTCATCCTGTCGCTGGCCGGGCTGAGCAAGCAGACCACCGCCCGCATGGGCAACATCGCCGGCATGGTCGGCATGGCGCTCGCGCTGGTCGCCACGATCATCCACTCGCTGTCGATGTCCGCCGAGGACCCCGCGCACCGGCAGTCGGTGCTGGTCACCGGACTGCTGATCGCGGCCGTCCTCGCCATCGGCGCGGTGATCGGCACCCCGATCGCCCGCCGGGTCGAGATGACCCAGATGCCCGAACTGATCGCGGCGTTCCACTCCTTCGTGGGCATGGCGGCGGTGCTGGTCGGCTTCAACTCCTTCGCCGCGCCCGAGGGCACCGGCGGCGCCGTCCACCTGGTCGAGGTCGCGCTCGGCGTCCTGATCGGCGCCTACACCTTCACCGGGTCGGTGGTCGCCTACCTCAAGCTCTCGGCGAAGATGTCGTCCAAGCCGCTCACGCTGCCGGGACGCAACCTGCTCAACCTCGCCGGGATCGCGGTCTTCTTCGTCCTGATGGCCTGGTTCGTCGCGGTCGCGGAGACCAACGTCGGCCTGGGCTGGGTGCTGGTGATCGCGATGGCGCTGATCGGCTTCGCCCTCGGGTTCCACATGGTCGCCGCGATCGGCGGCGGCGACATGCCGGTCGTGGTGTCGATGCTCAACTCCTACTCCGGCTGGGCGGCCGCTGCCGCGGGCTTTATGCTCGGCAACAACCTGCTGATCATCACCGGCTCCCTGGTCGGATCCTCCGGTGCGATCCTGAGCTACATCATGTGCAAGGCCATGAACCGCTCGTTCGTCTCCGTGATCCTGGGCGGCTTCGGCTCCGAGGGCGGCACGATCGCGGTGACCTCCGGCGAGGAGCAGGGCGAGCACCGCGAGATCGACGCCGCCACGGCCGCCGACCTGCTGTGGAACGCCAAGTCGGTGATCATCACCCCCGGCTACGGCATGGCGGTGGCGAAGGCCCAGTACCCGGTGGCCGACCTGACGTCCAAGCTGCGCGCGCACGGCGTGGACGTCCGCTTCGGCGTGCACCCGGTCGCCGGACGCCTGCCCGGCCACATGAACGTGCTGCTCGCCGAGGCCCACGTCCCCTACGACATCGTGCTCGAGATGGACGAGATCAACGACGACTTCGCCGGCACCGACGTGGTGCTGGTGATCGGGGCGAACGACACCGTCAATCCGGCGGCGCTGGACGACCCGTCCTCCCCCATCGCCGGCATGCCGGTGCTGGAGGTCTGGAAGGCCGACAACGTGATCGTGTTCAAGCGGTCGATGGCCACCGGTTACGCCGGCGTGCAGAACCCGCTGTTCTTCAAGGAGAACACCCAGATGCTGTTCGGCGACGCCAAGGAACGGGTCGAGGACATCATCAAGTCGCTCGGCTGAGACGGACGCGCCGCGCCGGCGCGTCCGCAGTTCTTCGGCCCGATCCGCTGGGCAAGACGAGTGGACCCCGGTTTGGTCGACCGACCACACTGGGTAACCCGGGCTCCAACGGACTACGGAGGTTGCATGCCGCTCGAACCGATCACGGTGCGCCTGTGCACTGCCGAGGACCTGCCTGTGCTCCATGCGCTCGAGATCCATCCGTCAGCGAGAATCGCCCAGAAGCACTTCGATCGCCAGGCGGCGGGCGACTACTTCTTCGCCCTGGCCCTCCGGGACGGCGAGCCGCTCGGCACCAGCGTGCTGGACTGCCGGCCCGACGACCCGCTGCGCCCGGAGCTGAAGAACCTGTGGGTGTACCCGCGGTTCCGGCGCCAGGGCGCGGCCCGCGCGCTGACCACCTTCCTCGAGCAGCAGGCCTCCGCCCTCGGCTTCGTCGAGGTGTTCCTCAAGGTCGACCCCGAGAACGAGGCCGCGATCCCGATGTACATCGGGCTGGACTACACCCCGACCGGCGACCATGCGCTCACCACGTACGAGTCGGTCGACGCGGACGGGCAGGTGCACAGCACCGAACAGATGGACGCGATCTACCGCAAGTCGCTGCTCACCCGCTGACCGGACGCGCCGCTCAGCGCGGCCCGGTGACCCCAAGGACGCACAACTGGTCGTGACGGCCGCTGTAGCTGACGTCGAGCGTCACCTGGCCGGCCTCGGTGTGGAAGTCGTCGACCCGCACCGGGCCGAACTGGATCCCCACCGCCACCCGGCCGAGGTCGCCGCTGTGACGGCCCCGCACCAGCACAACCGTCCCGTCGGCGAAGTGCAGCCCACAGACGCTGCTGACCTCGGCGGCACGCAGGGCCCGGATCGGGACCTGGCGGCGGATCAGGCGTTGCAGGTTGGCCGACAGCACGGCTGGTGAGCTCATGCCGTACTCCGCGGCGACCTGCTTGCCGACGGCGGCGAGTTCGGCGATGTCCTCGGCAGCCAGGTTCAGGCCGGCGGAGGCTTCCTTCGCCGGCTCCTCGGGACGCTGGAACCAACGCCCTATCGGACCGAGCCCGAACATGGCTCAATTCTGCTCCCGGCACGGGAGCTTTGGAAGAACTGTGAGATCACGGTTCGATACCGAGCAGGGCCCGGCAACGCACCACGTCGTCGGCCATCTGCACGACCAGTTCGTCGATGTCGGTGAACCGCACCTGGCCCCGGATCCGGGCGGTGAACTCCACCGAGATCGGCGCGTCGTACAACTCGAGGTCGTCCCGGTCCAGCACATAGGACTCGACCCGTCGGGTGAGACCGTCGAACGTGGGGTTCGTGCCGACCGAGATCGCAGCGGGCCAACGCGGCAGCGGCTCCCCCGGAGCAAGGGCCTCGCCGTGGGCGTCCAGCCCGTCGCGGCGGGTCACCCAGCCCGCGTAGACGCCGTCGGACGGGCAGGCCAGGTCGGCGGGCACCGGCAGGTTGGCGGTCGGGTAGCCGAGGGTGCGCCCGCGGCGGTCGCCGTGGGCGACCACGCCGCGGAAGCTGAACGGGCGCCCCAGGTGCTCGGCCGCGTGGGCCACGTCGCCGGCCGTCAGCGCTTCGCGGATCCGGCTCGAGCAGGTCTCCTCGTCCCCGAAGTGCAGCATCGGCAGGCCCTCGACGTCGAAACGTCCGGCGGCGAGCTCGCGCAGGGTGTCGACGGTGCCGGCCGCGCGGTGGCCGAAGCGGAAGTTCTCCCCCACCACCACGATCGCCGGGTCCAGCGGCACCAGCACGTTCTCGACGAACTCGGACGGGGTCCAGCTCGCGAACGCGGGCGTGAAGTCGATCACCTCGACCCGGTCGGCCCCGGCGGCCGTGAGCAGCTCGATCCGGGCCTCCAGCGAGGTCAGCAGCATCGGGCCGACCTCCGGACGCAGCACCGAGACCGGGTGCGGCCAGAACGTGACCACGACGAGCGGCAGGTCGGGCCGGTGGCGCTGCGCAGCGGCCAGCACCTCACGATGCCCGGGGTGTACCCCATCGAAGTTGCCGATGACGACGGTTGCTGCGCTCACTTTCGCCTTCCGCGGGAATCTGTCCGGTTGCACCGACCATGAACCCTAGCAACTGGCCGGAGCCAGCACCGCGACCGGGTGGGCCCGGCCGTCCTCGCCGGGACGGTACAGCGCCAGCAGGTCGGCGCCGGCGACCAGCGCGGTGGGGTCGGCCGGCACGGTGAGGTCGAGGCTGCGGCCGTAGCCGATCTCGCGGGCCTGGCGAGCGTCGACCTCCACGACGGGGAACGCACGCCGGGCGACGTCCGCCAGCCCGAGCAGTGGCGGGGCGTCGTCCCCCGCCAGCCCGGCCTCGTCCAGCGCGACCAGGTCGAGGCCGAAGCCGCCGACGCGGGTGCGGCGCAGCGCGGTGAGGTGGCCGCCGGTACCGAGGGCGGCGCCGAGGTCGCGGGCGAGCGCCCGGATGTAGGTGCCGGACGAGCAGTCGACCTCCACGTCCACCTCCAGCGTCGGGGCGTCGGTGGCCGCGCCGCCGAGCCAGCCGAACGACGCGGACGGGCGGACGGCCGTGACCTCGAAGCGGCTGACCGTGACCTCGCGGGCCTTCAGTTCGACCTGCTCGCCCGCCCGGACGCGCGCGTAGGCGCGCTTGCCGTCCACCTTGATCGCCGACACCGCGGACGGCACCTGGCTGATCACGCCGGTGAAGGCGGGGACCGCGCCGCGCACGTCGGCCTCGGTGATGCCGGCCGCGCCGCGCCACTCGACGAGCTCGCCCTCGGCGTCGTCGGTCACGGTCGAGGCGCCCAGCAGGATGGTCGCGGTGTAGGTCTTGTCGTGCCCGGCGAGGTGGCCGAGCAGCCGGGTGGCCCGGTTCACGCCGACCAGCAGGACGCCGGTGGCCATCGGGTCGAGGGTGCCGGCGTGCCCGACCTTGCGGGTGCCGAGCAGCCGCCGGCAGCGTCCGACGACCTGGTGCGACGTCCAGCCCTGCGGCTTGTCGACGACGACCAGCCCGTCCCCCGTCGCAGGCTGTGGGTTACGCGGCGACATCGCCGCCCAACTCACAGCGTGCGGGGGTGACGTCACTCATCGGTGCTGTCGTCATCCTCGCCGGGCCTGCGGTAGGGGTCGGCGTCACCGGCGTAGGTGGCCCCGGCGGCCTGAGCGGCCACGGCGGCGTCATGCGCCCGGGCACGCGCGAGGGCGTCCTCCAGGTGGGCGGCGTCCTCCTCCACCCCGTCCAGCACGAAGGCCAGCGTCGGGGTGAACTTCAGGCCGAGCTGCTTGCCCACCGTGGAGCGCAGCAGGCCGGTGGCCGAGTGCAGCGCGATCGCGCTCTCGGCGCGCGCGTCGGCGTCGCCGAGCACGGTGTAGAAGACGGTCGCCTCGCGGCCGTCCCCGGTGATCCGGACGTCGGTGACGGTCACGAACCCCAGCCGGGGGTCCTTGATCCGGCGCTCCAGCATCTGGGCGATGATCACCTTGATCTGCTCGGAGATCTTCGCGTATCGCGGGCTGCCCATGGTTTCTTCCTCAAGTGTCGGGTCGCGGGCCCGGCGTGGTGCCGGACCCGCAACCGTGGCGCGATCTCAGTCCCGCGGCTTCTCCACCATCTCGAAGGTCTCGATGATGTCGCCGATCCGGATGTCGGAGAAGTTGTGCAACGTGACGCCGCACTCGAAGCCCTCGCGGACCTCGGTGACGTCGTCCTTCTCCCGGCGGAGCGAGGCGATCGAGGTCTCGGAGACCACCACCCCGTCCCGCAGCAGCCGGGCCTTGGCGTTGCGCCGGATCGAGCCGTCGATGACCATGCAGCCGGCGATGACACCGAACTTGGAGCTCCGGAAGATCTCCCGGATCTCCGCCTGGCCCCGGGTCTTCTCCTCGAAGATCGGCTTCAGCATGCCCTTCAGGGCGGCCTCGACCTCGTCGATCGCGGAGTAGATGACCGAGTAGTAGCGGATGTCGACGCCCTCGGCGTCCGCCAGCTGCGTGGCCTTGCCCTGCGGCCGCACGTTGAAGCCGATGATGACGGCGTCGGACGCGGCGGCCAGGCTGACGTTGGTCTCGGTGATCGCACCGACACCGCGGTCGATGACCCGCAGGTCGACCTCGTCGCCGACGTCGATCTGGAGCAGCGCGTCCTCCAGGGCCTCCACGGCACCGGCCGAGTCGCCCTTGAGGATGAGCCGCAGTTCCTGCGTCTCGCCCTTGGCAAGCTGCTCGAACAGCTGGTCGAGCGTCTTGCGCCGGGTGGTCTTGGCCAGCATGGCTGCCCGCTGGCGGGCCTCCCGCTTCTCGGCGATCTGGCGGGCCATCCGGTCGTCCTCGACGACCAGGAAGTTGTCACCCGCACCGGGCACCGAGGTCAGGCCGAGCACCTGGACCGGCATGGACGGCGGCGCCGCGTCGACGGTCTCGCCCTGGTCGTTGATCAGGGCACGGACGCGACCGTAGGCCGAACCGGCCACGATCGAGTCGCCGGTGTGCAGCGTGCCACGGTGCACCAGGACGGTGGCCACCGGGCCGCGGCCCTTGTCCAGGTGCGCCTCGATGGCGACACCCTGGGCCGGCATGTCCGGGTTGGCGCGCAGGTCCAGCGACGCGTCGGCGGTCAGCACGATCGCCTCGAGCAGCTGGTCCAGACCGGTCCGGGCGGTGGCGGACACGTCGACGAACATCGTGTCGCCGCCGTACTCCTCCGGCACCAGGCCGTATTCGGTGAGCTGGCCGCGGACCTTGACCGGGTCGGCCGCCTCCTTGTCGATCTTGTTGACCGCGACCACGATCGGCACATCGGCCGCCTTGGCGTGGTTGAGGGCCTCGATCGTCTGCGGCATCACACCGTCGTCGGCCGCCACCACCAGCACGGCGATGTCGGTCGACTTCGCACCACGGGCACGCATGGCGGTGAACGCCTCGTGGCCCGGGGTGTCGATGAAGGTGATCTTCCGCTCCAGGTCGTCCACCACCGTGGCCACCTGGTAGGCGCCGATCGCCTGCGTGATGCCACCGGCCTCGCCCGCCACCACGTTGGTGTTGCGGAGCGCGTCCAGCAGCTTGGTCTTGCCGTGGTCGACGTGACCCATGACGGTGACGGCCGGCGGACGCGGGGCGAGGTCCTCCTCGCCACCCTCGTTCTCGCCGAACTCGATGTCGAAGCTCTCCAGCAGCTCGCGGTCCTCGTCCTCGGGCGAGACGACCTCGATGTTGTAGTTGAGCTCTGCACCCAGGACCTGCAGGGTGTCGTCGGCCACCGACTGGGTGGCGTTCACCATCTCGCCCAGGTGGAACAGCACCTGCACCAGGGACGCCGGCTCGACGCCGATCTTCTCTGCGAGGTCGGTCAGTGACGCGCCGCGGCGCAGCCGGACGGTCTGCCCGTCGCCCTGGCGGACGCGCACGCCGCCAATGCTCGGGGCCTCCATCTGGTCGAACTCTTGCCTGCGCTGCTTCTTGGACTTGCGCCCACGCTTTGCCGGACCGCCCGGACGCCCGAAGGCGCCCTGGGTACCCGAACCGCCACGGCCGCCACGGCCGCCACGGCCGCCGCCACCGGGCGGGCCCCCCGCACCGGGAGGACCACCGACGCCACCACGGCCCGGCGCACCGCCGGGACGGCCACGGCCGGCGGCACCGACACCGCCGCCGGGACGGCCGGCCCCACCACGGGAGGGTCCACCCAGGCCCGCCGGAGCGGTCTTGGGCATCATCGCCGGGTTGGGACGCGGCATTCCCGCAACGCCACCGCCGGGCCGCGGCATGCGGTCACCGGCCGGACGGGGGCCACCGGGGCGGTCGCCGAAGCTGCGGTCGCCGGGACGGCCCTGGCCCGCAGAACCCTCCGGGCGCGGGCGCTGGACGCCCATGCCCTGGCGGGACGCGAACGGGTTGTTGCCCGGACGCGGGGCACCCGGCTTGCGGGATCCCTGTCCGGGGAGGCCACCGGTGCCACCGGGACGCGGGACCGGACGCGGGCGCGGCGACTCGGCGCCGGGCTGCGGTCGGGGTGCCGGCGCGGCCGGACGGGGGCCGGGGGCCGCCGCCGGACGCGCCTCGGTGGGCGCCGCCGGGGCGGGGGCCGCCTCCGCAGCGGGTGCGGGACGGGCGGCCGGGGCCGGGCGCGAGGGCGCGGCGGGGCGTTCCTGGGCTGCCGGGGCGACGGGGGCCGCCGGCGCTGGGGCCGGGGCGGACGGGGCCGGGGTGGGTGCCGGCGCAGGGGCCGGGGTGGCCGGCGCGGGGGCCGCGGCGGCCGGCTGTGCCGGGGCGGGCGTCCGCGTCGGGGCGGACGGACGGGCGGCCGGGGCGCTCGGCGCGGGAGCGCTCGCCGATGAACCGGCGGCCTTCTCCTTCAGCCGGCGCACGACCGGCGCCTCGATGGTCGACGAGGCGGACCGGACGAATTCCCCCATGTCATTGAGGGTCTGCAGAAGTTCCTTGCTTTCGAGTCCGAGCTCCTTCGCGAGCTCGTAGACGCGGACCTTGGCCACTACTCTCCTTCAGGTCCGCGCGGGCGCGACGGACCAGCTAGTTGTGTTCAGTGCTCATTTCGAGGTACTCATCGAGTGGTCATGAGCGTTAGCCCACTTTCTGGTTGTGTTCGCCACGACGGCGGACGCGCGGGCAAGAGTCTATCCTTTTCCGTCCGCAAACCCTTAATCGGGGACGCCGAGCAGCCGGGCGACCTGGCTCCCGTCGACGGGACGGCGCAACGCCCTGGCCACGGCGCGCCGCTTCACGACGGCGGCCGCGCATCCCGGGTGGAGGTAGCAGCCGCGGCCGGGCATCACGTGGGACCCGTCGACGACCACCGTGCCCGTGCCCGGGTTCCACACCAGCCGCACCAGTTCGGCCTTGCCCGCGGTGCCGCGGCACCCGATGCACGTGCGAACTCCGATCACAACGTCGCAGTGTAGGCCGCTTGTTCCCGGTTGCCCGCGCAGGCTGCGGGACCGCCGTCCTGCGTGCACACCCGGGATCCACAGCGGGCTCCCAGCCCGGCCGGGGCCCGACCACAGCAGCTCGCGGTGTGCTGGGCTCCGGGATGGAGCAACGGGCTCCCACAGCGGCAAGGAGACACATGACCAGCAGGGCGACCATCGCGATCGGCGTGGGTTCGGCAGTGATCGCGATCGGGGCGGCGGTCGGTGTCGGCGCGCTCGCGGCCAACCTCGCAGGCGGCCAGGACGGCGCGGCCGCGCCGGCCGGCGCGTCCACCGGCGCCGGCACCGACCGCGACGGGGACGCCGGCCGGGGCTCCGGCCGCGGCGGGTTCGACACCGACCGCCTGGCGGCGTCCCTCGCCGGCAAGCTCGGCGTCGACGAGGCCACCGTCCGGACGGCGCTGGAGGAGGCGGTACCGGCCGGGCGGCCGGACGGCGCGCCGACGGGCGAGCCGACCGGGCAACCGACGGGCGAGCCGACCGGGCGTCCCTCCGGTCAGCCGGACGGCACGGGCGACCGGTCGGGGTTCGCCGAGTCGATCGCGAAGACCCTGGCCGACAAGCTGGACCTCGACGAGGCGAAGGTGCTCGCCGCGTTGCAGGAGGCGATGTCGGAACTGCGCGACGACGCCGGCACGCAGCCGTCGGCGACGCCGACGCAGAAGTAGCCGGCTACTCCGCGGTGTCGGGACGGATGTCGATCCGCCAGCCGGTCAGCCGGGCCGCGAGACGGGCGTTCTGCCCCTCCCGGCCGATGGCGAGCGACAGCTGGTAGTCCGGCACCACCACGCGCGCGGCCCGCGCGGTGGCGTCGGTGACCGTCACCGACGTCACCTTGGCCGGGCTGAGCGCCTGCGCGACGAAGACCTTCGGGTCGTCGGAGTAGTCGATGATGTCGATCTTCTCCTCGTTCAGTTCGTGCATCACCGCGCGCACCCGCTGGCCCATGGGGCCGATGCAGGCGCCCTTGGCGGACACGTCTGGGTTGTTGCTCACCACGGCGATCTTGGTGCGGTGGCCGGCCTCACGGGCGATCGCCTTGATCTCGACGATGCCGTGCTCGATCTCGGGCACCTCCATGCGGAACAGCTTCGCGACGAGGTTCGGGTGGGTGCGCGAGACCACCACCTGCGGCCCGCGCAGCTCACGCCGCACGCTGACCACGTACACCCGCAGGCGCAGCCCGTGGCGGTAGTCCTCGCCGGGCACCTGCTCGGCCTGCGGCATGATCGCCTCGATGCTGCCCAGGTCGACGCGGACGGTGCGCGAGTCGCGGTCCTGCTGGACGACGCCGAGCACGATGTCGCCCTCCACCCCGGCGAAGTGGCCGAACTTCTGCTCGTCCTCGGCCTCGCGGAGCCGCTGGAAGATCACCTGCCGGGCCGTCGTGGCGGCCACGCGCCCGAAGCCCTCGGGGGTGTGGTCGAACTCGCCGATCCGGTTCCCCTCCTCGTCGAGCTCCGGGGCGAACACGGTCACCTTGCCCGAGCGCCGGTCGATCTCGACCCGCGATCCCGGCACGGCGCCGGGGGTCTTCTCGTAGGCGTTCAGCAGCGCCTCCGACAGGGCGCCGATCAGCACGTCCATGCTGATCTCCTTGTCGCGCTCCAGCTGCTTGAGCGCACTCATGTCGACGTCCACGTCAGACCTCTGCTTCCTCTTCGGTGTCCTCGCCCTCGACCGGCCGGTTCAGTTCCACCTGCACCAGTGCCCGCCGCACATCGGCCAGCGCCACGCGCCGGGGGGTGCCGTCGACCTCGACCTCGACCGACTCCTCGTCCGCGGCGAGCACCCGTCCGGTCACCGAGCCCTCGGCCAGCGTGAGCTCGACCAGGCGTCCGGTGTTGCGGCGGAAGTGCCGGGGGTGGGTGAGCGGACGGCTCCCCCCGCGCGAGGAGACCTCGAGGGTGTAGGGGCGGCCCTTGGTGATGTCCGCGGCGTCGAGGACCGCGGAGATGGCCCGCGTCGCCTCGGCGATCTCGTCCAGGGACGGCCCGCGGCCCGCCGGGCCGTCGCCGTCGAGGAAGACCCGTACCACCGAGCGCTTGCCCGCGGTCATCACCTCGAGCCGGTCCACCTCGAGGGAGTGCGACGCGGCCACAGGTGCGACCAACGCCTCCAGGTCAGCGGTGTTCATGGCCAGTCCCTCGATCCGATTGTGCGAATGCGGTTGTGTTGTGCTGCGCAGGCAGCCAATTCTAGGCCCCGGACGGTGCCGGCGGTGCCGGGGTCAGCCGCGGACGGCTGCGAGCACCGCGTCCACGGCACCCGCGACCGGCACCTCGGCACGCTCGCCGGTGGCGCGGTCGCGCACCTCGACGAGCCCGTCGGCCAGTCCGCGCCCGACCACGACCGAGACCGGCATGCCCATGATCTCGGCGTCGGCGAACTTCACCCCGGGGCTCGCCTTGCGGTCGTCGAGCAGCACGCGGACGCCACGCGCGTCGAGGTCGTGCGCCAGCTGCTCCGCGGCGGCGGCGATCTCGTCGCCCTTGCCGGTGGCCAGCACCTGCACGTCGAACGGCGCGAGCGCGCGCGGCCACGCCAGGCCGCGCTCGTCGCAGGTCGCCTCCGCCACGGCGGCCACGGCGCGGGACACGCCCACGCCGTAGGAGCCCATCGTGACCGTCACGAGCTTGCCGTTGGCGTCGAGCACCTTCAGCCCCAGCGCGTCGGCGTACTTGCGGCCGAGCTGGAAGATGTGGCCCATCTCGATGCCACGGGCCAGGCTGAGCGGGCCGGAGCCGTCGGGGGCGGGATCGCCCTCGCGGATCTCGGCGACGTCCAGCACGCCATCGGAGGTGAAGTCGCGGCCGGCCACCACGTCGACCATGTGGGTGTCGACGACGTTGGCGCCGGTGATCCAGGCGGTGCCGTCCACGACCCGCGGGTCGGTCAGGTAGCGCACCGTCAGCGGGCCCTCGGCCCCGAGGTACTGCACAGCCTCACCGGTGGCCAGCGACACCGGGCCGATGTAGCCCTTCACCAGGCCGGGGTTGGCGGCGAAGTCCTCGTCGGTGACGGGCGTCGCCTCCGCCGGTGACACGGCGGCCTCGAGCCGCTTCATGTCGACGTCTCGGTCACCGGGCAGGCCGACGACCAGGAGCTCGCTTCGGCCGTCGGGCTGGACGAGACGGAACACCACGTTCTTGAGGGTGTCGGCCGCCGTCCAGGCGCGGTCGGGGCGCGGGAACTTCTGGTTGGCCACGTCGACCAGCTCGACGATCGTGCCGGTGTCCGGGGTGTCGACGGTGCGCGCCGGGCCGATCCCGCTGGCGTCCTGGGCGGGCGGGGGTGCGATGCGGACGGCCTCCACGTTCGCCGCATAGCCGCCCGGTGAACGCACGAAGGTGTCCTCGCCCGTCGGGGAGACGGCGAGGAACTCCTCCGACGCCGAACCGCCCATCGCGCCGGAGGTGGCCTTCACGATCACGTAGGTGAGCCCCAGGCGCTCGAAGATGCGGACGTACGCGCGCCGGTGCGCCTCGTAGGACGCGGCCAGCCCCTCGTCGTCGACGTCGAAGGAGTAGGAGTCCTTCATCACGAACTCACGGCCGCGCAGCAGGCCGGCCCGGGGCCGGGCCTCGTCGCGGTACTTGGTCTGGATCTGGTACAGCGACAGCGGGAGGTCCTTGTACGAGGAGTACAGGTCCTTCACCAGCAGGGTGAACATCTCCTCGTGCGTGGGGCCGAGCAGGTAGTCGCCGCCCTTGCGGTCCTTGAGGCGGAACAGGTTGGGCCCGTACTCGGTCCAGCGGTGCGTGGCCTCGTAGGGCTCGCGGGGGAGCAGCGCGGGGAAGCGCACCTCCTGCGCGCCCATCGCGTCCATCTCCTCGCGGACGATCCGCTCGACCTGCTGGAGGACCCTCAGGCCCAGCGGCAGCCAGGTGTAGATGCCCGGGGCGGTGCGCCGGATGTAGCCGGCACGGACCAGCCAGCGGTGGCTGGGGACCTCGGCGTCCGCGGGATCCTCACGCAGGGTACGGACGAACAGCTGGGAAAGGCGGGTGATCACCGGGCGATCTTAGCGAGCCGCGGGGGCCCTCCCCCGCCTGCGGTCACCCGTGGCGCCAGTAGCCCTTCACGATGACGGCCTCCGCGGGGAGCTCCCAGCGTCCCAGCAGCAACGCGCGGGCCGCCGGAACCACCTCTGCCTCAGACGCGACGAAGCCCAGCACCGACCCGGACGGCCGGCCGCTCTCCCCCAGCGCAGCCAGCGCGTCGGTGAGACGGTCGCGTCCACGGACCAGCACGGTGACGTGCGTGGCGGCGTCGGCGGGGATCGGCACCAACTCGTTCTCCGGTGAGACCTCGACGACCACGCGGGCCGGGGTGCCGGGACGCCGGGAGCGGAGGAAGCGGGAGATGGCCGGGACGGCGGTCTCGTCGCCGGCGAGGAACCAGGCGTCGGGCTCTGCGGTGACGGCGTTCGTCCGCCGCGGCCCGGCGACAGCCAGCGCGGAGCCGAGGGGCGCGGCCGAGGCCCACTGCGCGCCGGGGCCGTCGCCGTGGATCACGACGTCGAACTCGACCCAGCCCTCGACCGGGTCGGCGTTCATCGGCGTGTACTCACGGCTCGGCAGCTCGCGCCACTCCTCCGGCGTCGCGGGCAGGGCCACGCCGGCCGGGGCGAAGAAGAGCCGGACGTGGTCGTCCGCCCCGGGAGCCTCGAAGCCACGCAGGTCCTCGCCGGCGACCCGGATCCGGACGTAGCCGGGCGTGAGCCAGGTCCGGGCGACGAGTTCCGCCGGACGCAGGCGCGCCTCCAGCGGGACGGTCTCGAACGCGGCAGGGGTGGTGACGGTCACGGCGGAAGTCCTTCGTCCTCGGGCGGTGCACTGAGGTTAGCCTCACCTCACAAGACCCGGCACCGGCCCGGTCGTCCCTCGGGACGGGGAATACCCGGGCGCCGCCGGGGTTGTGGTGGGCGCACGCCATC
Organism: Actinomycetota bacterium; assembly: GCA_020161015.1. GTDB lineage: Bacteria > Actinomycetota > Actinomycetes > Propionibacteriales > Propionibacteriaceae > Propionicimonas. The sequence goes on along the minus strand of JAIUOT010000019.1, from coordinate 69,801 downwards.
GACCAGGGGGAACAGCACATGCTCGTGACCGGCCTCGTCCTCGCCGGACTCGCCGCGGGGATCCACGTCTTTATCTTCGCCCTTGAGTCGCTGTGGTGGACCGGGCCCCGGGGGCGCGCGGCCTTCGGCACCACCCCGCAGCAGGCCGAGGCCACCAGGGAGCTGGCGTTCAACCAGGGCTTCTACAACCTGTTCCTCGCCGTGCTCGTGGCCGCGGGCATCGCCCTGTTCGCGCTCGGCCACCCCCTCGTGGGCGCGACGCTGGTCCTGGCCGGCACCGGATCGATGGTGGCGGCCGGCCTGGTGCTCGCGCTGTCCTCGCCGGCCAAGCGGCGGGCGGCGCTGGTGCAGGCCGGTCCCCCGCTGCTCGCCATCCTGCTGCTGGGCACGGCCCTGGCGGGCGCCGCCACGATGGCAGGATGACCGCGTGACGCAGACCCCGATCCCCGACGGCGCCCGCCGCGTCGCCGAGACCCTGGCCGGGCTCGGCCACCCGCACGAGGTCGTGATGCTTCCGGTCACCGGACGCACCGCGGCGGACGCGGCGTCCGCGCTCGGCGTCCAGCTCGGTCAGATCGCGAAGAGCATCGTGTTCCGGCGCCTGTCCGACGACGCCGCGGTTCTCGTGGTGACCTCCGGTGACCTGCGGGTGGACGAGAAGAAGGTCTCCGCCATGGTCGGGAAGGTGGGCCGTGCGGACGCGGACTTCGTGAAGGCGTCCACGGGGTTCTCGATCGGCGGGGTCTCCCCGATCGGCCACACCAGCGCTCCGGTGATCCTCGTCGACCGCGAGCTGTTCCGCTTCGACCAGGTCTGGGCCGCCGCCGGGCACCCCTACGCCGTCTTCCCGCTCTCGCCCGACGAGCTCGTCCAGCTCACCGGCGCCCCGGTGGAGGAGATCGCCTGACGGCTGCCCCTCGGCGAACGACGAGGAACAGAACGGGTGCTCAGTCCTCGATCCAGAGGCAAAAGGGGTGCCCCGCCGGGTCGAGGCAGACCCGCACGTCGTCCTGGGGCTGGAACGCGGCCAGCCGGGCGCCGCACGACAGCGCGTGCGCGACGCCGGCGTCGAGGTCGTCGACCCTGATCTCGAGGTGCGCCTGCATCTGCTGGGTGCCTGTCCCCTGCGGCCAGACCGGGGGGACGTGGGTGGGCTCCGCCTGGAACGCGAGCCCGATGCCGCCGGACGGATTGCGCAGCGCCAGCCAGTCGTCGTCACCGGTCGTGGGCTCCGCCCAACCGAGCAGGCGGGCGTAGAAGCGGGCCAGCGCGAGGGGTTCGGGTGCGGCCAGGGTGATCGTGGTGAGGGTGCAGCCGGTGTCCATGCGACCTTCCTACCACGGGGACCGGTCGCCGCCGGAGGGCGGGCCGTCCGCTCAGAACAGGACGGTGGCGAACTCCCCGGACTGCCGGTAGCCGACCCGCTCGTAGCAGCGGATGGCGCGGATGTTGAAGTCGTTCACGTACAGGCAGGCCGTCGGGTACTCGGCGAGCACGTACTCGGTGACCGCGGCGACCGCGGGTTCGGAGAGCCCCCGTCCGCGCAGGGACGGGTCCAGCCAGACCCCCTGGATCTGCGCGACCGGTCCGCTGGCGGCGCCGATGTCGCTCTTGAAGACCACCCGGCCGCCCTCGACGATGCCGAACGCGCGCCCGGAGTCCACCAGCCAGCGGCAGTAGCTGCGGTAGCTGGTGTCACCGCCGGCGAGCGGGTCGGCCCCCACCTCCTCGGTGTACATCGCGACCGAGGCGGCGAAGTAGGAGTCGAAGTCGGCAGCGGTGATCGGCCGGACGCGGGGGTCTGCGGGCACGGCGGGAGAATCGGTGATCGCCATCACCGGCTGGCGGGGACGGACCTCGCGCACCTGGCTGTACGACTTGCCCCAGCGCTCCCCCAGCGCTCGCCAGAACGGCAGCGCGAACCAGGAGGGCCCCACGATCGACTGGCAGGTGCGTCGGCGTCCCACGGCCTCGACGAACGCGGGGAGCGCCTCGGAGTCCGTGACCACCGGCACCAGGTTCGCCCCGCTGTGCAGCAGCGCGGACGGGTGGTCGCCCGGCCAGCCCCACAGCACGCCGGGAGCGCCGGGGTTGAGCACGCCCGCGTCCAGGCGGGAGCCGACGAACACGTTCGCGACCGGGTCCTCGGCGACGAGCCGCCGGGCAGTGCCGGCGTCCCAGGTGGTGAGGATCCGGGCGGACATGGCTACGCGGCGGACATGGTCAGGAGACGCTGACCTCGACGGGGCCGGACGCCGCGTCCGGCATCTCTGCCGCGAGCCGGTTGGCCTCCTCGATCAGCGTGGCGACGATCTCGGACTCGGGCACGGTCTTGATGACCTCGCCACGCACGAAGATCTGGCCCTTGCCGTTGCCGGACGCGACGCCCAGGTCGGCCTCCCTCGCCTCGCCGGGTCCGTTCACCACGCACCCCATGACGGCGACGCGCAGGGGGACCTCCATGCCGGTGAGCCCCTCCGTGACCTCCTCGGCCAGCTTGTAGACGTCCACCTGGGCGCGGCCGCAGGAGGGGCAGGAGACGATCTCGAGGTGGCGCGGGCGCAGGTTCAGCGCCTCCAGGATCTTGATCCCGACCTTCACCTCCTCGGCCGGCGGGGCGGACAGCGACACCCGGATGGTGTCGCCGATCCCCTTGGCCAGCAGCGCGCCGAAGGCGACCGCGGACTTGATCGTGCCCTGGAACGCCGGACCGGCCTCGGTGACGCCGAGGTGCAGCGGGTAGTCGCAGGCCTCGCTGAGCTGCTCGTAGGCGCGCACCATCACCACCGGGTCGTGGTGCTTGACCGAGATCTTGAAGTCGCGGAAGCCGTGCTCCTCGAACAGGCTCGCCTCCCACAGTGCCGACTCGACCAGCGCCTCCGCTGTGGGGGCGCCGTACTTGGCCAGCAGCCGCTTGTCGAGGGAGCCGGCGTTGACGCCGATGCGGATGGAGACGCCGGCGTCGGAGGCGGCCTGGGCGATCTGCTTCACCTGGTCGTCGAAGGCACGGATGTTGCCCGGGTTCACGCGGACGGCTGCGCAGCCGGCGTCGATGGCGGCGAACACGTACTTCGGCTGGAAGTGGATGTCGGCGATCACCGGGATCTGGCTCTTCTTGGCGATGATGTGCAGCACGTCGGCGTCGTCCTGGCTGGGGACGGCGACACGGACGATGTCACACCCCGTGGCGGTGAGTTCCGCGATCTGCTGGAGGGTGCCGTTGATGTCGGTGGTCTTGGTGGTGGTCATCGACTGCACCGAGACCGGCGCGCCGCCTCCCACGAGCACCTTGCCCACCCTGATCTGCCGGGTGGGACGTCGCGGTGCGAGGACCGGCGGCGGAGTGGCGGGCATTCCCAGGTTGATGGTCATGGACTCCTCGTTCGACAACACCGACGGCCGTCGACCGGGCCGCCGCAGACAGCCTACCCACCGCCCGCAGGGGCGGGGACGCAGGCGCTGCCGAGAGGGCCGGAGGCAGTTGTGCTGCCGCCGCCCCTGGACCGGAGCGTCAGAAGAGCTGCACCGGGCTGACGATGTCGGCCAGGATCAGCACGACACCGCTGACCAGCAGCAGCGCACCGACCGCGTACGCGACGGGCAGCAGCTTCGCGGTGTCGAAGAAGCCCGGGTCGCGGCGCCCGAACAGCCGGGCGCCGGTGCGCCGGAGCCACTCGTAGAGGGCGCCGGCGATGTGCCCGCCGTCCAGCGGCGGCAGCGGGATGAAGTTGAACAGCGCGAGGAACAGGTTCACCGCTGCGAGCAGGGAGAAGAAGGTCGCCGCCTTCTGCGGCAGGCCCACCTCGCCCGAGGCCACCACCTGGCCGGCCACGGTGCTGGCGCCCACGATGCTGATCGGGTCGTAGACGCTGCGCGGCTGGCCGGTGACCAGCCCCCACACCACGTGCCACACCTTGAGCGGGAACTGCACGAGGGCCACCGCGCTCTGCTGGGTCATCGTCCACATGTCGCCGAGGACGTCGACCGGCCCGCCCCGCACCAGCTGGGTCTGTGGGCTCACGCCGAGCCAGCCACCTTGCACCCGGTTCGACGGGTCCAGCGTGTCGGGGAGGGCTGTGACCACGGTGTGCACCGGGGTCAGGTCGACGAGCGCGCCGTCGCGCTCCACCACGATCCGCGCCTCCGCGTCCCTGTTGGCCCTGATCAGGCCGCTCAGCTGGGCGTAGGAGGTGATCTGGGTGCCGTTGAAGCTGACCACGCGGTCGCCGGGACGCAACCCCGCCGCGGCGGCCGGCGAGGGCGGGTCGGAGGCCGCGCACTCGGTGCGCGTCGGGTCGGCGATGATGCACGCCTGGACGTAGGCGATGGTCGTCTGCGGCCGCACCACCCCGTAGGTCGCGGTCACCCCCAGCAGCAGGACGAAGGCGATCAGCAGGTTCATCGCCGGCCCGCCCGCCATGACCACCAGCTTCTGCCAGGTCTTCTTCTGGTAGAACAGCCGCTCCTGCTCCACGTCCGTGGGGGTGATCTCCTCCCACTCCGCAGCGCGGGCCGAGTCGGCGAACTCCGCCAGCCGCGTGCGGCGCCGCCTCCCGTCCGGGCGCGGCGGGTACATCCCGAGCAGCTGGACGAAGCCGCCCAGCGGGAACCATTTCACGCCGTACTCGGTCTCCCCGCGGCGTGTCGACCACATCGTCGGGCCGAAGCCCACGAAGTAGCGCGGCACGCGGACGCCGAACAGCCTGGCCGGCACCATGTGCCCGATCTCGTGCAGCGCGACCGAGACCATGATCAGGGCGAAGAACGCGACGGCGAAGCCGATCACCGTGAGGGTTTCCATGTCAGTGCTCCCGATCGATCCGTTCGGCTGCGGCCGCGCGCGCCCACGCGTCCGCCCCGAGGACCGAGGAGACGGTGAGCTCTCCGGTCCCTGGCCGGGCCAGGTGGGCGTCGACGACGTCGGCGACCACCTCAACGATGCCAGTGAACCCCAACCGCCCCGCACAGAACGCGTCGACGCACACCTCGTTGGCCGCGTTGTAGACCGCGGGCGCCAGCCCCCCGGCCAGGCCGCACCGCCGCGCGAGTTCGACCGCGGGGAACGCGTCGTCGTCCAGGGGCTCGAAGGTCCAGCTGGTCGCCCGGGTCCAGTCGCACGCTGCGGCGGCGTCCGGCGTGCGCTCGGGCCACGACAGCGCCAGCGCGATCGGCAGCCGCATGTCCGGCGGCGAGCACTGGGCGATGGTCGAGCCGTCGCAGAACTCCACCATCGAGTGGACGACCGACTGCGGGTGGACCACCACCTGGATCGCCTCCAGCGGCACGCCGTACAGCAGGCCCGCCTCCAGCAGTTCGAGCCCCTTGTTGACCAGGGTCGAGGAGTTGATCGTGATCACCCGGCCCATCTGCCAGGTGGGGTGGGCCATCGCCTGCTCGGGCGTCACCGACGCCAGGCGTTCGCGGCTCCAGCCGCGGAACGGGCCACCGGACGCGGTCAGGACCAGGCGCCGCACCTCGTCGGCGCGGCCGGCACGCAACGCCTGGGCGAAGGCCGAGTGCTCGGAGTCGACCGCGACGATCTGGCCGGGCGCGGCCGCGTCGGTGACCAGGCGCCCGCCGATCACGAGCGACTCCTTGTTGGCCAGCGCGAGCGTCGAGCCCGCGGAGAGGGCCGCGAGGGTGGGCTCCAGCCCGGCCGCGCCGGTGATGCCGTTCAGGACGACGTCGCAGGCGAGGGCGGCGAGCCGCGTGGCCGCGTCCGGCCCCGACCACACCGTGGTCCCGGGAAGGCCGTCCGCCACGCGGTCGGCGGCGTCGGGGTCACCCACGGCGACCACCTCGGGGCGCAGCGTCCGCGCCTGGGCCACGAGGGCGTCCACGGACGAACCGCCCGCGGCGAGCCCGAGCACCCGGAAGCGCTCCGGGCGCTGCGAGACCACGTCGACCGCCTGGGTGCCGATGGACCCCGTGCTGCCCAGGATCACCACGTCGCGCATCCGCACTCCTTCCGGCCGGCTGTGTCGGGCCCGGCCCAGACGAGGGTAGCCCACGCGTTCCAGCGCACCGCTGCGAGGACGTCGCAAAGCCCGGCTGGCGGGCCGTCGCCCCGGTAGGGTCGGAACCGTCCATCCCGCTCCGCGTGGCGAACGAAGGCGACACCGTGCTCGACCCTGTTGCTCCGACGCGTCCGGTCCTCCCGGCGCCGCGACGGCCGGCGTCCGCTCTGCGCCCCGGCTCGCGGGCGGGTACGCCCGGGACGGCGAGCCGAGGATGACGGTCTACTTCGTGGCGAACATCCGCGTCCACGACGAGGTGGAGTACCGGGCCTACCTCGACGCCTGCGACGAGGTCTTCGCGCGCTCCACCGGCACCTACCTGGCTGTGGACGCCTCCCCCACCGTCCTCGAGGGCAGCTGGCCGTACTCGCGCTCGGTGATCATCAGCTTCCCCGGCGAGGACGACCTGCTCGCCTGGTACCGCTCCCCGCAGTACCAGGAGGTCCTGCGGCACCGGCTCGCGGGGGCCGACTGCGACACGATCGTGGTCCACGGCACGGACCCGGGAGCGGCATGACCAGCCCCCCTCCGGGGACCGCAAGCGAGATCGAGTCGCTCGCCCAGCTCGACGCGCGGCTGTCCTCCGGCCAGGGCCTCGCCGAGTGCTACCTGCAGTCGCTCGACCTCACCGCTCACGGCGCGGCGCTGCTGGCCACCGACGTGACCCGGGCCGTGTTCCTCGGGTGCACGTTCGCCCCCGGCGTGGAGGCCGCGCTGGAGACCGCAGGGGCGCTGGTGTTCCCGACCCTCCCCGACCTGCCCTTCAACCCCTACCGCTCCGGGCTGTACACGCCCCAGGAGCTGTACGCGGGCCTCGACAAGGGCCACCGCTACACCTTCGACGCCCGGGTGTACCGGTGGTGGCGCCACGTCGGCCGGCACCGCAGCCTGACCAGCGAACTCGCCATGACCCTGCACGACCACGCGATCACCGAGGCGCTGGACGACGTCGGCCTCGACGGCGCGGTGGGGGTGATGGGCGGCCACCAGCTCCTGCGCGGGTCCGCGGACTACACCGGGGCCGCGCACCTGGGCCGCGCGCTGGCCGCGACCGGGCGGACGGTGATCACCGGCGGCGGGCCCGGGGCCATGGAGGCGGTGAACCTGGGCGCGGCGCTGCGGGGACCGGTGTCCGCCCTCGAGGCGGCCCTCGCGCTGCTGGCCGAGCGGCCGCGGTTCGCCGACGACGTCGCGTCGTGGGTGGGGGCCGGGATGGCGGTCCGCGACCGGTGGGAGCTCAGCGGCCACAGCTACGGGATCCCCACCTGGCTGTACGGCCACGAGCCGCCCAACGTGTTCAGTGCCGGCATCGCCAAGCTCTTCTCCAACGCCATCCGCGAGGACGTCCTGCTCCGGCACGCCTCCGGCGGCCTGGTCTGCCTCCCGGGAGCGGCGGGCACCGTCCAGGAGGTCTTCCAGGCCGTCACCCCCCGCTTCTACGCTGCCCCCGGCGAGCCGCTGCCGCCGTTGGTGCTGGTCGGCGTGGAGTACTGGACGCGGACGCGCCCGGCCTGGCCGCTGCTCACCGCGCTCGCCGACGGCCGGCCCATGGCCGGCGCGATCCACCTGGTGGACGGCGTGGCCGATGTGCCCGCGTTGCTCGGCTGACGACCGGATCGAGCCCGTCGCTGCGTGACGCGGTCAGTCGCGCGTGGTCTCGGTGGCGGCGAGCTGCCCGCAGGCGCCGTCGATCTCCCGGCCGCGGGTGTCGCGGACGGTGACCGCCACCCCCCTGACCTCGAGGCGGCGGACGAACTCGATCTCGTCGCCGCGCCGCGACGCCGTCCACTTCGAACCGGGAGTCGGGTTGAGCGGAATCAGGTTCACGTGCGCCCAACCGAAACCGCCGGGACGGCCCTGGACGCCCGGCGCCCGCAGCACGTCCGCGAGCGCGTCGGCGCGCCACGCCTGGTCGTTCACGTCGCGGATGAGGGCGTACTCGATCGACACCCGCCGTCCGGTGGCCTCGAAGTAGGCGCGGGCCGCGCCGACCACCTCGGCCACGTTCCAGCGGGTGTTGATCGGGCAGAGCATGTCGCGGAGCTCGTCGTCCGGCGCGTGCAGGCTGACCGCGAGCGTCACCGGCAGCCCCTCGGCGGCCAGGCGCCGGATCTGCGGCACCAGCCCGACGGTCGAGACGGTCACGCCCCGGGCGGAGATGCCGAGCCCGTCCGGCCCCGGCGCGACGATCGTCCGGACGGCCCGGATCATGGCGGTGTAGTTCGCCATCGGCTCGCCCATGCCCATGAACACGATGTTGTTGACCCGGCCCGGTCCCCCGGGCACCTCGCCGTCGCGCAGCCGGCGGGCGGCGTCCATCACCTGCGCGAGGATCTCCGCCGTGCTGAGGTTGCGCTGGAGCCCTCCCTGCCCGGTCGCGCAGAACGGGCACGCCATCCCGCAGCCCGCCTGCGACGAGATGCAGACCGTGGCCCGCTCCCGACCCGACCCGCTCGCGCGGATGCCGGGGACGCCGTAGCGCATCAGCACGCTCTCCACCAGGGAGCCGTCGTGCAGGCGCCACAGCGTCTTCACGGTGGTGCCGGCGTCGGCCGCCTGGTCGCGCACCCGGTCCAGCAGGGACGGGGCGAAGCGCTCGGCGAGCACGGCCCGCTCGGCCTTGGGGATGTCCGTCCACCCCGCGGGGTCGGCCTGGAGCCGTTCGAACAGGTGCCGGGTGAGTTGCGCGGCGCGGAACTTCGGCAGGCCGAGCGCGACGACCGCGTCCGCACGCTCCGCGGCGTCCAGGTCGGCCCAGTGCCGCGGCGGCTTCCCCCGGCGCGGGGCGCCGAGGGCGAGCGGCACCGTCCGTCCGGCCTCCGCGTGGGCGAGGGACTCGGCGTAGGCCGACTCCTCCTCCGGGGTGAGGCCGGTCACCAGCTGACCCCGGCGAGGGTGAACAGCAGCCAGGCCGCCGGTGCAGCGACCAGGGTGGAGTCCAGGCGGTCCATGACACCCCCGTGGCCGGGCAGGAACGAGCTCATGTCCTTGATCCCCACATCCCTCTTGATCAGCGACTCGATGAGGTCGCCCGCCGTGCCGGTGATCACCACGACGACGGCCAGGAGCAGGCCGAACCACCACGGCTGCTTCATCACGAACACCACCATCAGGATGCCCACGACGCTGGCCAGCACCACCGACCCGGCCATGCCCTCCCAGGTCTTCTTCGGGCTGATCCTCGGGGCCATCGGGTGCCTGCCGAGGGTGGCGCCGGCGGCGTAGCCCCCGGTGTCGCTCCCGGTGATGCACAGCAGCACCGCCACCACCTTCGCCACCCCGTGCTCCTGGGCGAGGATCAGCCCCACGAACGAGGCGAGGAGCGGGACGTAGCCGATGATGAACACGCTGGCGGCGCTGTCGCGGGCGTAGCCCTCCGCCCCGCCGAACATGCGCCAGATGAGCGCGAGCAGGACGGTGCCGCCGATCGTGCCCAGCAGCACCACGTGCCAGGGCATCCGCGTGACCGGCTGGAACACCGCCGCGGCGTAGGAGCCGCCGATGATGAAGATGTTGCCGATCACCACGGGCACGACCACCGACGTCATGCCGACGCGCTTCAGCGCGTGGTGGAGCTCCACCGCGCCGAGGCTGGTGAGCACGACGAGCAGCACGATGAACCCGACCGGCCACCACGTCAGCGTGGCGACCACGTACCCGAACAGGCCCAGCCCGACCACGATGGCCATGGGCAGGTCCCGCCCCGCACGCGAGGTGCGCGGGGCGGCGTCCTGCGGCTCGCCGTCGGCCACTCAGACCTCCAGCAGTTCGGCTTCCTTGGCCTTCAGCAGCTCGTCGACGGAATCGATGTGCCTCTTGGTGGCCGCGTCCAGCTGCTTCTCCGCGCCGCGGGCGTCGTCCTCGCTGATCTCCTTGTCCTTGACCAGCTTGTTCACCGCCTCGATCGAGTGGCGACGGACGTTGCGCACCGCCACCCGGGCCTCCTCGGCCTTGTGACGGGTCACCTTGATGTACTCCCGGCGCCGCTCCTCGGTGAGCTGCGGCATGACCAGCCGGATGACGTTGCCGTCGTTGGCCGGGTTCACGCCGAGGTCGGAGTCGCGGATCGCCTTCTCGATGCCGTGCATGGCGCCGCGGTCGAACGGCGTGATCAGCACGGTGCGGGCCTCCGGCACCTGGAAGGTGGCCAGTTGCTGCAGCGGCGTGGGCGCGCCGTAGTAGTCCACCATCAGCTTGTTGAACATGGCCGGGTGGGCCCGTCCGGTGCGGATGGCGGCGAACTCCTCACGGGCGTGGTCGACGGCCACGGCCATCTTGTGCTCGGCGTCCTTGATGATCTCGGGGATCACGAGGTCCCTTCCCTTCTCGTTCTCTGCGCGCTCACGCGTGCAGGGTGGTTCCGATCTTCTCACCTGCGACCACCCGGGCGATGTTTCCGGTGACGCCGAGGTCGAAGAAGATCATCGGCAGCGCGTAGTCGCGGGCCAGGCTGACCGCCGTGGCGTCGGCGACCTTCAGGTCGGCGGCGAGGAACTCGTCGTAGGTGAGCTCGTCGTAGCGCTTGGCGTCCGGGTTCGTGCGGGGGTCGGAGTCGTACACGCCGTCCGTGCCCTGCTTGGCCATCAGGAGGACGTCGGCGTGCACCTCGAGGGCCCGCTGCGCGGACACCGTGTCGGTGGAGAAGAACGGCATGCCCGACCCCGCGCCGAAGATGACCACGCGGCCCTTGTCCATGTGGCGGATGGCCCGCAACGGGATGTACGGCTCGGCGACCTGGCCCATCGCGATCGCTGTCTGGACGCGGCTCTGGGCACCGGCCTTCTCCAGGAAGTCCTGGAGCGCCAGCGCGTTCATGACCGTGCCCAGCATGCCCATGTAGTCGGCGCGGGCGCGGTCCATGCCGCGGGTCTGCAGCTCGGCGCCACGGAAGAAGTTTCCCCCGCCGGTGACGATCGACAGCTGGACGCCGCTGGACACGACCTCGGCGATCTCGGCGGCGATGCCGGAGATGACGTCCGGGTCGACCCCGAGCTTGCCGCCGCCGAACGCCTCCCCCGAGAGCTTCAGCAGGACGCGGCGGTACGGGCTGGTCATGGGTTCTCCTCGGGCAGGCGTTCGGGGATGCGGCACCACCCTAGACGACGAGGCGCCGCCCCGCGTAAGCGGCGCCCGCTCGCCCGCCGTTCCTGCTGTCCCGGTCACGCCGCCCGCCCTGTCGCTGGCGCCCCGCTCCCCACCTGGCGCCCGGCTCCCCACGGGCCGCACCCCCAGCAGCCGTTCGCGCCCCCGAGTGCAACTCCTGCTGCCGGAATTCCGGCGGCGAGAGTTGCACTCGGGGGCAAGGGCGGGGTCGGGAGCGGCGGGACGGGACGGGACGGGACGGGACGAGGCTGGACGGGGACGCAGAACGGCCGCCCAGCGAGCTGGGCGGCCGTTCTGTGGTGCGGTGTGCTCAGGCGCCGGCGGCGAAACGGACGAAGCGCTTGACCTCGACGCCGTTCTTCTTCAGCAGCTGGCCGACGGTGAGCTTGTCGTCGGACACGCTCGCCTGCTCGACGAGGCAGACCTCCTTGAAGAAGCCACCGAGGCGGCCCTCCACGATCCGGGGGATGATGGCCTCCGGCTTGCCCTCCTCCTGCGCGGTGAGGGTGGCAATCTTGCGCTCGTTCTCGAGCACGGCCTCGGGCACCTCGTCGCGGGTGACGTACGCCGGGGACATGGCCGCGATCTGCATCGCGATGCCCCGCACGAACGCCTCGTCCCCGCCCTCGAACTCGACCATCACGCCCACCTGCGGCGGCAGGTCGGCGGACCGCTTGTGCAGGTACACGCTGACCGGGCCGGCGAAGGTGGCCGCAGCCGCGAGCTCGAGCTTCTCGCCGATCTTGGCGCTGAGCTCTGCGACGGCGTCCGCGACGGTCTGGCCGGACGGAAGCGTCACGGCGGAGGCCGCCTCGACACCGTGGGCGCCGGCGGCGTCCACGGCCTTGGCGATCTCGTCGGCGAGCGCCATGAACTCGGCGTTCTTCGCGACGAAGTCGGTCTCGGCACCCAGCTGGATGACCGTCTTGCCCGCCGACGCGACGAGGCCGTTGCTGGCCTCGCGGTCGGAACGCTTGGCCATCTTGGCCGCGCCCGTGACCCGGAGGATCTCGATGGCGGCGTCGAAGTCGCCGTCGGCCTCGGTGAGGGCCTTCTTGGCGTCCATCATTCCGGCGCCGGTGGCGTCGCGGAGCTTCTTGACGTCCGCGGCAGTGATCGTTGCCATAACTTCGGTGTTCCTTACTTGGTCTTCTTGGCGGGCTTGGCCGGCGTCGCGGCCTCTTCTTCTGCGACGGCCTCTGCGGCCGGGGCCTCCTCGACCGCGGCCTCGGGGGCCTCCTCGACCGGAGCCTCCTCGACCGGGGCCTCGGCGGGGACGTCCTCGGTGGCGGGCGCCTCGACGGCGAGCTCCTCGGCGACGGCGGCGGAGACCGGCTCCACGACGACGACGTCCTCGACGGCCGGCTCCGCCACAGCCTCGGTCGCGGTCGCGCCGGCGAGCAGGTCACGCTCCCAGTCGGGCATCGGCTCGACCTCTTCGCCGGTGGTCGCACCGGCGGAGCGTGCCAGCAGGCCCTCGGCCACGGCGTCGGCGAGCACGCGGGTCAGCAGCGCCACCGAGCGGATCGCGTCGTCGTTGCCCGGGATGGGGAAGTCGACGTGGTCGGGATCGCAGTTGGTGTCGAGGATGCCGACGATCGGGATCCGCAGCTTGCGGGCCTCGTCGATGGCGAGGTGCTCCTTGTTGGTGTCGACCACCCAGACCGCCTGCGGGAGGCGGTGCATGTCCCGGATGCCGCCGAGGGTCTTGGCCAGCTTCTCCTTCTTCCGCTTCTGCTGCAGGAGCTCCTTCTTGGTGAGGCCGGAGGAGGCGACGTCGTCGAAGTTCAGGCCCTCGAGCTCCTTCATCTTCGCGATGCGCTTGCTGATGGTGCCGAAGTTGGTGAGCATGCCGCCCAGCCAGCGCTGGTTGACGTAGGGCATGCCGACGCGGGTGGCCTGCTCGGCGATGGCCTCCTGGGCCTGCTTCTTGGTGCCGATGAACAGGACCTGGCCGCCGCGCGCGACGGTCTCCTTCACGAAGGCGTACGCCGAGTCGATGTAGGACAGCGACTGCTGGAGGTCGATGATGTAGATGCCGTTGCGCTCGGTGAAGATGAACTTCTTCATCTTCGGGTTCCACCGGCGGGTCTGGTGCCCGAAGTGGACGCCGCTGTCGAGCAGCTGGCGCGTGGTGACGACGGCCATGGCCGTTCCTTTCTGCGCGGGGTGTCGGGCATGCCGGACCCGCTTGGGTTGTCCGGACCGAGCTCTTCGGTCCGCCTGACGCGGTCGCCGGGTGCCCACCCATCGCTGGGACCACGGGGCCGGCCCGCCCTGAGGCGGTAGGACTGCGTGCGAAGTCGACCCGGATCGGCCGGGACGCTGCGCAGATTGTACGCGCTGGGGCGGTGCGGCCGCCAACCGGGCAGCGGCTGCCCTTCGTCCACAACCACCCCGTTGTCCACAGGCGGCGCCCCGCCCTGACGCGGCACGGGCCCGGCCCGCGGAGGATGGCGGTATGGGGACGGTGCGCAACCACGCTGTCGCGTGGCTCACGGCGGTGCTGGTCGCGCTCTCGGGGGCGGTCACCACGGCCGCTCCCGCGCGGGCGGCGGGACGGGGGGTCCTGCCGCTCGCCGGTCCCGTGGCCCGCGGGTTCGACCCGCCGGCGATGCCGTGGCTGGCCGGTCATCGAGGGGTCGACCTGCTCGGCGTGGTGGGCACAGAGGTGGTGGCGGCCATGGCGGGTCGGGTCGTCTTCGCCGGAACGGTGGCCGGGCGGGAGGTGGTGGTCGTCTCGCACGGGGAACTGCGCACGACCTACCTCCCGGTCCGTCCCCTGGTGCGGGTGGGTACCCGGGTCTCGACCGGGCAGGTGATCGGCCGGTTGGCCGCGGGCCACGCCTGCCCCGGCGGGCAGTGCCTGCACTGGGGACTGAAGCGCGGCGAGGCGTATCTCGACCCGCTCGATCTGCTGGGCCCCTCGGGGGTCCGCCTGCTGCCCGCGGACGCCGGGGCCCGCGTGGCGGCCCTCGAGGGCTACCGGCACGACGCCCTCGGGGCAGGTGGCGCCGTGGTGGGCGTGCTCGACCCGCCGGTGCCCGGGGCGGTGGGCTCGGGCTTCGGCCGTCGGCTGCACCCCATCTTCCACGAGTGGCGGCTGCACGCCGGGGTGGACCTCCGGGCCGGGTGCGGTGAGCCGATCAGAGCAGCGGCGCAGGGACGCGTGGCCCGCGTGAGCCACGACCCGGCGTCCGGCCACCGGCTGGAACTCGACCACGGCACCGTGGGCGGCCACCACCTCGTCACCGTCTACCTGCACGCCACCGGCTACCGAGTCCGGCCCGGCCAGTGGGTGCGACGCGGGGAGGTCGTCGGCTCGGTGGGCAGCACCGGCTGGTCGACGGGCTGTCACCTGCACTTCGGCGTCCTTGTCGACGGCCGGTACGTCGACCCGGAGCGCTTCCGGTGACGACCGGGTCAGGCCCGGGGGTGCGCCTGCTGGTAGGCCCGACGCAGGCGGTCGCCCGACACGTGCGTGTAGAGCTGCGTCGTCGCCAGCGAGGAATGACCCAGCAACTCCTGGACCGAGCGCAGGTCCGCGCCACCCTCGAGGAGGTGGGTCGCCATCGCGTGCCGCAGGCCGTGGGGGCCGAGGTCGGGAGCGTCGGGAACGCCCGCCAGAGCCCGGTGGACGAGCCGGCGCACCACGCGGGGATCGATCCGGGCGCCGCGGTCGCCGACGAAGAGGGCCTGGCCCGCCGCCGGACGGGCGAGACGCCCGCGCACCGCCAGCCAGCCGTCCAGAGCCCTCAGCGCCGGCGCGCCCAGGGGCACCGTCCGCTGCTTCCCCCCCTTGCCGAGCACCCGCAGGAGGCTGCGCTGGGCGTCGAGGTCGGGCAGGTTCAGTCCGGCGAGCTCGGAGACGCGGATCCCGGCGGCGTACAGCACCTCCACCATGGCGAGGTCCCGGCGTCGCGCGGCCAGGTCGTCGGGGTCGGTCGCCTCCTCGACGCGCGCCGCGAGGCCGTCCAGCACGGCCCGTGCCTGGTCCACCTCGATCGTGGGCGGGAGGCGCCGGTCCACCCTCGGCGAGCGCAACGACTGCGCCGGATCGGACGGCAGCCGGCCCGTGCGGGCGGCCCAGGCGAAGAACGTGCGCGCCCCCGCCGCCCGACGCTGCAGGGTGGCGCGGTCGGCGCCGGTGGCGTGCTGGTTGGCGAGCCACGTCCTGAGGTCGGCGAGCGTCACGTCGGCGGCGGCGCCGTCGCCGACGTGGGCGAGGTGCACGAAGAGGCTGGTCAGGTCACCGGTGTAGGCGCGCACGGTGTGGGGAGACAGGCCCCGCTCCAGCCGCAGGTGGTCGGCGAAGGCGGCCAGCAGCGCGCCCTCCGCCGAACCGAGCTCCTCGCGCTGCACCACCCGGCCAGCGTCGCCCCGGCCCGCCCCGGCGCGCAAGCGGCCGCGCCGGGGAACGGGGAGGCGCGGACCCGCGCGCCCGGTGGTGGTCGGCCGGCGCAGCCCCCGCCCGTCCTCCGGATCGGTGCGCACCGGGGCGGCAGCGTCGGGGGCCCCGGCGATGGTGGTCCTAAGATGACACCCGTTCGACGAGACGTGAAACGGATGGGCATGGGCATCGAGGAGCTGACCACGGGCGGCGCGCTGCGACGGATCACTCGCTGGGGGGAACCGGTGATGCACGCGCCGACGCGACCCGTCACCAGCTTCGACGACGACCTGCGCACGCTCGTCCGCGACATGTTCGCGACCATGGAGGCGTCGCACGGGGTCGGCCTGGCCGCCACCCAGGTCGGCGTGGACCTGTCGCTGTTCGTCTACGACTGCCCGGACGAGGACGACGTCAACCGGGTGGGCGCGATCTGCAACCCGGTGCTGATCCTGCCCGAGGGCGACCAGCGCAACCTCGAGTCGACCGACGAGGGCTGCCTGTCCCTGCCCGGTGGCTACCAGCCGCTGGCACGCCCGGACAAGGCCTCCGTGACCGGGCTCGACCCGTGGGGGAACCCGGTGACCGTGCACGGCACCGGGTTGCTCGCCCGCTGCCTGCAGCACGAGACCGACCACCTCAAGGGCACGGTCTTCGGCGACCGGCTGTCCAACCGGCTGCGGCGCAAGCTCTACGCCCAGCACGAGGAACTGTCGCACCTCTACCCGGAGGACTGGCCACTGACGCCGCGGAAGACCTCAGCCGCCGAGTGACGGCTGGCCTGCGGCCAGCCCTCGGGCGGTCGCAGGGCCGCCTCAGGCGAGCACGTAGCCGGCGATCGCACTCGTCGCGGCCACGTTGAGCGAGTCGACACCCGCCCGCATCGGGATCCGCACGACGGCGTCGGCCGCCGCGACCCAGGCGTCGCTCAGCCCGTGCCCCTCCGTCCCCAGCAGCACCGCCACCCGGTCCTGCGGCGTGACGGTCGCGGCGAAGTCGGCGAGGTCAACGGCGTCGTCGGACAGCGCGAGCGCTGCGACGCGGAAGCCGGCCCCGTGGAGCAGGTCCCCGATCGCAGCCCGCGGCTCGAGCCGGGCCCACGGCAGCGAGAACACCGTCCCCATCGAAACCTTCACCGAGCGCCGGTACAGCGGGTCGGCGCAGTGCGCGCTGACCAGCAGCCCGTCCCACCCCAGGCCGGCGGCGTTCCGGATGATGGCGCCGACGTTCGTGTGGTCGACCAGGTCCTCCAGCACCATCGCGCGTCGCCCGGAGAGCACGTCGGCCACCCCGTGCCGGGACACCCGGTGCAGGGACGCGAGCGCGCCCCGATGGACGTGGAAGCCGGTCACCTCCGCTGCCAGCTGCTCGCTGACCACGTAGACCGGCGCGTCCAGCGGCTCGACGATGTCGGCGAGCTCCGCCAGCCAGCGCTCGGCCAGCAGGAAGGACCGCGGCGGGTAGCCGGCGGCGAGGGCCCGACGGATCACCTTGCTGCCCTCCGCGATGAAGACGCCCCGCTCGGTCTCCAGCAGGTGCCGGAGGGTGGCCTCCCGCAGCCCGACGTAGTCGGCCAGCCGCGGGTCCGCCGCACTCTCGACACGGATCACGGTGGCCACGGCGGTGATCCTATGCCCGGCGCTCGACGCTCCGGACGCCGGTCGCCGGTGCGCCGGCGTGGCCACGGCGGGCGTCGACCCTCAGGCTGGGTAGTCTGTGCGGCGATGTCCTGGCTCACGCGCTTGCCGATCGACCGGTTCCTGCTCGCCATCGTCACGGCGGCCGTCCTGGCCTCGATCTTTCCCGCCTCCGGCGTCTGGGCCGACGCCCTCGATGTCGCCACCACCGCAGCGATCGCCCTGCTGTTCTTCCTCTACGGGGCCCGCCTGAGTCCCGCGGAAACGCTCGCCGGCCTGCGGCACTGGCGGCTCCACGGCGTCATCCTCGCGTTCACCTACGTCGCGTTCCCGCTCCTCGGCCTGGCGCTGGTCGCGGCCACCGGCTCCGTGCTCGATCCCGGACTCCAGTCGGGATTGCTCTACCTGACGCTCGTGCCGTCCACCGTGCAGAGCTCGATCGCCTTCACCTCGATCGCCCGCGGCAACGTCGCGGGAGCGGTGGTCAGCGCGTCCGCGTCCAACATCCTCGGGGTCTTCCTCACCCCCCTGCTGTGCTGGCTGCTGATGAGCGGGACGGGCCACGTGGCGTTCACGACCTCGACCATCGTCGAGATCGTGCTCCAGCTGTTCCTGCCGTTCGTGCTCGGCCAGCTGTCGCGCCGGTGGACGGCGGGTTTCGTCGCCGCCCACCCCCAGCTGAAGCTCGTCGACCGCGGCTCGATCGTCCTCGTCGTGTACGCGGCGTTCTCCGCGGGGATGCGCGAGGGCATGTGGACGCAGACCTCCTGGGTCTCGCTCCTGGTGCTGCTCCTGATCTGCCTGGTGGTGCTGGCGGTGATGCTCGGCCTCACCTGGTGGACGGCGCGGGCACTCGGCTTCTCGCGCGAGGACGCGATCGCGATCCAGTTCTGCGGAACCAAGAAGTCGCTGGCCAGCGGGCTGCCGATGGCGGGTGTCCTGTTCGCCGGCCAGCCGCTGGGGCTGCTGATGCTGCCACTGGTGCTCTTCCACCAGGCGCAGTTGATGGCGTGCAGCGCCCTCGCCGGACGCTACGCGCGCGCGGCCGGCGCCGACGCCGCCGATCCCACACCCTCGCCGTCCTGAGCCCGGGGCACGCGCCCGCCCTACGATGAGCAGGTGCCACGCCCCGCCCGCTACGCCAAGGGCCTCGCCAAGCGCGAGGAGATCCTGGCCACCGCGCTGGAGGTCATCGCCCGCACCGGCTACCGGCAGACGTCCGTCCGTGAGCTGGCGGCGGCGGTCGGGCTGAGCCAGGCCGGGCTGTTGCACTACTTCTCCTGCAAGGAGGAGCTGTTCGCCGAGGTCCTGCGCAAGCGCGACGAGGTCGATCGTGCCCGCAGCGCGCCCGAGGCCGGGACGGTGCCGGACCTGCTGGTGAAGGTCGTGCGGCACAACGCGGACGTCCCCGGTCTGGTGCAGCTGCACGCCCAGTTCTCCGTCGAGGCGACCGACCCCGCCCATCCTGCCCACCAGGCGTTCGTCGAGCGGTACGAGCGGTTGCGCCAGCGGATGGCCGACGACCTGCGCGCCCGTCAGGCGGCCGGCACGCTCAGCGACACCCTGGACGCCGACCGGGTCGCCGCCCTCCTGCTGGCGGTCGCCGACGGCCTCCAGACCCAGTGGCTGCTGGACCCCGGCATCGACATGGCCGGGCACCTGGACTACCTGGTCGACCTGCTCGGCCTGGGCGGCGCGTCCGACTGAGCCGGGCCCGCGCGCGCCCGCCGGGTCACTCCCCCGGACGCTCCTGCGGCTGCTGCTCCGGCGTCTCCTCGAGGTCCGCCCGCTGGGGAGCCGCGTCTTGGCGCCCCGTGGTCAACGCGTTGCCGGCCTCGGTGGCCAGCCGTGCGGCGCGGCGTCCCTCGAGCGCCTCAGCCTCGGCGATCGCCTGCTGCACCGACGCCTGGGAGTTGGCCTCGTCGATCTTCTTCTGTGCCTCGATCTCGGCGAACACGTCCACGGGCTTCGGCGCGGAGAACTCGCCCTCCTCGGCCTCCTCGGCCCCGGCGCGGAGGCCGCCGGCGGCCGCCGTCCCGGCGAGCTGGCCCAGGCCCTTGAGCGCATCGTTCAGCTCGCTCGGCACGATCCAGACCTTGTTCGACTCGCCGCGGGCGAGGTTGGGCAGCATGCGCAGGTACTGGTAGGCCAGCAGCGACTGCGTCGGCTTGCCGGCGTGGATCGCGTTGAAGGTCGTGGTGATGGCCTGCGCCTCGCCCTCGGCCCGCAACATCGCCGCCTGGCGGTCGGCCTGCGCACGCAGGACCGCGGACTCGCGTTCGCCCTGCGCGCGCAGGATCGACGCCTCCCGGTCGCCGGACGCGGACAGGATCTGCGACTGGCGCTGGCCCTCGGCCAGCAGGATCGCCGCGCGCTTGTCCCGCTCGGCCCGCGCGCCCTTCTCCATCGCGTCCCTGATCGTGGCCGGCGGCTCGATCGAGCGCAGCTCGACGCGGTTCACCTTGATGCCCCACTTGCCGGTCGCCTCGTCCAGCACGGCGCGCAGCTTCTGGTTGATCTCCTCGCGGCTGGTCAGCGTCTGCTCGAGGTCCAGGCCACCGATGATGTTGCGCAGCGTGGTCATGGTGAGCTGCTCGATGGCCTGGATGTAGTTCTGGGCCTCGTACGCCGCCCGGACCGGGTCGACGACCTGGTAGTAGATCACCGAGTCGATGTTCACCATCAGGTTGTCCTCGGTGATCACCCCCTGCGGCGGGAACGGCACGACCGCCTCGCGCATGTCCATGGTGTAGCGGACGGCATCGATCACCGGCACCAGGAGGTGCGGCCCGGGCTCGAGGGTGCGGCGGAACTTGCCCAGCCGCTCCACGACGCCCACCTGTTGCTGCCGGATCACCCGCACGGCGCGCAGCAGGATGGTCACCACCACCGCGGCGATCATCAGGCTGATGATGATGGACAGGATCTCGGGCATCGGGGTTTCTTCCTGTTCGGGTTCTCAGGTGTTCGGGCTCTTCAGGTGTTCACGCGCTCCGGGTCAGGGCAGCGCGATGTTGCGGGGGTAGACGATGGCGATGGCGCCGTCGATGCGGTAGACCTCGACCTCCGTGCCCGCGGGGATGCTCCCCTCGAGGCTGTGGGCGGACCAGACCTCCCCGGACACCTTCACCTCGCCGGTGGCGGCGGTGACCTCGGTGAGCGCGACGCCCGGGCTGCCGACCATCTTGTCGACGCTCGAGCGGTAGCCGGGCAGCGCGCGCACCCGGCGCAGCAACGTGGGACGCAACAGTCCGAGCATCGCCACGGCCACCACGACGGCGGCGAGGATCTGCACCCACAGCAGCCCGGGGAACAGCAGCGCGGCGGCCCCGCCGGCGAGGGCGCCCCCGGCCAGCATCAGCAGCGTGAAGTCGAGGGTGAGCAGCTCGGTGACGCCCAGGATCGCCGCGATCGACATCCACACGACCCACACGTGCTCAGTCAGCCACTCCATCGTGCGCCACCTCCTTCGCCCTCCATCATGCCAAGCGCGCGGGAGGCCGGTGCCCCGCGCGGGAAGCCGCCCGTGCGGACCAGCGTCCGTCCACGGCGCTGACCTCGAGCAGGATGTCGAAGGTGGCACTCAGCCGGGGCCCGGTGAGCACCCGGTCGATCGGGCCGGCGGCGACGATGCGTCCGTGCTTGAGCAGGAGGGCGTGGGTGATCCCACGCGGGATCTCCTCCACGTGGTGGGTGACCAGCACGGTGGCGGGGGCGTACGGGTCGGAGCAGATCTCCGACAGCGTGCTGACCAGCGCCTCCCGGCCGGTGAGGTCGAGCCCGGCCGCCGGCTCGTCGAGCAGGAGCAGCTCCGGGTCGGTCATCAGCGCCCGAGCGATCTGGACGCGCTTGCGCTCGCCCTCGCTGAGCGTGCCGAAGGTGCGGTCGGCGAGGTGGTCGACCTGCAGCTGCTGCATCAGCTGGCGGGCGCGCTCGTGGTCGAGGTCGTCGTAGGACTCGCGCCAGCGCCCCATCACCGCGTAGGCGGCGGACACGACGACGTCGGAGACGCGTTCGCCCTTCGGGATCCGGTCGGCGAGCGCCGCGGAGGTGACGCCGATGCGGGGACGCAGCTCGAACACGTCCACCGCGCCGAGGGTCTCCCCGAGGACCTCAGCGGTGCCCCTGCTCGGGTGCCACTGCGCGCCCAGGATCTGCAGCATGGTGGTCTTGCCGGCGCCGTTGGGCCCGATCACCACCCAGCGCTCGCCCTCCTCGACCGTCCAGGTGACGTCGTTAAGCAGGGTGGAACCGGATCGGATGATCGAGACACCCCGCAGTTGGACGACACTCATGCGGCCAACTTACCTACCCTCACGCCCCCGTGGAGTGCAGCCCGCCGTCGACATGCACCATTTCGCCGGTCGTCGCCGGGAACCAGTCGCTGAGCAGCGCCACAACGGCCTTCGCCGTCGGGGTCAGGTCCTTCGGGTCCCAGCCGAGCGGTGCCCGGGTGCCCCAGATCGCGTTGAACTCCTCCGAGCCGGGGATGGCCTTCTTCGCGATCGTCTCCAGCGGCCCGGCCGCGACGAGGTTGCAGCGCACGCCGTCCGGGCCGAGGTAGCGGGCGAGGTAGCGGGAGGCACTCTCCAGCGCAGCCTTGGACACGCCCATCCAGTCGTAGATGGGCCACGACACCGTGGCGTCGAAGGTCATCCCCACCACCGAGGCCGTCGGGGCGAACAGCGGCTTGCAGGCCATGGCCAGGCTCACCAGCGAGTACGCCGAGACGTGGACGGAGAAGCCCACGTCGTCGAACGGGGTGGAGAGGAACTTGCCGCCGAGCGCGGTCTCCGGGTTGGCGAAGGCGATCGAGTGCACGACCCCGTCGAGGTGGTCGACGTGCTCGCGGAGCCGGTCCGGGAGGGTGGCCAGGTGTTCGGCGTCGGTCACGTCCAGCTCGATCAGGGGCGGCTCGGGGTCGAGGCGCCGCAGCACCCGCTGGGTCAGGCTCATCGCGCGGCCGAAGTTCGACACCACCACCGTGGCGCCCTCGGCCTGGGCGAGCTCGACGACGCGGTAGCCGATCGAGGTGTTCATGGTCACGCCTGCGACCAGGATGTTCTTGCCTTCGAGGATTCCCATGCCCGGCCTCCCGTCAGTGGCCCATGCCGAGGCCGCCGTCGACCGGGATCACGGCGCCGGAGATGAAGCCCGCGTCCTCCGAGGCGAGGAAGGCGACCGCTGCGGCCACCTCGTCCGGCCGGCCCAGGCGTGCGGCGGGGATGGACGCCAGGTACTTCGCGATGACGTCCTCGGGGAGCACGGCGGTCATGTCGGTCTCGATGAAGCCGGGGGCGACCACGTTGGCCGTGACCCCACGGCTGCCGATCTCGCGGGTGAGCGAGCGCGCCATGCCGACGAGCGCCGACTTCGAGGAGGAGTAGTTCACCTGGCCCGGCGAGCCGTACAGGCCGACGACGGAGCCGGTGAGCACGATGCGTCCCCACTTGCCGCGGATCATGCTCTTCGCCGCGCGGCGCGCGCAGCGGAAGGCGCCGGTGAGGTTGACGTTGATGACCGCGTCCCAGTCGGCGTCGGTCATGCGCAGGATGAGGGTGTCCTTGGTGATGCCGGCGTTGGCCACCAGCACCTCGACCGGCCCGTGGGCCGCCTCTGCCTCGGCGAAGGCCGCGTCCACCTGCTCCTGGTCGGTGACGTTGCAGGTGACCCCGAGGGCCCCGGCCGGGGCCTCCCCGCCCATGTCGAAGCTGGCCACCTTGTGGCCGGCGGCGAGGAAGCGTTCGACGATGGCCCGCCCGATGCCCCGGTTGCCACCGGTCACGATCACGCTGCGGGCAACTGCACTGGTTGAGGTTTCAGTCACGGCGGCAACCGTAGCGGACGGAGCACCAGAAGTCTGCGACCTAGTCTTGTGACGTGAGCCCCCTGCACCTGCCCAGGCCGACGCTGATCACCAGCGCGCGCCCGGGCAGGACGCTCGACACCCACGACCGCCAGGTGCGCTACCTGTGGACCATGGCGGTCCGCGTGGCCTGCTTCATCGCGGCCACGCTCACCCCCCTGCCGTGGAACCTGCTGCTCCTTCTCGCCGCCGCCGTGCTGCCGGCGATCGCGGTGATGCTCGCCAACGCCATCGACCAGCGCCAGCCGCCGGAGCCCCCCGCCCCGGAGCCCGTGTCGCGGCCCGAACTCGCCGGCCCGGGCACCGTGAAGGGTACGGTCGAGGACTGATGAGCTTCCTGAGGGCGCCGATGGGCGCCGCCCCCACGCGTGGCCGCCGGTGGCTGCGCTGGCTCGTGCTCGCAGCCTTCGTCGTGGCACTGGCGATCGCGTTCGTGAACCTGGGCTTCTGGCAGCTCGCCAGGCTCGACCAGCGCCGCGCGGCCAACAACACGGTGCTCGGCCACGAGAACTCCGCGATCGCCGACTTCTCCGCCGTCTTCACCCGCCCGATCACCGAGGCCGACCAGTGGCAGCGCGTCCGCGTGTCCGGCACGTTCGACGCCGCCCACCAGTTCCTCGTCCGCTACCGGTCGAACGGGCCGGAGAGCGGTTTCGAGGTGGTCACGCCGTTGCGGACGCCCGAGGGCACCTGGGTGCTCGTCGACCGCGGGTTCATCGCCAAGCCGGCGGACCGCGACTACCCCGCCGTCCTGCCGTCCCCACCGGCGGGCGAGGTCCACATCGTCGGCCACGTCCGCCGCGACGAGCAGGGCAGCCCCGAGGCGATGACCCCGCTGCCGCCGACCAACACCGTGCGACTCGTGAACTCCGCCGCGCTGGGGGCCACGCTCCCCTACCCCGTCGTGAACGGCTACCTCTCTGTCGTCGAGATCTCCCCCGCGCAGGACGGCGGGCTGGTTCCCGTGAGGCCACCGGAGCTGACCGAGGGCAACCACTTCTCCTATGCGATTCAATGGTTCACGTTCGCCGCGATGGCCGGACTCGGGCTGGTACTTCTGATCCGCTCCGACCTCCGGGCGACGAAGCTCGCGGCGACGTCGCCGCAGAACCCGGGAGGAGACCCGTCGTGAGGAAGTCCTGGATCGTTCCGCTGGGCCTGGTGGCCCTGCTCACCGCGTGCGCGTCGGTGACTCCGGCCGCCCCGGCGACCGGGCCGGCGCTGGACGGGACCAGCTGGACGGTGAGCCAACTGAACGGCAAGGCCACCGTCGAGGGCCACCCGCCGACGATGCGGTTCGCCGACGGCCGGGTGGGCGGTACGACGGGGTGCAACACCTTCAGCACCGGCTACACCCAGGACGGGGCACGCCTGACGTTCGGCAAGGACGTCGCGATGACCGCGATGGCGTGCACCGACGAGGCGGTCACCGCGCAGGAGCAGGCCGTGACGACGGCGCTGGGGACGGTCGCCGGCGTGCGCCAGGCGGGGACGGGCCTCGAACTCGTGGACGCCGGGCAGTCGGTGGTCTTCTCGCTCGCCCCCGTCGTCGACAAGCCGCTGGAAGGCACCACCTGGCAGCTCTCCGGGGTGATCGCCAAGGACGCCGTCACCTCCGCTGTCGCCGACGGCATGGTGACGATGACCATCTCCGGCGACCAGCTGTCCGGCAAGGCCTGCAACACCTTCCGCGGCCAGGTGACGGCGAAGGACGGGTCCTTCACCGCCGGGCCGCTGATGAGCACGAAGATGGCGTGCACGTCCCCCGAGCTGACCGCGCAGGAGACGGCCGTCCTCGCCAACCTCCAGTCGGCCACGGCCTACACGATCGAGGGCGACACGCTGACCATCACCGGTGGCGACGCCGGCCTGGTCTTCACCGCGGCCTAGTGGGCGTCCCCGCGGCGATCGACCTGCTCGCCTGCCCCCGCTGCGCGGGCGGGCTCGTCGTCGCCGGCGGGGCCGTCCGGTGCGCCTCCGGCCACAGCTACGACCTCGCGCGCCAGGGCTACCTGAACCTGCTCGGGGGTCCGGAGCCCGCGAACGCCGACACCGCCGGCATGGTCGCGGCACGGGAACGGGTGCACGCCGCCGGGCTGTTCGGGCCGGTGGCGACCCTGGTGGCCGACGCGCTGGCCGGGCGCGGTCGCCTGCTGGAGGCCGGTGCGGGGACGGCGTACTACCTGCGCCGCTCGCTGGGCGACGATCCGGCCGCCGTCGGCCTTGCCCTCGACGTCGCGAAGGCTGCGGCCCGCGCCGCGGCCCGGGCCGACCAGCGCGTTGCGGCCGTCGTCACGGACGTCTGGCGCACCCTGCCGGTGCGTCCGCGGTGCCTGGACGGCGTGCTGTGCGTCTTCGCCCCGCGCAACCTCGGCGAGTTCGCCCGGGTGCTGCGCCCGGACGGCCGGCTGGTGGTGGCCACCCCCGGCCCCGGGCACCTCGCCGGCCTGCGGGACCGCCACGGCCTGTTGCGGATCCCGCCGGGCAAGGACGCCGACGTGGCCGCCGCCGCCGCGGAGTTCTTCGAGCTCGTGGACACCCGCGTCGCCCGCCATCGCGCCGACGTGGACGGCACGCTCGCCCGCGACCTCATCGCCATGGGGCCGAACGCGTTCCACCGCGTGCCCGAAGAGGTCGCTGCCGGGGAGGTCGCGATCGACGTCACCGTGCAGGTGTTGCGGCCGCTGCGCTGAGCACCGTCCGCGCGGGCCGGGGGTGCTCGATACCGCGCGGGGTTTGCTGACAAGATGGGGCGCATGGCGTCCACCTGGCCCAGCGACCCGGCCAAGCTCCTGCTGGCCGACCTGGTGGCGCACCTCGACCAGCAGTTGCCGCACGCGCAGGCGCTGCGGCGCGAGCTGCACCGCCACCCCGACCTCAGTGGCTTCGAGCGGTCGACCGCCGACCGGCTCCGCCACGCGCTGCCGACCCTGCGGGCCACGCGCGTCGCCGACACCGGCTTCCTGGTGCGGGTCGGGCCGCCGGGCCCGTCCGTCGCGATCCGGGCGGAGCTGGACGCCCTGCCCCTGGTCGAGCGCACCGGCGTCGAGTGGTCGTCCACCGGCAGCGCCATGCACGCCTGCGGCCACGACGTCCACATGGCGGCGCTGTGGGCGCTGCTCGAGGCCGCCCGGCACGTCGCGGACCTCCCGGTGGGCCTGGTGGGGCTCTTCCAGCCCCGCGAGGAGGTCCAGCCCTCGGGCGCGGAGGACGTCGTCGGCTCGCAACTGCTGGCAGAGCACGAGGTGCGGGCCGTCATCGGCGGCCACGTCCAGCCCCGGGTGCCGACCGGCGTCGTCAGCACCGGCATGGGAGCGGTGAACGCCGCGGCCGACCAGTTCGACATCGTGGTGCACGGCCAGCCGGGACATGGCGCCTACCCGCACGTCGCGATCGACCCGATCCCCGTCCTGGCCTCCATCGTGCTCGGCCTCCAGGAGCTGGTGGGACGCACGATCGACCCGATCCACCCCGCGGTGATCACCGTCGGGCACATCGAGGCCGGCACCGCGCACAACATCATTCCGGAGACCGGCTCCCTGCACGGGGTGATCCGGACGATGCACGAGGCGGACCGCACCCACCTGCACGCGGCCATCCGGAGGCTCGCCGAGCACACCGCCGCCGCGCGCGGGGCTCACGCGGAGGTCACCCTCGTCGTGGGCGACCCCGTGCTCAACAACGACCGCCGGCTGGTGCAATTCGTGGACCCGCTGCTGGGGCACCTGGGGCTGCCGGTGGCCCACGAGCCGTTCCGGTCCTGCGGCGCCGACGACTTCAGCCACTACTCCCGCATCGCGCCGATCCTGATGATGTTCGTCGGCACGGGTGGCCCGTCCAGCGGGGCCCGGCACCGCGTCGGGCTGCACCACCCGACCTTCCTGCCCGCGGAGGAGTCGATCCGCCACCTGGCGCTCGCCCTGGCCGCCGGCTTCGTCGGGGGTGCCCAGCTCGCCCTCCGGCCGCACGTGGCGGACGGCGCGGTCGCCCCCGGTCCGGTGGTGGTCGCCGCGGCTCAGGCCAGCGACACCAGGTCGGCGTAGTCCGGGTTCCAGAGGTCCTCGACGCCGTCGGGCAGCAGCAGCACCCGGTCGGGCTGGAGTGCCTCCACCGCACCCTCGTCGTGGGTCACCAGCACGACGGCGCCCGCGTAGGTGCGGATCGCGGCCAGCACCTCCGCCCGTGAGGCGGGGTCGAGGTTGTTCGTGGGCTCGTCCAGCAGCAGGACGTTGGCCGCGGAGACCACCAGCATCGCCAGGGCCAGCCGAGTCTTCTCGCCTCCGGACAGGACGCGGGCGGGCTTGTCCACGTCGTCGCCGCTGAACAGGAACGACCCGAGGATCTTGCGCACCTCGGTCTCGGTGAGGTCCGGCGAGGCGGTCATCATGTTCTCCAGCACCGTCGCGGCGACGTCCAGCGTCTCGTGCTCCTGGGCGTAGTAGCCCAGCCGCAGCCCGTGCCCGGGCACGACCTCTCCGGTGTCGGCGGCCTCGATGCCGGCCAGGATGCGCAGGAGGGTGGTCTTTCCCGCGCCGTTCAGGCCGAGGACCACGACGTTGGCCCCGCGGTCGATGGCCAGGTCGACGTCGGTGAACACCTCCAGCGAGCCGTAGGACTTGCTGAGCTCCGACGCGGTGAGCGGCACCTTCCCGCACGGGGCGGGCGTGGGGAACCGGATCTTGGCCACCTTGTCGGCCGCGCGGGCCTCCTCCAGGCCCGACAGCAGCTTCTCCGCGCGCCGGGCCATGTTCTGCGCCGCGACGGCCTTGGTGGCCTTCGCCCGCATCTTGTCCGCCTGCGCCATCAGCGCCTCGGCCTTGCGCTCGGCGTTGGCCCGCTCCCGCTTGCGGCGCTTCTCGTCGGTCTCGCGCTGCAGCAGGTACCGCTTCCAGTCCATCGTGTAGATGTCCAGCTCGGCGCGGTTGGCGTCGAGGTGGAAGACCTTGTTGACCGTCGCCTCGAGCAGGCCGACGTCGTGGGAGATCACCATCAGCCCGCCGGGGTAGGACTGGAGGAACCCGCGCAGCCAGACGATCGAGTCGGCGTCGAGGTGGTTGGTGGGCTCGTCGAGCAGCAGGTTGTCCGCCCCGGAGAACAGGATCCGCGCCAGTTCGACCCGCCGCCGCTGGCCGCCGGACAGCGTGCTGAGCTCCTGGCCGAGCACCCGGTCGGGCAGGCCGAGGTTCGCCGCGATGCGCGCGGCCTCGGACTCCGCCGCGTAGCCGCCCGCAGCGGCGAGCTCGGCCTCCGCGCGGGCGTAGGACGCCATCGCCTTCTCCTGGGCCTCGCCCTCTGCGGTGGCCATCGAGAGCGCGTACGTGCCGAGACGGCGAAGGATGTGGTCGAGCCCGCGGGCGGAGAGGATGCGGTCGCGGGCGAGCTGGCCGAGGTCACCGGTGCGCGGGTCCTGCGGCAGGTAGCCGATCTGGCCGGTGCGGGTCACCGTCCCCGCCGCGGGCAGGGACTCGCCGGCGAGGATCCGCGTGAGCGTGGTCTTCCCCGCGCCGTTGCGTCCGACGAGGCCGACCTTGTCACCGGCGGCGACCTGGAAGGACGCCGGGGACAGCAACAGCCGGGCTCCCGCCCGGACCTCAAGCTCTCGTGCCACCAACATCGCCCGGCAAGGCTACCCTGTCGCGGTGGCCGGCATTCCCGCAGCAGACGTGCGCATCGACGCCGCGCTGGTCACGCGGCTGCTCGAGGAGCAGGCCCCGCACCTGGCCGATCCGCACGTGGAACCCTTCGCCCACGGCTGGGACAACGAGATGTTCGCGCTCGGACCCGGCCTCCTGGTGCGCCTGCCCCGCCGACGTGCAGCGGCCGACCTGATCGAGCACGAGATCGCCACCCTTCCCCGCCTGGCCGGCCGGCTGCCCAGCCCCGTGCCGGTGCCGGTGTTCGCCGGACGGCCGTCCCGCGGCTACCCCTGGCGCTGGACGGTCGTGCCACGCCTGCCGGGGCACAGCGCGTCCGGGGTGCCGGTGCCCGACCGCGCGGCGGCGGCACCGGGGCTCGCCGCGTTCCTGGCCGCGCTGCACACCGCCGCGGACGACGACGCACCCGCCAACCCCTACCGCGGTGTCCCGCTGGCCGAGCGGGCCGAGGGGCTGTCCGAGCGGGTGCGGGTCGTGGCCGGCGACCGGGCCGTGCGGACGTGGCGGGCCCACGCCACCGCCCCGGCGTGGCCCGGCCCGCCGGTGTGGGTGCACGGCGACCCGCACCCGATGAACCTGCTGCTGCATTCGGACGGCACGCTCGCCGGCGTGATCGACTTCGGCGACGTCTGCGCCGGCGACCCCGCCAGCGACCTCGCCGTGGCCTGGCTCATGTTCGACGCGGACGCCCGCGCGGAGTTCCGCGCGGCGTCCAGCCTGTCCGGCGCCTACGACTCCGCGGTGTGGGCGCGCGCCTGGGCCTGGGCCCTGGGCCTGGCGTCGGTGTTCGCGCTGGCCAGCGACGACATGCCGGCCCTCGCCGCGATCGCCCGCCACGGCCTGGCCGAGACCCTCGGCGACCCGGAGTTCAGCGCAGCCGGGTGAGCCGGGACGGGTCGTCCAGCTCGAACTGCCCGGTGACGGCGGTCACCTCGAGGGCGGTCAGCCCCACCGGCGCCCCGAAGCTGGTGAGGAAGGCCGTGTCGGCGGCGTCGCGTCCGGTCGCCACGCGCAACAGGCTCTGCCGCGGCGCGAGCCGGGTGGCGTCCACCACCCACCAGGCGTCGTCCACCATGGCCTCGCAGACGGCGTGGAACTCCATCGGGCTGAGCCCCGGCGCGTAGACCGCGGCCAGCCGGGCGGGGTCGCCCAGGGCCCGCAGCAGCGCGATCGACAGGTGGGCGAAGTCGCGGCACACCCCCTGCCGGGCGCGAGCAGCGTGTCCAGGGCGCTGTCGGTCGCGACGCTCGCGCCGCTCACGTAGGCGATGCGGTCGTGCACCCACTCGACCACCGCGGCCAGCAGCGACGCCCCCGCCAGGCCGGCGAACTCGGCCGCCGCCGTCGGGGCGAGGGTGTCGGACTCGCAGTAGCGGCTCTGCCTGAGGTAGCGCAGCCGGTCGAGGTCGTCCACGGGCTCCGGTTCGGCCAGGCCGTCGGCGGTCGCGGCGTAGTCGAGCACGACGGGGCCCGCGTCCACCCGGACGCGGTGGAGGCGGGTGCCGTGCTGGTCGACGATCTCGACCGGTTCGAGAAGCGCCCCGGACGACGTCACCGACAGCGACTCGGAGACGACCGGGACGCCGCGCGCCACCGCCACGGAGAAGACGAGCTCGGCGGGGCCGTCGGCGGACAGTTCGAGGTGGCAGGAGACATCGCGTTTCACGTGGCCATGCTGCCCGGTACGGCCAACCCGCAAACCATAAGCTGGCGGGGACCCTCAGGAGGACCCCGTGAACTACCGCAACGTCCAGGCCCCCACGGCCGTGGTGATGGTGCGTCCCCACCACTTCGCCGTGAACCCGGAGACGCTCGGCGACAACGCCTTCCAGGCGCTGCCGGGGCGGCTGTCGCCGGAGGCGGTCGCGCGGACCGCGCGCGACGAGTTCGACGGCTGCGTCGACGCGCTCACCGCCGCCGGGGTACGGGTGCACGTGTTCGACGACTTCGGCCAGCTCGACACCCCGGACTCGGTGTTCCCCAACAACTGGTTCTCCACCCACCACGGTGGCCGGATCGCGATCTACCCGATGTACGCCCCGAGCCGTCGCAGGGAACGCCGCACGGACGTGATCGACCTGCTCAAGAGCGCCTACCGGGTGCAGGAGGTGATCGACTACTCCGGGCTCGAGCACGACAACCTGTTCCTCGAGGGCACCGGCGCGATGGTGTTCGACCACCTCGAGCGCGTCGCCTACGTCGCCAGCTCCCACCGGGCCGACCCGGTGATCCTGGAGCGGTTCTGCACCGCGTTCGGCTACGAGCCGATGGCGTTCCCGACCGCCGACGCCCAGGGGCGGCCGATCTACCACACCAACGTGCTGATGACGATCGCCACCGACTATGCGCTGGTCTGCCTGGACGCGATCGCCGACCCGGCGCGCAGGGCCGAGGTGTCCGAGCGCCTCGCCGACAGCGGCCGCGCCGTGCTCGAGCTGAGCTTCGCGCAGGTGGCGGAGTTCGCCGGCAACGCGATGGAGCTCACCGGCGAGGACGGGCGGGTGCTCGCACTGTCCGCCCGCGCTGCCGCCGCCCTCACCCCGGCGCAGCGCGCGGTCGTCGAGGAGTCCGCGCGCCTGCTCCCGCTGGCCATCCCCACCATCGAGCTGGCCGGCGGATCGGTGCGCTGCATGCTGGCCGGCGTCCACCTGACGCCGCGGTGAGCCTCAGGCGTCCTTCGACGGACGTCCGCGCCGGGGCAACGGCCCGGCCTCCCGCGGCGAGCGCCCGGCCTTCGCCAGCGCCTGGCGCAGCAACAGTTCGACGTGGGCGTTGAGCGAGCGGAGGTCGTCCGCCGCCCACCGGGCGAGGGCCTCGTGCACCGCGGGATCGAGGCGGAGCAGGACGGGCTTGCGCTCCCGTCCCGCCGCTGCCCCCGGCGTGCCCTCGGCTGCGTCCGACACGGTCGCCTCAGTTGTAGAGCGTCCCGGTGTTGACCACCGGGGTGGCCTGGGCCGAACCGCACAGCACCACCAGGAGGTTGGACACCATGGCGGCCTTGCGCTCGTCGTCCAGGGTCACCACGTCGTCGGCCTCGAGCCGGCGCAGGGCGCTCTCGACCATGCTCACCGCACCCTCGACGATCTTCTCCCTGGCGGCGATGACGGCGGCCGCCTGCTGGCGCTGGAGCATGGCGTGGGCGATCTCCGGGGCGTAGGCGAGGCTCGAGATCCGGGCCTCGACGACCTCGAGGCCGGCGATCGCGATTCGGGCGGCCACCTCGGTCGCCAGTTCCGCCGCCACCAGGTCAGTCGACCCGCGCAGCGACTCCTCGCCGGGTCCGGCGTTGTCATAGGGATGGGTGGTGGCCACGTGGCGCAGCGCGGACTCGGCCTGCACCCGGACGAAGTCGTCGTACTTCTCGACGGCGAAGACGGCCTTGGCGGTGTCCGCCACCTGCCAGACGATGATCGCGGCGATGTTCACCGGGTTGCCGTCGGCGTCGTTGACCTTGAGTTCGTTGGTCTCGAAGTTGCGGACCTTCACCGACACCTTCCGGCTGACGACGAGCGGCATCGTCAGCTGGAGGCCCGGGCTGCGCAGCGTCCCGACGTAGCGGCCGAAGAACCGCAGCACGCGGGTGTCGCCGGGGCTGACCACCGTGAGCGCGGAGCCCAGCAGTCCCGCCACCAGCAGCACGAACGCACCGAGGATGCCGAGCGGCGTCCCGTTGCCGCCGGCCTCGTCCGCCCCCGCCGCCTGGACGACGAGCACGAAGCCGACGACCACGAGGGCGACGACGACGCCGAACCCCAGGGCGCCGTTGACGCTCCAGGCCGGCCGCTCGGCGATGTCCACCCGGGCCCCGCCGTGGCCCACCGGCACGCCGGCGGGCTCGCCCCCGGGGGCCGCCTGGTCGTCGAACCGGATCTGATCTGACATCGGAACTCACTCCTTCACGAGAAACTGATATCTAAGTGATATCACTTTTCGGGTCCCTGCTCAACACCAGCGCGTCCGCGGTGACGCCGCCGGTCGCGCAGAGCGCCAGGTCGAAGGCCAGGAAGCCGCCCAGCAGCAGCCCCACCGTCGGTGCGCCCAGGCCGTCCACCGCCTCGGCGATCGCCACCGGGAACGTGTCGGCCAGCGCCCAGGTGGCGAGCAGCTCACTCGTCGGAGCGAGGGCGACGCAGGCGCCGATGAGGGCGAAGAACAGCAGCGTGAAGCCCAGCGCCGACCGCGCGGGACTGCGCCGGGGACCCTGCCAGACGGTGACGATCGCGACGTAGGCCGTCGCGAGCGGGAAGTCGATGAAGAGCGCGTACAGCACCTCGACCACGATGAGGGTGAGCGGCCCGAGACGGGGCTGTAGTACTTCGTAGGACGGCCCCATCACCGCGGGCGCCGCGGCGATCGCCGCGACGGCCAGGACGACGGCGAGGACACCCCGGCCGACCCACCCACGATTCTTCATTCTGACTCTCCTTCTCCAGTTGGAGAAGCAATCTAGCACGCTAGGCTCTCCACATGGAGAAGAGCGTTCCCGACCGTCTCGTCGACGCCTCCCTCGCCCTCCTCGCCGGGCAGGGCGGGGGCGCGGTCACCGTCCGCGCGGTGGAAGCGTCCGCCGGGGTTCCGCACGGCAGCGTCCGGCACCACTTCGGAGGGTTGGCCGGACTGCGCGCCGCTCTGGTGGACGGCCTCCTCGCCGCCGAGCGAGTCGGTCCGCCGGACGCCGGAACCGCCGGCGAGCCCACGGTGGACGAGCTCGTCGACTGGTGGACCGGGGACGGCTCCGCCCTCGCCACCGCCCGCTACGAGGTGATGCTGATGGCGCGCCGGGAGCCCGGGTTGAGGCAGGTGTTCCTCGCCGCCCGGGACGCCCTCGTGTCCCGGATCACCGCGACCGGCGTCGCGACACCGGACGCGGAGGCCCTCCTCGCCATGCTCGACGGACTCGTCCTGGACGCCCTGCTGCGCGACCGTCCCCCGGACCTCACCCTGTGGCGGAACTCCCTGACCGCCGCCCTCGCCGCCACCACCTCCCCCTCCTGAACAGCAAAGTGGACCGAAACCGCCGACAACGGCGGTTTCGGTCCACTTCGGCGGACGAGTCGGGGGCTAGAGGTTGTAGCCGATGGAGCGGAGCTGCTCGCGGCCGTCCTCGCTGATGAGTTCCAGGGTCCACGGCGGCAGCCACACCCAGTTGATCGTCACAGAGCTCACCAGGCCTTCGAGGGCCAGCTGGGTGTCGTACTCCAGCCGGTCGGTGAGGGGGCAGGTGGGCGAGGTCAGGGTCATGTCGATCGTCGCGTTGTTGGCGTCGTCGATCGTCACCCCGTAGACCAGCCCGAGGTCGACGACGTTCACCATCAACTCGGGGTCGACGACGTCCTTCATCGCCTCGAGCACGTCCTCCTCACTCGGCCGGGCGCTCGCCGGGTCGTCGGGGAAGGTGTCCTGCACCAGGTCCGAGGGGCGTACGTTCTGCGTCATCTCACTCCTTTCCTTCCGCGGCCAGGGCCTGCGCGGCGGCGTCCTTGAACGCCGACCACCCCAGCAGCGCGCATTTCACCCGTGCCGGGAACTGCGAGACGCCGATGAAGGCGACCGCATCCTCCAGCCTGTCCTCGTCGGGCTCTGCC
Organism: Actinomycetota bacterium; assembly: GCA_020161015.1. GTDB lineage: Bacteria > Actinomycetota > Actinomycetes > Propionibacteriales > Propionibacteriaceae > Propionicimonas. The sequence goes on along the minus strand of JAIUOT010000019.1, from coordinate 35,550 downwards.
CTGCCCTGGGAGTGCATCATCTCGGTGAACTCCTCGTGCAGGGCGAGCGCCTCGTCCACCGTCCGCCCGATCACCAGGTCGCTCATCACCGAGGTGGACGCCTGGGAGATCGAGCAGCCCACGCCCTCGTACGACACGTCGGCCACCCGGTCGCCGTCCAGCGCGACCCGCAGCATCACCTCGTCGCCGCAGGTCGGGTTCACGTGGGTCACCTGGGCCTGGTAGGGCTCGCGGAGCCCGCTGTGGTGCTTGGCCTTGTAGTGGTCCAGGATGATCTCCTGGTACATCGCCTCGACGCTCATGACCGTCCTCCGAAGAAGGAGCGCACGTAGTCGAGGCCCTCGGCGAGGGCGTCGATCTCGGCCTCCGTGGTGTACAGGTACCCGGACGCGCGGCTGGACGCCGTGATCCCCAGGCGCTCGTGCAGCGGACGCGCGCAGTGGTGCCCGCCTCGGACGGCGACGCCACGGGCGTCGAGGAACTGCATCACGTCGTGCGGGTGCACCTCGGTGCCGTCCGCCGTCGAGAGGGTGAACGAGACCGCTCCCCCACGGTCGACCGCCTCGGTGGGCCCGAGGACGGACACGCCGTCCACCTGGCCGAGGCGCTCCAGCGCGTAGCGGGTGATCCGCTGCTCGTGGGCGGCGACGTTCTCCATGCCGAGGCGCTCGAGGTAGTCGATCGCCGCGCCGAGCCCGACGGCCTGTGCGATCGGCGGCGTGCCCGCCTCGAACCGGGCCGGCGGCTTGGCGAAGGTGGAGCCGGTGAGCCGGACCACCTCGATCATCTCCCCGCCGCCGAGGAACGGCGGCAGGGTCTCCAGCAGGTCGTAGCGGCCCCACAGGACGCCGATGCCGGTCGGTCCGAGCATCTTGTGCCCGGTGAAGGCCATCAGGTCGGCGCCCAGCGCTGCGACGTCCGTGGGCAGCTGGGGGACGCCCTGCGAGCCGTCCACCACCACGTGCGCGCCGACACGGTGGGCGAGCCCGGCGACCTCGGCCACCGGGTTCACCGTGCCGAGAACGTTCGAGACCCACGCGATCGACACGATGCGCGTGCGCTCGTTGATCAGGCCGTCCGCGGCCGCGCGCTCCAGGTCGAGCCGGCCGTCGGGCGTGATGTCGAACCACCGCAGGATCGCGCCGGTGCGCTGCGCCAGCAACTGCCACGGGACGATGTTGGAGTGGTGCTCCATCACCGAGATGACGATCTCGTCGCCCGGGGAGAGCCTGCCTCCGAGGGTGTGCGCCGCGAGGTTCAGCGCCTCGGACGCGTTCTTGGTGAACACGACCTCAGCTGCGCTCGCTGCGCCGACGAACCGGGCCACCTTCTCCCGGGCGCCCTCGAACGCCGAGGTCGCCTCGCCGCCCAGGGTGTGCATCGCGCGCGCGACGTTGGCGTTGTGCTCGAGGTAGTGCCGCGCGATCGCCTCGACGACCCGCTTGGGTTTCTGCGAGGTGTTCGCCGAGTCGAGGTAGGCCAGCGGCCAGTCCCCGATCCTGCGGGACAGGATCGGGAAGTCGGCGCGGACCCGCTCGACGTCGAGGCCGACCACCGGGGCGGCCACCCCGGACGCGGTGGGAACAGGCTCAGGCATCGACCTTGGCCGCCGACCGCACGAACCGGTCGTAGCCCTCGATCTCGAGGCGGTCCGCCAGCTCCACGCCACCCTCCTCGACGACGTGCCCGTCGACGAAGACGTGCACGTAGTCGGGCTTGATGTAGTTCAGGATCCGCGTGTAGTGGGTGATCAGCAGCAGGCCGCGATCACCCTGGGCGGTGTAGCGGTTCACGCCCTCGGAGACGATCCGCAACGCGTCGATGTCGAGCCCGGAGTCGGTCTCGTCGAGGATCGCGAACTTCGGGTTCAGCAGCTCGAGCTGTGCGATCTCGTTGCGCTTCTTCTCGCCACCGGAGAAGCCCTCGTTGAGCGACCGTGCGGCGAAGCTGCCGTCCAGGCCCACCCGCTCCAGCGCAGCGTTCACGTCCTTCACCCAGGTGCGGACCTTCGGGGCCTCGCCGCTCAGGGCGGTCTTCGCGGTGCGCAGGAAGTTGGCGACGGAGACGCCCGGCACCTCGATCGGGTACTGCATGGCGAGGAACAGCCCCGCCCGGGCGCGCTCGTCGACCGTGAGCTGGGAGAGCTCCACGCCGTCGAGGGTCACCGAGCCGCCGGTGATCGTGTACTTGGGGTGGCCGGCGATCGAGTAGGCGAGCGTCGACTTGCCCGAGCCGTTGGGACCCATGATCGCGTGGACCTCGCCGCTGCGGACCGTGAGGTTGACCCCCTTCAGGATCTCCTTCGGGCCACTCTCGGTCTCGACCTCGACGCGCAGGTCACTGATGCGGAGTTCTGACACTTACTGCTCCTGGATGTCGATCGGGTTGTGTGGGTCAATGAGGACGTCCTGCCCGTCCAGCCGGACGGGGTAGACGGGGACCGGCATCACCGCCGGCAGTTCGAGCGGGAGGCCCGTGCGCAGGTCGAACCGGGAGCCGTGCATGTAGCACTCGAGGGTGCACCCGTCGATCTCCCCCTCGCTCAGCGGCACCTCGCCGTGGGAGCAGACGTCGCGGATCGCGAAGAAGCCGTCGACGGTGTTGACGACGGCGATCTCCGCGTCGCCGCCGAGGTCCACCGCGATCGCGGAGCCGACGGGCACCTCGTCCACCGCGCAGGCACGGACGAAGCTCATGACGCCAGCCCCGCCGGGGTGCCGACGATCACCGCGAGCTCCTTCTCGACGGTGGCCAGCAGCCGCGTCTCGACCTCGGGGACGCCGATCCGCCGGATGATGTCGGCGAAGAAGCCGTGGACGACGAGGCGGCGGGCCTCGTCCTCGGGGATGCCGCGCGAGCGGAGGTAGAACAGCTGTTCGTCGTCGAAGCGCCCGGTGGTCGAGGAGTGCCCGGCGCCCTCGATCTCGCCGGTCTCGATCTCCAGGTTGGGCACCGAGTCCGCCCGGCAGCCGTCCGTGAGCACCAGGTTCTTGTTGGTCTCGTAGGTGTTGATGCCCTCGGCGACCTTGCGGATCAGGACGTCGCCGACCCACACCGAGTGCGCACCCTGGCCCTGCAGCGCGCCGCGGTAGTCGACGCGGCTGCGGGTGTGCGGGGCGTTGTGGTCGACGAAGAGCCGGTGCTCGATGTGCTGGCCGGCGTCGACGAAGTAGAGGCCGAACTGCTCCAGCTCGCCGCCGGGGCCGTCGTACTCCGCGGTCTCGACGAGCCGCACGAGGTCACCACCGAGGCTCGCCGTCACCGTGCGGACGCGGGCGTCCCGACCGATGCGCAGGCCGACGTGGCCGGCGTGGACGGCATCGTCCGCCCAGTCCTGGAGGCCGACGAAGTTCAGGCTGGCGCCCTCGCCCACCAGCACCGAGACGCTGGACACGTAGCGGGCCGACCCGAGGTGACGCAGCACCACCGTCGCCCTGGCCTGCGCGCCGATGGCGAACACGACCTGGCCGTAGACCTGCTGGTCGGCGTCCGTTCCCACCAGCTCGATCACCACGGGTTCGGTGAGCTCGAGCCCGGCGGGCACCTCGACCAGCACGGCTCCCCCGCCCTCGGCCACGGCAAGGGCGGACGGGCGGTCCACCGGGGCCGGCACGCCGAGGGCGATCGCCTCGGACGTGCTGATCTCACGCATCACGACGCCCTCGGGCAGCGTGGTGCGCCAGTCGAGGTGGGCGGAACTCGGCGCCCCGTCCAGCAGCCCGCGCAGGCGGCGCATCGGGGTGAACCGCCACACCTCCTCGCGGCCCCCGGGCATGGGGTGGTCGGCCAGGTCGAAGGAGGCGACGGGGTGCAGGTGGGACTCGACGTTGGTCTCCACCGCTTCGGCGACGTTCGGAACAGCGGTCACGGTCATCTTTCTGGGTTCGTCGGTCCGCGGGCTCAGCCCACGGCCCCTTCCATCTGCAGCTCGATCAGGCGGTTCAGCTCCAGCGCGTACTCCATCGGCAGCTCGCGCGCGATCGGCTCGACGAAGCCGCGGACGATCATCGCCATCGCCTCGTCCTCGCCCATGCCACGGCTCATCAGGTAGAAGAGCTGGTCCTCGCTCACCTTGGAGACGGTGGCCTCGTGCGCCATCGACACGTCGTCCTCGCGGACGTCGACGTACGGGTAGGTGTCGGAGCGGGAGACGGTGTCGACGAGCAGGGCGTCACACTTCACCGAGCTGGCGGAGTGGTGGGCACCCTCGTTCACCTGCACGAGGCCGCGGTAGGACGAGCGTCCGCCGGAACGGGCCACCGACTTGGAGATGATCGAGGACGAGGTGTGCGGCGCGGCGTGCACCATCTTCGAGCCGGCGTCCTGGTGCTGGCCCTCGCCGGCGAACGCGATGCTGAGGGTCTCGCCGCGGGAGTGCTCGCCGAGCAGGTAGACCGCCGGGTACTTCATCGTCACCTTGGAGCCGATGTTGCCGTCGATCCACTCCATCGTCGCGCCCTCCTCACAGGTGGCGCGCTTGGTGACGAGGTTGTACACGTTCGTCGACCAGTTCTGGATGGTCGTGTACCGCACCCGGGCGTTCTTCTTCACGATGATCTCGACCACGGCCGAGTGCAGGGAGTCCGAGGAGTAGATCGGCGCCGTGCAGCCCTCGACGTAGTGGACGTAGGAGCCCTCGTCGGCGATGATCAGCGTCCGCTCGAACTGGCCCATGTTCTCGGTGTTGATCCGGAAGTAGGCCTGCAGCGGGATCGAGACGTGGACGCCCTTCGGCACGTAGATGAACGACCCGCCCGACCACACGGCGGTGTTCAGCGCGGCGAACTTGTTGTCGCCGACCGGGATGACCGAGCCGAAGTACTCCTCGAACAGCTCGGGGTGCTCCTTCAGGCCGGTGTCGGTGTCGAGGAAGATGACGCCCTGGCGCTCCAGCTCCTCGTTGATCTTGTGGTAGACCACCTCGGACTCGTACTGCGCGGCGACGCCGGCCACCAGGCGCATCTTCTCCGCCTCGGGAATGCCGAGACGGTCGTAGGTGCGCTTGATGTCCTCGGGCAGGTCGTCCCAGGTCTGGGCCTGCTTCTCGGTCGAGCGGACGAAGTACTTGATGTTGTCGAAGTCGATGCCCGACAGGTCCGCACCCCAGGCCGGCATCGGCTTGCGCCCGAAGAGCTTGTGGCCCTTCAGGCGGAGGTTCAGCATCCACTCGGGCTCGTTCTTCAGCCCGGAGATGTTGCGGACCACGTCCTCGGTCAGGCCACGCTGCGCGGACGCACCGGCCACGTCGGAGTCGCGCCACCCGTACTGGTAGCTGCCGAGCGCCTCGAGGTGCTCTTCCTGCGTCGCGCCGAGCCCGGGGGCGGCGGGAGCGGTGGAGGTCATCAGTGGGCCCTTCCTTGTGGGGACGGATGTGCGGTGGCGGGCACCGGACGGGGCACGTGGGTGGTGCACACCCCGTCGCCGTGCGCGATGGTCGCCAGTCGCTGGACATGCGAGTCGAGCAGGTTGGCGAACGCCCTGGTCTCTGCCTCGCAGAGCTGCGGGAACTCGGCCGCCACGTGGGCGACCGGGCAGTGGTACTGGCACAGCTGGACGCCCGAGGCGACCGGCTGCAGCGAGGCCACGAAACCTTCGGCGGTCAGCGCTTCGACCAACGCCTCCGTGGGGCTCTCGTATTCCCCCGCGATGGCGTGGAAGCGGGTGGAGACGCTCTCCGCCACCCGGGCGGCGAACTGCTCGACGGCCGCCGGTCCGGCCACGCCCTGCAGGTACTCCAGCGCGTCGATCGCCAGCCGGTCGTAGGCCTGGAAGAACTCCGCGCGCCCGGCGTCGGTCAGCGCGAACACCTTGGCCGGACGTCCCCGCCCACGGTGGCCGTACACCCGCTGCTCCCTGCTGGTCACCTGGCCGGTGCTGGCCAGCACCGTGAGGTGGCGGCGGACCGCTGCCGGCGTCAGCCCGAGGCGGCCGGCGAGGTCGTTGGCCGTGGACGGCCCGTGCTGGAGGATCGAGCGGGCCACCCGGCTGCGCGTGGAAGCGTCCGCAGCCAGCTGCTCGGCCTCGGTGGGGACGGCGACGGCGCCCTCCTGCTCGCTTTTCACAACGCCATTCTTACCTTATTCGGCGCCGTACTCAACTCACCGGCCGGTGCGGGACCGGATGCCGGACGCCCGCTTCCGAAAGATGGCCGTGTACAGGAACTACGACAGCTGGTCGTAGAGTGCGGGACGGTGACTTTGTCTTGTCAAAGGCGACAGGTCATCTACAACCACACAGACACCTTCAAAGGAAGCATCGTGACGACTCCCTCGCTCGATACCCAACCATCATCAGGGCGGCGCACCCTCGTGCGTTCCGGCCTGGCTGTGGCGTTCGGGCTCATGGTCCCGGCCCTCAGCGCCTGCTCCGGCGGCGCCGGTGAGGCCGGCCACACCCAGCGCCAGAGCGAATTCGACCTCCCCCTGCCCGACCTGCACGCGGCCACTTTCGCGGGCATGGGCGGCATCAGCGGCTGGTACCTGCTGCTGATCGGCCTGCTGATCTGCGTGGGCGGCTTCGCCTTCGGCCTGGTCAGCTACATGCAGCTGAAGAAGCTGCCGGTGCACCAGGCGATGCGTGACGTCTCCGAGCTGATCTACGAGACCTGCAAGGCGTACCTGCTCCAGCAGGGCAAGTTCCTGCTCACCCTGTTCGCGTTCATCGGCGCGGTCATCTTCGTGTACTTCGGCTTCCTGAACACCTCCGGTGGCTGGGGCCGCGTCTTCATCGTGCTGGCGTTCGCGCTGATCGGCATGGCCGGCTCCTACGGCATCGCGTGGTACGGCATCCGCCTGAACACCTTCGCCAACAGCCGCACCTCGTTCGCCGCGCTCGAGGGCAAGCCCTTCAACGTCTACAACATCCCGATGCGCTCGGGCATGAGCGTGGGCATGATGCTGATCTCGACCGAGCTGATCATGATGCTCGCGATCATGATGTTCCTGCCCGCCGACATCGCCACCGCCTGCTTCCTCGGCTTCGCCATCGGCGAGTCCCTGGGCGCGTCCGCGCTGCGCATCGCCGGCGGCATCTTCACCAAGATCGCCGACATCGGCTCCGACCTGATGAAGATCGTGTTCAAGATCGGCGAGGACGACCCCCGCAACCCGGGCACCATCGCCGACTGCACCGGTGACAACGCCGGCGACTCGGTCGGCCCGTCCGCGGACGGCTTCGAGACCTACGGCGTCACCGGCGTCGCGCTGATCACCTTCATCCTGCTCGGCGTGCAGGCCGACCTCCAGGCCCACTTCCTGGTGTGGATCTTCTTCATCCGCGCGATCATGCTGGTCGCCTCCGCGCTGTCCTACTTCGGCAACGGACTGTGGGCGAAGGCGAAGTTCGGCGACGCCGACGAGATGGAGTTCGAGACCCCGCTGACCTCGCTGGTCTGGGTCACCTCGATCGTCTCGATCGTCCTCACGTTCGCCATTTCCGCGATGCTGATGTCCGACATCCCCGGGAACCCGAACCTGTGGTGGCAGCTGTCGCTGATCATCAGCTTCGGCACCCTGGCCGGCGCGATCATCCCCGAACTGGTGAAGGTGTTCACCGGTGTCCGGGCCAAGCACGTCGAGGAGGTCGTGAAGTCGGCCAAGGAGGGCGGCCCGTCGCTCGACATCCTCTCCGGCCTGGTCGCGGGCAACTTCTCCGCGTACTGGCTCGGAATCGCGATCGTGGGCCTGATGGCCGGCGCGTACGGCGTGTCCACCATGATCCCGGCGATCGACCCGGGGAACGTGGCCGCCGGCGGCATCATGCTCGTGCCGGGCGTGTTCGCCCTCGGTCTGGTCGCCTTCGGCTTCCTCGGGATGGGCCCGGTGACCATCGCGGTCGACTCCTACGGCCCCGTCACCGACAACGCACAGTCGGTCTACGAGCTGTCGCAGATCGAATCCGTCCCGGGCATCGCCGAGGAGCTCGAGCGAGACTACGGCATCACCCCCCGGTTCGAGCGTGCCAAGCACCTGCTCGAGGCGAACGACGGTGCCGGCAACACGTTCAAGGCGACGGCCAAGCCGGTGCTGATCGGTACCGCCGCGGTCGGTGCGACCACGATGGTGTTCTCCATCATCATGGGCCTCACCTCCGGACTCACCATCAACGTGAACAGCCTGTCGCTGCTGCACGTGCCGTTCCTGCTCGGCCTGATCACCGGCGGCGCGATCATCTACTGGTTCACCGGTGCGTCCACCCAGGCCGTCACCACCGGCGCCTACCGCGCGGTCGAGTTCATCAAGGAGAACATCGACCTGGAGCACTCCACCAAGGCCTCGGTCAAGGACTCCCGTCGGGTCGTCGAGATCTGCACCCAGTACGCCCAGAAGGGCATGTTCAACATCTTCCTGGGCATCTTCTTCGCCACCTTGTCGTTCGCCTTCGTCGAGCCGTTCTTCTTCATCGGCTACCTGATCTCGATCGCCATCTTCGGGCTCTACCAGGCCATCTTCATGGCCAACGCCGGTGGCGCCTGGGACAACGCGAAGAAGATCGTCGAGGTGGACCTCCAGGCCAAGGGCACCGACCTGCACGACGCGTCCATCGTGGGCGACACCGTCGGCGACCCGTTCAAGGACACCAGCTCGGTGGCCCTGAACCCGGTCATCAAGTTCACCACCCTGTTCGGCATGCTGGCGATCGAGCTGAGCCTCATCATCAGCAACCCGACGATCAACGCCATCCTGGCCGTCGTGTTCGGCCTGGCGTCGGTCTACATGGTGTGGCGTTCCTTCTACGGGATGCGGATCGACCAGCCCATGCTGACGGCTGCCGACTTCGCCTACCTCAAGGAGGCCCCGGCCGAGGTCGGCTCCGCGGCCACGGCTCCCGCCGCCGCGGACGCGGTGGAGGCCGTCGCGAAGGCCTGACCGCACGACCCACCGCCGCTGCCCGGTTCCCGCGAGGGAGCCGGGCAGCGGCGTCTCGTCTGCCTAGACTGAACGGGTGCCTGCCGCCCTCTCGCTCACCGACGTGCGCCTGCGACTGGGCGGACGGGCGGTGCTGGACGGGCTGGGCCTCGTCGCCGCCCCGGCGGAGGTGACCGCTGTGCTGGGGCCGAACGGGGCCGGCAAGACCACGATGATCCGCTGCTGCACCGGCCTGCTCACCCCCGATTCCGGCCGGGTGGAGGTGCTCGGCGCGCCGCCGGGATCGGCGTCGGCGAACAGCCGGGTGGGGCTCATGCCGCAGGCGACCGGCGCGTGGTCCGGCGTCCGCCCCCGCGAGCTCCTGGCCTACCTCGCCTCGCTGCACGCCACTCCCCTGCCGGTCGCCGACGTGGTGGACGCCCTCGGCATCGGCCCCTTCGCCGGCACGCCCTACCGACGGCTCTCGGGTGGCCAGCAACAGCTGGTGAACCTCGCCGGGGCGATCATCGGACGCCCGGAGCTGGTCTTCCTCGACGAGCCCACCGCCGGCCTCGACCCGCACGCCCGCCGGGAGGTGTGGACGCTGGTCCGCGCGCTGCGCGACGCGGGCGTCGCCGTCCTGCTGACCACCCACGCCATGGACGAGGCAGAGCAGCTCGCCGACCACGTCGTGCTGATCGACGCCGGGCGGGGCGTCGCCGACGGCAGCGTGGCGGAGCTCACCGCCGGTGGCAGCCTCGAGCAGCTGTTCCTCGAGCTCACCCGGCCCGGGAGCGCGGCGTGAGCGCGCTCGACCTGCGTCCCGCGCCGGCGCCGGCACCTCGCCTGCGCCGGATCCTGCGCCACGCCCGCATGGAGACCGTCCTGGTCGCGCGCAACGGCGAGCAGCTCCTGCTCGCCCTGGTGATCCCGCTCGGCCTGATCCTGGGCCAGGCCGTCGCCGGAGAGCGCCTCGGGATCGCACGCGAGCCGTTCGTCGCCTCCGTGATCGCGCTGGGGTTGTGGTCCACGGGCTTCACCTCGCTGGCCATCACCACGGCCTTCGAGCGGCGCTACGGCGTCCTGGAGCGCCTCGTGGCCACCCCGCTGCGCCGCACCGACCTGATGCTGGGCAAGGCCGCCATGGTCACCGCCGTCGCGCTGGCGCAGGCGGCGGTCCTGGCCCTGGCCGGGGTCGCCGCCGGCTGGTCGCCCCGTCCGTCGATCGCGCAGACCGCGGTCGCCGCGGGCGTGGTCGTGCTGTCCCTGGCCGCGTTCTCCGGCCTGGCCCTCGTGCTCGCCGGACGCGCGTCCGCCGAACTGACGCTGGGGCTGGCGAACCTGGTCTACCTGCTGGGGGCGGCCGGCGGCCTCCTGGTACCGGTCGCGGCCTTCCCGGCGTGGGCCCAGCCCGTGATCTCGCTGCTGCCGACCACCGCGCTGGGTGAGACGCTGCGCACGTGGGCCGGCGGTGGCGTCGACGCGCTGCCCCTGATCGTCGTCGCGGTGTGGGCCGTGGCGGCCCTCGCCCTGGCCAGAAAGGTGTTCCGATGGACCTCGTAGGCTCCCCCGCCGCCCTGCGACGCTGGGCGGTCGCGTCCCTGGTGGGCAACATGGGCATCGTCGTGACCGGGGGCCTGGTGCGCCTGACCGGCTCCGGCCTGGGCTGCTCCACCTGGCCGCAGTGCGAGCCGGGTTCGATCACGCCGCCCGAGGCCTCCCTCCACGCGTCCATCGAGTTCGGGAACCGGCTGCTCACCTTCGTCCTTGTGGTGCTCGCCGTCGGTACCTTCGTCGCGGCCTGGAAGGCGAGGGACGATGCCGGCGCGCCCCGGCGCCGCACCCGGAGGCTCGCCCTCGCCGCAGCCCTCGGCATCCCCGCCCAGGCGATCATCGGCGGCTTCTCCGTGCTGGCAGGCCTCAACCCGTGGGTCGTCGGGCTGCACATGGTGGTGTCGGTGGCCCTGATCGCGGTGTGCACCGTACTGGTCCACGACGCGTACGGCTGGCGGCCGGCCGCCGCGCGCCCGCTCGCCCGCATGCTGGCCCGAGTGGCCTTCTGGGTGGGCATGGCCTCGATGGCGCTCGGCGTGGTGGCGACCGGCGCCGGGCCGCACGCCGGAGACAGCGACTCGGCGCGCAACGGGCTCGACGTGGTGGCAGCGACCCGCGTCCACTCCCTCAGCGTCTGGGTCGTGGTCGCGCTCACCATCGCCCTCGTCCTGCTCACCACCGGTGCCGCGCGGCGGGCGGCCGTGCTGCTGCTGGCCGTCGAGCTGGCACAGGGGGCGATCGGCTACGCGCAGTACCTCCTCGGCCTTCCGGTGCCCCTGGTGGCCCTGCACATGCTCGGGCTGACCGTCTTCACCGCTGCGCTGGCGAACCTGTGGTGGCTGGTGCGCGACACCCGGCCCGCGGACGCCGAGCTCCCGGCCGGCGCCGGGGCTCTCAGAACAGCAGGGGATCCACCGCAGCAGCCATGAACACCACGGCGAGGTAGCTGTTGGAGAGGTGGAACAGCCGCATCGGCTTCAGCGCGGCGTCCACCAGGCCCCGGCGGGCACGGACCAGGAGCGCCACCGCCTCGGCCAGCATCGCCAGGCCGGCGACCGCCGCGACCACCGGATAGAGCCAGCCCGTGCCGGCGACCGGCCACAGCAGCAGGCTGACCGCGACGGTGAGCAGGCTGTAGGCGAGGATGCGCCACGCGACGGCCACGGGCGGCGCCACCACGGGCAGCATCGGGATGTGCGCCTCCTGGTAGTCCTCGCGGTAGCGCAGGGCGAGCGCCCAGGTGTGGGGCGGGGTCCAGGCGAACACGATCGCGAACAGCACCAGGGGCGTCCACGCCACAGAGCCGGTCACCGCGGTCCAGCCGATCAGTGGCGGGAAGCAGCCGGCGATGCCGCCCCAGACGATGTTCTGGGCCGTCCGCCGCTTCAGCGCCAGGGTGTAGACGAACACGTAGTAGAGGTTGGCCACCAGCGCGAGCGCGGCCGACAACCAGTTGGCGCCGAGGCCGAGGATGAGGGTCGCGGCCAGCCCGAGGGCGACGCCGAAGGCGAGCGCCCGGGGGGTGCTCACCAGCTCGCGGGCCATCGGACGCCGCCGCGTGCGCCGCATCCGGGCGTCGATGTCGGCGTCCAGCACCGAGTTGAAGACGTTGGCACTCCCGGCCGCAGCGGTGCCGCCCAGCAGCGTCCACACCACGAGCTGCCAGGACGGGAAGCCGCCCGCGGCCAGGAACATCGCCGGGATGGTCGTGACCAGGAGCAACTCGATGATCCGCGGCTTGGCAAGGCCCACGTAGGCCGTCACCACGGCGCGCCAGCCACCCTGCTCAAGGGCGGCCAGGGACGCGCCCTCCTCGGCTGGTCTCATCCGGCTCCGATCACGTCAGGGGTCAGCGTCTGAGCAGTCTAGACGCCCGTTCCGCCCGGCCGCGATCAGCATCGCTCCCCAGTGACCGCGTGGGTACAGTCGCAGGTGTGAATCCGCTCCGCGACCAGCGCGATCCCCGCCTGCCCCGGATGGCGGGCCCCTCGGCCCTCGTCCTGTTCGGCGTCACCGGCGACCTCGCCCGCAAGAAGCTGCTGCCGGCCGTGTACGACCTGGCCAACCGCGGCCTCCTGCCACCCGGCTTCGGGCTCGTCGGGTTCGCCCGCCGCGACTGGGCGGCCGAGCACTTCGCCGAACTGGTCGCGGAGTCGGTACGCGAGCACGCCCGCACCGAGTTCCGCGAGGACGTCTGGAAGCAGCTGCAGGAGGGGATCCGGTTCGTCCCCGGAGAGCTCAACGACAACGAGGCCTTCGCCCAGCTCAAGCAGACCCTCACCGACCTCGACGAGCGGCAGGGCACCGGCGGCAACCACGCCTTCTACCTGTCGGTGCCGCCCAAGGCCTTCGACGTCGCCGTGGCCCAGTTGCGGCGCCACGGCCTGGCCGACCGTCCGAAGGGGTCGTGGCGACGGGTGGTCATCGAGAAGCCGTTCGGCCACGACCTGGACAGCGCCCGCCAGCTCGAACGCAAGCTCGCGAAGGCGTTCTCGCCGTCCAGCATCTTCCGGATCGACCACTACCTGGGCAAGGAGACGGTGCAGAACCTGCTGGCGTTCCGCTTCGCCAACACGATGTTCGAGCCGATCTGGAACCGCACGTACATCGACCACGTGCAGATCACCATGGCCGAGGACATCGGCATCGCCGGACGCGCCGGCTACTACGACGGCATCGGCGCCGCCCGCGACGTGATTCAGAACCACCTCCTCCAGCTCGTCGCCCTGACGGCGATGGAGGAGCCGACGTCCTTCGGGGCCGACGAGCTCAGCCTGGAGAAGCGCAAGGTACTCTCCGCCGCCCGGGTGCCGTCCGACCTGGACGCCCACACCGCGCGCGGGCAGTACGCGACCGGCTGGTCCGGCGGTGTCGAGGTGCCGGGCTATCTCGAGGAGCAGGGCATCCCGGGCGACTCGCGGACGGACACCTTCGCCGCGATCCGGGTCGACATCGACAACCGGCGCTGGGCAGGGGTGCCGTTCTACCTCCGCACCGGCAAGCGACTCCCCCGCCGGGTCACCGAGGTGGCGCTGAACCTGCGTCCGGCGCCCCACCTGCCGTTCGACGGCACGGACGTCCGCGCGCTCGGCACGAACGCGCTCGTGCTGCGGATCCAGCCGGACGAGGGCATCACGCTGCGGTTCGGGGCCAAGGTGCCGGCGACCCCGATGGAACTGCGCGACGTGAACATGGACTTCGGCTACGGCACCTCGTTCGCCGAGTCGAGCCCCGAGGCCTACGAGCGGCTGCTGCTCGACGTCCTGCTCGGCTCGGAGCCGCTGTTCCCCCAACCGGCGGAGGTGGAGCTGTCCTGGCAGATCCTCGACCCCGTGCTGGACCGCTGGGCAGAGCGGGACACCCCGCCAGAGCCGTACCCCTCGGGCACGTGGGGTCCCCCGTCCGCCGTCGAGATGCTGGCCCGCGACGGGTTCAGCTGGCGACGTCCGTAAGGAGGAGCGATCGTGATCGTCACACTCACCGGCACCAACGCCGCAGAGGTGCAGCAGGCCATCGCGAAGGCCAGGCACCACGTCGGGGCCGCCTCCGGGCTGGTCTTCACCCTCGTCGTCGTCGCCGAGCTCTCCGACTACGAGCGGGCGAAGGAGGCGTGCGCGGAGGCCGGGCGCGAGCACCCGTCCCGCATCCTGCTGCTCACCAACGGCCGCGCCCGGGCCGACCGGCTGGACGCGGAGGTGCAGGCCGGCGAGGGGTCGCCCGGCGAAATCATCGCGCTGAAGTTCCACGGCGTGCTCCAGAAGCACCGCGAGTCCGTGGTGCTGCCGCTGCTGCTGCCCGACCTTCCGGTGATCGTGTGGTGGCCGGGACGCTCGCCGAGGACGCCGGGCCTGGACCCGATCGGCCGGCTCGCCACCCGACGCATCACCGACGCGATGGGCGACCCCGACCCGTTGGCAGCGCTGGAGGTTCGCGCCCGGAACTACTGCCCCGGCGACACCGACCTCACCTGGACGCGCCTCACCCGCTGGCGCGGGCTGATGGCTGCCGCCCTCGACGCCTACCCGATGGACGTCACCCGGGCCACCGTCAGCGCCGCCCCGGCGAACGCCGCCGGCACGCTGCTCGCCGCCTGGCTGTCGCAGCGCCTGGACGTCCCGGTGACCCTCGAGCGCACCGACCCGGCCGTGGGCATCACCGGGGTCGTGCTCGGCTCGGGCGAGGACGAGATCCGGATCACGCGCACCGACGGCAACCTCGCCAGCTTCTCCGCACCGGGGCTGTCGAGCAGGCTCGTCGCCCTCCCGCGCCGCGACGTGAACACGCTGCTGGCCGAGGAGCTGCGGCGCCTCGAGGACGATCCCATCTACGCTGAGGCCATGGCGTCCGTGGTGAGGAGAATCGATCGTGCCGTGGCACGCGGCCAGGTGAGGGCGGAGTGAGCGCGCAGCCCCAGGTGATCCGCCACCGTGACGCGGACGACCTCGCCGCGCGCGGTGCCGCCCGGCTGCTCTCCGTGCTCATCGGGCTCCAGGCCGACGGCAGGGTCGCGCAGGTGTGCCTCACCGGCGGACGGATCGCCATGGCCGTCTACGCCCGCCTCGGCGAGCTGGTGGAGGGCTCGGCGCTCGACCCGTCCCGGCTCGAGCTCTGGTGGGGCGACGAGCGTTTCGTCCCGACCGGCGACCCGGAGCGGAACGCCGGGCCGACCCTGGCGCTGCTGGCCAGCCACTTCCCGGTGGATCCGGCCCGTACGCACCCGATGCCGAGCGCGGACGGCGTGATCGACGCCGCCGCGTCCGCGGCCACCTACGCCAAGGAGCTCGGGGATACACGCTTCGACCTGTGCCTGCTGGGCATGGGGCCGGACGGCCACGTGGCCTCGATCTTCCCCAACCACCCGTCCAGCGAGCCCACCACGCAGGCGGTGATCGGCGTCAGCGAGGCGCCGAAGCCACCGCCGGAGCGGATCAGCCTGACCATCCCGACGCTCAACGACTCCCGCGAGGTCTGGTTCCTGGTGAGCGGGTCGGAGAAGTCGAACGCGCTGTGCCGTTCACTGGCCGGCGACACGGCGCTGCCGGCGGCCCGGGTGGCCGGACGCGAGCGCACGCTGTGGCTCGTGGACGAGGACGCCTCAGCGGAACTGCCCTACTTCGACTGCTCTCTGTAGGGCGTGGGCCTGCGGCCGGACGGAGGCGTCCGGCTCAGTAGATGACCTCGCCGGCCGCCCGACGGGCGCGCAGGGCGTCCAGCGCCTCGGCGAGGATGGCCACGGCCTCCGCGTCGCTGCGACGCTCCTTCACATAGGCCAGGTGCGTCTTGTACGGCTGGGTCTTCGGCGGGGGCGGCGGGTTCTCGCTGTCGAGGTTGGCCGGCAGGCCGCACCGCGGGCAGTCCCAGGTGTCCGGGACGACGGCGTCCGCGGCGAACGCCGGGCGCGTCTCATGACCGTGGGCGCAGAAGTAGGAGACGTAGAGGCGGGGGGCCGCGTCTCCGCGCTCGGCCTCCCCCATCGGGCCGGCACCGACCCGGCTACCGCGAATTGCGCTACCACCAACCACGTGCTTTGACTCCTTGCTGCGAGCGGGCCGGACTCAGCCCAGGGCCCCGACTTCGGGGAAATACCGGTACAGCACCAACAGTCCGATGATGCTGGCGAGCCACACCAGGCCGACCATGATGGTCAGGCGGTCGAGGTTCCGCTCGGCGACCGAGGTGCCCCCCATCCCCGTGCTCATGCCGCCGCCGAACAGGTCGGACATGCCGCCGCCCCGGCTCTTGTGCAGCAGGATGAACAGTGCCAGGACGATGCTGGTCAGGATCAGGACGATCTGAAGTGTCACGATCGGCCAGGTCGTCACCAGAGGGAGCGCAGTCACGCGGAGAATCCTAACCCACGCCTGCCCGGACCAACGAAACGCGGGTAAGGCTGGTCGCGGCCGGCGTCCACCCCGTCCGCAGCGAGGGCCAGCCCTCCCGTCCGAGGGCCAGCCTTCTCGCCGAGGGCCAGCACCGGTGAACGGGCCCTCGGCCACAAGGCTGGCCCTCGGCGCGGGGACGGGGACGGGGACGACGAAGCCCCCTCCCTCCGGCGTGGGCCGGAGGGAGGGTGCGAGGTCGGGCGAGGGCTGGGGTCAGCCGGCCGTGTAGTACATGACGATCTTGGCGAACTCGTCCGCGTTGAGGCTCGCGCCTCCGACGAGGGCGCCGTCGACGTCGGGCTGCGCCATGATCTCGACCACGTTGCTGGCCTTCACCGAGCCGCCGTACTGGATGCGCACGGCCTCACCGGCGGCCGCACCGAAGGTGTCGGTGACGTAGCCACGGATCGCGCCGCAGACCTCCTGGGCGTCCTCGGGGGTGGCCACCTCGCCGGTGCCGATCGCCCAGACCGGCTCGTAGGCGATGACGGACGCGGCGACCTGCTCCGCGGTCAGCGGGGCGAGGCAGTCCTCGACCTGGCCGAGGACGTGCTCGACGTGCGTGCCCTGCTTGCGGATCTCGAGCACCTCGCCGCAGCAGATGATCGGGGTCATTCCGGCCTCGAACACCACCTTCGCCTTGGCGCCGATCAGCTCGTCGGTCTCGCCGTGGTACTCGCGGCGCTCGGAGTGCCCGACCACGACGTAGCTGCAGTTCAGCTTGGCCAGCATGTCGGCCGAGACCTCGCCGGTGTAGGCGCCGGACGCGTGGACGGAGACGTCCTGCGCGCCGAACTTCAGCGGCAGCTTGTCACCCTCGACCAGGGTCTGCACGGTCCGGATGTCGGTGAACGGCACGATCACGGCCGCCTCGGACAATGCCGGGTCGTACTTGGCGTCGGCCAGCGTCCAGGCCAGCTTCTGCACCAGGCCGGTGGCCTCGACGTGGTTGAGGTTCATCTTCCAGTTGCCCGCCATGAGCGACGTGCGTGCCATGTCAGTTCTCCCCTTCCAGGACAGCAAGACCCGGGAGCACCTTGCCCTCGAGGTACTCCAGTGACGCACCGCCACCGGTGGAGATGTGGCCGAAGGCCTCGTCTGCGAACCCGAGGTTGCGCACGGCGGCGGCGGAGTCGCCACCACCCACCACCGAGAAGCCGCTGGAGGCGGCGAGCGCCTTCGCGACCGCGTCGGTGCCCAGCGCAAGGGACGGGATCTCCGCGACGCCCATCGGGCCGTTCCAGAAGATCGTCGCCGCACCGGCGATCGCGTCCGCGAACAACGCCTCGGACTTCGGGCCGATGTCGGCGCCCTCCTGGTCGGCCGGGATGCCGTCGGCGTCGACGATGGTCACCTCGCTGGCGTGGCGCGCCGGGATGTCCAGCTCGGACACCACGCGCACGTCGACAGGCAGCAGGATCTGCTTGCCGGCAGCGGTGGCCTGCTCGAGGTAGCCGGCGCAGGTCTCGATCTTCTCGCTGTCGAGCAGGGACGTGCCGACCTCGTAGCCCTTGGCCTTGAGGAAGGTGTAGGCCATGCCGCCACCGATGATGAGGGTGTCCGCGACCTTCAGCAGGTTGTCGATGACCGCCAGCTTGTCGGCGACCTTCGCGCCGCCGAGGACGACGACGTAGGGGCTCGCCGGGCTCTCGGTGAGCTTCTTGAGCACCTCGACCTCCTTGGCCACCAGGAAACCGGCGGCGTTCGGCAGGAGCTTGGCGACGTCGTACACGGACGCCTGCTTGCGGTGAACGACGCCGAAGCCGTCGGACACGAACACGTCACCGAGAGCGGCGTACTTCGCGGCGAGCTCCTCGCGCTCGGCGTCCACCTTGGACTCCTCGGCCGGCTCGTAGCGGACGTTCTCGAGCATCGCGATCTCGCCGTCGGCGAGCGCGGCGACGGTGGCGGTGGCGGTCTCGCCGACCACGTCCGTGGCCAGCTTCACGTCGGCGCCGATCAGCTCACCGAGCCGCCGGGCGGCCGGGGCCAGCGAGTACTTCGGGTTGACCTGGCCCTTGGGCCGGCCCAGGTGCGCCATGATGACGACCTTCGCGCCGGCGTCCTTGAGCAGGGTCAGGGTCGGCAGCGCCGCGCGGATCCGGCCATCGTCGGTGATGGTGTCCCCGTCCAGCGGCACGTTGAAGTCGCACCGGATCAGGACGCGCTTGCCCCTCAGCTCACCGAGGTCCTTGACTGATTTCACCTCTTACCTCTCTCTTCCGTTCATGAAGAGACGGGCCGGCCCGCGAACGCGGACCGACCCGTCATCGATCATCAGAGCTTGGAGCCCACCAGCACGGTCAGGTCGACCAGGCGGTTGGAGTAGCCCCACTCGTTGTCGTACCAGGAGACGACCTTCACCTGGTTGCCGATGACCTTGGTCAGCGGAGCGTCGAAGATGCTGGACAGCGGGTAGGTCTCGATGTCCTTGCTGACGATCGGGTCCTCGCTGTACTCCAGGATCCCCTTCAGCGGGCCCTCGGCAGCAGCCTTGACGATCGCGTTGATCTCCTCGACGGTGGTCTCGCGCGCGGCCTCGAAGGTGAGGTCGGTGACCGAGCCGGTCGGCGTCGGCACGCGCAGCGCGTAGCCGTCCAGCTTGCCCTTCAGCTCCGGCAGGACCAGGGCGACAGCCTTGGCGGCACCGGTGGTGGTCGGGACGATGTTCAGGGCGGCGGCGCGGGCGCGACGCAGGTCCTTGTGCGGGGCGTCCTGCAGGTTCTGGTCCTGGGTGTAGGCGTGGATCGTGGTCATCAGGCCCTTGACGATGCCGATGCCGTCGTTCAGCGCCTTGGCCAGGGGGGCCAGGCAGTTGGTGGTGCAGGACGCGTTGGAGATGATGTTGTGCGCGGCCGGGTCGTACAGGTTGTCGTTGACGCCCATGACGATGGTGATGTCCTCGTTCTTCGCCGGGGCGGAGATGAGGACCTTCTTGGCGCCGGCGGCGATGTGGGCCTTGGCCTTCTCGGCGTCGGTGAAGAAGCCGGTGGACTCGATCACGATGTCCACACCCAGCTCACCCCACGGGAGGTTGGCGGGGTCGCGCTCGGCGAACGCCTTGATCTCCTTGCCGTCGACGTACAGCGCGGTCTCGTCCGCGGTGACCTCGCCCGGGAAGCGACCCAGGATCGAGTCGTACTTCAGCAGCTGGGCGAGCGTCTTGTTGTCAGTGAGGTCATTCACGGCCACGACGTCGAGATCGGCGCCCGAAGCCACGAGGGCGCGGAAGTAGTTGCGGCCGATCCGGCCGAAGCCGTTGATGCCAACCTTGACGGTCATAAGTGAGGGTCTCCTTTACGAACGGGTCCAGTGGCGGGCTTGAGCCCAGCCCTGTTCGGGTTCCACCCTATCGGTTCACGGTGCCGCCGGATGCAGGGGCGGAAATCCGGACCGTGCACCCCGGGACCCCGCAGAGCCCCCTGTTCCGGACGCCGGCGGTGCGGTGCGCCTCAGGCGTCCTCGTCCAGCATCTCGGGACTCAGGACGGCCTCGGTGTTCGGGACGCCCAGCTCGCCGGCCCGCTTGTCCGCGGTCGCGAGCAGCCGACGGATGCGACCGGCGACGGCGTCCTTGGTGAGCGGCGGGACGTGCAACTGCCCCAGCTCCTCCAGGCTGGCCTGCTTGTGCTCCAGCCGCAGCTGGCCGGCCACCAGCAGGTGCTCGGGGATGTCCTCGCCCAGGATCTCCAGGGCACGGCGGACGCGGGCCCCAGCGGCCACCGCGGCCCGCGCGGAGCGGCGGAGGTTGGCGTCGTCGAAGTTCGCCAGGCGGTTGGCGGACGCGCGGACCTCGCGGCGCATCCGGCGGTCCTCCCACGCGAGCACTGACTCGTGCGCCCCGAGCCGGGTGAGCATCGCCGAGATCGCGTCGCCGTCCCGGATGACCACGCGGTCGATCCCGCGCACCTCCCGTGCCTTCGCACTGATGCCGAGCCGCCGGGCGGCGCCGACCAGGGCCAGCGCGGCCTCCGAGCCGGGGCAGGTGACCTCGAGCGCCATCGAGCGTCCCGGCTCGGTGAGCGAGCCGTGCGCGAGGAACGCGCCGCGCCACGCGGCCACCGACACCTCGATGCCTCCGTTGACCACCTGGACGGGCAGCCCGCGGACGGGACGCCCGCGCGGGTCGATGAGGCCGGTCTGCCGGGCGAGGGACTCGCCGTCGCGGATCAGCCGCACGACGTACCGGGTGCCGCGGCGCAGGCCGCTGCCGGTGATCACGACGAACTCGCAGGTGAAGCCGAACAGCTCGGCGATCGCGGTGCGCAGGCGGCGGGCGGCGACGCCGGTGTCGAGCTCCGCCTCGACGACGATGCGCCCGCCGGCGATGTGCAGGCCGTTGGCGAACCGCAGCAACGCGGCCACCTCGGCCTTGCGAAGCTCCGGCTTGGTCACCTCCAGGGTCGCCAGCTCGGACTTCACCTGCTGCGTCATCGCCATGTTGCCGGAAACTGCCTTTCGCCGAGAGCGTCGATGGGCGCTTAGCCTACAGACCCATGATCCCCGCATAAACCGCGGCCAGGAGGTGGGGGTCGTGGCGGGGCGACCCGTCCCGCATCCGGACGGGCGCGACGACCAGGCGCGCACCCAGCGACTGCACGTAGGTCGCCAGGTGCGGGTCGCCGGCGGCGAAGGACGGATCGGCGACGACGGCGTCGAGGCGCAGTCCGGGCGCGTGCTCGGCGAGCACCTCCACGTGGCGGGACGCGGTGTACGCGGGCGTCTCGTCCTCGGTCGGCACCAGGTTGAGGGTGAGGATCCGGCGGGCGCGCGACGCCTGGATCGCGTCCAGGAGTTCGGGCACGAGCACGTGCGGGATCACCGAGGAGTACCAGGACCCCGGCCCGAACACGAGGTAGTCGGCGGCGTGGACGGCGCGCAGCGCCTCCGGGACGGCCGGCGGGTCCGCCGGCACCAGCCGGACGTCGGCGATCTCCCCGGTCGCCAGCGCCACGGCCTCCTGGCCGACGACGAGCGTCACCTCGTCGGGCGAGGACGGGTCGGCGCCGATCACGTCCGCCTCGATCACCAGGGGGACGGCCGCCATCGGCAGCACCCGTCCCTCGACGTGGAGCATGGCGGCCACCATGTCGAGGCCGGCCACCGGGTCGGACAGCTGCTGCCACAGCCCGGCGATCAGCAGGTTGCCGATGCTGTGCCCGCCGAGCGGGCCGTCTCCGGGGAAGCGTGACTGCAGCACCTCTGCCCACGCACGCCCCACCTCGTCGTCACCGCACAGCGCCGCCAGGGCCATCCGCAGGTCGCCGGGGGGCAGGATCGGGAACTCCTCACGCAACCGGCCCGACGAGCCGCCGTCGTCGGCGACGGTCACCACGGCCGTCAGCCGGTGGGTGAGCTGGCGCAGGGCCGTCAGGCTGGCGGCGAGGCCGTGGCCGCCGCCGAAGGCCACCACGGACGGCGGCGGAGCGAACCCGTTCACTCCATACCCAGGTCCCGGTGCACGACCTCGGTGTGCACGCCTTCGGCCGCGAGGCGGCGGGACAGCTCTTCAACGAGCGCGGTCGAGCGGTGCTTGCCGCCGGTGCAGCCGATCGCGACGGTGGCGTGGCGCTTGCCCTCGCGGACGTACCCGGGGCGCATCAGGTCGATCAGCCCGAGGGCGTGCTGGAGGAACGGCTCCGCGTCGGGCTGCCCGAGCACGTAGGCGGACACCGGCTGCGCCAGCCCGGTCTGTGGCCGCAGCGCCGGCACCCAGTGCGGGTTCGGCAGGAATCGTGCGTCGAACACGAGGTCGGCGTCGATCGGGATCCCGTTCTTGAACCCGAACGACATCAGGGTGACCTGGAGGTCGGTCTCGGACGCACTCGCGTAGGCCTTGGCGACGCGCGCGGCCAGTTCGTGCACGTTGATCGAGGAGGTGTCGATCACGAGGTCGGCGCTGGCGCGCAGCCCGGCCAGCATCTTGCGCTCCTTGCGGATGCCGTCCAGCAGGCGCCCGGAACCCTGCAGCGGGAGCGGCCGCCGCACGGACTCCTGCCGGCGGACGATCGCCTCGTCGCTGGCGTCGAGGAACAGGATCTGCGGCACCACCCCGACGTCCCCCAGGGCGGAGAACGCGGCCGGGATCTGCTGGAAGTCCGAGCGGCTGCGCACGTCCAGCAGGACGGCGACCCGGGTGAACTGTCGGCGCCGGCTGATCTGGAGGAGCTCGGGAAGCATGCTCGGGGGGAGGTTGTCGACGACGAACCAGCCGAGGTCCTCCAGGGCGTGGCCGGCCGTCCGGCGTCCCGCACCGGACATACCGGTGATCACCAGCAGTTCTACGGGCGGGGCGGAGTCGTTCATGGGCTCATTATCCCGCCGCGGGGTTTCACTGCTCGATGACCTCGCCGGTGGTCACGTTGATCGCGACCGGCGGCTCCTGTCCGGCGAGCGCCTCCTTGATGGACGCGGCGGTGCGGGGCCCGATGCCCGGCACCTGGGCGATCTGCTCGACGGTGGCCGCCCGCAGCTTCCGCAGCGACCCGAAGTAGGTGATCAGCGCCTTGCGACGGATCTCCCCGAGCCCGGGGACATCATCGAGCAGCGACTCCACCATGCTCGCGCTGCGCCGGCCCCGGTGGTGCGTGATGGCGAAACGGTGGGCCTCGTCCCGCACCCGCTGGAGCAGGTACAGCCCCTCGCTGGCACGCGGCAGGATGAGCGGGTACTCCTCCCCCGGCAGCCACACCTCCTCCAGGCGCTTGGCCAGCCCGCACAGCGCGACGTCGACCACACCGAGGTCGGCGAGCGCCCGCTCCGCGGCCGCAACCTGGGGCGCGCCGCCGTCCACGACCACCAGCGAGGGCGCGTAGGCGAACTTGCGCGGGGCCCCGGTCGTGGGGTCGACGAGGAGTGGCCCGGACTCGTCCTCGCGCCCGGCCTGCCGCCGCTCCTCGATCAGCCTGGTGAACCTCCGCGTGAGCACCTCGTGCATCGCGCCGACGTCGTTCGATCCCTCCACGGTCCGGATGATGAAGCGGCGATACTCCCCCTTGCGGGGCAGGCCGTCCTCGAAGACCACCATCGACGCGACGACCTCCGTGCCCTGGGTGTGGGAGATGTCGTAGCACTCGATGCGCAGCGGCACCTGCGGGAGGTCGAGCGCCTCCTGGAGCTCCTCCAGCGCCCGGTTGCGGGTGGACAGGTCGCTCGCCCGGCGCACCTTGTGGAGGGCGAGGGAGTCGGCGGCGTTGCGGGCGGCGGTCTGCAGCAGGGCCGCCTTGTCGCCGCGCCGGGGCACCTTCAGTCGCACCCGGCCCTCGCGCTGCTCCCCCAGCAGCTGGCCGAGCACCTCCGCCGAGGCCGGCAGGGCGGGGAGGAGCACCTGCGGGGGGATCGCGTCCGCGTCCGCGTCGGCGTAGAGCTGGAGCAGGAACTGCTCGAGGAGCTCGCCGGTGTCCGCGTCGTCGCTGCGCTCGGCCACCCAGCCCCGCTCCCCGCGCACCCGCCCGTCGCGGATGTGGAACACCTGGACGGCGACCTCCAGCGGGTCCTCGGCCAGGGCGACGAGGTCGGCGTCCGTCCCGTCGCCCAGGACGATGGCGTTCCGCTCGGTGGCCTGCCTCAGCGCGGAGAGCTGGTCGCGCAGGACCGCGGCGCGCTCGAACTCCAGGTTCGTGGAGGCGATGAACATGTCGGTCTCGAGGCGCCGGATGAGGGTCGAGGTGCGTCCGGCGAGGAAGTCGCAGACGTCCTGGACGAGGGCGCGGTGGGCGTCGGCGTCGATCCGTCCGACGCAGGGGGCGGAGCACTTGCCGATGTAGCCCATCAGACAGGGACGCCCGGACACGTGCGCGCTGTGGAACACCCCCTTGGTGCAGGAGCGCATCGGGAACACGCGCAGCAGCGAGTCGATGGTGTCGCGGATCGCCCACGCCTGGGCGTACGGGCCGAAGTAGCGCGTGCCCTTGCGCTTGCTGCCCCGGCCGACGAAGACCCTCGGGAACTCCTCCGACCACGTCACGGCCACCCAGGGGTAGGACTTGTCGTCGCGGTACTTGATGTTGAAGCGCGGTTCGAATTGCTTGATCCAGGTGTACTCCAGCTGGAGCGCCTCGAGTTCGTTGCGCACCAGCGTCCACTCGACCTTCGCCGCCGTGCGGACCATCGTCTGCGTGCGGAAGTGCAGCGCTGCGGGATCGGCGAAGTAGGAGCTGAGCCGCTGGCGGAGGTTGACCGCCTTGCCGACATAGACGACCCGTCCCTCCGCGTCGCTGAACCGGTACACCCCCGGCCCGGTCGGGATGGTGCCGGGCGCCGGACGGTAGGAGGCCGGATCAGCCATGCCGTCCGTCCTCACGCAACCGGGTCGTCCTCACCCGAGCCAGCATAGGCACCGCCACTGACGATCCGGACGCGGACCGCCGCAGGCCCGCCCTCAGCCCAGGAGCGCCGTTCCGCGCGGCAGGACGCAATCTGGCGCCGGATTCACAGGCGCGTCACAGGCAAGGGGTGGTTGAACCTTCTACCATTCCAGCATCCGAGTCAGGAGGACCCATTGACCAGTCCGTCACTCCCCAGCCGCCGGGTCGTGCTCAGCACGGCCGGCGCGGCCGCCGTCACGTTCTGCCTCGCCGGGTGCGCGGCGGCCTCAGGCCCGTCCGGGTCGACGGCCGCCGGCCCCACGACGGTGCCGGCCTCCGAGATCCCCGTCGGCGGGGGGAAGATCGTGGGCTCGTTCGTGGTCACCCAGCCCACCTCGGGGACGTTCGAGGCCTTCGGATACCTGTGCACGCACCAGAACCTCCCGGTACAGCAGGTGACCGACGCGGCGATCGTCTGCGGGCGCCACGGCAGCAGCTTCTCCCTCGCCGACGGTTCGGTGCTCACCGGGCCCGCGACGAAGGCGCTGTCCAGGGCCACCGTCACCGTGAACGGCGACACGCTCACGATCAGCTGAGCCGCTACCCCGCGGGCGCCAGGAGATCGGGTTCCTCGACCGCCACCGGCACGCGGTGCCCGGCGAGCACCGGCTTCAGGAACGCGCCGGTGAACGAGGCCGGGTTGCCGGCCACGTCCTCGGGGGTGCCCTCCGCCACGACCTGACCGCCCCGCGAGCCCCCCTCCGGCCCGAGGTCGATCACCCAGTCGGCGGCCTTGATCACGTCGAGGTTGTGCTCGATCACCACCACGGTGTTGCCCTTGTCCACCAGGGACTGCAGGACCGACAACAGCTTGCGGATGTCCTCGAAGTGCAGGCCGGTGGTCGGCTCGTCGAGCACGTAGATCGTCCGCCCGGTCGAGCGCTTCTGCAGCTCGGAGGCGAGCTTCACCCGCTGCGCCTCTCCGCCGGACAGTGTCGTCGCCGGCTGACCCAGCCGGACGTAGCCGAGCCCGACGTCGACGAGGGTGCGCAGGTGCCGGGCGATCGACGGGATCGCCGCGAAGAACTCGACCGCCTCCTCGATCGGCATGTCCAGCACCTGGGCGATCGTGCGTCCCTTGTAGTGCACCTCGAGCGTCTCGCGGTTGTACCGCGCGCCGTGGCACACCTCGCAGGGCACGTAGACGTCCGGCAGGAAGTTCATCTCGATCTTGATCGTGCCGTCCCCCGCGCAGTTCTCACAACGCCCGCCCTTGACGTTGAAGGAGAACCGGCCCGGCTGGTAGCCGCGCACCTTCGCCTCGGGCGTCTCGGCGAACAGTCGGCGGATGTGGTCGAACACGCCGGTGTAGGTGGCCGGGTTCGAGCGCGGCGTGCGGCCGATCGGCGACTGGTCGACGTGGATGCTCTTGTCGACGTGCTCGACGCCGGTGAGCGATCGGTGCCGCCCCGGCACGGCGTGCGCGTTGTACAGCTTCTTGGCCAGCGCGGTGTAGAGGATGCTGTTCACCAGCGACGACTTGCCCGAACCGGACACGCCGGTGACCGCGATGAACTGCCCCAGGGGGAACGACACCGTGACGTCGCGCAGGTTGTGCTCCGACGCCCCGTGGACGGTGATCGCCCGGCCGGTGGCCGGACGCCGCCGCTCGGGCATCGGGATGGACCGCCGCCCGGACAGGTAGGCCCCGGTGAGCGAGGTGGGGTGGGCGAGCAGGTCGCCCACCGTTCCGGAGACGATGACCTCTCCGCCGTGCTCGCCCGCGCCCGGCCCGATGTCGACCACCCAGTCGGAGGTACGGATGGTGTCCTCGTCGTGCTCGACCACGATCAGGGTGTTGCCGAGCTCGCGAAGCCGGACGAGCGTGTCGATCAGCCGCCGGTTGTCGCGCTGGTGCAGGCCGATCGACGGCTCGTCGAGCACGTAGAGCACGCCGACCAGGCCCGACCCGATCTGGGTGGCGAGCCGGATGCGCTGTGCCTCGCCGCCGGACAGGCTCCCGGCGGGGCGGGAGAGCGTCAGGTAGTCCAGGCCGACGTCGAGGAGGAACCGCAACCGCTCGTTGATCTCCTTCACCACACGCTCGGCGATCTGCGCCTCGCGCTCGGTGAGGGTGAGGTTGCGCATGAACGCCGCAACCTCGTCGATCGACATCGCCGAGACCTCGGCGATGTTGCGTCCGCCGATGGTGACGGCGAGCGAGCTGGGCTTGAGCCGGGCGCCCTTGCACGTCAGGCACGGCACCTCGCGCATGTAGCCGGCATACCGTTCGCGCGCGTTGTCCGACTCGGCCTCGGCGTGCCGGCGCCGGACGTAGGGGACTGCCCCCTCGTACTTCGCGCGGTAGGTGTGCTCCCGGCCGTGCCGGGTGCGGCTGTGGACGGTGAGCGCGTGCGGGACGCCCATCAGCAGCATGCTCTGGATGCGGGACGGCAGGTTCTCCCACGGCGTCTCCACCGAGAATCCCTCCTGCTCGGCCAGCGCGGCGAAGAGGTTCTGGAAGTAGCCGGCCAGGTACGGCGTCTGCCACATCGCGATCGCGCCGTCGGCCAGGCTGCGGCCGGTGTCGGGGACGACGAGGTCGACGTCCACCTCCATCCGGGTGCCGAGCCCCGAGCAGGCGGGACAGGCGCCCCACGGGCCGTTGAACGAGAACTGCCGCGGCTCGAGCTCCTCGACGGAGATGTCGTGCTCGTTCGGGCAGGCCAGCTTCTCCGAGTACCGGCGCTCCCTGCGGGGGTCGTCCTCCGGCAGGTCGACGAAGTCCACAGAGACCACGCCGCCGGCCAGGCCGAGGGCGGTCTCGACCGAGTCGGTCAGCCGTTGCTTCATGCTGGGCTTGGCGGCCAGCCGGTCGACGATCACGTCGATCGAGTGCTTCTTCTGCTTCTCCAGCGTGGGTGGGGAGAGCAGCTGGTGCACTTCGCCGTCCACCCGGACGCGGGAGAGCCCCTGGCCCGCCAGCTGGCGGAACAGGTCGACGTACTCGCCCTTGCGACCCCGGACGACCGGGGCCAGCACCTGGAACCGGGTGCCCTCTGGCAGGGCGAGCAGACGGTCGACGATCTGCTGGGGGGACTGCCTGCTGATCGGCTCCCCGCACTCCGGGCAGTGCGGACGCCCGGCCCGCGCGTACAACAGGCGCAGGTAGTCGTAGATCTCGGTGATGGTGCCGACGGTGGAGCGCGGGTTGCGGCTGGTCGACTTCTGGTCGATCGACACCGCAGGCGACAGGCCCTCGATGAAGTCGACGTCCGGCTTGTCCATCTGGCCGAGGAACTGGCGGGCGTAGGCCGACAGGCTCTCGACGTAGCGGCGCTGGCCCTCGGCGAAGATCGTGTCGAACGCGAGGCTCGACTTGCCCGACCCGGACAGGCCCGTGAACACGATCAGGGCGTCGCGCGGGAGGTCGAGATTGATGTTGCGCAGGTTGTGCTCGCGCGCCCCTCGAACGATCAGCCGGTCAGTCACCCGATCATGGTAGATGCTGCCTCCGACAGCCCGTCCCGCCGATCCGGACGGGGCTGGCCCGGGGCCGCCGCGGGGCCGTAGGTTGGTGCCATGAGCCAGTACACCGGGTCGATTCCGGTGGAAGACGTGGTCCGATGGAACGCCGACGCCACCCAGCGCCTGCTCGGCTACACCATCGGCATCGGCGAGGACGAGTGGCACCGGCCGACGCCGCTGCCCGGGTGGTCCCGGGCCCACGTGGCCACCCACCTGAGCCGCAGCGCGGACCACCTGCGGGGCATCACCGAGGCGGTCGGAGCCGGCCTCCCCCAGCCCGGGCCTCTGCCCGCGTCCCGCCGGTTCGCAGACCTCGAGGCCGGCGCCGACCGCGACGGACTCGCGCTCCAGATCGACCTGGACACCAGCGCCGGTGCCCTCCAGGCGGCGATCGAGAAGGTCACCGACTGGTCAGCCCCGGTGGAGCTCCACGGGCTCGCCCTGACCCTCGCCGCCGTGCCGCTCGCCCGGCTCCACGAGGTGTGCGTGCACCACCTGGACCTCGACTGCGGCTGGGCCGCCGACGCGATCGATCCGGCGGCCGCGGCGTGGCTGCTGCGCTGGGTGCTCGACCTGCTCGCCGGCGCCGGCCTGCCCGCCCTCCACCTGGAGGGCGACTCCGTCGTGGCCGACATCGGGGACGGCGCCGAGCGGCGGACCGTGAGCGGCAGTGACGCGCGCCTGTGGGCGTGGCTCGCCGGGCGCCTGTCCGCGTCCGGAGTGTCGGGGGCGGACGGACTGCGGCCGGCGTTCCTAGGCTGACCGCTCGTCGCGGCGCGACTTCACCAGGCTGGCGATGGTCGTCACCGCCAGCGTGCCGATGATGACCGCGAGGGAGACCCAGATCGGCACCTCCGCGTCCAGCCCGAGCCCGGCGTCCCACCCGTACTCGTGCGCGGCGTGCAGCACCAGCTTCACGCCGATGAACGCCAGGATCACCGACAGGCCCACCGACAGGTAGACCAGGCGCTGCAGGAGCCCACCGATGAGGAAGTAGAGCTGGCGCAGGCCCATCAGGGCGAACACGTTCGCCGTGAACACCAGGTACGGCTCCTGGGTGAGCCCGTAGATCGCCGGGATCGAGTCGAGCGCGAAGAGCAGGTCGGTCGTGCCGAGGGCGACCACCACCAGGAGCATCGGCGTCACCAGCCGCCGGCCGCCTTCGGTCACCACGAGCTTGGTGCCGCGGAAGTCGTCGGTGGACGGGAAGCGGCGGCGCACCCAGCGCATGACGGCGTTCTCGCTGTCGTCGTCCGACTCGTCGGAGCGGTAGTCGAGGTAGAGCTTCACCGCCGTGTAGATCAGGAACGCGCCGAAGAGGAAGAACACCCAGCTGAACCGCTCGATCGCCGCGGCGCCGAGCGCGATGAAGATGCCCCGGAAGATCAGGGCCAGGACGATGCCGACCATGAGCGCGAACTGCTGGAGGTGCCGCGGTACCCGAAGGTTCGCCATGATCAGCACGAAGATGAACAGGTTGTCGACGCTCAGGCTGTACTCGGTGAGCCAGCCGGCGAAGAACTCCGCGGCGTACCGGGGGCCCGCCAACCACCAGACTCCGAGCCCGAACAGCACCGCCAGACCGGAGAAGACGCCGATCGCGATCCCCGCCTCGCGCATGCTCGGCTCGTGGGGCCGGCGACCGATCACGAGCAGGTCGACGGCGAGCACGGCGACGAGGACCCCGATCGTGATCAACCAGATCTCGGCGGTCACATGCATTCAGCGGTCCCTCGTCTGGTCATCGGGTTGTCGTGGGGGGTACGCCTGATTCTGTCAGTCTCGTGCCCGTCGGCCAAAGCCGGTGACCCGCCGACGCTCAGCGCGTGGCCTCCAGCATCTGGCGCAGCGTCTTCTTCAGGTCGGCGATCTCGTCGCGCAGCCGGGCGGCCAGCTCGAACTGCAGCTCCGCGGCGGCCGAGTGCATCTGCTCGGTGAGCTCGCTGATCAGTCCGGCCAGCTCGCTGGACGGCATCGCGCCCAGGTCGCGGGAGCGCTCGGCGGACAACGGCACCGGACTGGTCGGACGGCGCCCGCCCGCCCGGCTGACGAGGGCTGTGGTGTCGGCGTCCTCGCGCGCGAGGAGGTCGGTGAGGTCCGCGATCTTCTTGCGCAGCGGCTGCGGGTCGATCCCCCGCTCGGCGTTGTAGGCCACCTGCTTCTCGCGGCGCCGGTTGGTCTCGTCGATCGCCGCCGCCATCGACGGGGTGATCTTGTCCGCGTACATGTGCACCTGGCCGGCCACGTTGCGCGCGGCCCGTCCGATGGTCTGGATCAGCGACCGCTCGCTCCGCAGGAAGCCCTCCTTGTCGGCGTCCAGGATCGCGACCAGGCTCACCTCGGGCAGGTCCAGGCCCTCGCGCAGCAGGTTGATGCCGACGAGCACGTCGTAGGTGCCCAGGCGGAGCTCGCGCAGGAGCTCGATGCGCCGCAGCGTGTCGACCTCGGAGTGCAGGTAGCGGGTGCGGACGCCGTTCTCCATCAGGTAGTCGGTGAGGTCCTCTGCCATCTTCTTGGTCAGGGTGGTCACGAGCACCCGCTCGTTGAGCTCCGTGCGGAGGCGGATCTCGGCCATCAGGTCATCGATCTGGCCGCGTGTGGGCTTCACGACGATCTCCGGGTCGACCAGGCCGGTGGGACGGATGAGCTGCTCGACGAACCCGCGCGACTTCGCCAGCTCGTACGGCCCCGGCGTCGCCGACAGGTAGACCGTCTGCCCGATGCGCTCGACGAACTCCTCCCAGCGCAGGGGCCGGTTGTCCATGGCGGACGGCAGCCGGAACCCGAACTCGACCAGCGTCCGCTTCCGGGACATGTCGCCCTCGTACATGCCGCCGATCTGCGGCACGGTCACGTGCGACTCGTCCACGACCAGCAGGAAGTCCTCTGGGAAGTAGTCGAGCAGGCAGTTCGGCGGGGTGCCGGTGCCGCGTCCGTCGATGTGCCGGGAGTAGTTCTCGATGCCGGAGCACGTGCCGATCTGGCGCATCATCTCGATGTCGTAGCTGGTGCGCATCCGCAGCCGCTGCGCCTCGAGGAGCTGGTTGTTCGCCTCGAGGTCCGCCAGCCGGACGGCGAGTTCGGCCTCGATGCCCTCGATCGCACGCTCCATGCGCTCCGGCCCCGCCACGTAGTGCGACGCCGGGAAGACGTAGATCTCCTCATCGGTGCTCAGCACCTCGCCGGTCAGGGGGTGCAGCGTGGACAGTGCCTCGATCTCGTCGCCGAAGAATTCCACCCGCACGGCGTGCTCCTCGTACATCGGGAACACCTCGACGGTGTCGCCCTGCACCCGGAACGTGCCGCGAGTGGCCGCGAGGTCGTTGCGCACGTACTGGATGTCGACCAGCCGGCGCAGCAGCGTGTCCCGGTCGACCTCCTCGCCGCGGCGCAGCCGGACCATCCGGTCGACGTACTCCTGCGGCGTGCCCAGACCGTAGATCGCCGACACCGTCGCGACCACGATCACGTCCCGCCTGGTCAGCAGCGAGTTGGTGGCGGAGTGCCGCAGCCGCTCGACCTCCTCGTTGAGGGAGGAGTCCTTCTCGATGTAGGTGTCGGTCTGGGGGACGTAGGCCTCGGGCTGGTAGTAGTCGTAGTACGAGACGAAGTACTCCACGGCGTTGTCCGGGAAGAACTGCCGCAGCTCGTTGGCGAACTGCGCGGCCAGGGTCTTGTTCGGCTGCATCACCAGCATCGGGCGCTGGAGCCGCTCGGCGAGCCAGGCGACGGTCGCCGTCTTGCCGGTACCGGTGGCGCCCAGGAGGACGACGTCCTGCTCACCGGCCTCGATCCGGCGCTGGAGCTCGTCGATCGCTGCGGGCTGGTCGCCGGCCGGCTCGAAGTCGGCCACGACACGGAACGGCGCCACCCGGCGCTGCACATCGGTGATCGGTCGCACGGGGAGAGCATAGGTCCCGGCTCCGACACTCCCCGGGGCCGGCGGGCGGCCCCGGGGAGCATGGTCGGCTCAGCCGGCGGACTGGCTGCCCAGCACCACGCCGAGCATCTGGTCGACGGCGTTGAAGCTGTCCTCGGGCGTGTCCTTCGTGAACAGCAGGGTGCTGAGCGTCGACACCCCGTCGGTGGTGCGCACCGCGGCGAACGTCACCGCCAGCATCTGCGTGCTCTTGCCGTTGCTGGTCGAGATGAACGCGGCCGGGCACTGGGCGACGGCCAGGTTCTTCAGGTTGATGTCGAGGTCCTTGGCGTCACCGAACTTCGCGCCGGTCGCGCCGTCGAGCACCTGCCGGTTGAAGGCGTCGCACAGCTGGCCGGCGTTGGTGTTCTTCTTCTGCTGGACGACCCGGGTCACGAACACGGCCTTGCCGTCGCTCACCGAGATGGCCGAGGGCGCCTGCTCCTGGACCTCCCACCCCGGTGCAGGGAGGAACATGACCCCGTTGCCGAGGTCGACCACCCCGCCGTTGGGCGGCGTCGGCTCCGGCGACGGGCCCTCGGTGGGCTCCTGGGTCGGTTCCCCCGTGGGCTCCGCGGAACCCGTGGCTGTGGGCTCCGGGGACGGGGACGCCGTCGTCGTGGGCACCGTGGGGACGGGCGTGGGCGTCACCGGGTCGACCGGCGCCTGCCGGTTCGACAGCATCAGGAGGGCGGCACCGGCGATGACCAGCAGCACGACCGCGCCGATCACGATCAGCAGGACCTTGCTCGAGGACGCGCGCGGCGCCGGGGGCTGCCCGCCAGGGCCACCGTAGCCCGGCTGCGCGCCGGCCTGCGGGCCGTAGGCGGGACGGCCGTAAGCGCCCTGGGGGTACGCCTGGCCGGCGTAGCCGGCCTGCGGCGGGTACCCCTGGCCCGGGTAGGGCTGCGGAGGGTACCCGGCCTGCGGGTACCCCGGCTGCTGCGGGTAGCCGGCCTGCTGCGGGACGCCCTGCTGTGGCGCTCCCTGCTGCGGGGCCCCCTGCTGCGGGACGCCTTGCTGGGGGACGCCCTGCGGCGTGCCCTGCTGCGGCGAGCCCTGGGGCCAGGAACCGGGGGCCGGGGTGTTCGGGTTCTGGGTCATGCCCGTGCCTCCCCGTCCTCGTCACCGGTGGTGGCCGGCACGTCCGCAGCGGCCACGTCCGCCTCCGCCGTTCCGGGCGCGGGGCCCTCCGGTGGCGACGCGGGTGGGGCCTCGTCGGCGGACGCGCCGGTGGCCGCCATCGCGGGGGCCTTCAGCCAGGCGCGCACCGACACACCGCAGGCCGTGCAGAACGCGGACCCGGGCAGCAGCGGCATCTCGCAGCGGGCGCAGAAGCCCAGCTCCGCGCCGGCCGGCTCGCCGTCGCGGGCGGCCGATTCGAGGGCGGCCTCCAGCAGCCCGGCATTGAGCACCGTGCGGAGCCGCAGGATCAGCAGGGCGAGCACGAGCAGGCCCCAGACCACCTGGAGGATCCACGAGACGGCCTCCGTGCCGACGTAGCCGAGAAGGTAGGTGCCGGTGCTGTAGACCACGTTCGCGCCGACGGCAAGGCCGACAGCGGCGAAGTAGCGCGGCGTGAAGCCGTCGTACCCCTTGCCGAGCCCGGAGAACTCCGCCACGGCCAGACCGGTCGCAGTGCCCATGACCAGTGGCTTCACGAATCCCTCGAGGAAGACCAGGGACGCGAACTGGGCCGGCTCGGGAGAGACCAGGCCGCCGGTCAGCAGCGGCCAGTGCCGCACGAGGGTGTCGAAGCTGGCGTAGGCGACACCGCTGACCACACCGAAGGTGAGCCCGTCCATCAGGTCGTCGAACGCCGGACGGCCGGCCAGGAACACCGGCCCCAGCTGGCGGATCGCCTCACCTACCACCGGAACGAGGACGGCGACCACGAGGAACGTGCCCCACTGCGGGCCGGCGATCATCGTGCCGTCCGGGGAGCGCAGGGTGGTCGACAACGGCAGGAAGCCGCTCCAGATCAGCGTGAAGACCAGCGACAGCACACCGGTGAGCAGGAACGCGAAGCCGGTCACCGCCAGCGGCTCGTCCTCCCACAGGTTCACGTCGTAGAGGTAGGTGATGTACACGATCGGGATCGCGAACGCTGCGATCAGCACGGCGATCGGCATCGCGCCGAAGATCGCCGCGACGAGCGCCGCGACCAGCGTGATCGTGAACGCCGTCCGGTAGGTCTGCGGGTGGCGCCCGGCCTCCCGCGGCATGATCGAGGAGATCAGCGCGAACGAGGCGACGGGCTCGTCCGGGGCCAGGGCGAACCTCCGCCGGCCGCGTTCGTCACCGGGCACGAGGTCCAGTCCGCAGCGATGACAGAAATGCGCGACATCAGGAACCGGGGAAAGGCAGCGAGAACAATTCACGAAAAGCCCCCTTTGCTTGCTCTGGCGACAGCATAGGGGCCGACCTGTCGGGGGGAATACCCGCTGGTCAGCGATTTCCGGGCAGTCGCGGAGCCACGTGATCACGCCAGAGGCCGGCGACCTGAACGGCCAGGTCGGCGAGCGAGCCGGTGTTGTCCACCACCACATCCGCTGCGGCGAGTCGTTCCGCGCGGGACGCCTGCGCCTGGACGCGGGCCCTGGCCTGGGACTCGTCCAGTCCGTCGCGGTCACGGATCCGAGCCAGCTGGGTGTCGGGATCGACGTCGACGACCACCACCAGGTCGAACGCGTCCTGCTGCCCGGTCTCGACCAGCAACGGGATCATGTGCACCACCACGTCGTCGGGTCCGGCCAGGGCGCTGAGCTCCGCCGCGCGGGAGCGGACGGCCGGGTGGACGATGGCCTCGAGGTCACGACGGGCGTCCCCGTCCGCGAACACGATGCGTCCCAGGGCGGCCCGGTCCAGCGACCCGTCGGCGCCGAGGACGCCCCGGCCGAAGCGTGCGACGACGGCGGCCAGTCCGGGAGTTCCGGGCTCCACCACCTCCCGCGCGAGCCGGTCGGCGTCGATCACCAGGGCACCACGGGCACGCAGCAACTCCGCCACGGTCGACTTGCCGGAACCGATCCCGCCGGTCAGCCCGATCGTGATCACCGTCCGGCCCCGCACCACGAGGTCCGCACCGACATCCCGCTCCCTCCACACCGTGGAGCACCAGCATGCCAGCCGGACGGGAAAAGACGATGTGCCCCCCACCGTGAGGTGGAGGGCACGTCGTGTGCCGTCAGGCTGGTCAGCGACCGCCGGTGAGCTTCTCCCGCAGGGCCTGCAGGGCCTCGTCAGAGGCCAGCGAGCCTTCCGGAGCCGCGTCGTCGGACGCGCCACCGGCGGAGTAGGCGGCAGTGTTGGCCTGGGCGACCGCGGCCTGCACGTCGGCAGCCTCGGCCTCCTCGACCTGGCGCTTGTGCGCCTCCCACCGGGCCTGCGCCTCGGCGTACTGCTGCTCCCACGCACGCTGCTGCGCCTCGTAGCCGGGCTTCCACTCCTGGGTCTCCGGATCGAAGCCCTCGGGGTAGATGTAGTTGCCCTGCTCGTCGTAGGACGCGGACATGC
>JAIUOT010000001.1 GCA_020161015.1 Actinomycetota bacterium | reverse complement strand
TCGAGGTTCTCGTTGCCGCCGTAGATGTTAGACACCCACTCGCCGTCGTTGCGCGAGTAGTTGAGGTAGAGCATGGACGCGACCGCGTCCACGCGCAGGGCGTCGATGTGGAACTCGGTCACCCAGTACAGGGCGTTCGAGACCAGGAACGACTTCACCTCGTTGCGGCCGTAGTTGAAGATGTAGGTGCCCCAGTCCTTGTGCTCGCCCTGGCGCGGGTCCTCGTGCTCGTAGAGGGCGGTGCCGTCGAAGCGGCCCAGCGCCCACTCGTCCTTGGGGAAGTGGCCGGGCACCCAGTCGAGGATGACGCCGATGCCGGCCTGGTGGAGGCGGTCGACGAGGTGCCGGAACTCGTCGGGACGCCCCAGGCGCGACTGCGGCGCGAAGTAGTTCGTCACCTGGTAGCCCCAGGACGGCTCGAACGGGTGCTCGGTGACCGGCATCAGCTCGACGTGCGTGTAGCCCTGCCAGGTCACGTACTCGACGAGCTCGTCGGCGAGTTCGAGGTAGGTCTTGCCCTTGCGCCAGGAGCCGAGGTGCACCTCGTAGATGCTCATCGGTTCCTTGTGGGGCTGCGCCGCGGAGCGCCGGGACATCCACTCGTCGTCCGCCCACAGGTACTTGCTGGTGTAGACGATCGAGGAGTTCGCGGGCGCCTGTTCTGCGAAGAAGGCCATCGGGTCGACCTTCTCCCGCCAGGTGCCGTCCGCGCAGAGGATGTTGTACTTGTAGAGCGCGCCGGTGCCGACGCCCTCGACGAAGAGGGCCCAGATCCCCGAGCCGGGGACGCGGTGCATCTGGTCACCGGTCCACCAGTTGAAGTCGGCGTTGAGACGCACGTCGTGCGCGTTCGGCGCCCACACCGCGAAGCGCGTCCCGTGGATCTCGCCCCGCTCGTCGTCGAAGATGGTCACCTCGTGAGAGCCGAGCCGCCGCCAGCACTCGGTGTCACCGCCGTTGTGGAAACCCTCGAGATCCCACCCGGTCAACCCGCCCGCCACGTCGTGTGCCATCACTGCTCCTTGTCAGTAGGTGCCGGGGGATCGAGAGATACCCTCCTGGCCTCATCTTGGACTGCTCCCCACGGGATGTGTGCCCAATTGGGACGATTGCGTACTTCGTAGACCACCTCGTAGACGGCCTTGTCGAGCTCGTAGGCGCGCAGCAGGGCCGGCTCGGCGCGGTGCGTGCCGCTGTAGCCGTCCAGGAAGGCCTCGCGGGCCGCCGCGCACCACTGCCGGGCCGCGTGGCCCTCGGGGTCGGGGTGGGCGCTGCGGGCGTAGTCGAGGCTGCGCAGGAGGCCGGCGACGTCCCGCCAGACGGAGTCGAAGGCCCGGCGCTCGGCCAGCGACTTCAGCGGTTCTCCCTCGAAGTCGATGATCACCCACGCGGGCCCGTCCCCGCCGTCGCGGTGCAGCACCTGTCCGAGGTGGAAGTCCCCGTGCACGCGCTGGGTGGGCAGCTGGGTGGTGCCTGGGGCGGCGAACAGCAGCTGCGCCGCGTGCCGGTACCCGTCGAGCTCGTGCACCTGCTCCGCGGCCTCGGCGAAGCGCCGGGTCATGTCCGCCGACAGGTCGGCGCCGGGTCGCGTCGCGGTGCCGAAGGCGTCCGCGAGGCGGGCGTGCAGCTCGCGCAGCTCCGTCCCCAGCTGCCGGCACTCTGTGCTGATGTCGCGTCCGGTCGCGCAGGCCTCGGTGGCGAAGACCCACCCGTCGGTCACCCCGAGGATGCGCTGGCAGAACATGGCGAGGTCGTAGCCGCCCGCGGCGAGGACGCCGTACAGGTCGGGGGTGATCCCGGATCCGCTCAGCGCACCCAGCACCTCGGCGTCCAGGTTGCGCCCGGCCTCGAGCTTGCGGAAGAGCTTGAGCAGGGTGTGGTCGCCGATCATCACCGTGGTGTTGCTCTGCTCGCCGGTGAACAGCCGCATGGGCGCGGCGGGGTCCACCTCGTCCGCCTCGCTCCACGCCATGCCGTCGGGCGGTGAGGTCCGCAGGGCCGCGACCATGGCCGCGATCGCGGGCGCGTGGCGCGGTGCGTCGACGACGTCCACCTCGCCGAGGCCCGGCAGCACGGTCGTGGTCACCGGCAGCCCGGCCGGAGCGGTGCCGGCGGGGAGGTAGGCGACCAGGAGCTGGTAGTACTCGGTGCGCCCGTCGGTGTAGGCGATCTCGGCGATCTCCGAGCGGACGGCCGGCCAGGCGCCGTCCGCGGTGTACCACGGCAGTGGGGAGAGGGACGCGATCCTCGCGCCCAGCCCCTTGCCGCCGAACCAGCGCGCCTGGCGCAGGTAGTCCTCCCAGGCGGTGGCGGTGCTCATGCCGCGTCCCTCAGCCCCGGAGGACGTGCAGGATGTGGGCGGGTGCCGCCGGGCTGAGCCGGACGAAGTTCCGCTCCCCCCAGGTGAACGTCGCACCGGTCAGCTCGTCCCGCAGGTCGAGGGTCGGCCCGTCGATCCCCAGCCAGCCGAGGTCGAGCCGGACGTCGCTCTCCACGCCCTGGTTGGGGTCGAGGCTGCAGATCACGATGACCGCGTCGTCGCCGTCCCGCTTCGCGTACGCGATCACGCCGTCGTGCGGGGCGTCGAGGAACCGCACCTGCCGCAACTGCTGGAGCGCGGGGTGGTTGCGGCGGATCTGGTTGAGCGAGCCGAGCAGGACGTTCAGGTTCGGCTGGGCGTGGTAGTCGCGCGGGCGGTACTCGAACTTCTCGGAGTTCTTGTACTCCTCGCCGCCGGGCTTCAGCGGCTCGTGCTCGAACAGCTCGAAGCCGGAGTAGACGCCCCAGGTCGGCGACAGGGTCGCCGCGAGGATGGCCCGGATGGCAAAGGCCGCCGCGTTGCCCGACTGGAGGAAGAACGGGTTGATGTCCGGGGTGTTGACGAAGAAGTTCGGCCGGTAGAAGGCGTCGGTCTGCGTCGCGAGCTCGCCGACGTACTCCTCCAGCTCCCACTTCGCGGTGCGCCAGGTGTAGTAGGTGTAGCTCTGGTGGAAGCCGACCTTGCCGAGCGCGTGCATCATCTCCGGCTTGGTGAACGCCTCGGCGAGGAAGAGCACGTCGGGGTCGGTCTCGCGCACCTTGCGCATCACCCACGCCCAGAACTGGACGGGCTTCGTGTGCGGGTTGTCCACCCGGAAGATCCGCACGCCGTGCGACATCCACAGCTTCAGCGTGCGCAGCACCTCGTGGTAGATGCCGTCGGGGTCGTTGTCGAAGTTGATCGGGTAGATGTCCTGGTACTTCTTCGGCGGGTTCTCGGCGTAGGCGATCGTCCCGTCCAGCCGGGTCGTGAACCACTCGGGGTGCGCGGTCACCCAGGGATGGTCGGGGGACGCCTGCAGCGCGAAGTCCAGAGCGATCTCCAGGCCCACCTCCCTGGCCTTGGCGACGAACCGGTCGAAGGAGTCCCAGTCGCCGAGGTCGGGATGGATGGCGTCGTGGCCGCCCTCGGCCGAACCGATCGCCCACGGCGAGCCCGGGTCGCCCGGGGCCGGGATGAGGGTGTTGTTCCGGCCCTTGCGGAACGCGGTGCCGATGGGGTGGATCGGCGGCAGGTACACCACGTCGAAGCCCATGCCGGCCACCTGCTCGAGGCGCTCATGGCAGCTGTCGAAGGTTCCGGAGGTCCACTTCTTCGTCGCGGCGTCGTAGGTCGCGCCGATCGAGCGCGGGAAGAACTCGTACCAGCTGCCGAAAAGCGCCCGCTTGCGGTCCACGAACAGCGGGAAGTCGGCGGTCGGGCTGAGGAGCTCGCGCGGGCCGTACTGGGTCATCGCCCGGGAGATGCCCTTGGCGGTCGCCACCTCGATCAGGTCGGTCGCGGGACGCTCCGGGATGAGCAGCATCGCGGTGGCCTTCAGGATGGAGGCCTGCACCGGGTCACCCGCGCGTTCGGCGATCGCCGCCGTGCGGTCGAGCAGGTCGCGGCCCTCGAGGCAGACCAGTTCGATGTCCACCCCGGCCGGCAGCTTCGCCTCCGCGTTGTGCAGCCAGGTCGCCCAGGGGTCGGACCACCCCTCGACGCGGAACGTCCAGTCGCCCTCGGTGTCGGGGCGCACCCACGCCTCCCACGGGTCGAGGCCGCGCGGCTCCATCGGGGTCATGTCGACCCGCACCTCGCGTCCGTCCGGCGCGGTGAGGATCACCGAGGCGTTGACCGCGTCGTGGCCCTCGCGGAAGACCTTCGCGCGGATCGGGATCAGCTCGCCCACGGTCGCCTTCGCGGGGTAGGCGCCACCCTCGATGACGGGGCTGACGCCACTCACCGGGATGCGCCCGAAGCCCCGTGGCAGCGAGATCGCAGGGCTCAGGTCGAGGGGCTCGTGGGGGGCGTCCCCGGTCACGGCCGTGGTCGCGGCGGCGGTCGGCTCCGTCGCAGCCTTCGTGCCGGCCGGACGGGCCTGCGGACGCTGCTGGCGCTTGCGGGACGGGTTCGCGGTTGCACTCACAAGTGCCAACCTAGCGTCTGACCAGAGCCAGCGGGAGGGAATGACGGCGGCGATGGGCGGCCCTTCAGGAGGCGGTGGGACGCGCTCCGCCGGGCTCACGCCCTGTGGTCGCCGGGGGTGTGCCGGGAGGCCTCGGACGTGCCCGCGCCGCCCCTGGAGGCGCCATGCGGGGCCGACACCAGCTGGGCGCCGCTGCGCACGTCCGCGGACAGCACGAGGACGGTCCGGCCGGGCAGCGTCAGCGTCGAGCCGGGGGTGAGGCGCTTGCGCGGCAGCTCCGAGGCGAGCCCGCTGTGGGCCTCCACGGTGTAGCGCAGCGCCCACGGGGCGCCGGGCAGGGACACCTCGATCGGGTCCCAGCCGGAGTGGAAGTACACCAGGAAGGCGCCGGTGCGGTCCGACAGGTACATGCCGAGGGTGTGCCGTCCCGGGTCGTGCCACTGCTCGGTGGTCATCTCCGTGCCCGACTCGGCGAACCACGCCACCGGGGAGCGTCCCAGCCCGTGCCCGTGGAGGTCGGTCACCTCGCCGTGGTAGCGCCAGGCGGACGGGCGGAGCAGCGGGTGTGCTGCGCGGAGCTTGAGCAGGGTGCGGGTGAACTCCTCCTGGGCCGCCCAGTCCTCGCGGCTGTACCAGTTCACCCACGAGACGGGGGAGTCCTGGCAGTAGGCGTTGTTGTTGCCGCCCTGCGAGCGACCCATCTCGTCGCCGGCCAGGATCATCGGGATGCCCGCGCTCAGCACGAGGGTGGCCATCATGTTGCGCGCCGTGCGCTGGCGGTCCGCGACGATCCGCTCGTCGTCGGTCTCGCCCTCGTACCCGTGGTTCCACGAGCGGTTGTCGTCGGCCCCGTCGCGGTTCCGCTCGGCGTTGGCCTCGTTGTGCTTGAGGTCGTAGGTCACGACGTCCCGCATGGTGAAGCCGTCGTGGGCGGTGACGAAGTTCACCGACGACGTGATCGCGCGCCCCCCGTGGTCGTAGATGTCGGACGACCCCGACAGCCGGGTGGCGAGTTCCTGGACGCCGCCGATGGCCCCACGCCAGAAGTCGCGGGTG
Source organism: Actinomycetota bacterium (assembly GCA_020161015.1). Taxonomy (GTDB): domain Bacteria; phylum Actinomycetota; class Actinomycetes; order Propionibacteriales; family Propionibacteriaceae; genus Propionicimonas. The sequence goes on along the minus strand of JAIUOT010000001.1, from coordinate 32,825 downwards.
AAGCCACGGAAGCGGTCGTTCCACTCCGACCAGTCGCGTCCCCAGCGTCCGACCTGGTAGCCGTAGGGGCCGAGGTCCCACGGCTCGGAGATCATCACCGTGCCGGAGAGCACGGGATCGGCGGCGACGAGCTGCTTGAAGGGGTGGTTCTGGTCGACGTGGTGCGCCGCGTCACGGATCAGGGTGGTGTTCAGGTCGAAGCGGAAGCCGTCCACGCCCATCTCGGTCACCCAGTAGCGCAGGGAGTCGAGCACCATCCGCAGCACCCCGGGGTTCGAGGTGTCCACGGCGTTGCCGCAGCCGGTGACGTCGTAGTCGTTGCGGCGGTCGTCGGTCAGCCGGTAGTAGGCGCCGTGGTCGATCCCCCGGAAGCTCAGTGTCGGGCCGTCGTGCCCGCCCTCGCCGGTGTGGTTGTAGACGACGTCGAGGATCACCGCGATGCCGGCGGCGTGGAGGGCCGAGACCATCTCCTTGAACTCCGCGACCTGTCCGCCGAGCGTGCCGGAGCCGGAGGACGCGTAGGCGCCGTGCGGGGCGAAGAAGCCCAGCGTGTTGTATCCCCAATAGTTCGTGAGCCCCCGGCCGACGACGAAGGGCTCGGACACGAAGTGGTGCAGCGGGAGGAACTCCACGGCGTTCACGCCGAGGTCGACCAGGTGCTCGACGACGGCCGGGTAGGCCATCCCGGCGTAGGTGCCGCGCAGGTGCTCCGGGACGGCCGGGTGCTGGCGCGTGTAACCACGCAGGTGGGTCTCGTAGATGACCAGCTCGGACAGCTCCAGCGGTCGTGCCAGCGGCTGCGGGGCCGGGGTGTCGGCCACCACAACGCTCAGGGGGACCGCGGCGAACGAGTCCTCGAGGTCGGGCAGGAAGTTCGACTCCGCGGTGTGGTCCCGGATCGGACCGGAGTAGTCGACGCCGCCGGTGATCGCGCGGGCGTAGGGGTCGAGCAGGAGCTTGGCCGGGTTGAACCGCTCGCCGGTCTCCGGGGACCAGCGTCCGTGGACGCGGTAGCCGTACCGCTGGCCGGTGCCGACGCCGGGCAGGTGGAGCGACCAGATCCCGTCCGCGCCGGCCACCAGGTCGTGGTTGGTCTGGCGCCGGTGTTCGTCGACGAGGGCCAGCTCGACCCGGGTGGCGCGCGGGGCCCAGAGCGAGAAGGTGGTCCCTCCGTCGCGCACCAGGGCGCCCAGCTGCGCAGGGGGCGTCGCGCCCTCCCGCGGTTCCACCACCGACGGTTCCATCGGATTCAAGCTTCCCCCTCCTGGAACGCGGACCCTCATAGTGTCACCTAATCTTCAACGGGAACCACCACCGACCCTCGGAAAACCGGGGAATCGTTTGACCAGATGGACGGGAGGCGCGCGATGACGGCCCGGACCTACCTGGACCATGCGGCGTCCTCGCCCTGCGAGCCCGGGGTGGTCGAGGCCATGGCCGAGGCCTTCGCCGTGGCCGGCAACCCCAGTTCGCTCCACGCGTCCGGACGCAGGGCGCGTCGCGTCCTCGAGGACGCGAGGGACTCCCTCGCCGCCGACCTCGGGGTACTGCCCGGCGAGGTGGTGTTCACCTCCGGCGGGACGGAGGCGAACAACCTCGCGCTGCTGGGCGCGCGCCCGCCCTGGCGTCCCGGCCTCGCCGTGTCGGCCGTCGAGCACCCGTCGGTGTCTGCGGTGCGGGAGCGGCTGCCGGGCGTGGCGGTCCTGCCGGTGACCACCACAGGCCACCTCGACCTGGACGCGGTCGCCGCGCTGCTCGACGCCCGCACGGGCCTGGTCTCGGTCATGTGGGTCAACAACGAGACCGGCGCGATCCAGCCGGTGGCCGAGGCAGCCGTCCTCGCGCACGCCACCGGTGCCCTGGCGCACTCCGACGCCGTGCAGGCGTTCGGCCACCTGCCGGTCGACATCGCGGCGTCCGGCCTGGACCTGGCGAGCGTGTCGGCCCACAAGCTCGGCGGTCCGGTCGGCATCGGCGCGCTGGTGGTCCGCCGGGGGACGCCGCTGTCGCCCCAGGGCTTCGGTGGGGGGCAGGAGGCACGCCTGCGCTCGGGCACGGTCCCGGTGGCGCTCGCTGCGGGCTTCGCCGCGGCGAGCCGGCTGGCCGCGGTGAGGCGGGAGACCGAGGCGGTCCGGCTCGGCCGCCTCCGCGACCGGCTGATCGCCGGCGCCGTCGCCGCGGTGCCCGACGTGCGGGTGAACACCGTCGGGCCGTGCAGTCCCGCGATCGCCAACCTCACCTTCACCGGCGCCCGGGCCGACGACGTCCTGCTTCTGCTGGACGCGCAGGGCTTCGACGCGTCCACGGGCTCGGCCTGCTCCGCGGGGGTGCACCAACCCAGCGAGGTGCTGGTCGCGATGGGCCGCAGCGTGGACGACGCCGGTTCGAGCCTGCGCTTCTCCTTCGGTCCGGACACCGCGGACGCGGCGATCGACGCCCTCCTCGCCGTCCTGCCCGGCGTGGTGGCGCGGGCCCGCTCGGCGGCCTGATGCCCGGCCAGTTCAGCGTCGGTGCCGGCTACCGGCTCTTCGTCTTCTGCGGGGTCGCGCTGCTGGCCTGGGCCGGCTGGACCGCCTGGCTGTGGCGGCGCGGGGGTGCTGGCCGACACGTGCTGGCCCGCAGCGGTTTCGCGCTGTACCTGGTGCTCGCGTGGCTGCTGGTCCTGATGCCCTTCCCGGACGAGTCGGTGCCCCGCGACCCGGCGCCGGTGAACCTCGTCCCGTTCGCCTGGCTGGCGGACGCCAGCGCCGGCGTGCGCTACGTGGGCGGGGGGCTCGGCGCCTGGCTGACGAACCGCACGGTCGTGTACGTGTTCTCCAACGTCCTGCTCACGATCCCGTTCGGGGCGTACCTGCGGCGGGCCCACGGCTGGGGGGCGTCCCGGGTGGCCCTCGCAGCGCTCGGGCTGTCGCTGGCCTTCGAGTTGACGCAACTGACCGCGGTGTGGGGGATCGCGGGCACCCGCTACCGGACCTTCGACGTCGACGACCTGATCGCCAACACAGCTGGAGCGCTGCTGGGGTGGCTCTTCGTCCCGCTGCTCCGGGCGTGGCCGCAGCGCCGCGCAGGACAGGGGGGTGCCGGGCGCCCGACGCCCCTGCGCAGGGCACTGGCCCTCCTCCTGGACGTGGTGGCCTGGCAGGTCGGCTACCTGGTGGCCTGGCTCGTGGTGTGGACGGTGGTCTCCGCCGCCGGCGGCACGGCGGGACAGCCGGTGGCCTTGGCCCTGTGGGCCGCGACGGGTGTGGCGGTCCTCGCCGGGTGCCCGCTGCTGGCCGGCGGGGCGACGCCGGGCGCACTCCTGCTCGACCTGCCGGGGTGGGGACGACGCCCGCCGGGTCCACGTCCCTAGACTTCTGGGCGGCCACTCGAGGAAGGACGCGCCCGGATGCTCCGCCACTTCGTGGGCCCGATCAGCCAAGGGCTCGGCATCTTCATGGTCGTGGCCGCAGCACTCCTGCTGCCCTATGTCATCTGGCAGTACCGGCGGTTCGGCCGGGTCGGCCCCCGGCGCGCCCTGGTGAACAGCACCTTCGTGCTCTACCTGATCTGCGCGTGGGCGGTCGTGCTCCTGCCGCTGCCCGATCCGGGCAGCCTCCGCCATCCCGCGCCGGTGAACCTCGTCCCGTTCCAGTGGTGGTTCGACATGCTCGCCGCTGTGGAGGCCGGCGACGGCGGCTGGCGGGCCTGGCTGCTGAACCCACCGCTCCTGGTGCGGGTGTTCAACGTCGCACTGACCGTCCCGTTCGGCGTCTACCTGCGCCGCTGGTACCGGCGCGGCCTGGTGTTCACCACCGTCGCCGGCCTCGTCCTCTCCCTGGCGTTCGAGTTCACGCAGGTGACCGCGCTGTGGGGCCTCTACAGGATGCCCTACCGGCAATTCGACGTCGACGACCTGATCGCGAACACGGCGGGCGCCTCCCTGGGCTGGGCGCTCGCCCCGCTGGTCGTCCTGTTGCCCACGCGCCACCACGCGGACGACCTGCCCGTGGCCGGCCCGGCCTCGCCCGCCCGACGGCTCACCGCGCTCGTCGTGGACGGGGTCTGCTGGGCACTGGCCTACCTCGCGGTGCTGTTCGCCGTCGTCACGCTGGGGGCGCAGGCCACCTACGACCCCCTGGTGGCCACGACCCTGGTGTGGGCGCTGACGTTCTGCCTCGTCTTCGTGCTCGTGCCCTCGCTGGCGGCCGGTGCCACCCCCGGCCGGGCGCTGGTCGGCATCGCGGTCCGGGACGCGGCCGGTGGCGGCGAGGTCGGCTGGTGGCGCCTTCTCGCGCGCGAAGCCCTCCTGCTGTGGCCGCTGGCGGTGGTGCCCTGGCTGGCGGGGTGGACGCACGACGCCTTCCCCGACCGCCTCGGCTGGACGCTGGCCGCCGCCGTCCTCCCGCCGGCCGGCTGGCTGGTCCTCCTCGGGGTGGTGGCGCTGCTGCGCCGTGACCGCCGGTCGCTGCCGGACCTGCTCGCGGGCACCCGGGTGCTGTCGGGCTGAGGCCCGGACGTAGACTCATCGGGTCCTGGGGGCCCGACGTCGGAGGAGGTGCGCGCATGCGGGTGCTGGCGGCGATGTCCGGCGGCGTCGACTCGGCCGTGGCCGCGGCGCGCCTGGTGGACGCGGGACACGACGTCGTCGGCGTGCACCTCGCCCTGTCGAAGAACCCCGAGGCCTACCGCAGCGGGGCGCGGGGGTGCTGCTCGCTGGAGGACTCCCACGATGCCCGGCGCGCCGCCGACGTCCTCGGCATCCCGTTCTACGTGTGGGACTTCGCCGAGCGCTTCGCCGCCGACGTGGTCGCGGACTTCGTCAGCGAGTACGCGGCCGGGCGCACGCCCAACCCGTGCCTGCGCTGCAACGAGAAGATCAAGTTCGCCGCGGTGCTCGAGCGCGGACGAGCCCTCGGCTTCGACGCCGTCGCCACCGGGCACTACGCGCGACTGGAGCGCGACGGCGATCGGATGTCGCTGTACCGGGCCGCCGAGCCGGCCAAGGACCAGTCCTACGTGCTGGGGGTGCTGGACGCCGACCAGTTGCGCCACTCGCTGTTCCCGCTCGGCGGGGACACCGCCAAGGCCGGGGTGCGTGCCGAGGCCGCGGCCCGCGGGCTCAGCCTGGCGAAGAAGCCGGACAGCCACGACATCTGTTTCATCCCCACCGGCGACACGGCAGGGTTCCTGCACTCCCGGCTCGGGCGACGCGCCGGAGACGTCGTCGACCTCGAGGGGCAGGTCGTGGGCGCCCACAGCGGCACGCACCAGTTCACGGTCGGCCAGCGGCACGGACTCCACCTGTCCGTCCCCGCCGAGGACGGGAGACCCCGGTACGTGGTGGGCGTGGATCCGGCCGCGAACACTGTCACCGTCGGGCCCCGGACCGCGCTGGCCGTCCGGGTCATCGAGGGGATCCGGCCCACCTGGACGGAGTCCCCGGTGGACGGCTCCTGGCGCGGGCTCGTGCAGGTGCGCGCCCACGGCGAGGCCCTGCCCGCGCTCGTCACCGCGACGGACGGCGGTCTCCGGATCTCCCTCGACCAACCGGCCTACGGGATCGCGCCCGGACAGGCCGCGGTGGCCTACGACGGCGACCGCGTGGTGGGAGCGTGCACCATCGCGGGGACGGCCGCCTGATGGTGACCTTCACCGGGCTCGGCTCCCTTCCCGGAACCGACCTCGCCGCTGCCGCGCGGATGACCTTCGACAAGGTCCCCGACCTGCCCTACCTCCCCGAACTGCCCGCGCGCGGGCCCTGGGCGTCCATGATCGGGCGCGGGCTCGGGCTCCCCGCTGGGCTGCCCGCGGAGCTCTCGGCAGGGGAGTGGCGCCTGGCCGACGCGCCGGGGGTCGACCAGCGTCGCAGCCGCGCCACGTGGCGCGACGACCTCGACCAGCTCGAGGAGGCGGCGCACGGCTACACCGGACGGTTCAAGGTGGCCGTGACCGGCCCCTGGACGCTCGCCGCTGCGGTCGGCGTCGCCCACGCCGGCCGCGTCCTGGCCGATCCGGGCGCCCGCCGCGACCTCGCGCAGTCCGTGGCCGAAGGGGTCGGCGACCTGCTGGCCGACCTCCGCCGTCGCCTGCCCGGCGTCGACCTGGTGCTCCAGGTGGACGAGCCGTCGCTGCCGGCCGTCGCCGCGGGCGCGGTCCCCACGCCGGGCGGGTTCTTCCGGCACCGCTCGATCGACCTGCCCGAGCTCTGCCGGGCACTGTCCTGGGTCACCGCCGAGCCGGCGCGTCGAGGCCTGACCGTGCCGACCGTCCTGCACAGCTGCGCGCGGTGGGACGGCGGCTGGCCGCTGCCGTCGCTGCTGTACGGACATTCGACCGCCGCCGGCTTCGACGGCATCTCCGTCGACCTCGACCAACTCGTCGCACCCGACTGGGACGCGCTCGCCGGCGCCGCCGACGCCGGTGCCACCCTCTACCTCGGGTGCCTGCCGACCGGCGGAGACCCGCGTCCGGCCGGCGTCGACGCCGTCCGCAGGCGGGCACTGGAGGCGCTGGACCGGATCGGGGCCACGGACGCGGTGTCCGGCGCGCTGGTGCTCACCCCCGCATGCGGGCTGGCCGGGTGGACGCCGGCGGAGGCCGCTCGCGGGTTCGACGTGCTCGCCCGTGCCGCTGCCCAGGTCGAGGCCGAACTCGCGTAGCTCAGCGCACCACCGCGAAGCGGGACGCGACGAACTCGCCGCTCACCGCGGTGTCCAGGCGGCGCAGTTCCGCACGGCGGGGGAGCAGCGGGCGACCCGTCCCGAGGGTCACCGGTGCGATGTTCACGACCACCTCGTCCAGCAGTCCGCGGTCGAGGAACTGCCCGGCCAGCTCCCCTCCTCCGACCACCCACACGTCCCGGTCGCCGGCGATGGTCCTCATCATCTCGTGCACGACCTCCACCGGCTCCCGGGTGGGCCGGACGTCGGCGCCCGGCCACGGCGCGGGCGTCCGGTGGGTGAACACCCAGCACGGCTGGCGGTAGGGCCAGGACTGGGTGAGCGCACCCTGCGCGTCCCTGCTCTCCCGGTGGATCCAGGCGTAGGTGTTGGCGCCCATGCACAGGGCCCCGACACCGCCGATGAAGGTGTCGTAGTCCATCGCGCCGCCCTCGGACGACGTCCGGCCGAGGAGCCAGTCCAGCGAGTGGTCGGTGGTGGCGATGTAGCCGTCGAGGCTCGTTGCGGTGTAGTACACGGTGCGGCCCATCGCACCAGTCAACGCCGGGCGAGCCCGGGGCTGTCAAGAGCGGGTCGGGTCCGGTGCCGCTGTCGGGACGGCGCGCTAGGGTGCGGGCCATGAGCGACGATGCGGCGAGGGCCCGGCACGCCGAGCTGAGTGCGGAGATCACCGAGCACCGCAGGCGCTACTACGTGCAGGACGCCCCTGTGGTGTCCGACGCCGAGTTCGACGCGCTGATGCGCGAACTCATCGAACTGGAGGAGGCGCACCCCGCGCTGCGCTCGCCGGACAGCCCCACGCAGCAGGTCGGCGGGGCGCCGAGCTCCACCTTCGCCCCCGTGACGCACCTCGTTCCGCTGATGAGCCTCGACAACGTGTTCTCCCTCGAGGAGCTGGACAAGTGGCTCGCGCGCGCGGAGGGCCTGGCCGCTGTACCGGTCGCGGCGTCCGGCTACCTGTGCGAGCTGAAGATCGACGGGCTGGCCCTCGACCTCGTCTACCGCGACGGGCGCCTCGTCAGTGCCGCGACGCGGGGTGACGGGACCGTCGGCGAGGACGTGACCGCGAACGTCCGCACGATCGACGCGATCCCGGCCCGGCTCGCCGGCTCCGACGTCCCCGAGGTCGTCGAGGTGCGCGGCGAGGTGTTCATGCGGGTCGAGGACTTCGCCGCCCTCAACGCGGGGCTGGTCGAGGCGGGCAAGGCTCCCTTCGCCAACCCCCGCAACTCCGCGGCCGGCTCGTTGCGCCAGAAGGACCCGCGGGTCACCGCCCGCCGGCGGCTGCACTTCCTCGTGCACGGGATCGGGGCCTTCTCCGGCGGCGACCTCGACCGGCAGTCCCACGGCTACGACCTGCTGCGGGCCTGGGGCCTGCCCACGAGCGACCACTACCGGGTGTGCCACTCCGTCGAGGAGGTCAAGGCCTACATCGCCCACTACGGCGAGCACCGCCACTCGGTCGAGCACGAGATCGACGGTGTCGTGGTGAAGGTCGACGACCGGGCGCTCCAGGCCAGGCTCGGCCACACCTCGCGCGCGCCGCGCTGGGCGATCGCCTACAAGTACCCGCCCGAGGAGGTCACCACCCGGCTGCTGGACATCCGCGTGAACGTGGGACGCACCGGGCGCGTGACGCCGTACGCGGTGATGGAGCCGGTGTTCGTCTCCGGCTCGACGGTGGAGATGGCGACGCTGCACAACGCGTCGGAGGTCAGGCGCAAGGGCGTGCTGATCGGCGACACCGTCGTCCTGCGCAAGGCCGGTGACGTCATTCCCGAGGTGCTCGGCCCGGTGGTCGAGCTGCGGGACGGCACCCAGCGGGAGTTCGTGATGCCCACCCACTGTCCAGCCTGCGGCAGCGCGTTGCGTCCGGAGAAGGAGGGGGACGCGGACATCCGCTGCCCGAACCGGCGGTCGTGCCCCTCCCAGCTACGCGAGCGCCTGTTCCACCTCGCCTCCCGGCAGGCCCTCGACATCGAGGTGCTCGGCTGGCAGTCCGCGGACGCCCTGCTGAGCGCGGGCCTGCTGACCGATGAGGGTGACCTGTTCGACCTCACCGAGGACCGTCTGGTCGCGGCCGGGGTGCTCACCACCAAGGACGGGGCGCTGTCGGCCAACGGCCGAAAGCTGCTGGCGAACCTCGAAGCGGCCAAGACCCGTCCGTTCTCCCGGTTCCTGGTCGCGCTGTCGATCCGGCACGTCGGCAAGGGCGTCGCCCCCGACGTCGCCGCGGCCTTCCCGAGCATCGACGCGCTCGAGGCGGCCAGCCTGGAGGACCTGAGCGCCGTCCCCGGCATCGGGCCGACCCTGGCCGCCTCCATCCGGGAGTGGTTCGAGGTCGACTGGCACACCGCGATCGTCGAGAAGTGGAAGGCCGCCGGCTGCCGCCTCGAGTCCGAGCCCACGGCGGCGGCGGGCGTCCCGCAAACGCTCGCCGGCCTCACCCTCGTCGTCACCGGCTCCCTGCCCGGCTACACGCGCGACAGCGTCACGGAGGCCATCGAGGCCCACGGCGGAAAGGCGGCAGGCTCGGTGTCCTCGCGCACCAGCTATCTCGTCGCGGGCGAGGGCGGGGGCTCGAAGCTCGACAAGGCCGTCTCCCTCGGGGTGCCCGTCCTCGACGCGGCCGGGTTCGAGGCGCTCCTCGCGGGCGGCCCGGGGTCCGTGCGACCCGCCGATTGAGGCGGCCCCTAGGATGAAGCCGTGCCCGAAGGCCTGAACTCCGATCTCAACCTGAACGTGGGTGCCCCGCCGCGGGTCCGCCCGCAGATGGGCGAGTGGGGTCCGCTGGACGTGCCGCCGACGCGCAAGAAGAAGCGTGCCCGGTGGTGGGCGATCCTCGCGTTCGTCCTCGCCATCGCGGCCGTCTGCGGGTACGGCTACTGGATCTACACGCTGATCCGCTGAGCGACCCCGTCAGAAGGCGAGCGCGGCGAGATGCCGCAGGCGGGCGAGCTCTGACTTCAGGAACTCCGGGCCCCCGCGCCGCGCGAGCACGATGCTCGCATCGCTCCGGAACGGCGCCACGGCGATGAGGGTCTCGCCCCAGCCGGGCAGCCAACCGTCGGGCAGTTCGCCGTCCCGCACCGCGTCGAGATCGCCCAGCGCCCGGATGCCGGTGTCGTCCAGGTCCGGGGCGAGCGTGGTCTGGGCCAGGACGCGGTGGTTCACCCGGTCGACCAGGACCGCCCAGGTGACACGGAAGACCTCCGGCGCCTCGAGGGTGAGGATCGCCTCTGCCTTCTCCGGCTCCTCGGTCATCGCGTTCAGCACGTCGACATCGGCCTGGAGGCCCCACGCCTCGGGATAGTGGGACAGCCAGACGACCTCCACCCCCTGCACCGACGTGCAGGCCGTGATCAGCGAGTCGGGAGCCGCCCCCGCCGGGAGCTCCAGCATGAAGTCGTCGATCGCGTAGCCCTCGTACTTCTCCACGATCTCCACGGCGTTGATGTCGGCACCCACGGTGCCCATGGCTGTCGCGACCGCACCCAGGGAACCGGGCCGGTCGGGGAGGACCACACGCATCAGGAACACGCGGTCAGTCTGGCCTATCGGTGTTACAGGGGTGTCAAACCGGTCCGGGGATCGCGGGGGCATTTTCGCGCAGGGGCACCGGCTTCACGACGTGACTCCTCGTCTGTTCCGCGCGGTTCGTGCCTCACCGCTCGTCAAGATGCCTCCGCCCGCGGTCGCTGACGCGACCACGGGACGTCGTCATCTGTTCCTCGCGGTTCGTGCCTCACCGCTCGTCAAGACTCGTCGCAGTTCAGGCGCTGGCGCGCCTGAACTGACTCCTCGTCTAGAGTGAGACGCCGCGGGGGGAACCCCGTGCCCGCTACAGGAGTGCACCTTGGCTTTGACCGCTGCCGACGTGGCCCGGCTCGGCGAACTCGCCCGGATCCGGCTCACCGATGAAGAACTCGCCCGCCTGGCCCCGCAACTGGACGTCATCCTCCAGTCGGTCGCTCGGGTGACCGAGGTGGCCGGGGCCGACGTCCCCCCGACCTCCCACGCACTCCCGTTGACGAACGTGTTCCGCGAGGACGTCGTCACGCCGTCGCTGGCCCGCGACGCCGTGCTGGCCGCCGCTCCCGCCGTCGAGGACGGGCGCTTCCGCGTCCCGCGCATCCTGGCGGAGGACGCATGAGCATCCTGCGCGCGACGGCTGCCGGCCTGTCCGACCTGCTCGCCTCCGGCGAGGTGAGCGCCCGTGAGGTGGCCCAGGCCCACCTCGACCAGATCGACGCCGTGGACGGCAGCGTCCGCGCCTTCCTGCACGTGGACGGCGAGCGCGCCCTCGCCGCGGCCGACGCCGTGGACGCACGGCGTGCGGCCGGCGAGGAACTCGGCCCGCTCGCCGGCATCCCGCTCGCGATGAAGGACATCTTCACGATGACCGGGGCGCCCACCACCTGCGGCTCGCGCATCCTCGAGGGGTGGATCCCGCCGTACAACTCCACGATCACCGAGCGCCTGCTCGACGCCGGGGTCGTGGTGCTGGGCAAGACCAACATGGACGAGTTCGCGATGGGTTCCTCCACGGAGAACTCGGGCTACTTCACCACCCACAACCCGTGGGACACCACGAAGATCCCCGGAGGCTCGGGCGGCGGCTCCGCCGCGGCGCTCGCGGCGTTCGAGGCACCCCTTGCGATCGGCACGGACACCGGCGGCTCGATCCGCCAGCCCGCCTCGGTCACCGGCACCGTCGGCGTGAAGCCCACCTACGGCGCCACGTCCCGCTACGGGGTGGTGGCCATGGCGTCCTCGCTCGACACCCCCGGGCCCTGTGCGCGTACCGTGCTGGACGCGGCCCTGCTGCACAGCGTCATCGCCGGCTGGGACCCGCGCGACTCCACCTCGATCAACGCCCCCGTCCCGGACGTGATCGGGGCCGCCCGCAGCGGCGACGTGGCGGGCATGCGGATCGGCGTCGTGCGTGAATTCGGTGGCGAGGGCTACCAGCCGGGCGTCGAACAGCGGTTCGCGGAGGCACTGGCGGTGCTGGAAGGACTCGGCGCGGAGATCGTCGAGGTCTCGTGCCCGAACTTCGAGTACGCGCTGCCCGCCTACTACCTGATCATGCCCAGCGAGGTGTCGAGCAACCTCGCCCGGTTCGACGCGATGCGGTACGGCCTGCGCGTCGGCGACGATGGTGTGAACGGGGTCGAAGAGGTGATGAACCTCACGCGCGGCGCCGGCTTCGGCGCCGAGGCCAAGCGACGCATCATCATCGGCACCTATGCGCTGTCGTCGGGCTACTACGACGCCTACTACGGGTCGGCGCAGAAGGTGCGCACGCTGATCTCCAGGGACTTCGACGCCGCGTTCGCGCAGGTGGACGTCCTCGTCTCGCCGACCACCCCGACCACGGCCTTCACGATCGGCGAGCGGGTCGACGACCCGCTGGCGATGTACAAGGCCGACCTGTGCACGATCCCGTCCAACCTCGCGGGCAACTGCGCGGCGTCCATCCCGTGCGGGCTGAGCCTCGACGACGGCCTGCCGGTCGGCTTCCAGGTGATGGCCCCGCCGCTGGCGGACGACCGGCTCTACCGGGTCGGTGCGGCGCTGGAACGTGAACTCGCCAGCCGCTGGGGAGGCGGCCTGCTCGACCAGCTCGCGACCTCGCCGGCCGGGGCGTACCTGAAGGTGGGGGACGGACGATGAGCGCTGACCTGCTGGACTTCGATGAGGCCCTCGCCGCGTACGACCCGGTGCTCGGGCTCGAGGTGCACGTGGAGCTCAACACCGCGTCCAAGATGTTCTGCGGCTGCGCGAACGCCTTCGGCGGGGAGCCCAACACCCAGACCTGTCCGGTGTGCCTGGGGCTGCCCGGGTCGCTGCCGGTGGTCAACGGCAAGGCCATCGAGTCCGCGATCCGCATCGGGCTGGCGCTGAACTGCTCGATCGCGTCGTGGTGCCGCTTCGCCCGGAAGAACTACTTCTACCCGGACATGACCAAGGACTTCCAGACCTCGCAGTACGACGAGCCGATCGCCCACGACGGCTGGATCGACCTCGAGGTGGACGGGGAGACGTACCGGATCGAGATCGAACGCGCGCACATGGAGGAGGACGCGGGGAAGCTCGTCCACGCCGGCGGCAGCAGCGGCCGCATCGGCGACGCCGAGTACTCCCTCGTCGACTACAACCGCGCCGGGACCCCACTGGTCGAGATCGTCACCCGGCCGATCACCGGCACGGGCGCCAAGGCGCCGCAGGTGGCGAAGGCCTACGTGTCGTTCCTGCGCGACCTGATGCTCAGCCTCGGCGTGTCCGACGTCCGCATGGAGCAGGGCTCGCTGCGCTGCGACGCGAACGTGTCGCTGATGCCGAAGGGCGCCACGCAGTTCGGGCTGCGCACCGAGACGAAGAACGTCAACTCGCTGCGCAGTGTCGAGCGCGCGCTCACCTACGAGATCCAGCGGCAGGCGGCCCTCCTTTCCTCCGGGGGCAGGGTGCACCAGGAGACCCGCCACTGGCACGAGGAGGGCTACACCACCCCGGGACGCTCCAAGGAGCAGGCCGAGGACTACCGGTACTTCCCCGAGCCGGACCTCGTCCCCGTCGCGCCCCCTCGCGAGTGGGTCGAGCAGCTGCGCGGGACCCTCCCCGAGCTGCCGAACGTGCGTCGCGAGCGGCTCCAGGCAGCGTGGGGCTACACCGACCTGGAGATGCAGGACGCGGTCAACGCCGGGGCCCTCGACGTCATCGAGGCCACCGTGTCCGCCGGCGCGACCCCGCAGTCGGCGCGGAAGTGGTGGTTGACCGAGCTCGCCCGGCGTGCGAACGAGGCGGGTGTCGACCTGGCGGCACTGGCGATCACGCCCGCGCAGGTGGCCGAGGTGCAGGCGCTGGTGGACGCCGGGACGGTGAACGACAAGCTCGCGCGCCAGGTGATCGACGGTGTCCTCGCCGGTGAGGGCTCGCCGGCCGACGTCGTGGCCGCCCGCGGGCTGGCCGTGGTGTCCGACGACGGGGCGCTGTCCGCGGCCGTCGACGCCGCCATCGCCGCGAATCCCGACGTGGCCGCCCGGATCCGGGACGGCAAGCTCCAGGCCGCCGGTGCGCTCATCGGCGCCGTGATGAAGGACATGCGCGGCCAGGCCGACGCCGGCCGCGTCCGCGAACTCATCCTGCAGAAGCTTGGCTGAGGCACCGCCGCCCCCCGTCGGGCCGTCGGCAGACCATCGCGGCCCGCGGTGGGTGCGCTGGCTGCCGTGGCTGGCCGTCCTGGCGGTCGCCGTCCACCTGGTGGCGCTGTACCTGCCCGGCGACCCGCAGGGCACCCTCGAGCTCCCCTGGCTACCGGGCGCTGACAAGGTGGTACATGTTCTTCTGTTCGCGGTGCCGGTGTACCTCCTCGGGCGGCTGACCCGGCGTGTCGGGTTGGTGGCGGGGGTGTTCGCCGTCCACGCTGTCGTGAGCGAGCTGGTCCAGTGGCGGTTCGTCCCGTACCGGGACGGGGACGCCTTCGACGCCCTGGCCGACCTGGCCGGGATCGGGCTCGCCGTCCTGCTGCTGCTGCGGTGGCGCCGATCCGGGAGGTGAGCCGTGCCGATTGACGACCTGTCCCCGGCGTTCCCGGGACGGGCCGCCTGGGGCACGGCGGCCCGCCTGCGCGCCTGGCAGGTGGAGGCGCTGGCCCGCTACCGGGAGCTCGCAGCCCGCGACTTCCTTGCCGTCGCCACCCCCGGCGCGGGCAAGACCACGTTCGCGTTGCGTGTGGCGACCGACCTGCTGGAGGCCCGCACGATCGAGCAGGTGATCGTGGTCACCCCGACCGAGCACCTGAAGGTGCAGTGGGCCGATGCCGCGGCGAAGGTTGGCCTGCGCCTGGACCCCGGGCTGGGTGGTACGCTGCGCGGCCGTTCGCGCCAGTTCCAGGGCCAGGCGGTGACCTACGCCGGGGTGGCCGCCGCCACGCATGCCTACGAGACCCGCACGGTGGGTGCCCGGACGCTGGTGATCTTCGACGAGATCCACCACGCCGGCGACGCGCTGAGCTGGGGAGAAGCCGTCGCGCAGGCCTTCGCCCTCGCCACCCGGCGGCTGTCGCTGACCGGTACGCCGTTCCGGTCGGACGCGACCCCGATCCCGTTCGTCCGGTACGCAGAGGAGCCCGACGGCACCCGTCGCTCGGTCCCGGACTACACCTACGGCTACGCGGACGCGCTGCGCGACCACGTGGTGCGTCCGGTGGTCTTCCTCGCCTACGGCGGCGGCATGCGCTGGCGGACCCGGGCAGGCGACGAACTGGCGGCCACGCTGGGGGAGCCGCTGACCAAGGACGTCACGGCCCAGGCGTGGCGCACCGCCCTCGACCCGGCGGGGGAGTGGATGCCCGCGGTGTTGCGGGCCGCGGACCGGAGGCTGGAGGAGGTGCGCCGGCACGTGCCGGACGCGGGGGGACTGGTGATCGCCAGCGACCAAAGACAGGCCCGCGCGTATGCGCGGGCCCTGGCAGCGATCACCGGCGAGACGCCGACCACCGTCCTGTCCGACGACCCCGGTGCGAGCCGGCGCATCGAGGAGTTCTCCGACTCGACCCAGCGCTGGATGGTGGCTGTGCGCATGGTGTCGGAGGGTGTGGACGTGCCGCGCCTCGCCGTGGGCGTGTACGCCACGGCGACCTCGACCCCGCTCTTCTTCGCTCAGGCGGTCGGCCGCTTCGTCCGCAGCCGTCGCCGTGGTGAGCTGGCGAGCGTCTTCCTGCCCACCGTCCCGATCCTGCTCGCCCACGCGGGCGCGCTCGAGCGCCAGCGCGACCACGTCCTCGGCCGTCCGCGGCAGGCCGACGAGCTGTGGGCCGAGGAGGAGGCGCTCCTCGCCGAGGCCAACCGCACCCGCCGGACCGCCGACCTCGAGGGCGAGCAGGAGACCCTCGAGGCGAATGCGGTCTTCGACCACGTGCTCTTCGACGCCCGCGCCTACGGGCTCCAGGCCGAGCCGACGAGCGCGGACGAGGCGGACTACCTCGGGTTGCCCGGGCTGCTGGAGTCCGATCAGGTGGCGGTGCTGCTCGCCGACCGCCAGCGCCGACAACTCGCCCGGGCGTCCCGGAGGGATCGCCGGGAGAAGGTGCCCGCGGAGGTCAGCCTCTTCCGGGCGCTGGAAGGTCGGCGCAGGGAGCTGAACAGCCTGGTCTCGCAGGTGGCGAGGGTGAGGGGCGTGCCCCACAGCCACGTCCACGCCGGCCTGCGCCGGGAGGCGGGTGGCCCGCCGCTGGCGCAGGCCACCACGGAGCAGGTCGAGGCGCGCATCCAGCTCGCGCGCCGGTGGCTGGCCAGCGCCTGACCCGCCCCCCTCTCCCGCAAAGTGGACCCAAACCGCCGACAACGGCGGTTTGGGTCCACTTCGGCGGTGCGGGGTGGGGGTCAGGACGCGGACAGCCGCGCGGCCAGGCGGATCATCGTGCGGACGCCGCGACAGGTGACGGGCACGCCCAGCAGGCGGGTCAGGACCGGATTGGCGCCGCTGCCCGTGTTCCCCGCAGCCCAGGACGTGACCGCGTGGAGCCGGTCCAGTTCGACCACCGTGAGGTTCCCCCCGGCGTCGACCCAGGGCAGCCCCAGCGCAGGGACGGACGACGCGTCGAACAGGGCCACCTCGGCGCCCGGCAGGTCGGCGTCCAGGCGTCCGGCCAGGTCGACGAGCCAGTCGGCACCCCGAACCACGGCGGCGTCGGAGTACCCGGTGGCGCCGGCGAGCACCTGCCGCACGCCGTCCACCACCGCGCGCGGGTCCCCGGCCTCGAAGACCACGGTGCCGTTGACCTGGAAATTGGCGGCGTGCTGCGCCCCGGCCGCTGCGAACGCTGCGAGCAGCTGGGCGGACGTCGGCGAGGCGCTCCGGGCCTGGCCCAGGTTCATGTTCCGGAAGAACGCGACGTGGAGCATGGCTACACCGCGACGAGCGAGCCCTTTTTCCGTGGCGTCAGGAGGAAGGCCAGCAGGTACAGCACGGCCACCATCACCAGCAGGTTCGCGTAGCCGGTGAGCAGGGCGAAGTACTCCAGGCAGCCACCCAGCATCGCACCGAGCAGGTTGAGGCCGAACGCCGCGCGGGAGTCGTCGGAGGCTGCGAAGCGTTTCGAGAACGCCACGTTGGCAAGGTAGATCGGGACGAACGCCAGCAGCACCGCCACGACGAGCCGGGGCAGCACCGGCAGCGCCAGGAGCCAGGCGGGATCGACGAGGTAGCAGACGGCCAGCGAGGCGGCGATGCCGCCGAAGACGACGGGCAGCGGCGGCGTCCGGAACCGCCGTGTCGTCTCGACCGCGGCCAGCACGATGAGCAGCACCCCGGCGAACACCAGCGCGTTGACCAGCCAGGTGGTGCCGAACAGCAGCGCGAACGTCGTGATGTTCTTCGTCTCCAGCAGCATGAAGGCCGCGCCCATGAAGAACAGGTCGGCATAGGGACGCATCTCCCGCAGCGGGCCGCCCAGCGCACGCACGGCGATGAAGGAGATCAGCAGGATGCCGCCGAGGGCGCCGAGGTAGAGCATCGGGATCGGGCCGCCCTGGTAGTACAGGAACGGACGGTCGTCCGTGGCGGGAGCGATCACCGTCGAGGAGGCCACGTGCACGCCGTCGCAGGACTGCTTCGACTCGTCCAGCGCTGCGGTGACCACGGCCTGGCCGCCGCCGACCTTGTCGACGCACGGGACGTGGCCGAAGGCGGCCTCCGCGGTGCCCGCGAGCCGGTCGATCAGCCAGTCCTCGCGGTAGTAGTTGTACATCGCGAAGGCCCCGTCGGGCGTCAGGTGCGCCCTCGCCGCGGCGATCGCCTGCTCGGTGAACAGGAAGCTCTCCAGCCGGATCTGGGAGGCGCCCGTGACCAGGGCGAGCGAGTCGGGCAGGGCGAAGAGGATCAGGTCGTAGCGGGTGTCGGTGGTTTCCAGGAAGGCCCGGCCGTCGTTCACGTGGCGGGTCACCCGGGGGTCGTCGTAGGGGCGGTCGGGATTGCGCTGGACGCCGATCTCCATGATCCGGGGGTCGATGTCGACGGCGTCGACGTGCCCGGCACCCTTGCTCAGCGCGATCGCCACGTCCGAACCCGAGCCCGCCCCGATGATCAACACGTTGCGCAGGGGGTTGCCCGGCGTCCGGAGGTACGGCTTCGAGTACTGCGGCTCCTCCTTGAGGCGCTGCTGCGCCGACCGCATCACCTGGTGAGGCACTCCGTTGACGGAGATGTCGACCAGGGGGACCCCGTCCACCACCAGGTCACGGGTGTGCACCTTGTAGTAGGGCGACCAGGAGTTGCCCGGCGTGATGGTCTCCAGCAGCAGGACGGTGTTTATGGCGGCGCCGGCGACCACCGTGAGCAGCCGGTGGCGCGGGACGGCGAGCACGGTGAAGGCGGCAGCCACGAGGACGCCCCACACCACCGACGGCGCACCGAGGAACGACAGGAGCGTGAAGGAGACGATGCCGATCAGCGATCCGACGAGGTCCCAGCGGTAGGCGGTCAGCGGGCGGAGCTGGGCGAAGCAGCGTCCGACGACCTCGGCCGGGCCCGCGAGCACGGCGGCGACGAGCACGAAGATCAGTGGCAGCACCACCCAGGCGGGTGGGCCCGTGGTGTTGAGGGAGGTGAAGTAGATGATCTGGTCGCCGGCACGGTCGATGGTGACCGGTGCGGCGTAGGTGGCGATCACGAGGACGGCGAGGACCACCGGCACGCCGGGCAGGACCGACCAGGACCGCCGGGCGATCAGGAAGCCCAGGCCGATGCCGAGGAACGAGCCCAGCAGCACGAAGTTGGAGAAGTAGCTCAGGTGCACGACGTTCGAGCCGAGCCACCGGATCAGGGCGAGCTCGAGGAAGAGCATCAGCGTGCTGCCGAGCACCAGCCGGAGCACCACCGCCCGATCGGGCCGGTCGGGCTCCGCGTCGGCGGACAGTCGCCAGGATCGGCGGGTCGGGGTGGCGGTGGACGCGCCGCTCACGGGGTGCATGGCGAGACCATAGCCGCCGCGGTGCCGGTGGGCGAGCACCGACGTCGTACGACTGTCGGCGGGTCGGATGCACGACGGCGCGCGGACGGGGCCGGAAGCCCCGGGCGGTGCGTGACGTCACCGTCACCGGTCCGGCGACCGGCACGGTGAGCGTCACCCGCCGGCTACGACCCGGTGCGCCAGAGCACGGCGACCAGCACGTTGATCACCGCGAGGCCCGCCGCGACGTCCACCAGGACCGGGGCGGGATTGCCCTTACGGTCGCGAGCGCCGGCGATCTCCGCGCAGGCGACCGCGCCGAGCGCGACGGCGAGCTTGACGCCGATCTTGGCCATGTTCAGGTCGGCCTGTGCCATCTCGAGTAGCCCGACCAGGACCACGCCGATCACCAGCTGCGCCCGCGCTCCCCACACCAGAACCGAGAGGCCCCGGGGGGCGCCGAGCCGGATGGCGAGCCAGCCGCCGAGAATGGCGGCCATGCCGAGGAAGTGGAGGACGACGAAGATACCGATGACTGGACCCATGGCCGTGACCTTAGCGAACCGCCCAAGCCGGCCGGCGCCGCGCGCCCGGTGGCCTGCGCAGGGTTGCTGAGCGGGTCCCGCGTGCCGTCCGAACCCGTCCGGGGTACCGGAGCACCGGCGCGGGCCCTACCGCCAGGGCCCGCGCCGCTACTTCTTGACCAACAGGACGACGACGCAGACCACCATCACCAGCGCGCAGGCCACGCAGGCGGCGATGTAGGCCCCCTGGTTGCCTCCCGAGGAGGTCGCCGCGAGGATCCCGAACAGGATCGCGAGCACGGCCCCCGCGACCGCCGAGCCGGTCCAGTAGTTCTTCTGGGTCTGGGTGAGAGACATCGCGTGCTCCTTCCGAACGCCCGATGCCGACCACGTTAGGCCTCGTCAGCGCCGGTTCACAGGTGCACAAGTGGCACCGGGCAATTGGGTGCCCGGCGGTATCACGCACGCCGGTGCGTGCTCACCGGGGTGCGTGCGGCACCCGGACGGCCGTACGGGCCGGCCCCCGCGGTGCCGCGGCGAGACCCTCAGATCAGCCGGGCCGAGAGGACGCCGGCGATGCCGCGGATCTGGGCCATCACCGAGTCCGGCACGTCGCCGTCCACGTCGACGAGGGTGTAGGCGAGCTCACCGCGCGACTTGTTGAGCAGGTCGGCGATGTTCAGGCCCGCCGACGCCAGCAGCGTGGAGATCTGGCCCACCATGTTGGGCACGTTGCTGTTCGCGATGGCGATCCGGCTGGTGCCCTCGGCCCGGGCGAGCGACGCGTTGGGGAAGTTCACCGAGTTCACGATGGTGCCCTCGGTGAGGAAGTCCCGCAGCTGGTCGGCGGCCATCCGCGCGCAGTTCTCCTCGGCCTCGTTGGTCGACGCGCCCAGGTGGGGCAGCGTGACCACCTTGTCGCGCTTGTTCAGCGCGGGGGAGGGGAAGTCGCAGATGTAGGCGCGCAGCTGGCCGCTCTCGAGCGCCTCCACGACGGCGTCCTCGTCGACGATCGGGCCGCGGGCGAAGTTGATCACCACGGCCGACTTGCGCATGCGTCCCAGCGCCTCCGCCCCGATCAGCCCGCGGGTCGCGTCGACCAGCGGCACGTGGATCGTGATGATGTCGGCGCGCTTGAGCAGCTGGTCGAGGTTCGTCACGTGCTCGACGAACGAGCTGAGGTTCCAGGCGTGCTCGACCGTGATCCCGGGGTCGTAGCCCAGCACCTTCATGCCGAGCGCCGTGGCGGCGTTGGCCACCTCGACGCCGATGGCGCCCAGGCCGATGACTCCCAGGGTGCGCCCGGGGAGCTCCCAGCCGACGAAGGCCTTCTTGCCCGCCTCGACGGCCTTGTCCATCGAGGCGGCGTCACCCTCGAGGCGGTGCGCGAACGCCGCGGCGGGGACGATGTTGCGCGCGGCGAGGAACAGCGCGGCGACGACGAGTTCCTTCACCGCGTTGGCGTTGGCGCCGGGGGTGTTGAAGACGGGGATGCCGCGGGCGCTGTAGTCGGCGATCGGGATGTTGTTGGTGCCGGCACCCGCGCGGGCCACCGCCAGCACGGACGCCGGGATCTCCACCCCGTGGAGGTTCGCCGAGCGCAGCATGATCGCATCCGGGTGCTCGACCTCCGAGGACACCTCGAACTCGTCCTTCGGGAGCCGGGAGAGTCCGGTGTGGCTGATCGCGTTGAGCGTCTTGATCGTGAAGGTCATCTGGTCCTCACCCGTTGCGGCGTTCGAAGTCGGTCATGAAGTCGATCAGCGCCTGCACGCCCTCCAGCGGCATCGCGTTGTAGATGCTGGCCCGCATGCCGCCCACCGAGCGGTGGCCGGCCAACGCGGTCAGGCCGGCGGCCTCGGCCTCGGTCACGAAGGCCTTGTCGAGCTCCGGACGGGCCTGGAGGAACGGCACGTTCATCCACGACCGCGAGTCCTTCGCCACCGGGTTGGAGTAGTAGTCGCTGGCGTCGATGAACCCGTACAGGGCGTCCGCCTTGGCCCGGTTGCGCTCGGCCATCCCGGCCAGGCCTCCGCTCTCCTTCACCCAGGCGAGGATCTTGCCGAGCAGGTAGATGCCGAAGGTCGGCGGGGTGTTCAGCATCGAGTCGGCATCGGCCATCGCCTTGTAGTCCCAGATCGAGGGCGTTCCGGGACGCGCGTTGCCGATCAGGTCGTCGCGGACGATCACCACGCACAGGCCGGAGGGCCCCATGTTCTTCTGGGCGCCGGCGTAGATCAGGCCGTAGCGCGACACATCGACCGGCCGGGACAGGATGGTCGAGCTCATGTCGGCCACCAGCGGCACGCCGCCGGCGTCGGGGACGTAGCCGAACTCGACGCCACCGATCGTCTCGTTGGGCGTGTAGTGCAGGTACGTGGCCGCCGGGTTGACGCTGAAGCTGCCCTCCGCCGGGGTGGTGGTGTAGTGGGACGCGGCCTCGTCGGCGAGCACGCTGACGGCCAGCCCCTGGGCCTTGGCCGCCTTGATCGCCTTCGCCGACCACTGGCCGGTGTTGAGGAAGTCCGCAGGGTCGCCGGGAGCGGCGAGGTTCAGCGGGATCGCGTCGAACTGGCCGGACGCGCCGCCCTGGAGGAAGAGGACCTTGTAGTTCTCGGGCACGCCCATGAGCTCGCGCAGCAGCGCCTCGGTCTCGGCCGCGCAGGCGACGAAGGCCTTGCCCCGGTGCGAGACCTCCATCACCGAGCTCCCCGAACCCTGCCAGTCGGTGAGTTCCGACCGGGCCGCCTCGAGAGCGGCCAACGGGAGCATGGCGGGACCTGCGGAGAAGTTGTAGACGCGCATGGCGTCATTGTGTCAGCTTGATTACGGCCGGACCCTCGTGTCCCCGGCTGTGGACGCTCAGAATCCGAGCCGGGCGCGCTCGACCACCGAGACGGCCGCCGGTTCGCCGATGACGTCCACATCCGCCGCGGCGCGCCGTCCGTACAGGTACAGCAGGATCTCGCTCGGCCGGCCGGCGAGCGTGACGATGTCCGGTCCGCGGCCGATCCGCACCGGCTCGCTGCCCGGGGTGTCCCGCTGGAGCCACACGGCCACCGGGCACCCGCGCAGGAACAGCCGGCCGATCACGGCCGACCGCTTCCAGGCGAGGTTCTCCAGTGCGAGGTCGAGTGGGCGCGGGGTGATCACGCCGGAGCCGCGGCGGACGTCCTCGCAGTGGATGAAGAACTCGATGGTGTTCGCCAGCGACTCCGCGCCCGGGAGCCGGAACGGCGAGAGCCCTGCGGGGCCGCGCCGGATCGCCGCGACAAGGTCGGCGTAGGAGTGGTGGCGCCGGACGTGTTCGAGGCGCCGCTCGACCCGTCCGGACTGTCGCAGGGCGATCGCCGGGGCCACCGTCCAGGCCTCGTTCTCGCGCAGCCAGACGTGCGCGGCGAGGTGGTGCGCCGTCCATCCCTCGCACAGGGTCGGGGCGGTGGGGACGACGGCGTCGAGGGCATCGCACAGGGCGGAGCGCTGGTCTGCGGGGCGGGCGCTGTGGCTCATGTCCCGCACACTACCCAGCGCGGCGGACGCCGACCCGCCCGGGCCGCGGACCGCGCCACCGTGGACGCCGGGGGCGGGCGGCGGCGGTGCCGCCTGCCACAATGTCGGGGTGAGCGAACTGGACCCTGGACTGGCCGCGCTGCTCAAGCGCAACCCGGACGGACTGGTGCCCGCGATCGTGCAGGACGCGTCGTCGGGCCAGGTCTTGATGCTGGCCTGGATGGACGACGAGGCCCTGCGCCGGACGCTGGCCACCCGCCGCGGCACCTACTGGTCCCGCAGCCGGGGGCAGTACTGGGTCAAGGGCGAGACCAGCGGGCACGTCCAGGCCGTCCGCGAGGTGCGCCTCGACTGCGACGGCGACACCCTGCTGCTGAGGGTCGACCAGACCGGCCCCGCCTGCCACACGGGCACCACGACGTGCTTCGACGGCCGCCTGGTGCTGGGGGAGAGCGCATGAGCCTGCGCATCGAACCCGATCTGGAGGGCTTCCTTGCCGCCGGCGCCGAGCGCCGCGTGGTCAGCGTCCACGCCCGGCTGCTCGCCGACGACTTCACCCCCGTCGGGCTGTACCACCAGCTGTGTGGGGACCGCCCGAACACCTTCCTGCTCGAGTCCGCCGAGGGAGGGGTGTGGTCGCGCTACTCCTTCGTCGGGGTGAACGCCGTGGCCAACCTGACCGAGGCCGACGGCGCCGCGCGCTGGGAGTTCTCCGGACGCCCGATCGCCGGGCTGCCCACGGGCGGGAACCCGCTGGACGTGCTGGCCCGCACCCTCGACCTGCTGCACACGCCGCGCGCCGAAGGCCTGCCGCCGCTGGTCTCGGGGATGGTCGGCTACCTGGGCTACGACGTGGTGCGCCGGCTCGAACGGCTGCCGGACGCGAACCCCGACGACCTGGGCATCCCGGAGCTGGCGATGATGCTGGTCTCGGACATGGCCGTGCTCGACCACCACACCGGCGAAGTCTGGCTGGTCGCCAACGCGATCAACTTCGACGACTCCGCAGAACGCATCGAGGACGCCTGGGCCGGCGCTTGCGCCCGCGTGGAGGCCATGGCGGCAGCGCTGCTGCGTCCGGCGGAACCCCTGGTGGCCGTGCGGGGCGACACGGCCCCGTCCGCGGAGATCCGGCGGCAGCGCACCAGCGCGGAGTACGAGGCGGCGGTGGCCGCGGCGATCGAGGAGATCAGGGCCGGCGAGGCCTTCCAGATCGTGCCCAGCCAGCGGTTCGAGGCCGACTGCCCGGCCGACCCGCTGGACGTCTACCGCATGCTGCGCCGCACCAACCCCAGCCCCTACCTCTACCTGTTGCGGCTGGACGGCTTCGCCATCGTCGGGTCCAGCCCGGAGGCGCTGGTGCAGGTGACCGGCGGGCGGGCGACGACCCACCCGATCGCGGGCACCCGGCCGCGGGGGAGCACGGCCGCCGCCGACGCCGGGCTCGAGGCGGAGCTGCTGGCCGACGCCAAGGAGGCGGCCGAGCACCTGATGCTCGTCGACCTCGGGCGCAACGACCTGGGACGGGTGTGCGTGCCGGGCACTGTCGAGGTGGTCGAGTTCATGAAGGTGCGCCGCTACAGCCACGTGATGCACCTGGAGGCCGCGGTCTCCGGGACTCTCGCCGCGGGCCGGACGGCGCTGGACGCCACGCTGAGCTGCTTCCCGGCCGGCACCCTCTCCGGTGCCCCGAAGGTGCGGGCGATGGAGATCATCGACCGGCTCGAGGTGTCCCGGAGGGGCCTGTACGGCGGGGTGGTCGGGTACTTCGACTTCGCGGGCGACTCCGACACGGCGATCGCGATCCGCACGGCGGTCATCCGCGACCACGTCGCCTACGTCCAGGCCGGGGCCGGGGTCGTCGCCGACTCGGTGCCCGCCCGGGAGGACGAGGAGAGCCGCAACAAGGCCGCCGCCGTGCTGGGTGCCGTGGCGGAGGCGTCCGCCCTCACCCGGCTCGCCCGGGACGATTCCTGAGAGTCCCTCAGGCAATCCTTCGGCGAGAGGGTGGCGGTGTTTGCGCCAACACGCCAGTATGGAGCCTTGCTTGGTTTACCAGAGCAGTCCCTGCCTGACTCGAAGGAGCGATCGAATGATCGAAAGCGCTGAACGGGCCACCAGCACTGCCGCCCGGGAGTATCACCACGGCCGGACCCCCGCGGCCTGGACCGGCAGCATCATCGCTGCCGTCGCCTTCATCCTGGGGGCCGTGGCCATGGTGACCGGTCCGAACTGGACACTGATGTGGGTGGCCTCCGTTCTGCTCGTGCTGTCGCTGGTCGCCGGCGGCGTGCTTCGTCGGATGGGGTACGGACAGTCCTGACATGACGGTGCTGGACGAGATCATCGCCGGTGTTGTCGAGGATCTCGAGGTCCGTCGCGCGCACCGCCCGCTGGAAGAGCTCATCGCGCAGGTGGCCACGATGCCGCCGGCGCTCGACCCGCTGCCCGCGCTGCGCGCGCCAGGGCTCGGCGTGATCGCGGAGGTCAAGCGGTCCAGCCCCAGCAAGGGGGCCCTGGCCCGCATCGACGACCCCGCGGCCCTGGCGTCCGCCTACGCCGCGGGCGGGGCGTCCGCGATCTCCGTGCTCACCGAGGGACGCCGCTTCGGGGGCAGCCTCGACGACCTGGTGGCCGTCCGCTCCGCCGTGGAGACGCCGCTGCTGCGCAAGGACTTCGTCGTCACCGAGTACCAGTTGTGGGAGGGGCGGGCCGCCGGCGCCGACCTCGCCCTCCTGATCGTCGCGGCGCTCGACCAGGACGACCTCACCGCCTTCCTCAATCTCGCCGGCCGCCTCGGCGTGACCTGCCTCGTCGAGACCCACACCGCAGAAGAGGTGCGGCGCGCGCTCGCCGCCGGGGCCACGCTGATCGGCGTGAACAACCGCGACCTCAAGACCCTCGAGGTCGACTTGAACCATTTCCAAGAACTTGCTGAGCTGATCGGCGACGAGGCGGTCAAGGTCGCCGAGTCCGGGATCCTCAGCGTCGAGGACGCGGCCCGGATGCGCTCCGCAGGCGCGGACGCCGTCCTGGTGGGCGAACTGCTGGTGCGCTCGGGAGACCCGGCGTCCGCGGTGGCCGCCCTCCGGTCGCTGGCATGACTCTGCGGCCGGAGTGTGAGTGAATAGGGCGGTGACCCCTACATCGCTGCCCGACGCCGCCGGTCACTACGACATCTTCGGTGGCCGCTACGTTCCCGAGGCCCTCGTCGCTGCGCTCAACCAGCTCGAGGCCGAGTTCGACGCCGCGATGGGGGACCCGGGGTTCTGGCGCGAGCTCGACGACCTGCGGCGCAACTACTCCGGACGCCCGACGCCGCTCACCGACGCGCCGCGGTTCAGCCGGCACTGCGGCAACGTCCGGGTGCTCCTCAAGCGTGAGGACCTCAACCACACCGGCTCCCACAAGATCAACAACGTCCTCGGGCAGGCGCTCCTGACCCGCCGTATGGGCAAGACGCGAGTGATCGCGGAGACCGGCGCCGGCCAGCACGGCGTCGCCACGGCGACAGCTGCGGCCCTGCTGGGCATGGAGTGCCGGGTCTACATGGGCCGGGTGGACACCGACCGGCAGGCGCTCAACGTCGCCCGGATGCAGTTGCTCGGCGCCGAGGTGATCGCGGTCGAGTCCGGCAGCCAGACGCTCAAGGACGCGATGAACGAGGCCATGCGCGACTGGGTGGCCAGCGTCGACAACACCCACTACCTGATCGGCACGGTGGCCGGGCCGCACCCGTTCCCGAAGATGGTCAAGGAGTTCCACCGCGTGATCAGCGCCGAGATCCGCGCGCAGATGCTCGACCGCTACGGTCGCCTCCCCGACGGGGTCGCGGCGTGCGTCGGCGGCGGGTCCAACGCCATGGGCACCTTCGCGGAGTTCATCGACACCCCGGAGGTGGCGCTGTACGGGTTCGAGGCCGGCGGTGACGGCGTGGAGACGGGTCGCCACGCCGCGGCCATCGAGGGCGGCTCGGTGGGCGTCCTGCACGGCATGCGGACCTACATCCTCCAGGACGCCGACGGCCAGACGATGGAGTCGCACTCCATCTCTGCGGGGCTGGACTACCCGGGCGTCGGGCCTGAGCACTCCTGGCTCGCGGCCACCGGACGCGCGACCTACGAGGCGGTGACCGACGCGGAGGCCATGGACGCCTTCGAGGTGCTCACGCGCACCGAGGGCATCATGCCGGCGATCGAGTCCGCCCACGCCCTGGCCGGCGTCATGCGCCTGGGCCGGCGCCTGGCCGTCGAACAGCCGGACGCCTCCCCAACGATCGTCATCTGCCTGTCCGGGCGCGGTGACAAGGACGTGGACACCGCCATCCGCTACTTCGGCCTCACCGGCAAGCCCGACTCCGCGACCGGGGGTGCGGCATGAGCGTCACGGCGGGCCCGGCGGCCGGTTCCGCGGCCGCGTTCGCTGCGGCGAAGCAGCAGGGCAGGGGGGCCCTCGTCGGCTACCTCCCGGTCGGCTACCCGACGGTGCCCGGCTCGCTGGCCGCGCTGAGGGCGCTGTGCGGCGAGGGGGGAGAGGGGCCGGGGGTCGACCTCGTCGAGATCGGCCTGCCGTACTCCGACCCGATGATGGACGGTCCCGTGATCCAGCGGGCCGGGACGGCCGCGCTCGCGCGCGGCGTCCGCACCCGGGACGTGTTCGCCGCGGTGGAGGCCGTCCGCAGCACGGGCACGCCGGCCGTGGTGATGACCTACTGGAACCTCGTCGACCGCTACGGCGTCGAGGCCTTCGCCCGCGACCTCGCGGCCGCCGGGGGCTCTGGGCTGATCACGCCCGACCTGATCCCGGACGAGGCGGGCGAGTGGATCGCCGCCTCACAGGCCCACGGGCTCGACCGGATCTTCCTCGTCTCGCCGTCCTCGACCGACGAGCGCATCGTGGCCACCGCCGCAGCCTGTCGCGGCTGGATGTACGCGACCGCGGTGATGGGGGTCACGGGCACCCGCTCGGCCAGCCCGACGGCCGCTCCGGAGCTCGTCGCCCGGATCCGCGCGCTGGCGCCGGGGATGCCGGTCGGCGTCGGTCTGGGGGTGTCGAACGGCGACCAGGCGGCCGACGTGTGCGCCTACGCGGACGCCGTGATCGTCGGCTCCGCGTTCATCAAGCCCCTGCTCGCGGCCGAGGAGGCCGGGACCCCCGACGACCTGTCGGGCCTGCGGGCCGTGCTCGCCGACCTGACCGCCGGCGTCCGTCGCTGAGGCCGGGACGGTGCCGCAGCGCCGAGCGCTCCCTCAGCGCGCCACGGTCTCCAGGGGCACCGGGCATCATGGGTGGGTGCGACGGGGACGGCTGGTGGCTGCGACCGCGCTGGCGCTCGCGCTGCTGGCCGGGTGCACGCCCGCGGCGACCGTGACCGGCCCGTCCCCGACGGCGCCCACGCCGGGGTTCCTGGGCGCGGAACTCACCGAGCCGTACGTGCTGCCGGACGTGACGCTCGAGGCGTCCACCGGTGCCGCCTTCGACCTGCGCACCGGCAGCGACCGGCCGGTCCTCGTGCTCTACTTCGGCTACACCAACTGCCCCGACATCTGCCTGGGGGTGATGACCGACCTTGCCTCCGCCCTGAACCGGCTCCCGGCAGACGTGCGGGCGAAGGTGCAGGTGCTCCTGGTGACGGTGGACCCCGAGCGGGACACCCCGGACGTGCTCGCCACCTACCTCGCCCGGATCGACCCGGACTTCATCGGGCTCACCGGCCGGCCCGAGACGATCGCGAGCGTCGCCGCGGCGGTGGGGGTGGCGATCGAGGGCGTGGAGAAGCGGCCCGACGGGGGCTACGACGTCAACCACACCGCGCAGGTGATCGGCGTCGACGCCGCCCGGCGCGGCGTGGTCGTGTGGACGCAGGGGACCCCGATCGGCACCTACCGGGCCGACATCGAGCGGCTCGTTCGACAACAGGGTTGACCGGACGGTAAGGATGGCCCCGTGATCCTGTTCATCCCGAGCCCGTCGATCAGCTCCTTCCAGGTCGGCCCGCTGACGATCCACATCTACGCGCTGTGCCTGATCACCGGCATCGTCTTCGCCTGGATGATCGGCGTGCGCCGGTGGCGGGCCCGGGGTGGCCGCACCGAGAGCTTCGAGACCATCCTGTTGTGGGCGATCCCGATCGGCATCGTCGGTGCCCGCATCTACCACGTGCTCACCCACCTCGGCGACTACGTCGGGCCGACCGCCACCCAGCACTGGTGGGCGATCTGGGAGGGCGGGATCGCGATCTACGGCGCGATCGGCGCCGGGGCGCTCGCCGCCTGGATCGCCGCCCGCCGCCAGAAGGTGGCCTTCGCCGCCCTCGCCGACGCGCTGGCTCCCGGCATCGCTGTCGGCCAGGCGTTCGGACGGTTCGGCAACTGGTTCAACCAGGAGCTCTACGGCCAGCCCACCGACCTGCCCTGGGGGCTGGAGATCGACCCGGCCCACCGCGCGCCCGGGTTCGAGGAGTACGCCACCTTCCACCCGACCTTCCTCTACGAGTCGGTGTGGAACCTGTTCGTGGCCGGCACGCTGCTGTGGGCCGACCGGCGCTTCCGCCTGGGCAGGGGCAAGGTGTTCGCCCTGTACATCGCACTGTACGGCTTCGGCCGCACGTTCACCGAGCACATCCGGCTCGACTACTCCTACGACACCTTCG
Source organism: Actinomycetota bacterium (assembly GCA_020161015.1). Classification (GTDB taxonomy): domain Bacteria; phylum Actinomycetota; class Actinomycetes; order Propionibacteriales; family Propionibacteriaceae; genus Propionicimonas. The sequence goes on along the minus strand of JAIUOT010000001.1, from coordinate 3,524 downwards.
GTCCGATCCGCTTCAACGAGGCGGTGGCCATCCTCATCTGCCTCAGCGGCGTCGCCCTGTTCGCGTGGCTGTCGAAGTTCCGTCCGGGGCGCGAGGACGTGGTGGAGTTCGGGGCCGGCGCCCCGTCCCCGACGGCGGAGGGCGACGCGCCGGAGCCCGGTGCGGAGGCACCGGTGATCGGGACTGCGGAGCAGGGGTCGGACGCGCCGCCGTCCACGCCGGAGCCGCCGGTGGCGGCCAAGGACTGAGCTGTTCCGTATACTGGACGCAACGATCAGCATCCGGGACGCCGCCCGCTCAGGGGCCGTCCAGAATGCAATCGGACGCAAGGGGAGCCCACCTGGCTTCAGGTAGGCTCCGGCCTCTAGCGTGCAGTGTCGGCGTGCTGGCCGACCGGCCGCACCCGCCCCGCGCGCTCGCGCAGATGGGAGTGATCAGATGGCGTTGATGACGATGCCAGGGCGGCCCGGCGAGGGCCTCTACGACCCCGCGTACGAGCATGACGCCTGCGGCGTCGCCTTCATCGCCCAGCTCTCCGGCGTGGCCAGCCACGACATCGTCAGCAAGGGCCTGATCGCCCTGGAGAACCTCGACCACCGTGGCGCCACCGGCGCGGACCCCGCCGCGGGCGACGGCGCGGGGATGCTCCTCCAGGTGCCGGACCGCTTCCTGCGCCAGGTCGTCGACTTCGACCTCCCCGAGCCCGGCCACTACGCGATGGGCATGGCGTTCCTGCCCACCGAGCCGGTCGCGCGCGCGTCCGCCAAGCGGACCATCGAGTTCCTCGCCACCGAGGAGGGACTGGTCATCCACGGCTGGCGGCCGGTGCCGACCGACTCCTCGACGCTCAGCCCGATCTCGGCGCGCAACATGCCGCACTTCGAGCAGTTCTTCGTGTCGACGGCGGGCCTGGCCGGCGGTCTCGAGCTCGACCGCGCGGTCTACCCGCTGCGGCAGCGCGCCCGCAACGAGGCTGGCGTCTACTTCGCCTCGCTGTCGGGGCGCACGACGGTCTACAAGGGCATGCTCACCACGCAGCAGCTGGCCGAGGTGTTCCCCGACCTGCTCGACGAGCGGGTGGAGAGCGCACTGTCGCTGGTGCACTCCCGGTTCTCGACCAACACCTTCCCCGCCTGGGAGCTCGCTCACCCCTACCGGCTGATGGCGCACAACGGCGAGATCAACACCGTGAAGGGCAACCGCAACTGGATGCGGGCCCGCGAGGCGCTGCTGGCCACCGACACCATCGCCGGCGACCTGTCCCGCACCTTCCCGATCTGCACCCCGGGCGGGTCGGACTCCGCGTCCTTCGACGAGGTGCTCGAACTGCTCCACCTGGGGGGACGCTCGCTGCCGCACGCGGTGCTGATGATGATCCCCGAGGCGTGGGAGAACCACACCGAGATGGACGACGCCCGACGCGCGTTCTACTCCTTCCACGCCTCGATGATGGAGCCGTGGGACGGGCCGGCGTCGGTCACCTTCACCGACGGCACGCTGATCGGCGCGGTGCTCGACCGCAACGGCCTGCGTCCGGGCCGGTACTGGGTCACCGACGAGGGCCTGGTGATCTTCGCCTCCGAGGCGGGCGTGCTCGAGGTCGAGCCGACCAGGGTGATCGAGAAGGGCCGCATGAAGCCCGGCCGGATGCTGCTGGTGGACCTGGAGCAGCACCGCCTGATCAACGACGACGAGATCAAGGCAGCCCTCGCGGCGGAGCACCCGTACGCGCAGTGGCTGGAGGAGGGGCGGGTCGACCTCGACGACCTGCCGGAGCAGCAGCACGTCGTGCACAGCCATGCCTCCGTCACCCGGCGCCAGCAGGTCTTCGGCTTCACGCACGAAGAGCAGCGGATGATCATCGCACCGATGGCCAACACCGGCGCCGAGCCGATCGGGTCGATGGGCTCCGACACCCCCGTCGCCGTGCTGAGCGACCGCCCGCGGCTGCTCTTCGACTACTTCGCGCAGCTGTTCGCCCAGGTGACCAACCCGCCGCTGGACGCGATCCGCGAGGAGCTGGTCACCTCGCTGTCGGCCACGTTCGGCCCCGAAGGCAACCTGCTCGAGCCCGGCCCGGAGTCCTGTCGCCAGATCGTGATCGGCTACCCGATCCTCGACTCCGACCAGCTGGCCAAGCTGGTGCGGATCAACCGGGACGGCTCCATGCCCGCCTACGACACCCACGTCGTGCGCGGCCTGTACCCCGTGGAGGGCGGCGGCGCCGCGCTGCGGGCCCGCCTGGACGAGCTGTGCGCTGCGGTCAGCGAGGCCATCGCCGGCGGTGCGCGGACGATCATCCTTTCCGACCGGCACTCCAACGCCGAGCTGGCGCCGATCCCGTCCCTGCTGCTCACCGCGGCGATCCACCACCACCTCGTGCGCGAGAAGACGCGCACCCAGGTCGGCCTGATCGTCGAGGCCGGCGACGTCCGCGAGGTGCACCACGTGGCGCTGCTGATCGGCTACGGCGCGGCAGCGGTGAACCCGTACCTCGCCTTCGAGAGCGCAGAGGACCTCGCTCGTCGCGAGTGGCTGGTGAACGTCGAGCCGGAGAAGGCCGTCTACAACGTCCGGAAGGCACTCGGCAAGGGCGTGCTCAAGGTGATGTCCAAGATGGGCGTCTCCACCATCGCGTCCTACACCGGCGCGCAGATCTTCGAGGCGCTCGGGCTGTCGAGCGAGCTCGTCGAGCGGTACTTCACCGGCACCACCAGCCGGATCGAGGGCATCGGCCTGGACGAGATCGCGGAGGAGGTGGCGCGGCGACACGCCCGCGCGTACCCGCCGGACGGCATCCCGTTGCCGCACCGCACCCTGTCGGGGGGTGGGGAGTACAAGTGGCGCCGGGAGGGGCCGCCGCACCTGTTCGACCCCGAGACCGTCTTCCGGCTCCAGCACTCCACGCGGCAGAAGCGCTACGACGTGTTCAAGGCCTACACCGCCCGCGTGGACGACCAGTCCGAGCGGCTGATGACCCTTCGCGGCCTGCTGGAGTTCGACTCCGGGCGGGAGAGCGTGCCGATCGACGAGGTGGAGCCGGTCAGCGCGATCGTGAAGCGGTTCTCCACCGGCGCCATGAGCTACGGCTCGATCAGCAAGGAGGCGCACGAGACGCTGGCGATCGCCATGAACCGGCTGGGCGGCAAGTCCAACACCGGTGAGGGCGGCGAGGACGTCGACCGTCTCTACGATCCCGAGCGCCGCAGCGCGATCAAGCAGGTGGCGTCCGGCCGCTTCGGGGTGACCAGCGACTACCTGACCAACGCCACCGACATCCAGATCAAGATGGCGCAGGGCGCCAAGCCCGGCGAAGGCGGCCAGCTGCCCGGCCAGAAGGTCTACCCGTGGGTCGCCAAGACCCGGCACTCGACGCCCGGCGTGGGCCTGATCTCGCCGCCGCCGCACCACGACATCTACTCCATCGAGGACCTCGCCCAGCTCATCCACGACCTCAAGAACGCCAACCCGCGGGCACGCGTGCACGTCAAGCTCGTCAGCGAGGTCGGCGTCGGCACGGTCGC